>JBBQKG010000025.1:0-48732 GCA_038326655.1 Solirubrobacterales bacterium
CGACCTTGACGGCGGGTACCTTCTTCATGGCGGCTCCTCCTGTCCTCTCGGACTTGGTTAGCGCCCCGAACGCTCCCCAACGGAGCGGACAGGGCGGGAGGACCGCCGTTCAAAGTTCTACGAGGTTCCGGACAACCTCACGATTAGCGGCGGTTGGCGTTCTGTTGCGCTCTCGTGGCCCATCGGCAATTGCCCGGTTCGTAGTGACCATCAGGGTCGATGCGGTCAATACCTCCATCTGCCCACTCTGGCCGTGCGCCCATGTCCTCTAGGAAGTCCTCGAACGAGTTCCGCCATCTGTCGCACATGGTGATCCCTCGTCCTCCGTAGTCGGGGTAGTTCCGATTGGAGGGCGTGGAGCAGCGTTGCTTGGCCATGGTCCATGACGCATGGGTCGGACTGCGAATTACCCCACGGTGCCCATGGGAGAAGTTGCCTTGGCGCTTATTGTCGCATCCACAAGATTTAGTGCGACCGCCGCGCAGACTGTCGCCTCGTAACAGCCTCTCGTTACCGCACTCGCAGCGGCACCACCATTGTGCGCGTCGACAGTTGCTCGGACCACGTCGGAGCACAGTCCACCTGCCATATCTATTGCCAGTCTCGTCGATTGCCATACGAAAATTTTCGTCACGGCCTGTACAGGCGCGCTCGACCGGACGGGCGTTAGGTCCGCGCCCCGCCGAAGGTGTCGGCGAGGATGCCCGCGGCCACGAAGACGTCTCGCAGGTAAGGGGCGCGCAGAAATGCCTGGCGCCATGCGCCGGTCGCGTCTCCCGACTCCTTTGCCTCCCCCGCGCCTCCGTGATCACGGCAAAGCTCGAGCGCCCGGCTCATCCAGGCTTCGACGGGGTGGTCGGCCGACTCGAAGCCCAGGACCAGTAGCGCCGCATTGTCGGCGGCCCCCGTCAGCGCCGCCTCGCCGGGGTCCAGCAGGCGGCAGTTGGACGGGTACAGGCCGCTCTGCGAGAGCGCTCGCACGGCCTCCGCGCCACCCGCCAGATCGGGGAAGGTGACCCCCGCCGAGGACTTGAATCGTGGCCGCTCCTGCACGCGCATCCACGCCTCGGTGATCACGCCCAGCGTTCCCTCCGAGCCGAGCAGCATTCGGTCCGGGCTCGGCCCCGCACCCGACCCCGGCAGACGCCGGCTTTCGAAGATGCCCGCGGGGGTGACCGCGCGGATCGACTCGACGAGGTCGTCGATGTGCGTGTAGAGCGTCGCGAAGTGGCCGCCCGCGCGGGTCGCGATCCAGCCGCCGAGGGTCGAGAGCTCGAACGACTGCGGGAAGTGGCGAAGCGTGAGCCCGTGCTCGCGAAGCTGGTGCTCGAGCCCTGGGCCGGTCGCGCCACCCTGGATCCGGGCCGCGCGCGAAACGCGGTCGACGTCGAGCACGCGGTCGAGCGCCTTCAGGTCGATCGCGACAGCGCCCTCGTAGCGGTCGCCGACGCGGGCTTCGACGCCCCCCACGACACTCGTGCCGCCCCCGAAGGGGATCGCCGCCGCACCCGCCTGCACGCACCACTCGACGATCGCCTCGACCTCGCGCTCGTCGCGCGGATGGGCGATTACGTCGGGAGCGTGGTCGAAGCGGCCGCGGAAGGCGCGCACCACGTCGCGGTAGGCCTTCCCGTAGGCGTGTGACGCGCGGTCGTGGAGATCCGTCGAGCAGATCCCGGCCAGCGAAGGCGGCGGCTCGAGCCGCGGGGGCGGCAGCTCGACCTGCTCGAGCGCGATCGGCAGTTCGACCTCCACCGACCCGAAGCCGAGGTGCTCGACGACCCCGGCCGCCGCGCTTCGCAGCTCGGCGGGCGAGAGCTGCTCGTCCTCGTAGCCCCAGCCCCAGAAGCTGCGGCGCCGCCCCGGCGCCGCGGTCGCGGCGTCTACCAGTGCACCCCTCGCATCAGGTGCGCAAAGGCGATCCCCTCGGCCGAGACCTCCTCGTCCTTGCGCTTCTCCCCGCGCGCTGCAGCGCTCTCGGGGAAGAGCTTGAAGGCGGTGTTCAAGATCACGTCGACCGACTTCGGCGCGATCGCGTACAGGACCTCGCCGAAAGTCCCGAGCCGGGTCGCCATCTTCTTCGGCCTGTAGATCATCGAACGGGTGATCATGTCCGCCGCCTCGTCCGGCGTCGCCGTGGGGAACGCGTCATAGATCCCCGTCGGCGCGATCATCGGCGTGCGCACCAGCGGCATGTAGACGGTCGTGATCGAGACGTGATCGTCCACGATCTCCGACGCGATCGATCGCGAGAACGCGTCGAGCGCGCTCTTGCTCGCGACGTATGCGGAGAAGCGCGGCGTGTTGGTCTGCGCCCCGATCGAGGAGACGTTGATGATGTGCCCGGACTTCCGGTCCCGCATCCCGGGCAGGAACCCGAAGATCAGCTTGAGCGCGCCGAAGTAGTTGAGCTGCATCGTGCGCTGGTAGTCGTGGAAGCGGTCATAGGAGTTCTTGATCGAGCGCCTGATCGACCGCCCGGCGTTGTTCACGAGCACGTCGACACGCCCGTGCGCTGCGAGGATCTCCTCGACCAGGCGCTCGGCGTCCTCGAGCTCCGCGAGGTTTCCGGGGTGGACGTGCGCGACGCCGCCCGCATCCTCGATCTGCGACTTGACCTCGTCCAGCTTGTCCTTGGAGCGCGCGACCAATACCGTGATGCCGCCGGCCTCGCCGACGCGCAGCGCGACCGCCTCCCCGATGCCGCTCGAGGCCCCGGTGATCACGACCACCTTGCCCTCGACCGCCCCGCGAAGGCTCCTGTCCTTGAAGAGGTCGGGGTCGAGGTTGCGCTCCCAGTAGTCCCACAGCCGGTCCGCGTAGCCCTCGAGCGCGGGCACCGCGATCCCGGTGCCCTCGAGCGCGCGCTCGGTGTCCCGGGAGTCGTACTCGCTGGGAAAGTCGATGAAGGAGAGGACCTCGCGCGGGATGCCGAGGTCGCCGAGCACCTGATCGGTGATGCGCTTCACCGGCGGGAGCTGGGCGATCAGGCCGCGCGCCTGCTTCGGCACCATGTTGATCATCTGCCGGTCGATCCGCATGCTGGCCTCGGGCGCATGCGCGGCGCGCGCGAACGTGTTCATGACCTGGCCCGCGGTCTTGGGGCTCGGGTCGGTGATGTGAAACGCCTGCCGGTCGAGTCCCTCCTGGTGCGCGATGTGGTCCATCGCGGCGGCGACGAAGTCGACCGGCACGATGTTGATCGTGCCCCCCTCCAGCCCGACCACCGGCATCCACGGCGGCAGCGCGCGGCGCAGCCGCTGGATCACCTTGAAGAAGTAATAGGGCCCGTCGATCTTGTCCATCTCGCCGGTCTCGGAGTGGCCCACGACGATCGCGGGCCGGTAGACCCGCCACGGGACCTGCGCGCGCTCCCGGACGATCTTCTCGGACTCGAACTTGGTCTGGGAGTAGGGGTCGGCGAGCTTCTGGCCCTCGTCGAACATGTCCTCGCGGAAGAGCCCACGGTGGCGTCCCGAGACGGCGATCGAGCTGACGTGGTGCAGGCGGCGCGCCCGAAGCCGGTTGGCGAGGTCGACGGCGTGCTTGGTGCCCTCCACGTTGGCGCGGTGATTGGCCTCCTCGTCCGCCGACATGTCGTAGACGGCCGCGAGGTGGAAGAAGTGATCGACGTCCTCGAGCGTCTGCGCGTCGGCGTCCGAGACCCCGAGCATCGGTGCCGTGAGGTCGCCGACCACGGGCACGATCCGCCCCGGCGCGGCGCCGAGCTTCGCGGTCAGCTCCTCCAGCCGTGCGCGCGACCCCTCGCGCACGAGCACGTAGATGGTGCCTTCGCGATCCAGCAACCGCTCGACCAGATGGCGACCGATGAACCCCGTCGCCCCGGTGACGAAATACTTCACCCTCTCCTCTTCCTCCCTCTCGTGAACGAAAGCTACGGCCGCAGCCTAAATGAATGTGGAGCCGCGTTTCACGAGGTTCTCGAGGAGCCGTTCCTGGATCGTCTCGCGGACCTGCTCCGAGATCTCCAACACCGTGGCGCGATCCTCTGCCGCCTCCGGTCCGAAGCCGGTCAGGTCGATCGGCGGGCAGAACTCGATTCGCCACTTCGAAGGAAGGGGCACCGCCCCGGCCACGCCCAGCGCCGGGAAGGTCGGGGTGATGGGAAAGTACGGGGCGCCCAGGAGCCGCGCGAGCAGCCGGGACTCGCCCAGCTTCGGGTAGATCTCCTCCGATCCGACCACCGCCACCGGAACGATCGGCGCGCCCGACCGAAGCGCGATCTCGACGAAGCCGCCGCGGCCGAACCGCTCCAGGCGGTAGCGCTCGGAGAATGGCTTGCCCGCCCCCTTCGCGCCCTCCGGGAACACCATCACCAGGTGGCCCTCGTGGAGCAGTCGCATCGCGTTGTACGGCGAGGCGACGACCCCGCCGACGCGGCGCATGAAGCTGCTCACCCACGGCAGCCGGAATGCCCAGTCGAGCACCATGAAGCGCGGCGCGCGCGGCATCGGGTGGGATTTCCGGATCGCGACGCTCATCATCGTCGCGTCCCACGGCAGCACGCCCGCGTGGTTGGCGACGATCATCGCGGGGCCGTGCGAGGGCAGGTTGTGGACGCCCGTCGCCTGGACGCGCCACCAACGCTCGTACATGAACTCGAAGAACGGATAGACGATCTCGACGAAGTCCTCGTCGAACCCCCACTCGTCCTGCGCGTAGTCGCCACGCAGGCGCGCCGCGATTCGCTCCGCGGTCCGCCGTCCCGGGGAGGGCAGCACGCCGGCGGCCGACTCGAGCGCGGCCGGCAGATCGACGTCACGCGCGAGCGCGCCGCTCAGCGCGCCGAGGAACGCGAGCGGGTCGAGCGCGCGCCGCCGCGACGGCCGGGGCGGCGGCGGCTCACGCCGGCGTCGGCGGGGCGGCGGCTCGGTGACCAGCGGCGGTGGCGGCACCAGCGGCTCCGGCTCGGGGTCGGGCGGCGGGGGCGGCGGGGACGGGGCCGGCTCGGACTTCGGCGGCTCGGCTGCGATCGGCACCTCCTCGGCGAGCGGCTCGGCTGCGGCGCGCTCTTCGACGCGCATTCGAAGGCTTCTCGCGCGCTCTCGCTGTATGCGGTTGCGGTCGGCCATGAGGTTTTCTTAAGGCGCCGCAACCGCAGCGGCCGGCACGCCCGGGGAGTCGTCTCCTCGGGTGCGCGCGATGAAGTCGCGGACCGCCTCGAGCGTGGTGCGCGGCCGAAAGCCCACCTCCTCGACCAGCCGGGTCACGTCGAGCGTGACCCCGTAGCGAAGCCACGGCACAGCCTCCGGAGGCAGCCGCGGGAAGCCGGCGCGCGCGGCCACGCCGAGCGCCGGACCGAACAGCCGGCCCGGAATCGGTAGCGGGATCTTTCCGGCGAGACGGAGCAGGCGCGTGAGCGAGATGCTGCCCTCACCGGCGACGTTGACCGCTCCACGAACCGGCTGCCGGACCGCCGCCTCGAGCGCTCCGACGGCGTCGTCGGCGTGCACGAACTGCAGCAGCGGGTCGAACCCCAGCTGCACCGGAATCACTGGGCGGCCGAGAAACCGGGTGAGCGGCAAGTCCACCGCCGACCCCAGCGAAGGCTGGTAGCGCAGCACCATGACGGTCACCTCGGGATAGCGGCGGGCGTGGTTGTCGAAGTAGCTCTCGAGCTCGCCCACGTCGCGCTGGAAGCGCGTGCGAAGCGGGAAGCGACGTGCCATGTCCTCGGTGAAGAACTCCGGGCCGTTCGGCTCGGCGCCGTAGATCGCGGCAGAGCCGCGGACCACGATCGTCTTGACGGTCTCCGCCTTCTCGCATGCAGCGAGGAGCTGAAGCGAGCCGATCACGTTGATGTCGTGCAGCTGCTCTGGGCCCTTGCCCCGCTCCGGCGCCAGCAGCACCTCCGAATGCACGACCGTGTCCACCCCGGTCTGAGGCACCAGCCTCGAGATCAGCGGGTTCCGGATGTCGGCGCGGATGAACTCCGTGCGCTCGAGGTCCGCCGGCGGCGGCCGGGTATCGAGGCCCGCCACGTATTCGACCTCGGGCGAGCGCTCCAGCCGTCGTGCGAGCTCGCCGCCCCAGTACCCGGAGACCCCGGTGATCAGGACCCGCCGGCCCATCAGGACTTCGCGCGAGTGCTCTTCGCCCGTGATTTGGTCCTGGGCGTCCGGCGGGCCGGCCGCGAGCCGCCGAGTTGCCGCTCGAGTGAGTCGACCCGTTTGCGCAGACGCTCGATCTCGGTTCGCAGCTTGCTCAGCTCGTCGCGCGTCACGACCCGGATGTCCGGGATCGCCTCGCGCAGCCGATCGCCCACGCCGGCCGCCGCCTCGGCTTGCCGGTGGCCCGCCTTGCCGACGCTCTCCCGCACCCCACGTCCGGCCCGCGCGGCGCTCTGCTCGGTCCGGCGCACGACCTCGTCCACGATGTCCTGGGCGCGGTCACGCGTCATCCCCGCGGACCCGAAGGTGGACTGGACCGTGCGCTCGACCGCGCGCCGGACCGCGTCCGGCATCGCCGCCGCGCTCGGGCGCTTCGCCGCGCTCGATCGCTTCGCCGCCGTCGTGCGTTTCGCGGGCGTCCTTCGCTTCGCCGCCGGCCGCCTGCCCCTGGCGGCCGCGGTCGCGACGGAACGCTTCTTCGAGCCGCCGGAAGGCACGGCGCGGAGCTAGCCGACCACCGCGGGCGGCTCGCCGGAGAGCCCGCCCCCCGACCCTGCGCCGGTCCGGAGCGCCGCCACGTCCCGCACGAGCTGGTCGATCCGCGCCTCGAGCCGCTCGAGCTGCTCGCTCACCCGGGTAGCCGGCGCGCGGTTCGCCTCCGAAAGCGCGTCGAGCTTCGTGCCGAGCCTGTCGACTCCGTCCTCGACCTCCTCGAGCCGCTGCGAGATCGACCGCAGGCGGCGCTCGAGCTTGTCGAAGTCCGCGGCGGTCGGGAGGTTCAGCGCCTCCATCGCCGACTGCTGCGCCTGGCCGACCTTCTCACGAGCCGTGAAGGCGCCCTGGAGCGCCGAGTTGAACATCGGGTTCTCGAGCAGGTCGTCGGCGAGACGGCCGATCGCCTCCTCGGCCTGCGACGCGATGCGCGCGCGGAGGCCCGGCTCCTCGTCGGCGGGATCGAAGGACTCGTCTGCGTTGGGCATGCTGCTCATAGATCTGATCCCCCGCGTTCAAGCTGGGTTGTGCCGGGTGCGGCGCCGGCGGGGCCGGCCGGGCTCCGGCAACCTACCAACTTGCCGGGCCGGGGTCACGAAATCGGGCCCGAAAAGAGTAAATCTAAAGTTGAGGCTGAGACTTTTGGGCATACATCGACACCTCTCGGGAGCGTCTCGTGAGGCCGGGGGGTTCGTTGCACCTGGCCTGCACGGCCCCCGCCCCCCAGCGCGGGTGCGAAGGTGCGCCCTCGGGGCCGCTTTGTGTCCAGATCAGCCCCCGGCAGCACGCATTCGCGCTCTCAGAGCGCATTCTCGTATCAAGTCGCGACGAGGCAAAGCCGATCCAACTATCATGTTGACGGTGGGAGGCACCGAGATTGCTCAGGGGCGGCACTGTGACGCCGCTTTCCAAGCAGGCACTTTGGCGTTGCAAGCCGCCGTTCGAGCGGATACCGTGACGCTCTGGTGCGGTACCTTCTGGCCGTTCCACGATCGGCTGTCGGGCGACGGCCTGAGCATCACCCCAGGGCAAAGCAGGGTTCGTTAATCCAATGAGGCGAAAGATCCTTCTCCCGGCACTTACGCTTGCCCTGTTCGTGGCCGGCTTCTCGGTCGCGACCTGGCCGGCAGTCGCCGAGCTTCACACGGTCACCGTGACGCTGGTCGGCGGCCAGGAGATCGTCACGACCGTCGACGTCCCGCCCGGCACGCCCGCGAGCCAGATCAAGCTTCCGGAGATCACCGCGCCGATCGCCGGCATCCACGACGGCACGAAGCGCTCGCCCTCGAGCTCGAACGGCGCCACGGGCCCGACCGGCGCGACCGGCGGCACCGGCGCGACCGGGCCGAACAACCGCAAGGCGCGCAAGCGCTCGCGCAACTCGCCCGGCCAGTTCCTCGGCGAGACCAACGCTCAACCCCAGGTCGAGCCTCCGGCCGGTAGCCCCGGCGCGGACCGCCACCCCGACGGCACGCCGACCACGAGCAACCCGACGCTGACGCTCGCGCTTCCGGGCCCCGCCCCCGTGGGCGTTCCGAACTTCGTCATCAACAAGTTCCGGATCCCGCCCTTCCTGCTTCCGATCTACCAGGCCGCCGGCACCCAGTACGGCGTGCGCTGGGAGGTGCTCGCCGCGATCAACGAGATCGAGACCGACTACGGGCGCAACCTGAACGTCTCCTCGGCCGGGGCGCTCGGGTGGATGCAGTTCATCCCCTCGTCGTGGCGCACCTACGGCGTCGATGCCAACAACGACGGCCAGAAGGACCCCTACAACCCGGTCGACGCGATCTTCGCCGCCGCTCGCTACCTCAAGGCCGCGGGCGCCGACAACAGCGTCCGCCGCGCGATCTTCGCCTACAACCACGCCGACTGGTACGTGGACTCGGTACTGCTCCGCGCCCGTCTCATCTCGGGTCTCCCCGCCGACCTGGTCGGCTCGCTGACCGGTCTCACCCAGGGCCACTTCCCAGTCCACGCGCGCGCCCGCTACGCAGACGACGTGACCGAGCAGGACGTGCGCCGCCTCGGCCGCAAGACGCGCCGCGCGCACAACGCCGCCGCGCTCGTCAACTCCAGCGCCCACCGGCGCTCGATCAACATCTTCACCCGCCGGGGCGCGCCAGTGATCGCAGTCAACGACGGCATCGTCAAGAAGATCGGCAACGACTCGAAGCTGGGCCGGTACATCGTCCTGCAGGACGTCTACGGGAACCGCTACACCTACGCCCACCTGGGCTCGGTCTCGCAGCGCTACCCAGTGCCGCGGAGCTTCGACGACCCGGCCGCGGCCCGTGACGAGTTCCGCTCGGCTAACAATCCCAAGCCCGAGCAGCTGCCGAAGCCGACCGCCCCCGCGAGCGCGGGCACGCAGCGCACGGCAGCGGCTCCATCGACCCCCGCCCCGGCCTACCGCAGCGCCGGCAAGGACACCGCTAGGGGCAGCGCGGACAAGGAGCGCCTCTTCGCCGACCCGGCGCGGCCCAACAACCGCCCGCTCGCCCAGGACAACGGCCAGCTCGCCGACCGGGCCGGCTTCGAGGTCTTCCGGGTCTACTTCTCCAAGGTGCTCCGGCTCAGCCCGTCGCAGGTGAAGCTCAAGCGACTTCACAAAGGCTCGCGCGTGATCGGCGGCACCGTCCTCGGCAAGGTCCAGAAGCTCACCGCGGGCCCGGGCGCGAAGCTCGCTCCCCACCTCAACTTCTCGATCCGCCCCGCCGGCCGCGGCGCGCCGCGCATCGACCCGAAGCCGATCCTCGACGGCTGGAAGCTCCTGGAGGCGACCGCGATCTACCGCGCCGCCGGCCGGAACCCGTTTGTGAGCCAGGGCGCCGCCAACGCGGGCCAGATCCTTCTGATGTCGAAGGAGACGCTCGCCGCGCGGGCGCTCGCGGACCGCAACGTGGACATCTACCCCTGCGGCCGCAACGACATCCAGAGCGGCCAGGTCGACCGGCGCGTGCTCGCCACGATCGAGTTCCTCTCGGTCTCCGGGCTGCACCCGACGATCACCTCGCTGAGGTGCGGCCACAGCTTCCTGTCGGCCTCCGGCAACGTCTCCGAGCACTCGTCCGGCAGTGCGGTCGACATCGCCGCGATCAACGGCACGCCGATCCTCGGCCATCAGGGCAAGGGCTCGATCACCGAGACCACGATCAGCAAGCTGCTCACGCTTCAGGGCTCGATGCAACCGCACCAGATCATCTCGCTGATGGACATGGGCGGCCCCACGATGGTGCTGGCCGACCACGCCGACCACATCCACGTCGGCTTCCGTCCGCTCTTCGGGGCCAACGCCAAGCTTGGCGACGCAGCGCGCAAGGTGCTGTCCAACAACCAGTGGGACAAGTTCCTGACGCGGCTGTCGAAGATTCCCAACCCGGTCGTGCGGACCGGTCCCTCGAAGTACTCGATCAAGGTGCGGCACCCACGCGGCAGCCTCGGCGACTGACGCGCGACACCGCGTCCAGGTCGCAGCTCCACCGGTTCTGCCAGCTCGACTTCCCGTTCTCGCCGGGGCCGTCGGCGGGCCGCTATCTGCTTCGCGGCGACGGCGAGGACGTGATCGTGTTCGAGACGCTCGGGGGCGAGCTGCGCACGGGAGGCGGTCGGCGTGCGCGGCGGCGGCCGGTGCACGTAACTTCTGAAGACCGGGCCCCGGAGCCCGTCACGGTCACGCGCGTTACGGTGATCCCCGGGACGCCGCTCGGGGACACGGACGCCGCGCGCCAGTGGCTCGCGAGCTGTGCCGACGTATCGACTGCATCGGCTGAGGTCGACGCCGCGCTCCGCCTGATGAACCGCGCGATCCAGGCCCACCGTGTCTCGTCGGGGGATCCCTACGCGTGCGACGTGACACGTCGCCAGGCGCGCAGGATCCGGCTCGGCTACGGCTCGGGCGACGAGCTCGTCGACGGGCGGTGGCGGGACGCGGTGGCGCTCGCTCCCGAAGCCGAGCACGCGCGCCGGCGGCGGATGCTCGCCCCCGAGGAGCAGGTGGCCGCGATCCTGGGCGGCCGGCGGGTCGTGCACCCGAGTGAGGATCTTCTCCTCCGGGCTCGCCTCGACCTCGATCAGGGCAGGACCTGCGAGGCCGCCCTGCAGGCGCGTGCGGCGCACGTCGCGCTGCTGGCGGAGCTCGACAGCGATCGCTCGGGAGACCAGGGGGCGGGCACCGCCCTTCGGGCGCACAGCGAGCTGCTGGACGGGCTCGCGGCCGCGGCACTCGGACGGCCGCTGGACGATCAGCAGGCAGCCGCGCTCGACGAGGCCGTGACGCAGCTGGAGCGCTTCGCGCGAAGGCGCCGCCACGCGCGCGGCGAGGGGAGCTAAAGGCCCGCCTGGAGCGCCGCGAGCAGCGCCTCGAGATCGTCGACGACATCGCCTTCGAGCCGGACCTCGGCGTCCTGGTCGTATGGCGTCGGGCCCTTGGTCGCGATCGCGATCGCGCCCCCCGCGCTGCGGGTGACGGCGGGCAGGCCCGCAACGGGATGCACCTCGAGCGAGGACCCCACGCAGAGCAGGAGGTCGGCCCCCGCGGCAAGCGCGTACGCCTCGTTCATCGCGCGCTCGGGCAGCAGCTCGCCGAACAGGACGACGTCCGGCTTCACCGGGCCTCCGCAGCCGTGGCATCGTGCGACGCCCTCCTCGTCGAACAGCGCCTCGACCAGGTCGAGCGTGAAGGAGGCGCCGCAATCGAGGCAGGAGCTCGTCTCGATCGTGCCGTGCACCTCGATCACGCGGTTCGAGCCCGCCTTGCGATGCAGCCGGTCGATGTTCTGCGTGATGACAGCATCGAGCAGCCCGCGCGACTCGAGCTCGGCGAGCGCCGCATGCGCCGGGTTGGGCTCCTTGTCGGCAAGCGTCCCGAAGCGCGGCCGGTAGTAGGTCCAGAAGCGCTTCGGATCGCGCCGGAAGACCTCGATGTGCGCGACCTCCATGGGGTCGACGTTCTCCCACAGTCCCGTCCCGGGGGAGCGGAAGTCGGGGATCCCGCTGGGCACCGAGATGCCCGCGCCGGTCAGCGCAACCGTGCTGCGCGCGTCACGGATCAGCTGCGCGAGACGCTCGACGCTGCCATTCGCGGTTGACATCGGACGCGAGAGGTTATCCGGACGCCGCGCACCGAACCGCGGCCACCATCGTGTCGACCGCGGCCCGGCGCCCGAGCCCGCCGTCGACCACGAGCGCGCGCCAGGTAGAGAACGCGAGCGCGAGGTCGAGCAAGGCCAAGGCCCGCTTCGATCGTCGTCCGGCGGACAGGACCTCGCGCATCGCACGGATCATGTGCCCGGATCGCAGGGCTGACACCTCCGCGGTGACGGCGTGCACCTGTGCGTCCCGGATGATGTTCGAAAGCATCTGCTGGTTCGCCTCGTAGAACGCGTAGAGCTCGTCCAGCCCGCGCCGGAGCCGCTCCTCGGGGTCCCGGATCTCGCGCCACCGCTCCGGATCGGGCGGCGGGTTCCGCTCCCCGTAGAGGCCCGAGCAGGCAAGCATCAGCGAGAGCTCGTCCGGGAAGTGGCGGTAATAGGTGTGGCGCTGGACGCCCGCCCGCTCGGCAATCGCACTGACCGTTGTCCGCGCCGGGCCGATCGTCCCGTGCAGGTCGATCGCGGCCTCGACGATCTTCCGCCTGGTTTCGACCTGGCGTTCGGCGCGTTTCTTCAGCTCGTACTTTCGGCCCATGTGTTAATGATTACACACAAGTGTGCTTTGATTCTTGACAAGGTCACGGCCATTGCCATAGATTTCGCTGCACACCGCTGTGCAATGAGAGGAGAGGATCTGAATGGCGCAAATCGACGAGATCACAAAGGGCATCTACCGCATCTCCACGCCCCCCAGCCCCGACGGGGCACCGATCACGTTCAACCAGTTCCTGATCGACGACGAGATGCCGACCCTGGTCCACACGGGCGTGCACTCCGAGTACGACAGCGTCCGCAAGGCGCTCGGCGAGGTGCTCGATCCGGGCCGGCTCGCCTACGTGGTGCTGCTCCACTTCGAAGGCGACGAGTGCGGCGGCATGGACCGCTTCATGGGCGCGGCCCCCCAGGCGCAGCTGGTCGGATCCGACATGTCGGCGATCCTCAATCTCACGAGCTTCGGCGTCGACTACGTCGACCGGGTGCGCGGCGTTCGCGACGGGGACAGGATCGAGCTGGGCGAGCACACGCTCAGCTTCCTCGAGACGCCGCACGTCCACCACTGGGACTCGATGATGGTCTTCGAGGAGTCGACGAAGAGCCTCTTCCCGTCGGACCTGTTCATCCAGCCCGGCGACCAGCCCCCGGTCGTGAACGAGGACCTCAGCATGGAGATGTGCGGCTTCTACCGCGAGATCGGGATCTTCGCCCACGAAGAGCCGGTCCGGTGGACGATCGACCGGCTCGAGCCGCTCGTGCCGGAGTGGATCCATGCGATGCACGGCGGCACGCTCACGGCTGAGATCTTCCCGAGGTACCTGAGCACGCTGCGCGAGGAGCGCTTCGCGTTCGAGGGCAAGTCGCTCGGCCGGCCGATCGCCCCGGCCGGGGCGCCCGCGCGCTAGCGAGCGAGCGGACGGGCGCGCCGCGTGAGCCGCGCGCCCGTCCCGCGCCTACTTGCCCTTGAAGTTGGGCTTGCGCTTCTGGATGAACGCGCCGATGCCCTCTCGCGCGTCCTCGGAGCCGAACGCCGCCGCGAAGCCCTGCTTCTCGGCCGCGATGCCGTCGTCGAGGTCTCCCTTGGCCGAGACCTGCTTGATCTGCTCGACTGCGACCGGCGCCTGGCCGGCCAGCTTCCGGGCCCAGTTGATCGCGGTGTCGAGCAGCTCGTGGTCGGGGACGACCGCGTGGACGAGGCCGGACCGGTAGGCCTCCTGGGCCGAGATCGCCTCGCCTGTGAGGTTCATCTCCAGCGCCTTGCCCTCGCCGACCAGGCGCGGCAGGCGCTGAGTGCCCCCGAAGCCGGGGATGATGCCAAGGTTGACCTCGGGCTGGCCGAAGGTCGCCGACTCCGCCGCGAGGCGGAAGTCGCAGGCCATCGACAGCTCGCAGCCGCCGCCGAAGGCGATGCTGTTGACGGCCGCGATCGTGGTCGTGCTGGAGGTCTCCATCTCGCGGAGCATCGCGTGGCCCGAGTCGAGCAGGCCCGCGCCCGCCGAGGCGTCCATCTTCGTGAACTCCTTGATGTCGGCGCCGGCGGAGAACGTGAAGATGTTGCTCGAGGCGATCACCACCGAGCGGATCTCGGCACTCTCGTTGCAGTGCTTCCAGAGCTCGCCGAACTCCTGGATCAACTGAGGGCTCAAAGGGTTGGCGGGCGGCCGGTTCAGCCAGACCACCGCGACCTCGCCGCGCGTCTCGAGCAGCGCGGTCTCCTTCTGCTCGAAGCCGGGGTCGGGCTGGGGATAGGGGAAGAAGCCCTGGCCGCTCTTGCGACCGAGGCGGCCCTGGGCCACGAGGCGCCGCAGCACCGTCGCCGGCGCGAAGCCCTCGCCCCACTCCCGCTCGGCGCCCTCGAGCGCCTCCAGCATCTCGTCCAGGCCGCGCTCGTCTGCACGCGTGAACGGGCCCGGCAGGATGCCCGCGCCCATCATCATGCCCAGCTCGATGTCCTTCAGGCTCGCGACGCCTTCCTCGAGCACGAGGCAGGCCTCCGCGAACGCCTTCAGCGAGAAGCGGTCGACGACGCTCCCGGCGGCGCTCGGGTGTGTTTGTGCTGTTGCTTGCTCCATCTGCTCTCCTCCCTACGAGCCGTGCTCGTAGAAGCCCTTGCCGGTCTTCTGCCCGAAGTTCCCCGCCGCCACCAGCTCCCGCATCTCGGGTGATACGTAGAAGCGGTCGCCGTAGGACTTCTGCAGGTGCTCGGCGACGTGCAGGACCGTGTCCAGGCCCAGCAGGTCACTGAGGTAGAACGGGCCCATCGGGGTCACCTTCGCGTCCGCGATCTCCTTGTCGATGTCCGGTGCGGACATCCCCGTCTCGTCCTTGTGGCGCCAGATCTCGCTCGCGGCCGAGTTGAGGATGCGGTTCACGACGAAGCCCGGCACCTCGGCGCAGCGGATCGGGTTCTTGCGGATCTGCTGGGCGAAGTTGACCGTCGACTGAATCGTCTGGTCGGACGTGTCCTCGCCCTCGATCACCTCGATCAGGCGCATCACCGAGGCGGGGTAGAAGTAGTGGAAGCCGACCACCTTGTCCGGGCGGCTGGTGGCGCGGCCCATCTCGGTGATCGACAGCGAAGAGGTGTTGCTCGCGAGGATCGCGTGCCCAGGCGTGCAGGCGTCGAGCTCGGCGAATACGGCCTTCTTGATCTGGATCCGCTCCGGCACCGCCTCGACCACGAAGTCGACGTCCCCAAAACCTTCGTAGGCGGTCGTGCCGGTGATGCGGCCGAGCGTCTCCTCGACCTGCTGCTGGGCCTGCTCCGAGGTGATCTTCTCTTTCTTGACGAGCCCCTGGAGCTGGGTCTCCGTGACCTGCCTCGCTTTCTCGAGACCCTGGTCCACGAAGCGCTGCTCGACGTCCTTGAGCACGACCGGCAGGGCGGCGGCGGCAAGCGTCTGGGCGATCTCGCCGCCCATCGTGCCAGCCCCCACGACGGCCGTCTTGAAAACGAACATCTCGAGAAAAACCTCCGAATCGGCGCTTGAATGCGGGGGCGGAACCCTACCTGTTAGCCGATAGCCGCCACGTCCGCCACGTTCCGATGTGCGTCCCTGCCCCAACAAGGTGGCGCTTGGAAGGATTCAGTGATTCTCATATATCTCACGCTTGATCAGCGTGATCGTCTTGACGATCGAGTCGAGGAACGGCTCGATGCCCGTGCGGAGGCGTGCGTACTCGTCACGGCCGCGGTCGGTGATCGTGTAGAGGCGGCGGCTGCGTTTCTCGGGGTGCTCCCACTGGCCCTCGACGAGGCCCCCGCCCTCGAGCTCACGGAGGAGGGGATAGATCGTGTTGGGATTGAGCGACACCGCGTTGTCGGTGATCTTCTCGATGCTCTCGATCAGCTGGTTCCCGTACGAGGCGCCCGTGTCGGAGTGGACGATGAGGTGCAGCACCAGCAGCGCGAACATGTCACGGCGCCGGAGCCCCGGCGCGCCCGCGGACTTGATCGGCAGCTCGGCGCCGAAGACGTCCGACGGCCTGCCCGCAGGCTCGAAGTCCCCGCGCACCTCCGCGGCGCGCGTGGCCTCGGTAGCCGCCTTCCGGGCCGCCCGGCTGCGCGCCGAGCCGGACGTGCCTCGCTCGGCTAAGCCGCTCTCCTTGGTATCGCCCGCTCCTGCACCCCACCCATTGTACGAGTGGTGCTTAGCGCTAATAAGCCGTTCGTCGAGACTGCCTCCCTCGGGGCCGGGGGCGGCAGTACACTCGGCTGCCGGGAAGCGAGGGCCACGGCAACGCGACGTTCGAGCAGAATCGCCTGGAAGGCCGCAGTTTTTGCGCTACTCGGCGCGTTGACGCTCTGGCTCGCCACCGCCTCCGCCGGGGCCCGCGGGCTTAGCCTTCCGCGCGCGGACCACGCGGCCCGGCAGACCGTGCTTCAGCACCCCTCCTACCGGCAGATCGGCACCGCCGGATCGCCGCTTGCGACGCGAGCGTGCTGGCGCGTATCCGCCCGAACCGCGCGGTGCTCGCTGTTCGTGGTGGTGCCCAGCCCGTGCGCGCTCGACCCACAGGCCGAGCTCTGTGCCCAGGCGCGCTGGCAGCGGAGGTGGCTCGTCGAGGTCAAACGCGAAGCGGGCGGCTCGGTGGCCGCCCGCGTCGTCGGAATCAGTTCAAGTCCGGCGCCTGCGGCGCCGGGCGCGCCTTGAAGCGCGGCGCTACGCCTGTACGGCCGCCGGCTCCTGCTCGGTGACGCGCCGCGGCATCAGCACCTCGCGGGCGATCACGAGCCTCTGGATCTGCGACGTGCCCTCGTAGAGCTGCATGATCTTCGCGTCGCGCATCAGCTTCTCGACCGGGTACTCCTTGATGAAGCCGTACCCGCCGTAGACCTGGACGGCGTCGGTCGCGACCTCCATCGCGGAATCCGCGGCGAAGCGCTTCGCGTGCGACGCGGCCAGCGTGTTCCGCTTGCCCTGGTCGAGCAGCGCCGCGGACTGCCAGACGAGCAGCCGCCCGGCCTCGATCTTCGTCGCCATGTCGGCGATCATGAACTGGATCGCCTGGTGCATCGCGATCGGGACGCCGAACTGGACACGCTCCTTGGAGTATTCGGCGGCGAACTCGAATGCGGCCCGGGCGATCCCGACCGCCATCGCCGCTACGCCCGGGCGCGTGCGGTCGAGCGTCATCATCGCGAGCCTGAAGCCGTGGTTCTCTTCGCCGAGCAGGTAGTCCTCGGGGATCTCCACGTCCTCGAACTGGATCTGGGCGGTGTCGGAGGCCCGCTGGCCGAGCTTGTCCTCTTTCTTCATGACCGAGACGCCCGGCGTGTCGCGCGGTACGACGAACGCGGAGATGCCCTTGTGGCCCTTGTCCGGGTCGGTCTTCGCGTAGACCGTGTACCAGCTCGCGTGCGAGCCGTTCGTGATGAAGACCTTCGAGCCGTTGATCACGTACTTGTCGCCCTGCTTGACCGCGCGCGTGCGCATCGCGCCCACGTCCGAGCCCGCCTCGGGCTCCGTCAGGCAGAATGAGGCAAGCTTCGGCTCCTCCACGAGCATCCCGAGGAACTCCTTCTTGACGTCATCGGAGCCGCCGATCACGACCGGCGCGGAGGCGAGGCCATTGCACATCAGCGAAGTGCCGATGCCCGAGCATCCCCACCCGAACTCCTCCTCGATCAGGCAGCCGTCGAGGGAATGGAGGCCCGGCCCGCCGTACTCCTCCGGGATCTCGGCGTTCATGAGGCCGACCTCGTGCGCCTTCTCGACGATCTCCTGAGGCCAGGTCGCGTCCCGGTCGTACTCCCAGGCGACGGGGCGGATCTCTTTCTCGGCGAAGTTGTGCGCGAGCTCGCGAAGGTCTTTTTGCTCGTCAGTGAGGGTGAGGTCAACCACTGCTGAAGGTCTCCTTTGAAGGGGGACGGGGTCGCCGGCGAAGAGGCCCGATGGGCGCTGCCAGGACGATTGATTCGCGAGTCAAGTCTACTGGACCGATTGCTCTCCTGCCCACCGAAATACGCCTCCGGCGGGTTCTGCGACACTCGGTTCGATGGACTTCGGCACGGTGATCTGGATCGTCGTCCTCGTGATCGCGCCGATTGCGGCGGTGCTCTTCGGAGGCGCCTTCGGCGTGCTGGATCAGCTCGGCCGAGGAGGCCTCGCGCTTGACGACGCGCCCCGGCCCGGCCCCCATGGCGCGGCGGGCCCTCGCCCTGGCGGAGCGCTGGATCGCGCGGAGCGGGAGGCCGAGATCCGCCAGCTCGTGAAGGCGCGCCACGAGCGCCAGACGGCCCGCGGCGAGCAGCCGTTCGACGTCGAATCGGAGGTCCAGCGCCTGCTCGCGCTGGGCCCGGAGGGCGACCCGGACGCCACGCAGGACGAAAAGGGGCGGCTCGACGACGAGCTCAGGGTCGAGGTCCGGCAGCTCGCGATCGCGCGCAACGAACGCCGCATCGCCCGGGGCGAGCCCCCGCTCGACGTGGACGAGGAGGTCGAACGCCAGCTCGACGGCCTTCAGGGCTGAGCATTTCGGCGCGTGCATGCGATATACAGGGCGCATGGCGAAGAACCACTCCCTCGACGAGATCATCAACCGCCCCGGCGTCTACTTCAACCCGCAGACCGAGGTTCTGATCGTGGTCGACGACTCGGCCGAGCTGGACGGAGAGATCTTCAACATGGAGGAGTTCGAGGGCGCCGACTGGGTCACGATCTCGGACGAGACGCCCCTCGACGAGCACCGCCGCGACGAGCTCCTTCAGGACTTCCAGACCCACTACCACCCCGGCGACGCGCGCAGCGTCAGCATGACGGCGAACGAGCTGGAGGAAGAGGCCGACGACGACGAAGACGGCCAGGAGGTCGGAAGAGAAGACTAGGGATGGAGGTAGTCCGGCCCTCGAGACCCTCGAGCCCTACCCCGCCTTCTGCGCGTAGCCGAAGGCGATCGCGATCACCAGGTAGACGCTCAGGAGCTGGACGCCCTCGAACCAGTTGGACCTGCCTTCGATCGTGACGCGGTTCGCGATCAGCACCGCCAGCACCACGGCCGCGAGCTCGAAGCCGTTGAAGACGAGCGCCATCGGGTGGTCCCCGAAGAAGAACGACAGCAGCACGAGCAGCGGGGCGACGAACAGCGCGATCTGAGCGCTCGACCCGATCGCGATGTTGACTGAGAGGTCCATCTGGTCCTTGCGCGCGACGTACACCGCCACCCAGTGCTCGGCGACGTTCCCCACGATCGCGACCACGATCGCGCCGATGAAGAACTCGCTCAGCCCGATCGACTTGGCGGCGTCCGCAATCGAGCCGACCAGGATCTCGCTCATCACGCCCACCACCACGCCCGCGGCCGCGAGTGCGATCACGCTGCCGCGCATGCTCCAGGTGGAGTGGCCCTCCTCGGGCTCGAACTTGGGATTGAAGACGTCGCGGTGCGTCCGCAGGGAGAACACCAGTCCCGCCACATAGGAGACCATTAGGACGATCGCGACGGCGAGGCTGAGGTGCTCGAGCGTCGGGCTGAACCTGAAGTTCTCCGCCCCGGGGCGCGGCAGGTTGCCCCCGTCGACAAGCTGGAACACCGCCGGCATCACGAGCGCCGCCACCGCGAGCAGCAGCATCGCCGACTGTGCCCCGACCGCCTCACGCGCGAAGCGCTGCTCCCGTCTGCCGAGACCTCCGACGAACATCGCCCCGCCGAGCACGAGCAGGATGTTCCCGATGATCGAGCCGATGATCGAGGCCTTCACGACCTCCTGGAGGCCCTCGAGCAGCGCGAAGAAGGCGATCACGAGCTCCGGGAAGTTCCCGAAGGTCACGTTCAGCAAGCCACCGATGCCCGGGCCCGAACGTGTCGCCAGGTCCTCCGTCGCGCGTCCCATGAGGGCGGCGGGAGGGATCACGCCGAGCGCCGACGTCACGAAGATCGCGACGTGGTTGGCATGCGCGACCTCCAGCCCGATCGCGATCGGGATCATCGGCGTGAGCAGGTACGGCCAACCCTCCCCGCCTAATACGAAGCGCAGCCAGGAGGGCCGGCCCGAGCGGGAGGCCGGGCTCGACACGCCGGGAAGCATATGCGCGGACCAGGAGGAACCGCTGGGTACACTGAGCCCCCGTGAGAACCCGCAGCTTCGGCGACACGAGCCTCACCTGCTCCGAGATCGGATTCGGCACCTGGGCGCTCGGCTCGACCTGGTGGGGCGAGATCACCCGCGGCGAGGGCGTGAACCTGATCGAGCGCGCGCTCGACCTCGGGATCACCTTCTTCGACACCGGCGACGTCTACGGCACCGGGGCCAACGAGGAGATCGTCGGCAAGGCGCTGGCCGGCGTCCCGCGCGAGAGCATCCAGATCTCGACCAAGTTCGGCTACGTGCTCGAGGACGGCAGGACCAAGCACTCGCAGGGCGAGCGCCCGCAGGACTGGGGCGCAGAGCACGCGCGCGCTGCGCTCGAGCGCAGCCTCAGCCGCCTCGGGACGGACTACGTCGACCTCTACCAGCTGCACAACCCCCGCATGGGCGCGATCGAGCGTGACGACCTGTTCGAGGCGCTGGAACGTTTGCGCGACGAGGGCAAGCTACGGCACTACGGGGTCGCGCTGGGCCCCGCGATCGGGTGGCGCGACGAGGGCCTCCGGGCGATCGAGAGCCGCGACATCACCGCGGTCCAGACGGTCTACAACGTGCTCGAGCAGGAGCCGGGCCGGGACTTCCTCGGGGCTGCCGAAGACCGCGGAATCGGCGTGCTGGCGCGCGTGCCCACCTCGAGCGGGCTGCTCGAGGACAAGTACACGCTGGAGACGACCTTCCCGCCGCACGACCACCGCAGCCACCGGCCGCGCGAATGGCTGGTCGAGGGTCTCCAGAAGGTCGAGCGGCTGCGGTTCCTCTGCACCGAGCACGACCTCACGATGGCCCAGGCCGCACTGAAGTTCATCCTTGCCCAGCGGGCGATCGCGTGCGTCCTGCCGACGGTCACGAATGCCGACGAGCTGGACGACTGGGCCGCCACGTCGGACAAGCCGGACCTGCGCACCGAGGACCTCGAGCGGATCGCCGAGCTCTACGGGCGCAACTTCGACGTCGAGCCCGTCAGCGCCTAGCGCAGCGGCGCGGGAGGAGTGCCTGGCAGCGCTGGAGCGCCTGCAGGTCCTGGGCGCCCTGCACGCAGTTCATGTACCCCGTCGCGCTGCGGTGCCGCGTGGCAGGCTTCGAGCTGCTTGGGCGCTTCGGGGCGGCGTGCGTGCGGGCTGCGTGCTTGGGCGCCGGGCGCGGGGCGGCCCTGACGGGCGCCTCGATCGACTGCGCCTTGCCGATGTCGGTGATGCGCAGGTCGAACACGAACCGGCCGGCGGCGGTCGATGCGGAAGCCGGCCCCCCGGCGCGCACGGTGCCGGTCACCGTGACCCGGCGAAGCACGTGATCCGAGGCGCCGGTGTACACCTGCGCCTTCACGTTGCGGACGGAGTCGCGGAGGCTCTGCGCCTCGTCCCAGATGCCGGTCCGGCCCGCGGCGCTCGAGGGCGGCGCAGCCGGCTGGAGGTCGCGGAACATCTTCGCGACGTCGACGTCCGCGGAGACGTGCGTGGTCTTGACTCCGCCGACCTGTGCCGTGCCGGCGTCGACGGGTTTGGTGAGCCAGCCTCGCGGGCTCAGCGCGAAGGAGGTGGTCCCGCTTCCGGCGGGAAGCGGCTGCGAGCGGCCGCCCGTGGTGAGCGCCGCGCGCTGCCCGTTCGAGACGAGCCTGAAGGACTGCTTCTGCCCGACGGCCGTCGCGGTCGCGTCCAGCTCGAACTTCGCGGGGGCGCCGGGCGTGTCCCGCTGGAATGCGCCCGCGGCCTCGAGCGTGAAGGGATTGGCTGCCGGCGACGGGGCGCTGTCGAGCGCGAGCGCGGCGGTCGCCTCGAACCTGCCGCTCGAGGCACCGGCGCCGGCGAAGGTCTGGTCGAGCGCCCGGGCGGGGCTGGCGTTGGTCTTGCCGTGCTGGGCGGGACTCTTGCTCTCGCCGCCGCCGAGACCGCGGACGACGAGCAGCGTCGCCACGACGGCGACGATGCCGATCGCCGCGATGGGCGCGAGGCGCTGAAGGTCGGCCGGCAGGTTCACTACGAACCCGGTCGGCAGGACGACAGAGACCTTTAGCGCCGGTAGATGTCGCCCCGGCCGGAGGCGGGCCGGATTCGAGCCCGCGTCAGCGGCCGAGTGCCGCGCCGCAGGCCTGGACGTCGGCGGGCGTCTTGGCCTTCTGGACGCATTTCAGGTACTTCTGCGTGCGCTGCGAGCTGGAGCCGGAGCTGCCGCTGGAGCCGGAGCTGCCGCTGGAGCCGCTGCTGGAGCCGCCCGAGGACCCACTGCCGGTCGAGCCGCCCAGCGACGACCCGGAGCCGCTGCCTCCAAGCCCTCCGAGCGTGCTCGAGTCGAACTGCCGCTGCAGCTCGCTCCACGGCCGCGGGTTGGCGGGCGCCTTGATCTCCTGCTTCTTGTTCACGTCCGCGACCTCGAGCCGGAGGTCGATGTCGCCACCCTCCAGGCCCTGGGCCTGCTGCTTGAGCGCCGCCGGCAGGACGAACCTGAGCTTCAGGTCGAGGCGCCGGAGCGTCTTGTCGTCCTTGCCCGTCCAGAGATCGACCTTTGCCTGCTTGATCGCATCCTTGATCAGCTTGCGGTTGTCGCCGCTGAGCGACTGCGGGAGCTGCTGGAGCTGCTGACGGCTGAGGTTCAGCTTGTCGGCTCGCTTCAGGAGGTCGTTGACGTCGTTGAGCAGCGCGTCCACGTTCACCTCCGAGGAGACGTGGGTCGTCGTCGCGCCGGCCACCTGCTCGTCACCCTCGTTCTTCGGGTTCCTCAACCACGTGTCGGGGTTGATGCCCAGCGAGCGGAGGTCGAGCTGGCTCGTGCGCTTGTCCTTCCGCTGCTGCTGCTCGAAGCCCTGCCGGAACTGGCCGAAGACCTTGTCCGGGACCTGGTAGGGCTTGCCCTGGAAGCTCACGTAGCCCTTGTCGCCCGTCGAGATCGCGCCTGCGGAGAAGTCCTGACCGGACCCGGTCGCGCTCAGCACGAGGTCCATCGCGGGCAAAGAGTTGTCGCCGCGGGACTGGAAGGGGCCGCTCATCCGGATCACGATCGGCTCCTTCACCTGCGATGCCGCAAGGCCGGTGCCCTGCAGCTTTGCGGTCAGGCTCAGGTTGAGCTTGCCGCTGTCGACGCGCTTCTGGCCATTGAAGGTCTGCTTGACGACCTGGCGCGCGTTGGCGCTGTCACCGCCCCCGCCACCGCAGGCGCTCACGCCGATCGCGATCGCGGCAGCGATCACGGCAAGCAGAGCGACTATCAGTCGGGGTCGAGCTGGCAAGGGTCTCTGTCTTCCTCTCCCGTCCCGGCCGGGCGGCCCTTGACTGCGGGTCGAGGGGCGCGCAACTTGCGCCGATCGGCCGGGTTCCGTTCAACATACAGGACGAGATACCCGGATGCGCCATGTCACACAAGCCCTGCTGGCCCTCGTCGCGACGCTCGCGTTCGGCGCCGCGTGCGCTCACGCGGCCCCGGTGCTCGAGGTCACGGCGCACGGCGTTCACACCGAGAACGAGCCCGCGCTGGACGGCCCCTGGTCCCTGGCCGGCCCCAGGCCGGCCGGGGTCCCGGCCGCGCCGGTCGCGCGACTCACCGCGCGCGCGGCCCGGCGTGACCTCGTCAAGCGGACGGTCGATCGCGCCTTCGCCGTGCACGCGATCGACGAGCCGACGCGCAGCCGATATCTGAGCTTCTGGACCGCTGCCCGGCGCACGCTGCGCAGCCTGCGCGGCCAGCGGCGCGCCGAGCTCGGCTCCGTGGTCGGCACGCTCCAGCGGCTTGCGGCCGGGAACCGGCTTACGGCGCGGCTGGAGCCGATGTTCACGATCCTCGACCGGAACCGGGAGTGGTGGGCGAAAGCCGGCCCACCCGCCTCGGGGGCGCGCCTGCGCTTCGGGTCGAGCCGCGTGATCTTCCAGTACTTCCCCGGGGAGGGCCTGCAGTTCCACCCGCTCGCCAACTTCGGCCAGGCGAACGGATACTGGTACGGGCACCAGGACAGCGACCTGCGCTCCCTCGTCGAGGACCTCCTGAAGATGCGGGTCGACCGGGGCGGCTTCGAGACGTGGGAGTACTACTTCGCCTACGGAGGCGGCTCGCCACCCTGGATCTCCGGCATGGCCCAGGGCACCGCGATGCAGGCGCTCGCGCGTGCCAGCAGGCGCCTGAGCGACCCAGCGCTGCTCGCCGTCGCGCGCGCCGCGCGGGGCGCTTTCGAGCGTCGCACGCCGGTCGGGGTGCGGGCTCCGCAGGGCGACCGCGACTGGTATGCGCTGTACAGCTTCGACCCTCGCCTGAACGTCCTCAACGGGATGTTGCAGGCGGTAAGCGGCCTCTTCACCTATCAGCAGCTCTCGAACGACACCGCCGCGAAGTCGCTCTTCGAGGCCGGCGACCGCACGGCGAGGGCCGTGATCACCGACTACGACACCGGTGCATGGTCGCTTTACGACCGGCCGGGCGGCCGGCCCGGGCACGAGGCGAACCTCAACTACCACACGCTCAACCGCGACTTCTCGCAAACGCTCTGCAAGGCCACGGGCGCGCCCGCCTACTGCACCGCCGCCGCTCGTTTCACGAGCTATCTGAAGAAGGACCCGACGCTCGAGCCTTACAAGGCCGTGCCCTCGCCTGCGCGAGTCGGGAAGGGCGTGCGCTTCAAGTTCCGGCTGTCCAAGATCGGGCGGGTCGTGATCGTCGTCAAGGACTCCGGCAGCGGCAAGACGTACCTCTCCACCAGCACGTCGCTGGCCCGGGGGGACCACTGGTTCCGGTGGGTCCCGCCGAAGCGAGACGGCGAGCACACCTATGAGTTCGCGTTGTACGCCCGCGACCTCGCGGGCAACTCCTCGACCGCGAAAGGCGAGGTGCGCGTGCGCGGGAGCCGGCCCGGTAAATCCGGCACTTAGGCGTAGAATCGCCCCGCGATGACGCCCCGCACGATCCTCTACACGGGCAAGGGCGGGGTCGGCAAGACGAGCGTCGCGGCTGCCACGGCGCTCGCGATCGCGCGGCGAGGCTTTCGGACCGTCGTGCTCTCCACCGACCCCGCCCACAGCCTCTCCGACTCGCTCGAGGCCGAACTCGGCCCTGCGCCCGTGCCGGTCGCCGAGAACCTCTGGGGGCAGGAGGTCCAAGCGGAGGCCGAGATGGAGCGCCACTGGAACGCGGTCCAGGGCTGGCTTGCGAGCGTGCTCTCGGACCGGGGCGTCGACCGGATCCTCGCGGAGGAGCTCACCGTTCCGCCCGGGATGGACGAGATCTTCGCGCTGCTCCAGCTCAAGCGCCACCACGAGTCCGACGAGTTCGACGTGATCGTCGTGGACTGCGCTCCCACCGGCGAGACATTGCGCCTGCTCTCGTTCCCCGAGGTCGCACGGTGGTGGCTGGAGAAGGTGTTCCCTTGGGAGAAGCGTCTCCTGAGCGCAGCGCGTCCCTTCGCCCGGACGATGCTCGACCTGCCGCTCCCGGGCAACGACGTGCTCTCCGAGGTCCAGCGGCTGGTCAGCAACCTGATCGAGATGAGCGAGATCCTCCGCGACCGCCAGCACGCCTCGATCCGGCTCGTGATGAACCCCGAGCGGATGGTCATCAAGGAGGCCCAGCGCACCTTCACCTATCTCAACCTCTACGGCTACCTGACCGACGCGGTGGTCGTGAACCGCGTCTTCCCCGAGGAGCTCGACGAGGGCTACTTCGCCGCCTGGCGCGCCGTCCAGCGCGAGCATGTCGCCTTGGTCGAGGAGGCGTTCGCGCCCGTGCCGGTGCTGCGCGCGCCGTTCTTCGAGCAGGAGGTGATCGGCCCCGCGATGCTCGCGCGGTTGGGTGCCGAGGTGTTCGACGGCCACGAGCCCGAGAGCGTCCTCTACCGCGACCTCAGGCAGGAGCTCGTGATGCTCGACGACAGCGCGGAGCTGCGGCTCCGGATCCCGTTCGTCGAGAAGGCGGAGATCATGCTGAAGAAGATCGGCCTCGAGCTGATCGTGCGGGTCGGGCCGCACAAGCGCAACATCCTGCTGCCATCCGCGCTCACCTCCTTCCGGCCTCGTGAGGCGCGCTTCGAGGACGGCGCCCTGTTGGTGCGGTTCGGACGCGAGAACGATGCGGACGATGGGCCGGCTCATCATCCGGTTTCAGGCGGGATCACCGCGCCTTAGACAATGGACGACCTGTTCGCCAACGGCGATCCGTTCGAGCAGCTTCGCGACAGCGGCGAGCGTGCCGGAGTCGAGTTCCAGTGCCTCGACTTCTGCCCGATCTGCCGCACGGCGGACGTCCTCAGGGCAACGATGCCGGAGGAGCTCCGCCAGCACCTGCACAACCTCCAGCGCGAGGGGTTGCTCGCGATGCGGGCGTTGCTGGACCACTACATCCAGCACATGGACCAGGAGCGTGCCCGCTCGATGCCGATCGAGGACATCCCGATTGAGTGAGCACCGGCGCTCCGTGCGGATGCTCGTGCGCATGCTCGATCCGGAGCAGCGCCTCGCCGGAGCCGCCGCTTTGGCGATCGTCGTGAGCATGTTCACGCCCTGGTGGCGGGACCCGGTGTTCGGCCTGTCCGCGTGGGGCGTCAACCGGCTCACCTGGATCGAGCTGTCGGTCTTGCTCGTGGCCGCCTCCGTCCTGCTGCTCCTCTTCCGGCGGGCCCAGGGGCGCGTCTTCCACCTGCCGCTCTCCGATGGCACGCTTGCGACCGGCGCCGGCGCCTGGGTCTGCCTGCTCGTGCTCGTCCGCGCCCTCGATCCGCCCACGAGAGTCGTCGCTGGCCACACGCTCGACTACGACCTGCGTTGGGGAGTCGCGCTCTGCTTGGCGGCCGGCGTGCTGCTTGCGATTGCCGGCGTCCGCGCCCGCCGGCGCTACCACCATGGCGAGCCGGAGTCGGTCGCCGCGGACGTGGACGCGCAGCCGACGCTTCCGCTGCCCCGGTAGGACAGCGCTCAGTACTGCGGCGCCAGCAGGCCCGCCACGAACACCAGTCCGATTCCGACCGCGATCAGCGGCTTCGATCCGGCCAGGTGCCCGAAGATGCCGACGCCGAAGCCCACCAGCATGAGCGTCACGATCGGCTGCGGCGAGGTCCGCAGCGATCCGAGCACGATCAGATTTCCGAGGGCGTCCACGCGCGTCTAAGTATCATCCACGGATGATCGCGGGGTCGAACGACTCTAACCCCGCGTCGCTCGAGGAGGTCCGCGAGGGACTCGCCGGTGCCGGGTATCTCCCCTCCGAGTCGGCGACGCTGGTCTCGTACCTGGCCTACCGGCTGGGCAAGCCGGTGCTCGTCGAGGGTCCGGCCGGGGTCGGTAAGACCGAGCTCGCGAAAGCGCTCTCGCGCTTCACCGGGCGCTCGCTCGTGCGGCTTCAGTGCTACGAGGGCCTCGACGAGGCGAAGGCCCTCTACGAGTGGAACTACCGCAAGCAGCTGCTGCGCATCCAGACCGAGGCGGCCGGCACGGGCTGGGAGGACGTCCAGGAGGACATCTTCTCGGAGGACTTCCTGATGGCGCGCCCGCTGCTCACGGCGATCTCGACGACGGAGCCGGTGGTGCTCCTGATCGACGAGATCGACAAGACCGACCAGGAATTCGAGGCGATGCTGCTCGAGGTCCTGTCCGACTTCCAGATCTCGATCCCCGAGCTGGGCGTGGTGGAGGCGACGACCCATCCGCTCGTGCTCCTCACCTCCAACAACACGCGTGAGCTGACCGAGGCGCTGAAGCGGCGCTGCCTCTACCTGTGGCTCGACTATCCGGATGCCGAGCGGGAGCTCGAAATAGTGCGTCTCCACGTGCCCGAATTGCCGGAGATGCTCTCCCGCAAGCTGGTCGAGATCGTGCACATGGTGCGTGGCCTCGACCTCAAGAAGCCGCCCTCGATCGCAGAGTCGATCGACTGGGCGCGCGCGCTGCTGCTGCTTGGCGCCTCGGACATCGACCGGACCACGTTCGAGCAGACCATGAGCATCGTCGTCAAGCACCGCACGGATCTCGACGTGGTGGCCGAACGCGTCGCCGTGCGCCTCGAAGATGGCGTCCTCGGACGGGCCGGACAGAGCTAGCCCCGGGCGGGGCTCGCTCTACGGGGGCCTGCCAGACGCCGGCTCGCCCGGGCTCGCGCCGCAGCTGGTGCGCTTCATCGACGAGCTTCGCCGCGAGGGCGTCAAGGTCGGCAGCGCCGAGATCCTCGACGCCGTCGGCGCGCTCGGCGAGGTGAGCTGGACCGAACGGGAGGACTTCCGCGAGACGCTGGCCGCAACGCTCGCCAAGTCGCAGGAGGACCGGCGCATATTCGAGCTGGTGTTCGACCGCTTTTTCTTCCGCGCGGTCGAGGCCGAGGCCGTCGAGAAGGGGCTCAAGGAGCAACGCTTCCAGGGCGGCGATCGCATCGACCTGGAGGACCTCAAGGCCCGGATCCAGGAGGCGATCCGTCAGGGCCGCGACGGCGAGATGAGCGACCTCGCGCGGCTCGCGGTCGCGGCGCTCGGCGGCCAGGGGGAGAGCTCCGGAGTGATCGGCGTCGACGTCCAGCGCATCAGGCGCTCGCTCGACCTACGCCAGCAGTCCTCCAGGACCGACGACCCCGCGATGGAGGTGGAGCTGGACCGCGAGAACCTCCGGCGCTTCGAGCAGCACCTGCGCCGTGAGCTCGAGCGCGCCCTGATCCATCGCACCGAGAGCCTCCCTCCCGCGAAGCCGCTCGCGGAGTACGACCGCGCGCTTCCGGGCGGCCCGCTCCAGGACCTGGCCCAGGTGCACCGCGTGGTCGCGCAGCTGAAGCGCCGGATCGCCACGTCCGGGCACGAGCAGCGCGGGCGGCGACGAAGCCGGGCGATCGACATGCGGCGGACGATGCGCGCCTCGCTCGAGACGGGCGGCGTGCCGCTGCGCCTGCGCTATCGCCCGAAGCGGCCCCGGCGCCCCGAGATCTACGTGCTCTGCGACGTCTCCACCTCGGTGACGAGCGCCAGCGTGTTCTTCCTCTCGGTCCTGCACGCGCTTCACGACACCTTCCGCAAGCTCCGCAGCTTCGCGTTCGTCGAGCGGATCGACGAGGTCACCTCGATCTTCGAGCGCGAACGCAGCTTCAAGGCCGTCTCTCAGAAGATCGCCCGGGAGGCCGGCGTCGCGGACGTGTCGGGCTACACCGACTACGGGCGCGTGTGGCACGAGTTTCTCGCCCGTGTCTCGGACGACCTCGACCCGCGCTCGACCGTGATCGTGCTGGGCGACGCGCGCACCAACGGGCGCGACCCGGCCGCGCCCATCTTCGGACAGGTCGCCGCGCGCGCCGGCCGGACCTTCTGGCTCAATCCGGAGCCACGCCTCTACTGGAACTACGGCGACTCGGTGATGGCCACCTACGAGCCCTACTGCGACGGCGTCTTCGAGTGCTGGACCACGAAGCAGCTCGAGCAGTTCGTGAACGTGATCGCGGGCAGCCCCGAGATCGTCTAGCGCTCCGTAACCAATCCGCCCTTGACGCCTTGGCCGGCGCACTCTCCCCAGGCCACCCGCGGCTGCCGCGACCGTATTTCGCGAGCGAGCGTCGACCGTCAAGCACACTCGCTTTTCGCGCGGCAGCGACCTTGGGCTACTCCTACGTAGGGGCAGCCGTAACCTGAGGTTTGCGTGATACTGGGCGGAAGGATGTCCCGGAAGAACTCAAACCGGGACACGCCGGGTCGACTGCGGGCTGGATGAATTCAGCACCGACGGAAATGATTCAGGTGGGCGCCTCAGCGTGCGTTTCCTCGTGGAGGCTGCCGACTCGAACGGCAGCGCGAGCGTGTTCGAGTGCTTCGTTCCGGCCGGCGGGAACATGCCGGCGCCGCACAGTCACGACGCCTTCGAAGAGACCATCTACGGACTCGAGGGCGTGACGATTTGGATCGTTGACGATCGGACGCTCGACATTGGCCCTGGTGAGGCCCTCTGCATACCTCGGGGTGCGGTCCACGGATTCGTCAACCACGGGACCGAAGACGCCAAGTTCCTCGGGGTCGCCAGCCCGGGCGTAATGACGCCGGACTACTTTCGTGAAATCCACGATGTGCTGGCGTCGAATCCCGGCGGCCCGCCGGACCGGACGAAGCTCGCGGAGGTCATGCGTCGGCACGGCTTAACGCCGGCGCCACCGGCCGGCTGACACGCATCCGACATCCCATCGATCCCGCTGTGCTCAGGGATGCGAAGCCGTGGAGAATGTGGCCCGTGGACGTTCCGGAGACTCGCTATGCCCTCAGCGGTGATCTGCAGATCGCCTACCAGGTGGTGGGCGAGGGGCCGCTCGACGTCGTGCTGGTTTCGTCATACCTGTCGAACATCGAGCTGTTCTGGGAGCTGCCGTCTTACTCGCGCTTCTTGGAGCGGCTCTCGTCCTTTGCCCGCCTGATCCTGTTCGAGCGGCGCGGGAGCGGGATGTCCGATGGGATTGCCGGGGCGACGCTGCTCGAGGAGCAGATCGACGACGTCCAGGCAGTGATCGACGCCGTCGGCTCTGAGCAGCCGGTACTGGCCTCTTACCTCGAGGGCTGCGGCTTGACCGCGCTGTTCGCGGCCTCCCACCCGGACCTGGTGCGGGCACTCGTGCTGGTCTCGCCGCAGCCCCGCCTGGTGGCAGGACCGGGATACGAGTGGGCGCCGAGCGTCGAAGAGCGCGCTGCAATCGTTCAAGCCATCGTCGAGTCCTGGGGCATCGACTCGCCCGCAAACCCGTTGGCTGTCCTTGTTGGCGGCCAGGACGACCGGCTGCGGAGTCTGATGGCGCGCTTGCAGCGCCTCGCGATGAGTCCTGCTGCCGCTGCCGCTTCGCTGGCGATGATCGGCGAGACAGATGTGCGTGGCGTGCTTCCCAGCGTGCAGTGCCCGGCGCTGGTGCTGCGCCCTGAGCGCGAGACGTACCTCGACGAACGCCACTCGCGCTATGTCGCCGAGCACATCCCAAACGCCCGCTATGCGGAGTTTCCCGGGGAGGGGCCGTTCTGGTTCGGCGAGGAGGACGCCGTCGCCGACGAGATTCAGCATTTCCTGACCGGAGTGCGGCGGCCGATAGTCAGCGACCGGGTGCTCGCGACGGTGCTGTTCACCGACATCGTCGGCTCGACCGAGCGGGCCGCCGAGCTAGGCGATGGCGCTTGGCGGTCCCTTCTGGAGCGCCACGACGGCCTGGTGCGCGAGGAGGTGCAGGGGCACCGCGGGCGGTTCGTGAAGTCACTCGGCGACGGCGCGCTGGCCGTGTTCGACGGTCCCAGCCGCGCGATCAGCAGCGCGACCGCGATCCGCGACCGGGTCCGCGACCTCGACCTGGAGATTCGCGCTGGTCTGCACACCGGCGAATGCGAACTGCTCCCCGATGACGATGTCGGCGGACTCGCGGTCCACATCGGCGCTCGCGTCAGCAGCCTCGCCGCACCGGGCGAGGTGCTCGTCAGCAGCACCGTCCGCGATCTCATCGTCGGCTCGGGCCAGACGCTGACCGACCGCGGCGAGTACGACCTCAAAGGCGTGCCCGGGCCGTGGCGACTCTTCGTCGTCGAGACGTAGACCGCTGCCGCCTCTGACGACCGCAATACATGGGAAGCGGGCGCGAAGTAGTGTCGCGCGTTGACCGAACAGCGAGCAGGAGGGGAAGCGATGGGTGCAGCTGAAAACCTAGCGATCATGCGGCGCGGTTACGAGGCCTTCAACTCGGGGGACATGCAGACGCTCATCGAAGTATTCGACGAGGGCCTTGTGTGGCACTTGCCGGGGCGGAGCTCGATGGCCAACGACTACCAGGGCCGCGATGCGACTCTCGCCTACTTCGGCCAGCTGGCCCAGAAGACGGGGGGCACCTTCCGGGCCGAACTGGAGCGCTTGCTTGCCGACGATGACAACCGTGTGGTCGGCATCCAGCGCAGCACCGCGGAGCGAGACGGCAAGCGCCTGGAGGTTGGCGACTGCATTGTCTTCCAGCTCAAGGACGGTCGGGTTACGGACGCTCGAGAGCACTTCAACGACCTCTACGCCTGGGACGAGTTCTGGTCGTAGCGCCGTCCAGCGGATCCGAACGCTGGCTGTCCGAGTAGCGACTTCGAAGAGGCGAACCGCGGCGATCGGGAACCCGGCCGCGGCTAGGGCTGGTAGCCCGCCGTCCATCCACGCTTTGAGTCGCCATCGGGCCTCGTCTTTCCCACAGCCGAGGCCTGTGCAGCGTTGTTGCTGAGCACCGACAAACTAAACGGTCGTCCCGGGCAGCCTGGGGGTCGGCCGTGAGTTGGAGGCCGTCTGGGCGCGCTCGCATCCGCCAGGGGACCCAGTGTGCCTGGTCAGTCCCGGGCACTAGCCGATAATGAAGGCATGCCCGCCGAGGAGTGGACCACGGCCGAGCACGTCCTTCGCTACCTCGGCCGCGCGGATGGGTATCCGCGCCGCGCAGAGGGAGAAAGCGTCCTGCTCGACAATGTACCTCGCGACGCGCGTCGCATTCTCGACCTCGGGACGGGCGACGGTCGCCTGCTCGCCCTGCTTCGGATCGATCGCCCAGAGATGCTTGGCGTGGGCCTCGACTTCTCCGATCCCATGCTCGAGGCGGCAGGCGAGCGCTTCACCGACGATAAGCGCATCGAGCTCGTGAAGCACGACCTCGCCCAGCCGCGGCCCGCCCTCGGCCGCTTTGACGCGGTCGTTTCGTCTTTTGCGATCCACCATCTCGAGCACGAGCGCAAGCGCTCGCTTTGCGGCGAGGTCTTCGATCTGCTCGAACCGGGCGGAGTGTTCGCGAACTTCGAGCATGTGGCGTCACCGACCGAGCGCCTGCACTTGGCGTTCTTTGCGGCGATCGGCGAGCCGCTCGAGGATGAGGATCCGTCCGACCGCCTGCTCGATGTGGAGAGCCAGCTCGGGTGCCTGCGCGCGCTGGGTTTCGAGGACGTCGACTGCTATTGGAAGTGGCTCGAGATGGCGCTTCTCGTCGGCGTCAGACCGGCCGAGGTCCGTTAGGCCTCGATGCCCGCCGAGACCGCGTTCGATGTCGTGGTCGTCGGGGCGAGCATCGCCGGCTGCACAGCAGCGCGACTGTTCGGATTGTCCGGAGCACGCGTCGCTCTGGTCGAACGTCGCCCCGATCCAGCTGCCTACAAGGTCCTCTGCACGCACGGGATTCTCTCCAGCGCGGTGCCGACGATGGAGCGCCTCGGCCTGGCCGCGCTCCTGGACGCTCGTGGCGCCGTGCGCACTCATCCGGAGGTATGGACGCCGTATAGCGGCTGGATCCACTTCCCCACCGATGTTCCCCACGGATACGGCGTCACGCGCGCCACGCTCGATCCGATGCTCCGGGAGCTGGCGGCGGCGACGCCGGGCGTGGATCTCCTTCTGGGTCAGGCCGCGGTTCGCCTCCTGAGCGACAGCGGTCGGATTGTGGGAGTCGACCTCGAGAGTCCCAACGGGGATGTGCGGTCCCTCCGGGCCAGCCTGGTGGTCGGTGCCGACGGCCGTCACTCCGCAGTTGCACGCTTCGCGCAGATGCCCGGTCGGGTCCGTCCCAACAACCGCTTCTTCTACTTCGCCTACTGGCGCGGCGTTCGCCCCAGGACGACCCATCCGCGCGTTTGGTTCCTCGACCCGGAGATCGCCGCTGCGTTTCCCAACGAGGACGACATGACGGTCGTTGTGGCAGCTCACCACCGATCGAGGCTGGCGGCGGTTCGCGCGGACCCGGAGGGTGCGTACTGGCGCATCGTGAGCCGCCTCCCGGGAGGCCCCGACCTGGCCGGCGCGGAGCGTGCGTCGAAGCTGATCGGCGCCCTGGATCTGCCGAATGTGATGCGCCCCGCGGCCCGCCCAGGCCTCGCGCTCGTCGGCGATGCCGCGCTCGCAGCCGACCCCGTTTTCGGGGTCGGCTGCGGCTGGGCGTTTCAAAGCGCTGAGTGGCTCGTCGACCACACGGCCGCCGCCCTGGTCGGCGACCGCAACCTCGACGGGGCGCTCGGCCACTACCGTCGTGCTTTCCGCCGCCGCCTGGGCCTACACCACTACTGGCAGATCACCAACTTCGCCTCAGGACGCAAGCTACGGGCGAACGAGCGCATCGGCCTTGCGGCTGCGGCCACGGATCCAGCCTTCGCACGAGCCCTCGAGGAAGTCGCCAGTCGCCGTCGCTCCTCCCTGCTCATGCTCGATCCCCGGCTGGCATCACGGGCGCTTCGCGGAGCTCTTCGTGCCCGGGTGCTCGCGTAAGCGAAGGAGCGTCAGCTCCCTTGCGAAGTGATGTGGTCGATTACCTCGTCGAGCTCCTGGCTGGGTGAGAAATCGACGTAGTCGGAGTCCTCGAGCGCCTCGGGGGCGTGGCCTGGAGCCCAATAGAAGGCCTCGCCGGCCTCGTAGACCTGCTCGCCGTCCGCGGAGTGCATCTTGATCCGCCCGTTGATCACGTAGCCCCAATGCGGGCACTGGCAGAGGTCGTCCGGCAGACCGGCAAGAGCCGGCCGGAGGTCGGCTCCTTTGGGGATATGCACGAAGGCGACCGTCAAGTCGCCCCCGATCTCCTGTTTGCGGAACTCGAGCCCATCGCCCTCGATCGCGACCGGCGCGTCCTCACGTCTGACTGCCTTCATCGGTGCTCCCCTCGGTTGGCTGGGATCGACCGCTCGGGACGTCGCGATCTGTGCGGTTCCTCCCCGGCCCGCAAGATACAGGCTGCGCCTGGCCGGACACCCGCGATATGCACCACGCGTCCTTCCAGATGCGGGCGAACTCGAGCTCGAACGCTGGGGCCGACGGGTCTGGTCAGCGGTCTCCCAATACGTCATCGCCTCGTACAGCCGCCGTCCGTAGAGGTGCGCGCCCGTCTGCCGCGCCTGCTGATTGTGGAACCGGTGCAGCTCCTCGTCCGGCGCCGACCAGTCGATCCCTCCGTCGGGCCCGGCGATGAAGCCGTCCAGCGACACTCCCATCGAGTAGATCAGCTTCCTCATCGCGGCCTCCGATCGGTTGGCGCCGTGCTTCCGTGTCCGGGCCAAAGCGGTGAGCGTGGTCACGGAACTGCTCCGGATCCCGGCGTATGCTCCCAACATGCTGCAGTCAGCGTCACCGGAGGTCCTCGAGCGATTCAAGGAGGGCTTCGAGTGCTGGAACGGCGGCGAGCTCGATCTCATGCAGGACATGTACGACGAGGATGGAGAGTTGGACCTCTCCGCGGTCTTTACGGACACCCGGCCGTATCGAGGCCGTGAAAGCATGCGCCGCGTATGGGACGACATGTGGGAGACCTGGGCGGGCGTCAGGATGGACCCGCTCGAGGTCTTCGACGTCGGTCACCGGCGCTATGTCGTGGACGTGCGCCTGTGGGGCAAAGGCAAGCGCAGCGGCGCCGAGGTGGACCAACGCTTTGCCTACCTCTACACGCTCAGCGAGGGCGACGAGAAAATCGTCCGATGCCAGCTCTTTTCCACAGTTCAGGCCGCGATCGATGTCGCGACGGCCTCGACGGCGGCCGCGTCCGACGGCTGATCGGCGCGACTCTTCCTTGCTGCCGGCCGGGTCGCGAAGCGATCAGTTCCTGCGGGCCCAGAGGTCTACTCTCGCGGACGCAACGAGACAAGGAGGAGCCAATGCCTGCCCATGACCGCCTAAAGCTCGTCCGAGACGCCTACGGCGCCTACGAGTCTGGCGATCGTCGCGTCGTCGAGGAGCTTCTGACCGACGACTTCACGTTCTACAGCCCGGCCGACGTGGGAATCGACCGCGCGAGGTACTTCGAGCGCTGCTGGCCGAACGCCGAGCTGATCGAGAGCTTCGAGTTCAAGCGGCTCATCGAGGCCGGCGATGAGGTCGTCGTGACCTACGAGAGCAAAAAGACCGACGGGCACCGGTTTCGCAACACCGAGGTCGTCACATTCGAAGGCGACAAGGTTTGCAGAGTGGAGGTCTACTTCGGCTGGGACCTCGAGTGATCGCGCTCGGCGGGGCGCCAAGGCTCACCAACCGGCGGCTACACTGCTCGCACCAGGTCCAAGCCAGGGGGGCTCGCGGGAACAGCGGGCTGAGATAGCGCCTACACCACCCCGGCGCTGACCCTTCGAACCTGTGGGGTAATGCCCGCGAAGGGAGCACGACAAGTCTCGTTGGAGGCTCCCCCTCTAAGGGGGCACGCCGGCGATGCCGCGATCCGCATCGCCGGCGTGACCAAGGTCTTCCGCAACCGCCGCGGCGACGTCACGGCGCTCCGGGAGCTCACCATGGAGGCGCACGCGGGCGCGACGCTCGGGGTGGTCGGCCCCTCGGGCTGCGGCAAGTCGACCTTGCTCGAGCTCATCTGCGGCCTGCAGGAACCGGCCATCGGCGCGATCGCCGTCGACGGCGCCTCCGCCGCCGAGCGGCTTCGCCGCTGTGCGCTGATGCCGCAGCGCGATCTGCTGCTGCCCTGGCGCACGGCGCTCGACAATGCCGGGATCGCGCTCGAGCTGCGGGGCGTCCGCCGCGCCGAGGCGCGCACGCGCACGCTGCCGCTCTTCGAGCGCTTCGGCCTCGAGGAGTTCGCCCGCGCACGGCCCGCGGAGCTTTCGGGCGGGATGCGCCAGCGAGTGTCCTTCGCGCGGACACTGCTCGCCGGAAAGCCGATCCTGCTGCTCGACGAGCCGTTCGGCTCGCTCGACTCGATCACGCGGGCGGAGCTCCAGGAGTGGCTCGCCGACGTGCTCGCGCAGGAGCCGCGCACGACGCTGCTGGTGACCCACGACGTCGAGGAGGCGCTCTTCCTCTGCGACCGCGTGCTGATCCTCTCGCCACGGCCGGGGACCGTGCGCGCGGAGCTGCACGTCGAGCTCGACCGCCGCCGGCCCCGGCGCGAGCTGGTCACCTCGCCGGAGTTCGCGGCGCTCAAGGAGCGCGCGCTGGAGGCGCTCGCGTGAAGTGGCTCGCGCCGGTCGCGCTGGTGGCCGCGCTGGTCGGCGGCTGGGAGCTGCTCGCCCAGCTGGGAGAGGTCCAGAACTACCTGCTGCCGGCGCCCAGCGAGGTCGCAAGCGCGCTCTGGCGCGACCGCGACCTGCTGGCTCCCGACGCGTGGGTGACGGCCCGCGAGGTGCTGCTCGGCTTCGCCCTCGCGCTCGCGGCCGGAGTTGCGATCGCGCTCGCGCTGCACCTCTCCCCTCTGCTGCGCCGGGCGCTCTACCCGCTCGTGGTCGCTTCCCAGGCCGTCCCGGTGGTCGTGATCGCCCCCATCCTCGTGATCTGGTTCGGGTTCGGGATGACGCCAAAGCTCGTCGTGATCGCGCTGATCTGCTTCTTCCCCGTGGTCGTCAACACGCTCGACGGTCTCCAGGGCGTCGATCCTGACCAGGTCAAGATGCTCCGCACGCTGGGCGCCTCGCGGCTCGACCTGCTGCGCCGGCTCGAGCTTCCGGCTGCGCTCCCGTTCCTGTTCTCCGGGGCCAAGGTCGCGGTCGCGGTGGCGGTGATCGGCGCGGTGTTCGGCGAGCTCGTCGGCTCGGATGCCGGCCTCGGACACGCGATCCAGGTGGGCACTGCGCAGCTCCAGACCGCTAGGGTCTTCGCCGCCGTGCTGATCCTCTCCGTGATGGCGATCTCCCTGTTCGGCTTGGTCGCGCTCGTCGAGCGCCGTGCGGTGCCGTGGGCGCACGCCGGGGAGCGCCGGTGAGCGCGCGCCGCACACTCGCCGCAGCGCTCGTCGCAGCGCTGCTGGCCGTGGCCGGCAGCGCCTGCGGCGAGAAAAAGGAGAGCGCCTCCGGCGCGCCCGCGAAGCGCAACCTCGACCTCGTGCTCGACTGGTTCCCCAACCCCGACCACGTCGCGATCTACGAGGCGCGCGCGAAGGGCTACTTCAGCCAGGTCGGGCTCGACGTGAAGCCGCACGTGCCGTCCGATCCGGCGGCGCCGATCAAGCAGGTGGCGGCCGGTCGCGCCGAGCTTGCGATCTCCTACGAGCCCGAGGTATTGCTCGCGCGCGAGCAGGGACTGCCCGTGGTCGCTGTTGCGGCGCTGGTCCAGCGTCCGCTGACGTCGCTGATCGCCACGCGCAAGTCGGGCGTGCGCTCCGCGGGGGATCTCCGGGGCAAGCGGGTCGGGACCGCCGGGATCCCCTACCAGTCTGCCTACCTCAAGACGATCCTCGCCCGCGCGCACGTGCCCCAGTCCTCGGTCAAGGAGACGAACGTGGGCGCAAGCCTGCTCCCGGCGATGCTGTCCGGCAAGGTCGACGCGACGCTCGGCGGATTCTGGAACGTCGAGGGCGTCGAGCTCAAGGCGCGCGGGGCCAAGCCCTGGATCGAGCCGGTGGACAAGCTCGGCGTGCCGGACTACGACGAGCTTGTGCTGGTCGCGAACGCGGACAAGCTCGGCTCCCAGCGCGACGACCTGCGCCTGTTCGTGTCGGCGCTCGCGCGCGGCGCCAAGGAGGCGCGCAAGAACCCCGCTGCCGCGACCACCGCGCTGCTCGACGCCAACCGCGACCTGAAGCGCAAGGAGACCGCCGCGAGCGTGCGGCTGACGATCCCCGCGCTGTTCCCACCGGGCAGCAAGCCGTGGGGCTACCTGGACCCGGTCGCGTGGCGGAACTACGGCGGCTGGATGGTCTCGAACGGCGTGCTGAAGCGGCTGCCGAACATCCAATCGGCGATCAGCAACGATTTGCTTCCAGGGGCCGGCTTAAGGTAGGAAAAGCTCGCGGGTGCTCTACCGGCCCAGCATATGCACGTCGACGAGGAACGACCGCGAAGCGACGACGCTTCGCTGCACCCGGCGGCGGCGGGCGCGGGGCAGCCCGCGGCGGCTCAGGACCCGCACGAGCGTCACGAACACGGCGCCGGCCGTCAGGCCACCGGCGGCGGCGGTCACGGGGCTGCGCGGAATCGGCAGCGCGACCATCACCCGGCTCCGCGAGTCGACCGGCCGCACGGGCTCGGCGACCGGGACCGGCGGACGGGCGAGCTCGCCCTCGTGGCTCGGCTCGGCGGACAAGGTCTGCGGAGTCTAGCCTGCGGCCTCGACGCCGAGTGGCTTCTCGAAGATGCGGTAGCGCTTGACGATCTTGCCGCCCATCCCCTCCATCGCCCGGTTCATGGGCACGTTCGTCTCGAGGATCCAGCCCATCTCGCCCCACCAGATCCCGCCGGGCTCGCGGGCGTTCTCGACGTGCTCGATGTAGAAGGCGGCCGCGATCCCGAGATCCTGGTACTCGGGCTTCACCCCGAGCGCGAACACGCGGCAGCTCTCGATCTTGCGCCTCCACCAGAGGAACTTGGCCCATCCGACCGGCAGCAGCCTGCCGTTCATGTGGGCGAGCGCGAGGTTGATGTCGGGGAGCGTCAGCGCAGCCCCCAGCACCTCGCCGTCGCGCTCGGCGATCCAGGTCCACTTCGGGTCGAGGATCGGCTTGAGGTCCTTGGCGTAGTGGCGGACCTCGCGCTCGTTCAGCGGCACGAAGCCCCAGTTGCGCTCCCAGGCGGCGTTGTAGACCTCCAGAAAGCGGCCCAACTCGGCTTCGAAGTCACGCTTGCGCATGTGCCGCACAGTGACGCGGTGCTCGCCGGTGACCTTCCTCGCAGCCGCCTGGATCATCGGATGGAAGCCGCCCTGCTCCTCGACCTTGTCGAGCCGCAGCTCCCACATGTAGAGATCCATCGCCTTGTCGAGGCCGTAGCCCTCCAGCAGGGCGCGGAAGTAGGGGTGGTGCCAGCCCTGGAGGATCATCGGCCGGCGCTCGTATCCCTCCACCAGCAGGCCGCACTCGTCGTTGGTCGTGAAGTCCATCGGCCCGACCATGCGGTCGCGTCCCCGCTCGCGGAGCCAGCTCTCGGCCGCCCCGAGCAGCCCGTCGGCGACCTCCTGGTCGTCCTCGGCCTCGAAGAACCCGAACATTCCCCACTCGTTGCCCTGGAACTCGTTCAGATTCCGGTCGATGTGGGCGGTGATCCGCCCCACCGGCCGTCCGTCGCGCCAGGCAAGGAAGTACTCGGCCTCGGCGTGCTCGAAGAAGGGGTTCCCGTCCCGGTCCAGGAATTTCCTGCGCTCCGAGATCAACGGCGGAACCCAGTTGCGCTCGTTACGATAAAGCCGCCACGGCAGCTTGATGAAGCGCATGAGGTCGCGCTTCGTGGCGACCGGCCTGACCTCAAGACTCACGCGCGGCAAGCTAGCGGATATGCCCGACTCCAGCCCGACGCAGACCCCGGCAACGGCCGACCTCTTCCAGAAGGCCCGCGACCACGACCGCCGCGAGCTGATCGAGCTTGCCCGCCGCGAGGACCTGATCCCGTACTTCCGCCAGGTCGAGTCCGAGGCCGGCCCGGTCGTGCGGATGGAGGGCCGGGAGCGGCTCATGCTCGGGTCGAACAACTACCTCGGGCTGACCGGCCACCCGCGCGTCAAGGCGGCGGCCCGCGAGGCGCTCGAGCGCTACGGCACCGCGCTCACGGGCTCCCGGCTGATGAACGGAACGATCCCGCTTCACCACGAGCTCGAGGAGGAGATCGCGGCCTGGCTGGGGACGCAGGCGGCGCTGGTCTTCACGACCGGCTACCAGGCCAACCTCGGCTGCCTCTCGGGCATCCTGAGCGCCTCCGACACGGTGATCGCCGACTCGGGCGACCACGCCTCGATCCTCGACGGCTGCAAGCTCTCAGGGGCGCGGCTGCGGCCCTTCCGCCACAATCGCCTGGACAAGCTCGAGCAGATGCTGGAGCGGGCGGCGGGCGACGGCGGTGGCGTGCTGGTGGCTGTCGACGGCGTGTACTCGATGGAGGGCGACGTCTGCGACGTCGCCTCGGTGTCCGAGCTCTGCCGGGCCCACGGCGCGCGCCTGCTGGTCGACGAGGCCCACGGGGTCGGCGTGCTCGGTGCCCGCGGCACCGGCGCCTGCGAGCTGTTCGGGGTGGACGAGGAGGTGGACCTGCGGATGGGCACTTTCTCGAAGTCGCTCGCGAGCTGCGGCGGGTTCATCGCCGGCTCCCAGGAGGTGATCGACTACCTCCGGATCTCCGCGCGTGCCTTCCTGTTCACGGCCTCGGCGGTTCCCGCCGCGGTCGCGGCGGCACTCGAAGCCGTGCGGATCTGCCGCTCGCCCGAGGGCACCGAGCTGTTCGCGCGCGTGCTCGAGAACGCGCGCTACCTGCACGCCGGGCTCGCCGAGCTCGGCTACGACGTGGTCGCGCCCACCCACCTGCCGGGAGGCGGCGAGGTGATCACGCCGATCGTGCCGGTCGTGATCGGCGACGACCTCACCACCGCCCAGCTCTGGAAGGCGCTCTGGGACGAGGGCATGTACACGAACGTGGCGCTGTACCCGGCCGTGCCGCCGGGAGGCTCCCTGATTCGCACGAGCGTGATGGCCACCCATGAGCGCGATCACCTCGATCGCGCGCTGGGCATATTTGAGGCCGTTCGCCGGCAAGCCGGCGAACGGGTCGCGGGCGGGGCGACCGAAGCGAAGGACGCTCGGCCCTGAGGGCAATCACGATCGCGGAGAATCGCTCACTCCAGCCGGCCGAGCTCGAGGAGCGGTCGCTCCAGCCACACGAGGCCCGCGTCGCGGTTGCCTTTTGCGGCATCTGCGGCTCCGACCTCCACCTGCGCCCCTCGGAGGCGGTGCCGGTCGGGTCGGTGATGGGGCACGAGCTCTCGGGCACGGTCACCGAGATCGGCCCGGCCATGACGGGCTTCGCCGTGGGCGACCGGGTCGCGGTGTTCCCGTTCACGCCGTGCGGCGACTGCTCGAGCTGCGCCCGCGGTCGGGCTGGACGGCGTTCACAACCGGGTGCTCGAGGAACCGGTGGCGATCTCGCAGCTGGTGCTGATGATCAAGGAGGCGCAGGTACGTGCCTCGTTCGCCTACCGCCATGAGGAGTTCGAGGAAGCCGTCCGGCTGCTCGCGGCGGGGCCGGGCTCCGGCCGACCTCCTGATCACCGGCACAGCGCCTCTCGAGGCCGCTCAGAGCATGTTCGACAGGCTTGAAGACCCCGCCACGGAGGACATCAAGATCCTTCTCGACCCGAATGCCGCCTGAGCCCGGCCTTGAGGCATACGTGAAAACTTTGTCCACTTTTGGACAAGGGGCGCGCGAGCTAAAAAAAAAACGCTCTTAGCGGGTCGCCCGGTTAACGAGATGTTGACGAGCCCTCAAGATCGGCTAAGTTCCCGCCCGACCGGAACAGCCCATCCCGTTGGAGAGTTCAGCCAACAGGGGAAGGGAAACCCAGGTGGGGTTGAAACGCTAAACGGGCCGCCGGGGAGCTGGTCCGCTCAGTGGCAATAGCCATTCAGCGGTGATGGGAGTTACGGCCGAAGTCGTCGAGCTGATTCGTTGCAAATAGACCCTGGGAGGTGCGATGGACGCTGCCACCATGCCTGGTCCACAACACATGCTTGCTTTGGAACGCGCGAACCGGGTGCGGCTTGCACGAGCCGCGCTGAAGCGCAAGGTCGCGGCGGGCAACGCCGACGCGGCCGAGGTCGTGCTCTCTTGCCCATGGGAGGTGGAGAGCATGTCGATCAGCGAGCTGCTGATGAGCCAGAAGCGGTGGGGGCGTACTCGTTGCAGGAAGTTCCTTCAGTCGATCGGGATGTCGGAGAACAAGTCGGTCGGAACGCTGACGGAGCGCCAGCGAGTGACGCTCGCGGCGCTGCTCATGGCCAAGGCGCAGAGCACCCGCGCCCAGGCCCCACGGGCAGTCGCCTAGAAGCCGGGGAGGGCCGCGCCGCCAGGCGCGGCCCTCGAGTCGGCTTACCGGAAGCCGAGTCCTCCGGAACGGCGCTTGAAGGCCTCCCGGAAGAGATAGAAGCCCGCGATGAACGCGGCCGCGCCGGCGCCCAGCTGCACGGGCACCGGCCATGCGAGGAAAAACCCTAGCCCGAGCACGAACACGGTCACCGCCCCGGCCAGCACCGACGAGTGCGAGCGGTACCCCGAGAAGTGCTCCCTGATCGTCAGCTCCAGGGTCGCGAGCGCGACCAGCGAGATGCCCGCCAGGATCATGATCGTGCCGCGCACCTCTGCCACGAAGAAGCCCACGAGCAGCAGCACGAGCCCGATCAGGATCACGATCTCGACCAGCGGGAACGATCCCCACGGGGCGCGTGGGCGGTCAGGGTGCTCACGCCGCCGGGGCGGCGCCTTCGGCGCCGGAGAGTCGGCCGCCGCCCGCGCCTCACGGGTCTCGCGCCGCGTCACCGGGGCGCGGTATCCGTCGCCGCGGCGCTTTCGCCGTCGCCGGCCGCTAGCGGACATCGCGGGCTTCGGGGTCACCGGCGGCCGGCGCCCCCGTAGTCATGGACAGCCGGAGGAGATCTTGACCCGCCACCAGCCGAGCAGCATGCCGATCAGGCCGAGCCGGGGTCGCGAGTGCCAGTACTTGCAGCCCGGCTCGCCGATGTCGGCGTTCGAGATCCGCACCCACTTGAACCGGGCCGGCGCGGCGATCATCTCGTCGATCCGGGCGACGTTCTGCCGCTCGACCTGATGGCGGTCGCGCAGTCCCCGGCGGGCGTCCTCGAGGCGGTCCGCGAGCGCGTCACGGAGCTCCTCGAGCTCCCCTACGCTCAGCACGCGAGGCCCGCCGGGCGCTGAGACGCGCCACTCGAGCCCCTTGCGGGGGAAGGAGGAGGCGAACAAGAAGGCCAGCTCGCGTTCGAGCTTGGCGATCTGCTGACGCAGGGACCGGCGGGCGCCGACCTCGTCGTAGCCGGTGCGCAGCGGTACCGGCGCGACCGGCATGCGGTCATGGCCCCCGCTTAGAAGATGCGCGGCCTCGCGTTCGGTGATTTGGCCGTCGACCACGTCTGGCATCAAGTCCTCTTCCCCCCGAACTCGGGGTCCGAGTCTAGCAAGCGCCCCTTCGGCCTCAGTGGCCCCGAGCGTCCGTCCTGACGATCCCGCTGGCGCCCCACAGCGCCTCCTCGACGGTGATCACCGGGACTCCGGGGAGTCTCACGACGCAGAGCGCGATCCGGCGAGTCGCGTTCGTGACGGTCGCGCGCGACCCCGTGTCGCCGAAGATCAGCCCGATCGGACGCCGCTCGTCCGCGATCACGATCGCGCCGTCGGGCAGGTCCACGCGGTCCCCGGCCAGGTGCTCCCGCGGCTGGGCGATGCGCAGGCCGAGCGTGCCCTCGAGGCGGTCCGCGTCGAAGGCGCGCACGGCCACACCGGTCTCGACGAGCGACACCAGCAACGCGTCCTCGAGCAGGTCCCGGCTCGTGAACCGGCCGGCGCGAAGGCGCTCCAGCATCGCCTCCTCGCCGGGCGGCCGGTGCTCATCGGGGTCGATGCCGATCTGCCTGAAGAAGATCCGGTAGGCAGATGCGACCGGCTCGCGCCGCAGGTTCACCACCCGCTCGCCGTGGACCCGATCGGAGAGGTGGCGAAGCCGGGACTTGAGCTCTCGGGGGCTGCGGCCGGTCCGGCCCTCGACGATGCCATAGCGCAGGCCGAGCCCCCTGAACTCCTCGCGCAGCGCAGGTTCGACCCATCCGGTCTCGAGCGAGACCTCCTCGACCATCCCGCCGCCTAGGTTACCCGGCACGGCGTGCACGATCGCGCTGCCGCGACGCCCGCACGAGCGCCTCGATGTGGCTGGCAAGCGCCGGCTCCGTCAGCTCGTGCCGGACCGCCTCGCGCAGCACGCCCGCCTCGCCGGGCCGCCCGCGCGGGTAGACGAAGAACGTCGTCGGCCCCACCACGACCCCGTAGAGGGCGCTCACGGCGCCGTCGCGGTCGAGCGCCATCGGGAACGTCCACCGATGCCTGGCGACCGTGCGCCGTGCCTGCGCGAGCGAGTCGCGCACGTCGAGGCCCACGAACCCCACACCCGGAAAGCGGCGCTGGATCCGCTGCACGCGGTCGAGCTGTGGCTCGCAGTGACCGCCGCAGCGACTGAACCAAGCCGTCAGCACGAGCGGGCGGTCGAAATAGTCGCAGATGCGGATCACGTTCCTGCCGCTCACCCCGCAGGCCTTTGCGGGGTCGACGTTTGCGTCCTTGTCGATGTTCCCGGTCGCCGAGGGCGCGGCAAAGCGCGGCGCGCGGGCACCCGGCTTGAGCCCGATCGGCCTGTTCGAGACCGTGTTGACGCTCACGTACACGATCACCGCGAGGAACAGCACCCCGACCGCGACAGCGTACGGGCGACCGGCCCGCCTCCCCTGCTCGGCCGGAGGTGCGCCGTCCCCGCTCACTTGCGCGTGGGCGATGCCCTGCGGGCGCCTGCGGCGGCGGCCCGGGCCGCGCGTCCGAGCCCGGTCCGGGCGTGTCGTCCGGCCGTCCCGGCGAACGCCCGTGCCCGCGCCCGGCTCGGCAGGCGGATCGCGAGTCCCTCCTCCGCGACCAGCACCGTCGCCGGCAGCACCAGCATCAGGGCGAGCAGCTCGAGCGCCAGGCCCACGACGGTCACGACGCCGAAGTCACGGAGGATCTTGTAGTCACTGGCCGTCGTCGCCAGAAAGCCCGCGCCGGTCACGACCGCGGCGCTGACCACGACGGGCATCGAGTCGCCCCATGCCCGCTCGAGCGACTGCGCCGGGCCGAGCCCGGACGCACGCGCCTCCAGATAGCGCCCGTAGAGCAGCGTCGCAAGCGCGCTGCCGAGCACGAGGAGGATCGCACCGAGCGCCACTGAGAGGGGGTTGACGGGCACCTGCAGCACCCACACCGCGAGTGCCGCCCAGCCGGTCGCGAGCAGCGCCGGCACGAGCGGCACGAGCGCGCGTTCGACCCTGCGGTAGAGCGCCAGGAGCACGCCGAACACGACCAGAAGCGCCACCAGGCCGAGAGTCCAGCGGCCGTCCCGGATCCCGTCGTTGGTCGCGGCAGCCACGACGGGGGCGCCCGCCAGCTCGGCCGTGAGCCCGCGCGGCGGGTCGAGTCGCGAGCGCATGTCGTCGATCACCTTTCGCTGGCCTTCCGGCGACATCTTCGACAGCACGAAGCCAATGTTCGCGGTGCGGCGGTCGGGGGTGATCACGTTGCCGGCGAAGTACGCGGGAAGCGAGCGCAGCGCACGGCGCGCCTGCTGCGTCGTCCGCGGCAGGCCACCGAGGAACAGGTTCGTCAGCGACAGCCCCGGGCAGAGCTCCGCGGCCCGGCACCGGTGGCGCTCCGAGTAGCCGTGGCGCGAGAGGATGCGGCCCTGGTAGCGCGCCATCCAGGCGATCGCGCGCGGGTCCGAGAGGTCGTCGCCGTGGACGAGCACGTTGACCTGCCCCGCCGAGCCGCTCAGGCTCTCGAGCGTCCGTGCGTCGTCGACCACGTGACGGTCCGACGGCACGAGCCTGGTGAGGTCGGACACCACCGGCGCCTGGGTCCCGAGCGCCCAGCCGAGCGCCGCCACCCCGAGCGCCGCCCAAAGCACGGGGCCGGGCCGGCGAAGGACCAGCGCAAACGTCCCTCTGCCCCATCTCTCGATCCGCGAGGTGGTGGCGGTGACGAGCGCGGGAAGCGCGGCCGGCGACCCGCCCGGAGCCCCTCGCGGCGACCGTGCCCTGGTCGCCGCCCACGCGAGCGCAACCGGGATCAGCGTCAACGCAGCCGCAAGCGCGAGCACGATCCCGACGCTCGCCAGGACTCCGAATCCCCGCATCATCGGCACCTGCGACGTGAGGAGCGCGAGCAGCCCCGCCGCACCGACGACTCCCGCCGCCGCGATCGGAGGACCGTGACGGGCAGGGTCGCGGCCCTGAAGCAGGTCCGCAAACGCAGCCGCCAGCGCGATCAGGACAGGCACCAGCGCGACGAGCGCAAAGGTGAGCGACGCGCCGGTGATGCGGGCTAGCCCGTAGGTCACTGCGGCAACGGGCAGAGCGGCCGCGAGCGGCAGCAACGGAAACCGCTCAGGGCCGGTGAGCGCGAGTGCGACCGCGACCAGCAGCAATCCGGTGAACAGCAGGATCCATGCCTGGCCGGAGATTCCCGAGGCGACACCGGCCCGCACGACGGGGTCACCGGTCACGACGTAGGTCCCGTACTTGAGCTTGAACGGGCCGCTCGAGACCGCTTGCCGGATCATGGCGATCGCATGGGTGCGCTCCGAGGCGCTGAGGTCCGCGCGCAACCGCGCCTGGATCAGGGCCGCGTTCTTGTCCGGGAAGACATAGGCGAACCGCGGCTTGGGCTCCTCCGCGCCGAGCGTGGGCGCGAACACGAGCTGCAGCACGAACCGCGGGTTGTTGAGCGCCGGCACGCTGTCGAGCCCGAACCGCAGCGCGACCTCCTGTGCGAGTCGCGTGGTCGCGAGCGTCCGCGCCTGTGCGGCCGCCCCGCGCTGGGCCTGGCGGTCGAGCCCCTGCGCCTTCGCGGCCGCGGCGGCCTGGCGCGCGGCACGGTCTGCGCGCGCCTGGACGGCCTCCGGCTTGAGGCCGAGCCGGTCGAGAATGCGGCCCGCGGCATCGTTGACGAAGGTGCCGGGCCCGTAGACCACCTTCACCGGCCGCCGCGCGGCGAACTCCCGGCAGACCGGGGCGGGCGATTTCGCGCTGGGCGGCAGGTTTCCCGAGATGCAGCCCTCGAGGCCGAGCAACCGGCCGACGTCCTCGGTCAGGAGCATGCCCGTCAGCCGGCCCTTCACCAGCACGACGACCGGCTCGCCGCCGAAGTCGCGGTGAAGCTGCGCGGTCGCCTTCGAGGCGCCGCTGCCGGAGCCGGCGAACGCTCCCGGCCCCGCGCTCGGCGCGAGACCGAGCGCGAGCGCGAACCCTGCGATCGTAAGCGCCGCCGCGACGGCCGCGACCGCGACCGCGTTTCGCAGCGCAAAGGCTGTGAGGCGCGCGAGCAGCGCGCCGACTTCAAGACCCAGGATCCGCTTCATCGCCCGCCAACGGGAGCGTACGGCAGCGGAGCTCTCAGGTTGGAGGTTCCGCCGCTCGCGGGTTATTCCATGCCCAGTGGCCCCGCCGAGTCTCCGGCGAGGAACTGGCGCACGAACTGGTTGTCCGAGCTGAAGAGCTCGTCACGCAGTCCCGCCTCGACGATCTTCCCGCGCCAGAGGATCGCCATGTAGTCGGGCGTCCTGCGGGCGGACGCGATGTCGTGCGTGATCACCACGTACGTGCCGCCGTTCTCCTCGTGGACCTCACGGATCAGCTCGCAGAGGAGTGCCGTGCGGACCGGGTCGAGGCCGGAGTCGGGCTCGTCGAACAGCACGATCTCCGGGTCGAGCACGAGCGCGCGGGCAAACCCGGCGCGCTTGCGCATGCCGCCGGAGAGCTCGTTGGGCATCTTCTCCTCGGCGCCGCCCAGGCCGACCTCGCGAAGGCGCCGGCTGACGATCTCGCGGATCTCGTCCTCCGACTTCTCGGTGTGCTGGCGGAGCGGGAACGCGACGTTGTCGTAGAGGTTCATCGACCCGAACAGGGCGCCGTCCTGGAACAGGACGCCGAACTTCTTGCGCATGTCGAAGAGCTCGTCGTCGGTCATGTCGGGCACGGACTGGCCGTGCACGAGCACGTCGCCCTCGTCCGGATAGAGGAGCCCGACCATGTGCTTGATGCAAACCGACTTGCCGGTACCCGAGGGGCCCAGGATCATCGTGATGAGGCCGTCGGGGATGCCGAGGTTGAGGCCGTCGAGCACGGTGTTCCGGCCGAAGCGCTTGACGACGTCGATGAACTCGACCGTGTCCTCGCGCCCGTGATCACGGATCGTGCCGTGATAGGCGAACTTCTCCGACTCGGTTGCGTCCGCGCGGATGCCCTCGCGGAGGTTCTGCTGCTCCTGGTCGTCCTGCTCGTGAGTCAAATCGGCCTCCCTTTAGCCTCTGCTGCTGCCCCTGCGGTTCTCACTGCCCTGCTCTCAGCCTACCGGAGCCCGACCCTGCTCCGGACGCACCTATCCCGTCGCCCGGGGACGCACCTATCCCCCGATCGGCGCTCTTGGGTTGGCTCCCCAGAACACCTGTGAGCCCATCATCCCGATCAGGTGCACGAGCACCATGTTGAGGATCATCGA
>JBBQKG010000026.1:0-43293 GCA_038326655.1 Solirubrobacterales bacterium
ACTGCGACTACGACGACAACGCTGTCTTCAACTACCAGTTCGTGCTGAGCCAGGTCAGCGGCTGGGACTACTTCCACCCGAACACCTCAGGCCAGGCCGTGCTCGCGAGCGTCACTTACGCAGCCGGCTTCAACTGGTAAACCACGGGGATCGCAAAGCCGAGGTCGGCCTGCACCATGGCACGGCGCCGCTCTTCATCCGTTTGGCGAAGCGGGGGGCGGCGTCGCTATGGGTAGACGTGCCTCAGGAGTCGGCGTGAGCGTCTTGCTCCGACAGCCCTGCGGCTTCGAGCGCGTCCGAACGGTTGATGAAACCGTCGAACCGGACTGCCTTTCGTCCCTGAAAATCCAAAGGTGGAACGCCGTCTGCTCGACGTCGTGCCCGGCGCCCTTGTTCCGTCCGAACTCGCGGAAGACGGCAAGCACGCGTTCGCCCGCGTCAATCACCTCGGTGAGCTCGAGTCGGTAGGTCTCCCACGGCGCGAGCCACAGCTCCAGGGCTTTGAGGAAACCGTCGTGGCCGTAGCGCGGCTCCCAGTCGGGAACCGCCGTATCGACTCGCGTCTCGATCTCGGAGTCCATGAGGCTGAGGACCGTCTGAATGTCGCCACGGTCGAATGCTTCATACCCGCGCCGCACGATCTCCACGTTCTCCTGCGACATCGCCCGCGCAGTATCCCGCAGAGCTTTGAAAACTCAGTACGGCAATGCCGAGCGAGGGGAGAAGAACAGCCAAGCCTCAAACGCCAACACGCAGGCGACGACGCTGACCATCGCGATCCGCTCGACTGCGCTGACCCCGTACTTGTCACGCTCCAATTCCTGGCGTTCACCGCCTAGGCTTCTCAGCCACGGGGAGGTACGACCACGGCCCTTTTGCGGGCGACCTATGAGCTTGTCGTATGCATCGCCGACCCTGGTCATTAGCAAAACAAGTGCCGTCTCCACCGCGGCAAGCACGACGATTACTGCGAAGACGCCCTCCAGGCTTATCCCTGTCCCGGGAGCGCGAGAGTCGATCCACCCTTGGAACTGTGAGCCGACCCACAGCGCGAACACCGGACCTCCGGTCCAGATATTGACGCTGGCAAGCGCCCCGGCGATGGCGAGCATCGTTCGTTTCAGCTTGAAGAAGCGTGGAGGCGTCCAACCGGCGACCTCGTCGCCAACCGAGGTCGAACCTCCACGCCTCTCGCATGAATTGGCAGCGCCCATGGTCTTCTTCGCCCGCGCAGTATCCCTCAAGCGATAGCTGGCCACCGGGCGGGCCCCCTTCGTCCCAGCGCATGGACGGGACAGGGCACGCGTCGGGAAGAACGGCTCAGCGACCCCGACGGCAACGGCTGGGCCGTGCAGCAGCTGCCCGCCCGACAGTAGCCGCGAGCGCCTCTTGCCTAAGGCCCGCCGGGCGATGGAGGGCGCAGGTGGGTCACCGTCAGGCCGTGCTCGGCGGCCAGCCGCTCCGCGATCAGGACCCGGTGGCAGGCATCGGGGTCACGCTCGACGCAGAAGAGCGCAGAGAGCCCATCGGGCGGCATCTCATCCACGATCGGCCGCAGGTCGAGGTGGTCGAGGATCTCCTGCGTGTAGCGCAGCCGGTACTCGGGCGCGAGCTCAACGCGGGAGCGCTTGCCAACGCCGAGTCTGTCGTCCTCGCGATACTGGAGCCGGCGAAGCTCGGTCGTGGGTGCGAGCTCCTTGTGGTGGCGGTAGTCGATGCCGGCCTCGGCCAGCGCGCGCTGGAGCCGGGCCGCGTTCGCCCAGGCATACTCGGGCCCTCGAACGCCCCGGCGCTGCCGGACGTCGAGCAGCTGGCGAACATGCCCCTCGCGCAGCGTTTCCAGGAACGCCTCGGCGGTGAAGCCGTACACGCCGATCGTCGCCGCCGCAGCCACGCCGGGATCCTCCCACGCTGAGCGCGCGCTAGGCTGCTAACCATGCTCTCGTGGGCGGCGAAGCGATTGCTTTCCCGCGACATGGCGCGGCTGCGCGAGGGCGACTACCGCCCGCTGCTGCGCCTCGACGCGAAGGACGTGCGGTTCCGCTTCCCCGGCGACAGCTCCTGGGCGACCGAGCTCGACAGCAAGGAGGAGCTCGAGCGCTGGCTGCAGCGCTTCGTTCTCGCGGGTCTCCAGATCTACCCCGACGAGGTGGTCGTCAAGGGGCCACCGTGGAACATGACGCTCTGCGTGCGCGGGACCGTCCATCTCGACGCTTTCACGGGCGCACGGGTCTACGAGAACCGCTACGTGATCTGGGGCCACATGGCGTGCGGCCTGCTCAAGGAGTACGAGGTCTACGAGGACACCGAGAAGAGCGCGGCGCTGGACGAGTACCTGGCCGGGCACCAGCAGCAGGCAGATCCCGCCTAGCTTGCACCTGCGCGTGCGGCGGCCCGCATCGGGAGCCGATCCCGTGCGGGTTGCTCATCACCACGAGCGCGATCGCCGCGGCCACGAGCACAACCGCGAGGGCACGGCTCGCCGCCCTGCTCGCCCGAAACGTGTCTCCCACCGAAGGAGGCACTACTGGTTGAGCCAGTAGAGGCGTGACACGACCACGAACGTGCCCAAGCCGAGCGCGGCAACGACGAGCCGGCGATTCCGGCTGACGGCCGCGAACGGCAGGATCCAGATCGTGTACCAGGCAAGCATGTAATCGCTCGACACGAGCAGCGCGAAGGTGGCCCAACCGGCTCCCGACAGCCAGTCACGGCGGATTGCGGTGCTCACCAGGAGCGCGGCGATTGCAACCGCCGCGAGTAGTTCGGCGATCATCCGCAGGGCGTGCGAGCGGGGAGGCACGCCGAGCAGAACCGCGACGTGCGCCGGGACGCTTTGCTCGAAGTAGTAGTGGGAATGCTGGGCGACCAGCTTGAGCGGCACGGTTGCCGCTGATCCGAAGACGGCGATCGCGAGCAGGCCGATCGCAGCCGAGGCGGCGAGCATCCCCAGCAGCATCGCGCGGCGCTTCCGTGCGCCCAGGATCATGAAGGGCAGCGCGATGCCCGCGGTCGCCTTGACCGCCACCGCGGCGACCGCCGATGCGCCCCCGAGCGCGGGCCTGTTCGCGACCACCAGTGAGATCCCGGCGACGAGTGGCACGAGCGCGATGACGTCGTTGTGCGCCCCGGCCACGGCGAACACCAGCAGGACCGGATTGAGGCCGAAGAGGAGGCTGGCAAAGACCGGCGACCCGCCGGTTCTCCGTCCGCTGGACCAGATCAGCCCGACGCAGGCGAGGCTCGCGAGTCCGGTCATGCCCTTGAGCGACCACAGCGCTCCGCCCAGCCCGAGCGGTGCGAGGGGATAGCTCCCGAGCGTGAAGAGGGGGCCGTAGACGGTGGGGGTGTGACGCCACCGGACCCACGGGAAGATCGGATCCCCGTGGGCGGCGGCCGGGCCGTGGACGTACGGATTGACGTGGTGGATCGCGCCCAGGCGCGCGTAGTCGACGTAGTTGAACACGTCCCTCGACAAGAGCGGAGGCCCGATCGTGAAGATCAGCGTCAGGCACACGATCGCGCCGATCGCCCAGCTCGGTCGCACGGCGTCGGCAAAGGCGAGCACGAGCAGGTAGCAGACCCACATCGCGGCCACGAGGACGATGAAGCGGGCCGCGGTCATCGTGCCTCCGTAATCGGCAAGCGGACCGGCCACCCATGCCGGAGCGCCCCCGCGGCCCTGGTGGGGAACCCCGAATGACCGGTGGGTGGTGGCCGAGTCGGCGACCAGTGCGACGCCCGCGGCGACCACGCCGGCGAGCGCCCCGATCGCCGCGAGCTCGCGGCGTGGCCAGGGTGTCAATCGCGGCAGCGCGACGTCGGCGAGGAGGGGTACTCGCCTGGTCCCCGTCAGACCGACCGCGACTCTGCGCATGTGCTCGTATCCTGCTGGGCGCTCGCTGAAAAATTCCTGACCACCGGCCGCAGGGGCTCGTTCAGGAGTAATTCATGCCCCCACCGTGAATGTCCCCGCAGTGACCCGCCGCGCCGTTGTGGCCGCGCTGCTCCTACCGACCGCGATGTCCGCCTGTGGCGGCACCGATCCGCAGCCCCGGGACCCAACGCGTGCTCGGAGCCAGGGCGCCCGGCTCGTCGTGCGCCGTGCCGGCAGGCTGCCGGTCCCGATCCAGCTCCCCGCGGTCGCCCCGGTGTCCGGCGGGCGGGCGCTCGCACTCGGCGGGCTCAGTGCGACGGACACGTCGACCGACGGGGTGTCGCTTGTCGGATCGGCTGGGCGCGCCCGCCCCGTGGGGCGATTGCCAGGGCCTCTGCACGATGCTGCGGCCGCCGCGATCTCCGGCCGCGCATACCTCTTCGGCGGCGGCGACCTGGTGCCAAGCGCGCAGATCCTGATGGTCTCGGACGGCGGCACCACGTCGCGCGCCGGGCGGTTGCCCGCGAGCGCCTCGGACGTGGCCGCGGCGGCGGTCGGGTCGACCGCCTACGTGGTCGGTGGGTATACCGGGTCGGTGCCGCTGCGATCGATCGTCGCCTTCACGCCGGGACGGCCGGCTCGCCGGGTCGGGACCCTTCCACGCCCGCTGCGCTACGCGGCCGTCGCCGCCGTGGGCCGTGACGTGCTGATCGCGGGCGGGACGGCCGGGAACTCGGCCGAGCGCAGCGTGCTTCGCTTCGACCCCCGCACGCGGCGCGTCACGCGGCTCGCCCGGCTTCGCCGTGCTTTGACGCACGCCGCGGCGGCCGCGCTCGGCGGGCGCCTCTACGTGATTGGCGGCCGTGGCGCCGCCGTCGACTCGGCGTCTGCCGAGATCTGGTCCGTTGATCCGCGCACCGGTGGTGTGCGAAAGGCAGGGCGTCTCCCGGTGGCGCTCTCGGATCTCGGTGCGGCAAGCACGGGCGACCGCATCGTGTTGATTGGCGGCAGGGATCGCGGCGGCCGCGCGCGAGACTTGATCTTCACGGCCAGGGCGGCTCCGTGACGCGGTGGGTTCCGCTCGCCCTGCTGGCGGTCGCGGTGGCCGCGTGCGGTTCCAATCCTCCGCAGCCGCGGCACGCGCGGGCGGTTCCCGGGCCGGGCCACCGCAATGCTGCGCGCGTCCCACCACTGCTGTCCCGCCACGACGTGTATGCGGCGGACCGGCCGGGCCGCCTGAGCACGGTCGCGCAGCGGTTCCCGGCGCGAATCTACGTCCCGAACAGCAAGAGCAACACGGTCGACGAGATCGATCCGCACACCTTCAAGGTGACCCGCCACTTCCGGACCGGCGCACTGCCCCAGCATGTCACGCCCTCCTATGATCTCAAGACCCTGTGGGTCGACAACGACGAGGGCAACAGCCTCACGCCGATCGACCCCGGCACGGGGAGGCCCGGGAAGCCGGTTCGGGTCGACGATCCCTACAACCTCTACTTCACGCCCAACGGCCGCTACGCGATCGTGGTCGCCGAGCGTCTGAAGCGGCTCGACTTCCGGAACGCGCATTCGATGCGGATGCATCACTCCGTGTCGGTGCCCACGTGCGCCGGGGTCGATCACATGGACTTCACGGCAAGCGGCCGCTACGCGCTTGTCAGCTGCGAGTTCAGTGGCTCGATGATCGTGCTCGACGTCGCCCGCGAGCGGGTCGTGCGCACGTTCCGTCTGCGAGCCGGGGCGATGCCTCAGGACGTGAAGCTGTCACCGGACGGCCGCGTCTTCTATGTCGCCGACATGGCATCGAACGGCGTCTGGATGATCGACGGGCACAGCTTCAAGCGGCGCGGCTTCCTGCATACCGGAAGCGGGGCACACGGCCTCTACGCGAGCCGGGACTCGCGCTACCTCTACGTGAGCAACCGTGGCGATAGCTCCGTTTCGCTGATCTCTTTCAAGCGGCGCCGCGTGGCGAGGAAGTGGCGCCTCCCGGGCGGCGCCAGCCCGGACATGGGCGGTGTCTCGGCCGACGGACGCGTGCTCTGGCTCTCGGGCCGCTACGACGCCGAGGTCTACGCGATCAGCACGCGCAGCGGCCGGCTGATCAAGCGGATCTCGGTGGGCACCGAGCCACACGGCTTGTGCGTGTATCCGCAGCCAGGGCGGTATTCGCTGGGCCACACCGGGGTGTTCCGGTGAACCTTGCTCAGACGGCCGGCAGCTCGATCGTGAAGCGCGCGCCCTGCTCCGCGGGATGGGCCTCCACCTCGCCCCGAGCCGCTCGCGCAAGGCGGCGCGCCAGCGCGAGGCCCAGGCCCGCGCCGTCGCCGGTGCCGTTGCGGTGTCCCGCTGAGCCGCGTTCCCCGGGCTCGAAGATCCGTTCGCGCTCCGCCTCCGTCACGCCGGGGCCGTCGTCGCTCACCGTGTACGTGACGGTTCCGTCGCGCTGCTCCGTGCTGATGCGCACGTGCCGCTGCCCGTAACGGCACGCATTCTCGATCACCGGCACGAGGATCCGCTCGATCAGGTCAGAGTCGCCCGCGACGCGGGCCGGTGCCGGCGTGGGGATCACCTCGATCTCGACGTCCCTCGACTTCGCGAGCGCGGCACAGCTCTCGGCGGCACGCGTCGCGGCACCCGCTGCATCGGTGATTCCGTGGCGGCCGCCGGCCTCCTCGCGCGCCACCACCAGCATCGTGTCGATGATCCGCTCCATCTGGTCGGCGCCCGCGAGCACGTGGCCGAGCGCGCCGCGGTAGGCATCGCCGCTGCGCTCGTGGCGCAGCGCAAGCTCGGCCTCCGCGCGGACCTTCGCGAGCGGAGTGCGGAGCTCGTGCGACATCTCCGACGAGAAGCGCTGCTCGCGACGAAGGCTCGCGGCGACGCGGCCCAACAGGCTGTCGAGGGTGCCGGCGAGCGTCGTGAGCTCGTCGCGTGGCTTCCCGAGCGCGAAGCGGCGGTCGAGGTCGTGCTCGCTCCAGTCCGCAGCTTGGGCGGTCATGCGGGCGACCGGCCGCAGGGCCAGCGTCACCATCCACCTCGCCACCACCGTGACCAGTATCAACAGGACTCCGAACAGGATCAGCGAGGACACCAGCGCCACGTGTTGCGTGTGCTCGTATGGGACGAGCGACACCCCGGCCACGACCGTGCCGAGCCGTTTGCTTCCGTCGACCACCGGCACCGCGTAGAGCCGGACGTCGTGGTCGGTCACGTCGAGGCGCCGTCGCGGGCCGCCGGCAAGCGTGGCCGCCGCCTGGTCGATCGCGGCGCTCGCCCTGGGCGCCTCGACCTTGCGCCGGCCCGAGAACACCCACACCTGGCTCTCGGTCGCGCCTTCGTCGGGCGCCTCGCGAATTCCGAGCTTGCCGTTTCGCGTGGTGAGGCTCGACAGCGCAGCCGTCGCGCGCGCGCGCACGATGTCGTTGGCGTCGCGGGAGAGCCGGCTCGCGAGCACGAAGTTGAACCCGATGATCAGGGCCGCGAAGGCGATCGTGACCGCGGCCAGCACGGCCAACAGGAGTCTTGTACGGAGGGCGCGCATCGCGGCCTGTCAGCCCAGCACGTATCCGACACCGTGCACGGTCGAGATCGCCGGCCCGCGGTCGAGGTCCCGGAGCTTGCGGCGAAGGCGGGCCATGTAGGCGTCGAGCGTGTTGTCGTGCACGATCGCGCCGTGGGGCCAGGCGGCCTGGATCAGCTCCCGGCGCCGGATCACCTCGCCGGGCCGCGCGGAGAGCGACGCCAGCAAGCGGAACTCGGTCGGCGTCAGCCGGACGGTGCGCTCTCCGGAGGAGATCGCGTGCGCCGCGGGATCGAGTCGCATGCCGTCGATCTCGGCGACGTCGTTGTTGATCCGCCGCAGCAGGGCGTGCAGCCGCGCGATCAGCTCGTCGAGCGCGAACGGCTTCGTCATGTAGTCGTCCCCGCCCGAGCTGAAGCCGGCCAGCCGGTCGGGCAGCGCGTCCTTGGCCGTGAGGAACAGGACCGGCGCTTGCAGGCCGCGCGCCCGGAGCGCCTGGCAGAGATCTCGCCCGTCCGTGTCGGGCAGGCCGATGTCGATCACGACCGCATCGGGCGACCGCGTCTCGACGCTGGCGAGCAGGTCGCCGCCGTTGGCGAACGCGCGCACCTCGAAGTCCTCTTCACGCAGTCCCTGGACCAGCACTCGGCGGAGGTCCGCGTCGTCCTCGACGATCGCGATATGTGGTGACATCAGCGAGGAGGCAGTATCCCGCGTGCGCTCATTGCTCGCGCAGCACCTCGCCGAGCGGCAGTGAACGCAGCCGGCGGGTGGCGAGCGCAGTCGCCAGTGCGGTCGCCACCAGGGCGGCGCCGCCGAGGCCGGCGAGGAAGCCCCACGGGACCGCGAGCCCGTCGGGCGGGGGGTCGAAGACGTGGGTCAGCATCGCGACCAGCATCTTCGACAAGAGCCATCCCAGTCCGGCCGCGAGCACCACGCCCGCGCCGAGCACGATTCCGGCCTCGCTCCAGACGAATGCGCCGATCCGCCCGAGCGGCGCCCCCAGTGACGCCATCGTCGCGAACTCCTGCCGGCGCTCGAGGATCGCAAGCGCCACGAACAGGGCCATCGCGCCGGCTGTGAGCAGGATCACGAACGCCTCCTCGATGTGGCTGATGCCGGTGAGGTCGACCGTCGTGATCGAGCTGACGGTCTTGGCGGTCTGCTGGTCGATGCTCTGGACCCTGGTGCCGTCCGCCCTGGTGGCGGTGGTGACCCGGCGGGCGACAGCCGACGCGTGCCCGCCGGTCTTCGCGAACACGACGTTGGGGCCTGCGCTGTGGTCGGCCGCCTGCAGGTAGGACAGGTTCGCGACCATGAACGAGTCCTTGGGGGCGGAGGGGAACTCCTGAACGACGCCCGCGACGTGGAACGGCACCACGTGGAATCTGCCGCTGCGCTGGTCGAGCACCCGCAGCTTGAGCAGGTCGCCGGGGCGCAGCGAGAAATCCGTGATCGTCTCCTTGGAGATCAGGATGCCGTCGCGGGTCGAGGCCAGTCGCGACATGATCTGCTTAGCGGTGCCGCCCAGGAAGTAGGAGTCGCGCAGTGAGGTGGCCTTCGTGAAGGTGGCCGGGTCGACGCCATAGGTGTCCTGCAGGTCCGGCCCCACGTAGGCGTAGGAATGGTCCAGGGCGGTCGTGCTCTTCACGCCGGAGACCGAGGCGATCTTCCCGGGGAGGTCCTGCTTGGTCACGATGCCCGGCGGCGCGGTCGCCACCACGTCCGCTCCGATCGTGAGCTGCGCGTCGATCCGGGCCTGCTGGTCGTAGGTGGCGGAGAAGATGCCGAGGTTTACGCCGAACGCGAGCAGGAGGGCGACAATCACCAGCCCGCGGTTGATCGCGTCGCCGCGCCGCCCGGCGCTGACGGCCATGAACCCTCGCATCGTCGTCGCGCGCCCGCCCGCCGCCCGCCGGGCTACCCACGCCAGCGCGCTGCCGCGCAGGCGTACCAGCAACAGCGTGGCGCCGATCCAGAGCAGGGCGGGGGCAAAGAACATGTACACCGACAGCGACAGCGTCGGATTGGAATCCGGGTTGACGACCGCGGAGAAGCCCGTGCGCGCGGTGAGCCAGTAGATCAGGCCGCTGAGCCCGAGTGCGATCAGGTCGAGGTAGAGGCGCTGCCAGAGCGGCTTGCGCTCGCGCTGGGTCTTGCGGCGGCCTTCGGCGACGGTCCCGCGCAAGGAGGACCAGCTCGCTGCCAGGCGCGCGGCCAGTGCCCCGGCCGTCGCCACCAGCACACAGACCCCGACGGTCAGGAGGGCGCGGGCGACGGTCAGCTGAGCGCCGCCGCTGACCAGCAGCTCCACGGCCGCAAGCCCCACGCCGGCGCCCAGCAGCCCGGCCACAACCCCGATCGCGAGGCTTTCGGCCCAGGCGAGCGCGAGCAGATCCCGGCGCGCGGCGCCGCGGGCGCGCAGCAGGGAGATATCGCGGCGGTCGCGATCGACCGTTCCGAGCGCCGCCAGGTACGCGAGCCCGAGCGCCACGAGCGCGCCGGGCAGCGCGAGCATGATGTAGAGGGTCTCGGCGTAGAGCGCGTCTCCGGCGGCCGTGTTCAGCTCGTCGGACAGGTTGTCGACGAATTGCACCTGGCCGGGCAGCGACCGTTCCACCCGGTTGCGAGTCTGGTCGGCGCGCTTCAGCGCGGCGCGCGGGCTTCCGTGCGAGAGCGGACCCGGGTCGAGCTGGGCCTGCACCTGCCACTGGACGCCGTTCTGCGCGCCCGGCTGCACGTTCGCACCCGGGTTCGCCGGCGCGATCGTGCGAAGCGCGGGCGCATAGCGCTTTGCGAACGTGGCGACGTCGACGATCGCCACGTTGGCGGGCGGCTGGGCGGGCGCCGGCCCGAGCTGCGGGTCGAGTGGCTGGAAGAGCTGGTCCGGGGCGGTCACGAGCGCGACACCGGAGACCGCGTAGCGCTGGGGAGGGGCGCCGGCGCGCGGAGTGAGCGCGACCTTGTCGCCGATCCGCGCCTTGAGCGTGGCCGCCATCTGCTGGTCGAGCACCACGCCGCCGCGCTTGAACCCGCCCTGGAGAAACCGGAACGTCCCGATGTGATCGAGATAGCTCGGCGGCACCGCCAGCAGCGAGCCTTTGCCCGCGTTCGTGATGGCGCCTCCCGCACTGTGTGCCGCGCCCGCGAAAGGCGCGGTCGCGACCGGCGAGGCCTGCAGCACGCCCGGCTGGCGTGCTACGTCAGCGGCTACCCGCTTGTCCTGCGCGAAGGAGCCCACCGGCCCCTGCCAGTCGAGCGGCACGCCGCGGACGGCACTGCCGCTCATCGTGCGCAGCGAGTTCCCGACGAACAGCAGCATCCCGCCGAGCAGCGCGACGGAGGCAGCCAGCACGAGCACTCTCACGAGCGTCTTTCCGGGCGCGCGCGCCAGCCCGGCCGCGGCCAGTCGAGCGGCGGTCACCATTGCGCGGTCTGCTCGTCCACGACGTGACCGTCGGAGAGCTCGAGCGTACGGTCGAACCGGGCGGCCACGTCGGCGTCGTGAGTGGCGGTGACGAATGCGAAGCCGAGCTCGTCGTGCAGCGCATCGATGAGGTTGAGCACGCGCTCGCCGGTGTCGCTGTCGAGATGGCCCGTGGGCTCGTCGCACAGGAGCAGCTCTGGGCGCTGGCCGAGCGCCCTGGCGATCGCAACGCGCTGGGCCTCACCGCCGGACAGCTCTGCCGGGAGCGCATCGAGCTTCGCCGTGAGGCCGACCAGGGACAGGAGCTCCTCGGGATCGCGATTGCGGTCGGCGGCCTCGGAGACGTCGACCGCGAACGCGACGTTCTCGAACGCGGTGAAGTGTGGGAGTAGGTTCGCGCTCTGAAAGATGTACGCGATGCCTCGTGCCCGCGCACGCGTGCGCGCGCGGGCGTCGAGCGAGGAGAGCAGCTCGCCCTTCCAGCTGACCGTGCCGAGCGTGGGGGAGACAAGGCCTCCCAGCACATGGAGCAGCGTTGTCTTGCCCGACCCGGAGGGGCCCCAGAGCGCAATCGACTCGCCGCGCCCGATCGTGAGGTCGACATCGGCGAGGGCCACGACGCTCGCGCTGCCGGAGCCGTATGAGACGGTCACTTCGTGACAGGCGGCGATCGCCTCGCGGCGGGTCATCAGCGTCACGCAATTCTCCCATCCGAGAGCTCGATCACGCGGTCTGCCGCTGCCGCCACCGTGGTGGAGTGGGTCACGACGATCACGGCCGAGCCGTGCTCGGCGCGCAGGCGCGACAGCGACGCCAGCACGAGCTGCTCGTTTCGCCCGTCGAGCTCACCGGTCGGCTCGTCGGCGAGCACGAGACGGGCCTCGCGCGCTGCCGCGGCGGCGATCGCGACCCGCTGTTGCTCGCCGCCGGACAGCGCCGCCGCCCGGTGCGTGTGGCGCCCGCGCAGTCCGAACTCCTCGAGCGCCGAGTCGGCCGCGGCGGCCGGAGCGGGCCGCCCCGCGAGCCTCAGTGAGAGGGTCACGTTCTCGTGTGCCGACAGGGAGGGCCAGAGGTTGTCGCTTTGGAACACGATCGCGACGTCGTGGGCGCGGTAAGCGGCGAGCTCGGTTTCGGTCGAGCGCGCCAGCGAGTCGCCGAACGCGCGCACCTCCCCGGCCGACGGCTGGTCAAGTCCGGCCGCCAGCGCGAGCATCGTGCTCTTGCCGCAGCCCGAAGGTCCGAGCACGGCCACGAACTCACCGAGTTGGACGCGCATGTCCAACCCCCGCAACGCGACCGTCTCGACCGGCCCTGAGCGGTAGATCCTGAACACGTCGATCAGCTCAAGCGCGGGTTGCTCACGCTCCGCCCTCGCCTCCGGCTCGATGTAGAGGCTTCGCGTCAGTGCCACCTGAAGCTCTCGATCATCAGCCGGTAGGCGTCGACGTTGTCGACGCCCTGCGGCGTGCCGAGATCCACTGTGGCGGCCTTTCCGGGACCGGGTACCTGATACCGGTCGACGAGCAGGATGACGCGTTTGCCGGTGACCGGATTGGGCGCGCTGCGCGTCGAGTAGCGCGACTGGATCATCGGTGTGCCCTTGATCGTCACCTGCTTCGGCGGCGTGATCACGACCAGCGTGGGGTTCGAGCGCTTCAGTTTCGCGAGATCTACCGAGGCCTCGTGAACCGTGCGCGGCCCGCCGGAGCCCGCAACGACGTGGACGATGTTGTTCTTGTCCTTGAACGTGACGTCCTTCCCGGCGCCGGCCTGCGTCCAGCCTTCCGGGTACTTCACCGAGTACCCGGCGGATCGGTCGTCGAAGACGAGGAAGACCTGGTTGTCCGGGATGTCGCCCGTGGCGGCCGACCTGGCCTCCGCCGAGAGGGCGCCGGCGCGGTCGGCGGACGCGGGCGTGGACGACGATTGGCCGTCCGAGCTGCCGCAACCGCCCGCCGCCAGAGCGGCAGCCACGCTCACGGACCAGACGGCGGCGAGATGGCGAGGTCTTGACATACCGGTGATTTTGCACCGGCACACCTGAAACTCTCCTGACTCCTGGCGGGAGGGCGGCTCTAGCGGGCGTACAGCCCGTCGAAGAGGTCGTCGTACTTGTCGTAGACGACGCTCCGCTTGACCTTCAGCGTCGGTGTGAGCTCGCCCGTCTCCTGGGAGAGGTCGTGATCGAGGATCGCGAACTTCTTGATCTGCTCGACCTGCGCGTACTTCGCGTTGACGGCGTCGAGCTCGGCCTGGATCAGCTCGCGTACCTCCCCGTTCGCCGCAAGCGCGTCCATGCCGGTCGGCAGTTCGCGCTCGCGGGCCCATGGCACGATCTCCTCCTCGTCGAGCGTGATCAGCGCAACGGGGAACGGCCGCCGGTCCCCGTACATCACGGCCTGCGAGATCCAACGCGACTGCTTGAGGTCGTTCTCGAGGTTGGCGGGGGCGAGGTTCTTGCCGCCCGCCGTGATGATGATGTCCTTCTTCCGGCCCGTGATCTTGAGGTAGCCCTCGTCGTCGAGCTGGCCGAGGTCACCGGTGTGGATCCAACCCTCGTCGTCCAGCACCTCGCGCGTGGCCGGCTCGTTCTGCCAGTAGCCGAGGAACACGTTCGGGCCGCGCAGGAGGATCTCGCCGTCCTCGGCAGTGCGCACCTCGACCCCCGGCATCGCCCGGCCGACGGTGCCGAACTTGAAATCCTGGCGCGTCGACGTCGTGCCCACGCCGGTGGTCTCGGTCATGCCGTATCCCTCCAGCACCGGACAGCCGGCGGCGTAGAAGAACTCGAGGATCTCCGGCGCGATCGGCGCCGCGCCCGTGGTGGCCTCGCGCATGCGCCCGCCGAAGAGCGCGCGCACGTGCTTGAAGATCCGCTCGTCGGCCTGCTCGAACAGGCGGCGCAGCTCCGCGGGCACCGGCTCTCCGCGGGCTTCCATGCTGCGCACCCGCACGCCGAGCTTGACCGCCTGGCGGAACTGCTCACGCTCCTCGGGGCTGGCCTTGGCGAGCTGCGCGGTCGCGAGGCCGTAGAGCTTCTCGAAGATACGCGGCACCGAGGGCACGTAGTCGGGGTGCAGCTCGGCGATCTCGGGGATGATCTGCCTGGTGTCGCCGCCGTAGTAGGCGAGCGTGCCGCCCAGGTAGAGCACCGCGATCTGGATCAGCTGCGCGAACACGTGGGCGAGCGGCAGGTACAGGTATGCGACGTCTGCTGCTCCGGTCACGCCCAACTGGTCGACCATGTCGCAGAGCGCCCGGAAGTTGCCGTGCGAAAGCACACAGCCCTTCGGCGGCCCGGTCGTGCCCGAGGTGTAGATGAACATCAGGGGGTCGTTCGGCGCGACCGCGGCGATCCGCCGGGCGAGCTCCGCTTCATCGCCTCCGCGGGCACGGAGGTCGTCGAGCGTGATCGCGTCGGGATCGTCGCCGTCGATCACGATCACCGTCTGGAGATCCGGCAGGCGCTCCCGCACGGCGCGCACCTTGGCGAGTTGCGCAGCGTTCTCGCCGACCACCGCGACGGCGCCGGAGTTCCCGGCGACCCACTCGCACTCTTCCGGCGAGTTCGTCGGATAGATCGGCACCACGACCGCGCCCGCCATCGCGATCGCAAGCTCGAGCGTGGTCCACTCAGCGCGGGTGTTGGCAAGGACGCAGACCCGCTCCGTGGGCGCGACGCCGATGTCGATGAGCCCGAGCGCGAGCGCGCGCGCGTCCGCGGCCAGTTCGCGATAGGAGCGGTCGGCCCACGCATCGCCGTGCTTGAAGCGCAGCGCAGCCCGGTCACCGTGGCGCTCGGCAGCGAAGTCGGCGAGCCCGGCGATCGTGCGCAGATCCGCGGTCGCGTCGTGCCCATGAGTGGTGGTCGCAGAGGCGTCCATCGAGCCGACGCGAGTCTACCCGCGGCGCGCGCCCCGAGGCATGACGCCGACCGTGATCTGGCCGCCGAGCCGGGGGTGGCCCCCGATTCCGGTTGCGGGGCGCTTGCTAGCTTCCTGCGCGATGAAGGTCGGGATCATCACGGGCACCGGGACGTACGCCATGCCGGGCCTGGGGGCCGGCTCGGCGGAGCCGGTCGGGACCCGCTTCGGCGAGGCGCTCGTGGCGCATGGAACGGTCGGGGAGGTCGACGTCCTGCATGTGTCTCGGCACGGCCGGGGCCACAGCCGGCTCTCGAATCAGGTGGCCCACCGGGCGAACGTCGCCGCGTTGAAGGAGCTGGGCGCCGATTGCGTGCTCGGCGTGACGGTCTGCGGGGCGGTCGATCCCTCACTGCCGCTCGGCTCGGTGGTGGTGTTCGACGACCTTCACTTCCTTCAGAACCGCCTCCCCGACGGGTCGATCTGCACCTTCTACGACACGCCGGGAGACCCGCTGCGCGGCCACTGGATCTACGAGCGCCCGTTCTCCGAAGACGTCCGCGCCGTGCTGCTGGAGGCCTGCGCCGAGGTGGAGGCACCGGCACGTGACGGCGGTTGTTACGGCCATGTCGACGGGCCGCGCTTCAATACGCGCGCCGAGATCCGCGCGCTTGCGCTGGCCGGTGTCACGGCCGTCAGCCAGACCGCCGGCCCGGAGACCGTGCTCTGTGGCGAGATCGAGCTTCCGTACGCGCTGCTCGGCTACGCGACCGACTACGCAAACGGCGTGATGGAGGAGCCGACGCCGGTGGAAGAGCTGGTGCGCCTGATAGGCGCCAGCACCGGGGTGTTCGCGGCGGTGCTCGAGCGCGCGCTCTCGAAGCTCGTCGGCCGCGAGCCGGCGCCGCCCGGCACGATCTACCGCTTCGAGCGTGAATGAACCTTCGCGACTACATCCGTGACGTGCCCGATTTCCCCAAGCGCGGGATCGTCTTCAGGGACATCACGCCGCTACTCCTGGAGCCGGCGGCATTCGACCACGCGGTCGGCGCACTGGCGGACTACGCGCGGCCGCTCGGCGTCGAGCTGATCGTCTCCGCAGAGGCCCGCGGCTTCATCTTGGGCGGGGCGCTCGCCCGTGAGCTGAGCGTCGGCTTCGTGCCCGCGCGAAAGCCGGGCAAGCTCCCGCACGAGACGATCAGCGTCCAGTTCGAGCTCGAGTACGGGCTCGACGAGCTGCAGCTTCACGCGGACGCGCTGACGGGGGGCACGCGGGTGCTGATCCACGACGACGTGCTCGCGACCGGCGGGACGGCGAAGGCGAAGGTGGACCTGGTCGAGCAGCTGGGCGGCCGCGTGGCCGGCTGCGCCTTCCTCGCCGAGCTTGCGTTTCTCGACGGCCGCAAGGCGCTCGCCGGCCACGACGTGCACGCGCTCGTCCGCTACGACCATCCGTAGCGCAGCCGGCTCCTCCAGGTGGACCTAGAAGGAGCCGGTGAAAACGTCTCTGCCGAAGCTCCCCGGGTCGGGAGAGCCCGCGTAGCCCAGCGCCGGGAGGGCGAAGAGGCCTTCGATCGTCCTCAGCGTCGAGAAGTGGTTGTAGGGATGGCTGGTCACGGTTCCCGGCGCGATGAACGGCGAGATCGCGACCGCGCCCACGCGGCCGCCGCCGCGCCCGGGCACCGGTCCGCCGTTGTTGGGGGTGTTCGGGAACTGCGCCTCGTTGCAGCACGCGCTCGCGTCCGCGGTGGCGCCCTCGGACTGAGCCTCGTCGAACGTCACGAGCAGCATGCCGTCCCGCTTGAACGCCGCCGAGCCGGTGATGCGCGGCACCCATTCCCGCAGCCACGCGTCGGCGCTCACGAGGCCGCCCGGCTCGCCGTTGGCGCACGGCGAGTCGTGCCCGTCGTGGCACAGGTTCGGTGTGATGAAGGCGAGATTCGGCGTGTTGCGAGCCTTCGACAGATCGCCCGGAAGCTGGGTCAGCGGCACGTCGTGCTGCTCGCACGAGACCGGATCGTCGACGATCGAGTGGAAATAGATGAATGGGTTGTGCCGTGCCGCGTACTGGTCGTCCGGTGTCGCGGTCTGCGTGTTGTCCCGCGTGTTGAGTCCCGGGCGGCCGCAGAGCGCGGCCTCGCGGGAGGTGTTGTTGCCCATGTCCTCCATGTAGCCCTTCCACGTGAGCCCCTTGGCCGTGAGCTGGTCGGCGATCGTCTTCACGTTCGACGGGTACACGCATCCCTGGCCGAGCGCCTGGCCGTCCGGGCCGATTACCCCGCCGGCGAAGTCACTGTAGATCTGGCAGTCGGCCTGGGTCTGCGGGTTGGAGCCCTGTCCGCTCACGAGCGCGACGTAGTTGCCGAGGCTCAAATGCGTGACGCCGTAGTACTCGGGCACGAACGCGCCCTGGGCCGGCAGCGTCTGGGAGAGGTACGGCGCCGGGGAGTCGGGGGCGAAGGTCGAGTTCGCGTTCTCGTTCTCGAGCATCACCACGAATACGTGCCCGACGGGGGGCACCGAGGACGTGGTTCGCGCGCTCGCCGGCGCGGCGATCGCGAGCAGGGCGGCGAGGGCTACGAGGAACGGTCGCATTCGGTTCAACCTCCGGAATTGAGGGTCTGCTGCAGGGAGTCAGGCTCGCGGTAGATCTGATCGGCGGCGCCGGTGCCGACCGGGAAGCCGAACCGATCGGCGAGATCCTCGAGCGCCGCGAGGTCGCTCGTATGGGTCTGGTCACCGTCGATCACGTCACCTCCGCCGAGCGTGCACGGGGCCGAGACGATGCGGTCGGGGTCGGGCAGGTCCGGGCGCTCGAAGTTCGGGGCGGACCAGTTCGTTGCACGACGAAGTGGTCGATCGGCATGTTCTGCGGCATGGGCAGGCCGGCCGCGCAGGCGCTGCGCGCCAGGAGTCGCGCATGCGCAGGGTGCCCTTGGGGTCTTTCGCGAGCGCGCGCTCGTCCGCTTCGGCGGCAGCCCGCTCGCTTGCGGTCAGCTTGCGCCGGCTCAGCATCCGCCCACACCTCCGATGTCCGTGCTGGCGGCCGCGCTCTTGCGATCCCGCAGCGAGTAGCCCGAGCAGTAGTAGAAGCTGAGCAGCTTCGACCGGTCGAGCGTGACCGGCTCCCAGTCGCCGACCGCGACCGGCTCGAGGTAGCGGAACGAGGTCGCGAGCAGGGGAGGGCTCTGGTGCTTGAGATAGCGGTCGAGCCACGCCTGGACGTAGACGCTGGCGAGGTCCTGGCCGTAGCGGCTGGCCGGCAGCACGTACGGGATGTCGGTGTACTCGAGATGCGTGGACGCGCGTGGCACGACCACCATCGAATCCACGCCGGCGGCGCGCCATGCGTCGAATCCCGTCTTCTCCTCGCGGCGCGGGTCCGGCCCCTGCAGCGGTGACCCGGGCTGCGGCGTCAGCGAGGAGCCGTTGTTGTTCCAGTAAGGCTGGACCGTGAAGCCGTACTCCGACTGGACCCCGAGCGCGGGGACCACCGGCTTGACGTTCGGGTTCTGAAGCCCGCCTTCGCCGCCCGAGAGCTTGTCGAGCGCGACCACGGCCTCGACCCGGTCGTCGGTCCCCTGCACCTCCGAGACCGCCGAGGCGCCGAGCGAGTGACCGACGATCGCGACGCGGGTGGTGCGCCCGGGCGTCGCGGTCTTGCGGTCGGCACTGCGGTCGAACAGGTCCCAGAAGGGGTTGAACGCGTTCACCGGAGTGTCACCGCCCGATGGGTTCGGGTACGGCTGGTCCGGTGTCGAGAGGAAGAAGCCGAGCGCGTCCTGGGTGCCGTATACGAAGTTCGACGACTGCTGGGCCGGCACGCCCGGACACCCGAACATCTCTCCGCTCGCGGGCGGCGCGAAGGGGTTGCAGAAAGGCACGGCGTTGACCTGGTCGCCCTCGTGGGGGAGCGTCTCACTGGTGCCCTGGCCCTGCACGTCGTAGGTCAGCACGACGTAGCCACGCTCGGCGAGGTCCTGGGCGAGCCACCAGTACATGTGCTCCGAGCCCTGGACCGAGCCGGGCGTGATCACGACGCCGGGGTAGGGCGGCTGCAGCGCGGCCCCGGTGTACGGGTCGCGCGCCCCGGGCAGCGGTGCAAAGACGTTGCCGCGGATCAGTGCGCCGTAACGGTTCGTGTAGGAGATCGGCTCGCGCAGGCCGCGCTTCCCGGACCACCCCCGGCGCAGGGGGTTGCCGACGTTCCAGCCGGGAAACACGTTGCCGGGCGTGATCGCGATCCGGTTCGGCGTGGCCGCCTGCTGGGCGAGCTGGTCGAGCGTGTTCTGGTTCGACTCGGCCACCAGCGCCGGCGCGTAGTTCAGGTTCTGAAGCTGCCCGCCGGGGGCCACCTCGCGACCGTAGGCGTCGACGATGTTCTGGTTGTCGCGCGCCACGAACTCCGCCGTGCCGGGCTGCGGCGCGGCTGCGGCCGGCGCCGCGAGCGCGGTTGCGGCGATCGCCGCCGACACGACTGTTGCGGCGAGCGAGCGTGCCCGCCGGATCGCTGGTCCTCCCCCCACGGAAGCCTCCTCAACGGTTGATCAAAGGACTTCGGTGCGACTCTGTGGCGCGGCACTATACAGCCTTCCTCACTCAGAGTTCAACCCACGGTTAAAACTTTGTTACCGCGAGTGGACGGTGCATAGCGCGGGCGCTTGGAGCGGCAGGGGCCGACGGCCGCCGAGCGCGGCCCGCTTGGAGCCGGAGAGGACCTCCTAGCTGCGCGAGCGGGCGTCGCGCGCAGGGTCCGGCGCGGCGAGCACGATCGCCATCAGCACAACCAGCGCGCCGAGGAACGCACCGAGGTTCAGCAACTCCACGGCAAAGCCGATCACCGCTCCCCCGAATGCGACCAAGACGGCGATCCACAAAATCGCCCGCGATTGCATGGCGCGGAAATGTAGCGCGCACTCCGCCGCTGCGCAATCCCCCGCGGACGTCTCGCTGGTAGGGTCGCCGGCGTGAGCGAGCCGGACGCGGCGGCCCCGAACTTCGGCGACTACTACCGCGAGATCTACGCGCGCGGCATGCTCGCGGGCGAGCTGCCGAAGCTTCCGGTCTCGTGGCCGGACCTGGAGCGCGCCGCGGAGCAGGCGCTCGACCCGCGCGCGGCCGCGTACGTGTTCGGCGGCGCCGGCAGCGAGGTCACGATGCAGGCGAACCTGGAGGCGTTTCGCCGGTGGCGGATCGTGCCTCGCTTCATGCGCCCGGCCGGCGCCCGAACGCTGAGGACCGAGTTGCTCGAGACCGCGATGCCGGCGCCCGTGATGCTCGCGCCGATCGGCGTCCAGACGCTCGTCCACCCGGAGGGCGAGCGCGCAAGCGCGCGCGCCGCCGCGTCGCTCGGCGTGCCGATCGTGGTCAGCACCGCGGCCGCGACGACGCTCGAGGAGATCGCCGAAGCCAGTGGCGACTCGCCGCGCTGGTACCAGCTCTACTGGCCGAGCGACGACGAGCTCACGACGAGCCTCGTCCGGCGAGCCGAGCGCGCCGGCTACAGCGCCCTCGTCGTGACGGTCGATAACTACGTGCCCGGCTGGAAGCCGCGTGACCTCCAGCACGCATACCTGCCTTTCCTCGAAGGGATCGGGATCGCACAGTTCACCTCCGACCCGGTCTTCCGGGCCGCCCTGGAGAGGACGCCGGAGGAGGACATCGGCGCAGCCGTCGGGCATTACGTCGGCGTGTTCGTGAACCCGAACCAGACCTGGGACCGGCTCGCGTGGCTGCGCGAGACCACTTCTCTGCCGATCCTGCTCAAGGGGATCCTGCATCCCGACGATGCGCGCGAGGCGCTTCGGCGCGGCATCGACGGGATCGTCGTCTCGAACCACGGCGGCCGGCAGGTCGACGGCGCGATCGCCGCCCTCGATGCGCTCGGCCCGATCGCCGACGCGGTCGGCGATGAGATCGCTGTGCTGTTCGACAGCGGGGTTCGCTCCGGGGCAGACGTGGTCAAGGCGCTGGCGCTCGGGGCCGATGCCGTGTTGCTCGGGCGCCCCTACCTGTGGGGCTTGGCGCTCGACGGGCAGGCCGGCGTCGAGACCGTGTTGCGCATGCTGCTCGCCGAGCTCGACCTGACGATGGTCCTGACCGGCAACATGTCGCTGAGCGATCTCGACCGCTCAGCGCTGGCGCGCGCGCCGGCGTAGGGCCTCGGGCGCGAGCGTGGGAGCTGGCGCGTAAAAGCGGCATGTACGGGGCTTTTATGTGCTTCGCGGGACGAATGGTCTTCGGTCGCTGTGCTTGCCCTTGGACTGGACGTGTGCGGCGTTGTGCATCGCAATAGGTGGATGGTGGCCGGTTCCGTCAGTTACGGAGTCCGAGCTCGCCGCCGCCGCCCCGCCGGCTCGTCCCTAGCGCTACTTCTGCGGCACCGCGCCCGGTCGCCACTGGCGGATGTCGGGCAGTGGGGTCAGCTGCTTCTCGACCTCGTCGCGCATGCCCTCGAATGCGGGCGGCAGCGACAGCTTCTCCCCGAGGTGCTCCATGTCTTCGTCGGCGCCGAACCCGGGGCCCATCGTGGCGATCTCGAACAGCACCCCGCTCGGCTCGCGGAAGTAGATCGACCGGAACCAGAAGCGGTCGATGACCGGCGTCGGGTGCGCGCCGGCGGAGCTCGCGCGCTCGCGCCAGGCCTCGTGATCGTCCATCGTCGAGGCGAACGCGATGTGGTGCACGCTGCCCGCGCCCTGCAGCCCGACCGGGCGGTCCGGCGGCGGGTCGTACACGTAGAGCCCCCCGCGTTGGTCGCCGCGAAGCTCCCAGCCCTGGTCTCGTGGCGTGAAGCCGAGTGCCTCCTCGAGCAACGCGCGGCCCGCCTCGGGGTCGGAGGCATATGCGCGAACGCCGTCGAATCCCTGCAGCGCGAATTCGGCCGGCACCTCGGGATGCTCGGCGATCAACGGCTCGTCGCCAGAGGTGTTCGGGGTCAGCTCGTGCTCGAGCCCTTCGGGGTCGCGGAAGCGCAGCCTTTCTCCGTCACGCTCGGTCGCGATGCCCTCCCCGGCGAGGCGCTGCTCCCAGAAGTCGAGCGCATCGGTCGAGCCGACGCGCGACACGATCCGGTGCACCATGCCCTGCCCGGGGCGGCCCGTTGGAATGCCGGGGTACTCGAAGAACGTGAGATCAGACCCGGGCGAGCCGTGCTCGTCCGCATAGAAGAGGTGGTAGACGGTCGGGTCGTCCTGGTTGACCGTCTTCTTCACAATGCGCAGACCCAGCACGCGCACGTAGAAGTCGACGTTGCGGGGCGCGTCCCCGGTGATCGCCGTGATGTGGTGAATGCCTTCGAGCTTCATCTGGCCTCCGCGCGGGAATAAGGGAGTCGAGACATACCAACGTAGAGCATCACGAAATCGAGCAAGATTTCGGGCTCTCTGTCGTTAAGGAGAACGATGGGCAACGGGATCGCATGGATGCGGACCACGGTCGCAGTCTTCACGGTAGCGACCCTCTCGGCACTGACGCCGACCGCGGCGCAGGCAGCCTTCAGCATCACGGACTTCGCCGTCAGCCCGGCCTCGGCGCCGGCGGCGTCGCATCCGGACTCGACGGTGTCGATGTCGTTCGGGGGGAGCGACAGCGAGGACGTGAAGGACATCATCCAGCACTTCCCCGCGGGCATCATCCCGAACCCGGAAGCGCTCCCGAAGTGCACGCAGGTCCAGCTCCAGGCAGACGCCTGCCCGGTGGCGAGCCGGCTCGGCCCGACGACGCTGACCGCGACGCCCGAGATCCCGCTCGGCACGCCCATGACCTCCAGCGGGGACGTCTACAACATCGAGGTCGGGCCGCCCTACGTCGGGGGCCTCGGGTTCGTCGTGCGCCCGGCGTCCGGCATCCACTCGTCGCTGGCCGCGCCGTTCACGGTGCGGACCGCTCGTTTTCCGATCACGACCTCGCTGCCGGACGAGAAGTCCGACATCTACACCCAGCCGATCATCCCGACCGCTCGCGACTACGGCCTCACCGGCGTCTCCGTCGACGTTCCTCGCGCGCTCGACCTCGGGCTCGGCGCGGTCCCGATCAAGGTGAACGCGATCCAGTACTCGCTGAGCGGCATCGCCCTGAGCACGGGGCAGCCGTATCTGACCACCACCACCGCCTGCGTCCAGGGCTACCCACTGCTGGAGGCGACCCAGTGGGACGATCCCGGCACGAGGGTCGCGCGGGTCGGCAACGTGCTGAGCTCGACGGACTGCGCCGATGACCACGTACCGTTCGATCCGACGTCGTTCGACGTCGGGCTCGAGACCGGCCGCACGGACACGCCGAGCGGCTTCGACATCTCGCTGAACGTCCCCGCGAGCGAGCTGCCGCGCCACCAGTCCTACCTGCGGCGCGCGGAGATCACGCTCCCGGAGGGAACGGCGCTTTCGCCGCCCGCCGGCGAGAGCCTCCAGCCCTGCAGCGAGGCCGACCTCGGCTTCGGTACCAACGCGTCGCCGAGCTGCCCGGCGGGCTCGGACGTCGGTGACGTGATCGTGCAGTCGAAGAACGTGCCGGGGCCCCTGCACGGCGACCTCTACGTCGGCCCGCCGACGGCCGCACACACCTTCAGGCTGTTCATCGCCTTTCCGATCGTCGACGGCGACTGGGTCAAGCTCGATGGCTTCACCGACCCCGATCCCCAGACCGGCCGCCTGACGACGGTCTTCGACGATCTCCCGCCGCTGCCGTTCGAGCAGTTCACGCTCAGCCTGCGCGGCGGGGACCACGCGGTGCTCGTGAACCCGCCCGGCTGCGGCACCCACACGCTCGCGAGCACGCTCACCCCGTGGAGCGGCGCGACGTCGTTCCCGGCCGACAAGGACAAGCACCCAGAGGGCGCTTTCGACACCTCCGACGACGGCCTGGGCGCGCCGTGCCCCGCGACGCTGCCCTTCGGCCCGAGCGGCGCGGTCTCGACGAGTCCCACGCAGGGTGGCGCGAGCTCGGCGATGTCGATGGGCTTCTCGAACCCCGACCGCGACCAGTTGCTGCGCACGCTGCGTGCCTCGTTGCCGCCTGGCCTCGTGGGACGCCTCACCGGCATGTCGCTGTGCCCGGTCGACTCTGCGGCGGCAGGGACCTGCAGCGAGGAGAGCAAGATCGGCAGCGTGGCCGTGGCCGTGGGCTCGGGTGGCAGCCCGCTGTCGCTGCCCGGCTCGATCTACCTCGCGCGGCCGTTGCAGGCGGGCGACCCGGCGTCGCTTTCGGTCACGGTGCCCGCGAAAGTGGGGCCGTATGACTTCGGCACCGTCGTCACCCGCGCCCGGGTGGCACTGCGGCCCGCCGATGCCGGCCTCGACGTCGTGCTCGTCGACGACCTGCCCCGCATCGTGGGCGGCATCCCCGTGCGGGTCCGCGACGTCGGCGCGAGCGTCGACCGACCGAGCTTCATGCGGAACCCGACTTCCTGCGCGGAGCTCCGGCTCGGGTCGGCCTTCGCGTCCTTCCAGAGTGGCGAGGGAAGCTCGTCGACGCCGTTCCAGGCGACCGGGTGCGAGACACTGCCGTTCGCGCCGAAGCTGCGCTTCAAGGTCTCGGGCGACACGAAGGCCGACGGCCATCCCAGCCTGAAGGCGACCGTGACGCAGGCCGCGGGCGAGGCCAACATCGCGCGCTCGCGGGTCGTGCTGCCGGACTCGATCAGGCCCGAGCTGCCGGCGCTGCAACGGCCCGGCGCGCTCTGCCCCGAGGCGCTGGTGCCCGCAGGCGCCTGCCCGCCGAGCTCGCGGGTCGGCACCGCGCGGGCGGTCACCCCGATCCTGCCCGAGCCGCTGGCAGGGCCGGTGTACGTGGTGCAGCAGGCTGCGAACCCGCTGCCGAAGCTCGCGGTCTACCTCGGCGGGCTCGTGTCGCTGCGGCTCGACGCGCAGAACGCGATCCAGCACGTCCAGATCGTGAACACGTTCGACACCGTGCCGGACGTGCCGATCAGCTCGTTCGAGTTGACGATCAACGGTGGCCCGAACGGGATCCTCAAGAACTTCCGCAGCCTGTGCGCCAAGCGGGTCCGCGGCGAGGCGACCTTCACCGCCCACTCCGGGAAGACCTTCGGCGACAAGCCGGCACTCGAAGTTCCCGGCTGCGACTCGGCCTCGGCCCCGCCCCGCGCGTCGATCAAGCTCAGTGGAGTGCGGAGCGGCGACCCGGTCCTCAAGGTGCGCGTCCGCCGCGCCGCCGGCGGAGCGAAGCTGCGCAGGTTGAAGGTGGTGCTCCCACGCGGGCTGCACGCGTCGCGCGGCGCGACTGTGAAGAAGCGTGCGAAGGGGGCCGTCTCGATCCGGCTCGTCTTGCGCAAGGGCACCCTGAAGACGAGCGCCAGGCTGCGGTCGTCGAGCAAGCTGCCGAAGCTCAGGTTCAAGCTCCGCGTCACCGACGCCGCGGGGCATGGATTCAAGCTGACGCGGAAAATCCGCCCGCGCTCCTAGCCGGGACGGCGCTGCCGCTGGACCGGCGGGAGTGGGGCGGATAGGGTTGACGCGAGAGGCTTGGGAGAGTGTTCACGCGCAATCGGTTGAGCAGGGCAGGGCTGCTCGCGGCGTCCGCCGCTGTGGTCGTGCTCGCGCTTGCGCCCGCCGCGCGCGCGGGCTCGCTTCCCAGCGTCGCCTCCGGGCCGCGGCCCGGCCCAGACATCCTCTACGCGCCGCCGGCGCAGGCGCCGCAGCTCGATAACACCGGTGTGTGGAAGGCGCCGCCGATCCTCATCTCCGGCTCGAGCGCCTACCGGCACGGAGAGTTCCTGTACCAGGATTGGCTCTACGACGACCATGGCGCCCGCGGCCAGCGCGACCCCGGTGACCCTCGCCGCAGCGTGGACGAAGGGGCCGCGACGCCCAACGGCTCCTACACCTACCCGACCGCGCCGGCCTACGTGGGCAACGCCGCCGACTTCGTCGAGCTGCGCGTGAAGCCGCTGGAGACCGCGACGGCCTTCCGAGTCACGCTCAGCTCGCTCGTGGACCCGTCGCTGGTCGCGTTCACGATCGCGATCGGCGGCACGCCGGGAATCCTCCACGACCTCCCGCATGGCGCCGGCGCCCGCGCTCCGGCCGACCTCTTCCTCACCGTGCACGGCGACCATGCGGATCTGGTCGACGCGGGGACGGGACAGGCCGCCGGCACGCCGAGCGTCAAGGTCGACTTCGCGCGCCGGCAGTTCGACCTGCGCGTTGCCCACTCGGACTGGGACCCCGGCCAGGGCACGGTGCGCTTTGCCGCAGGCACGGGTCTCTGGGACACCGCCGCCGGCCGCTACCTCCTCCCGCAGGCTGCTGCCACCGCCGGCGCCCCCGGCGGCGCGGGCGGGCTCGCCACTCCGAGCGCGCTCTTCAACGTCGCGTTCCGCTACCAGGAGCCATTCCAGCCGCCGGACTTCACCGTGCTCACGAACGCGACCTGGTGGCGCGACCGTCTACAGGCGCAGGCGCTCGCGCGCAACGACATCAGCCAGTTCTTCGCGCAGGTCGACTTCGGGAAGCTCGCCACGGGAGTCGACGACGACATGCCGGGCCAGCTCGGCGGCGTGCCGCAATCAGGGCCGATGAACCGGATCCTCGCCAGCCACTTCGACCTCGGACAGGGAATCGACTTCTCGAAGAGCTGCCTGCCGGGCACGCTGCCGGTGTCCTGCACGGGTGAGTACCTCGGCCGGCTCCAGCCCTACTCGGTCTACGTGCCGCGCAAGCCCGCGCCGACATCCGGGTACGGGCTGACGCTCCTGCTCCATTCCTACGGAGGCACCTACAACCAGTATTCGACCTCGCGCAACCAGTCGCAGCTGGGCGATCGCGGCGACGGCTCGATCGTGATCACGCCCGAGGGCCGGGGCCCGGACGGCTGGTATCTCGACTATGCCGGCGCCGACACATTCGAGGTCTGGGCCGACGTGGCCCGCCGGTACCGGCTCGACCCCGACTGGACCGCGATCTCGGGCTACTCGATGGGCGGATACGGCACCTTCAAGCTCGCCACGCAATACCCGGACCTCTTCGCGCGCGCGGAGACCACCGTCGGGCCTTCCGGGGAGGGCATTTCCGTCGCGCGCACCAGGCCTCAGCTGGAGTCGCTGCGCAACATCCCGATCCTGATGTGGGCGGGGGGCGCCGACGCATCGGTGCCCGTCGAGGACACCGGTCCGCAGGCCGACCGCCTCGACGCGCTCGGGTACCGCTACGAGTCCGACCTGTTTCTCGGCGCGATCCACCTGCTGCTCGCGTTCAACGACCAGTACCAGCCGGTCGCCGACTTCCTCGGCACCGCGCGAGTCGATCGAAGCCCGCCGCACGTCAGCTACGTCTACAACCCGGCGACCGACTATCCCGCGGCCGGCACCTCCGCGGGCCATGCCTACTGGGTTTCCGGCGTCAAGCTCCGCGATGCCGCCGCGAACGGCGGCCGCGGGCTCGTGGACGTGCGCTCAGATGGCTTCGGGGTCGGCGACCCCGCGGCGTCGGCGACCGCGACCGGAACTGGAACGCTCACCGGCGGGCAGCTCTTCGGCCTCGCCTACACCGCGCAGTCGAAGACCTGGGGCCCCGCGCCCGCGGCAGCGACCGGGGACCGGCTGGTGGTGAACGCGACCAACGTCGCCTCGCTCACGATCGACCCGACACGCGCGCGCATCACCTGCGCCGCCGAGGTAGGCGTGACGAGCGACGGGCCCGTGGAGGTCAGGCTCGCCGGCTGCGAGGGCCGGCGCTGCGCGAGTGCGCCCGGCAACGGCCGCGGCCATGCCTACGGCCGCTGCAGAGAACGCGGGAGGGATTGACATGGACGAGCTCTGCTCGGGACTGCTGTTCCCCGAAGGGCCGATTGCGATGTCCGACGGGAGCGTCGTGCTGGTCGAGATCGGCCGCGGCACGGTCACGCGCGTGGACGTGGACGGGACCGCCGAGATCGTCGCCAAGCCCGGCGGCGGCCCGAACGGGGCGGCGATCGGGCCGGATGGGAAGCTCTACGTCTGCAACAACGGCGGCGCCTTCGACTACGTCGAGATGGATGGGATCACGGTCCCAGTACAGCCTCCGCAGAACCACACGGGCGGGCGCATCGAGCGGGTCGACCTCGGCACCGGCGATGTGGAACGGGTCTATGACGAGTGCGACGGCCGGCCTCTTCGCGCGCCGAACGACCTCGTCTTCGACACCGAGGGCGGGTTCTACTTCACCGATCACGGACTGCGCGAGGAGCGCACGAGCGATCGCACCGGCGTCTTCTACGCGCAACCCGACGGATCGTCGATCCGCGAGGTGATTTTCCCGCTCGACGCCCCCAACGGCGTGGGGCTCTCGCCCGACGGGTCCCGGATCTACGTAGCCGAGACCTATACCGCCTGCGTGTGGTGGTGGGAGCTCACCGGGCCCGGGGAGGCGAAGCGCGGCCAGGAGCTGCTGCCCCACGGCGGGCTGCTGCTCAACCGCCTGCCCGGCTTTCAGTTCCTCGATTCGCTCGGCGTGGACGGCGACGGCAACGTGTGCGTCGCGACGCTCGGCTCCGGCGGCATCACGGCGCTCTCACCGGACGACGGCTCGGTCGCCGATTTCGTCGAGACCGGCGACATCTTCACCACGAATGTCTGCTTCGGCGGCGAGGACCTGCGCACGGCCTACATGACGCTGTCGTCGACAGGCCGTCTCGTGTCGGCCGAATGGCCGCGGCCGGGGCTCGCGCTCGCCTACTCGGCCTAGACGGAAGCCTCGCGCCCGCAAGCTGCTCGAGCAAGCCGGTACGGCCTTCGAGATCCGAGGCTAGAGTCGCCGCCCTGGGGCACGGATGACTTTCCTTTTCCAAAGGATTGGCTCCGGGGAGGGAGACCGCGGCGTCCCGGAAGCGCCGCGCAAGAGCACGGGGGCGCCGGCCGAGCGGGGGCCGGCGCCACGTGCACCTTCGCGCGCAGAACGACCACGGCCCGCTTGCGCGGGCCGGTGCCGGAGGGGGTACGTGCTGCTTTTGTTGGGAGGAAGCCTTACTTCGTCCAGCTCGTGGACCAGGAGCTGCGACTCCAGCTCGACCGGGTCGGGTCGACTCCACCGCTGCCCGTCTTCGAGCAGTTGCAGCTCCAGCTCGACCGGCTCCAGGAGGACCGGCTCCACGATGAGCGGCTCCAGGAGGACCGGCTCCAGCTCGACCGGGTGTAGTCGACGCCGCCGGTCTTCTGGTCGATGAGCGTGTTCGGCGTGAGGCCGGCGTTCGGGTTCGTCGTCGGCACCGAGCCGAAGACGAGTCCGCTCGCCGAGATCTCGCCGAGGGACGAGCCCCGGACGTTCCGGTCGTTGGCGATCACCGCGGCCTTGACCTGGTCGGGCGTCAGCCCCGGACGCGCCTGGAGCATGTCCGCGGCCGCTCCGGCCACCATTGGGGCGGCCATCGAGGTGCCGCCGGCACGGATGTACTCGCCGCCGACGATGCAGGTCGGGCACATCGAGGCGAACGCGCTCTTGGGGGACAGGTTCGAGACGATGTGTGCGCCCGGGGCGAGGATGTCAGGCTTGGCGTAGCCGTCCTGCGTGGTGCCGCGGCTCGACCAGTCGGCGATCGCGTCGTCGAGCGTGTTCTTGGTGCCCTGGTCGTCGACGCCGCCGACCGAGATCACGTAGGGGTCGTTGCCCGGCGCATAGTCGACCGCGTCGCCGGAAGCGCCGCGGTTGCCCGCCGCCGCCACCACCACGATGCCGTTGAACCAGGCTGCCTCGGCCGCCGCGTCGAGCGGGTCGGTCTTGTAGGACTGCGGGTCAGACGACTCGAGCGACAGGTTGACGACGCGGATGTTGTAGGCGCTCTTGTTGTCGACGACGAACTGCAGGCCGTAGATCACGTCGAGCACGGTCGCGTCGCCCTGCTCGTCGGCGACCTTGACCGAGATCAGGTTCGCGTCGGGAGCGACGCCGGCGTAGCCGCCCTTGAGCGGGTCACCACTCGGGCGGTTGTTGCTGTTGCCGGCGATGATCCCGGCGACGTGCGTGCCGTGGCCGTAGGAGTCGTCGTCGCTCTTGGCGAACGGGTTGGTGGCAGCCGTGGCGACGACCCGGCTCGAGCCGTCGGACTGGGAGGTGCGGAAGTCCGGAAGCGTGCCGGCGATGCCGGTGTCGACGACCGCCACCCCGACGCCCTTGCCCGTTGCCGCCGACCACGCCTTGGGCGCCTGGACGGAGTCCGGGTAGGAGGTCTGGATCAGCGAGGAGTCGATTGCCCCGGCGTTGGCGGCGTTCTTCTTGACGACCGCGTTGAGCGAGACCACGCGGACGCCGTCCTGGTGGGACAGCTTCAGCGCGGAGGCTGCGTTCGTGCTGATCGCGAGGCCGTTGATGATCGGCAGCTCGCCGATCACGCGGCCGCTGTCGGCGCTCACGAGCTTGCCGGCACTCGAGCGGCTGACGCCGTTCTCGAACTGGACGATCGCTTCGACGGGCTTGTTCGGCTGCGTGCCGGCCAGTTGGACGAGCGAGGGGCTCGCGACGCCGGCGGCGTCAGACGTGCCGGTGCTGCGAGTGACGATGCCGCTGTGTGTGAAGGCGGTCGCCAGGACCAGCAGGACGGCGAGCATCACGGTCGACGCGCCGGCTGACAGTTCCCATCGGATACGGCAGGGCAGGGCAAGGGGACCAGAGGGGTTCATTCGGGGAGCAACCTCCGTGTTGCGTGTAGGGAGACGTTGTGCAGCCGAGCTGTCTCGCGGGGGGAGCGAGACCTCTTTGCTTTGCGTGACCGCCTCGCGGCGGCTTTGCCGAGGACTTCCGGCTCGCGCTACAGAGCGAGCATGCGTCAGTTATCGGGCCCTGTGCAACCGAGATTGCGCGATTTGGACGTATGTACGACTTTTCCGGACGGCGTCCAGCGGAGCGCTCCGGTCCGTTCGCAGGCTTCCCGGAAAGACGCCGGCCCGCTTTCGCGGGCCGGGTCCGAGGGGAGGGTGTGGCTTGGTGCTTGCGGGGGGAAGCTGTCGCTTCGTTCCGCTCGCGCTACACGGGCAGCATGCGGGCGCCAGGGCACGGCATGCAACTCCGATTCGCGGATCTGGACGCTTGTTCGATCCGTGCGCGGGCCTACCCCGCGGCGCGGTGCGCGACCAGCGCCGGGGGCGCGGGATCGCTCGTGAGGTCGAGCGGAGCCGCGAGGTAGAAGCCCTGGCCGAGCTCGCAGCCCAGGGCGCGCAGTGACTCCAGCTCCTCGGCCGACTCGATTCCCTCCGCGATCACGTGGAGGTCCAGCGCGCGGCCGAGGTCGACGATCATGCGCACGAACGAGTTCTCCTGGCGGCCGGCCTGCATGTCCTCGACGAACGGCTTTGCGATCTTGATGATGTCGAGCGGCAGCGAGCGCAGGTAGCTGAGCGACGAGTAGCCGGTACCGAAGTCGTCGAGCGCGAGCCGCACCCCGATGGCGCGCAGCGCGCGCAGCGTGGGCGCGCTCATGTCGGCGTCCTTGATCAGACTCTCGGTGATCTCGAGCACGAGCAACGAGGGGTCGAGACCGGACGCGCGGAGCGCCGTCTCGACGGTCGTCATCAGCTCCGGATCGTGGAGCTCGACCGCAGACAGGTTCACGTGGATCGACTGCGGCCTCTCGGGGTCGGCCTCCTGCCAGGCCCTCGCCTTCATGCACGCCTGCTCGAGCACGAACTGCCCCAGTGCCCTGATCAGGCCGGTCTCCTCGGCGAGCGGGACGAACTCGCCGGGCAGCAGCCGCCCGCGCCCCGGATGGTTCCAGCGCACGAGCGCCTCGGAGGCGACCACAGCTCCGGTCGCGAGGTCGGCGATCGGCTGGTATTCGACGATCACCTCGCCACGCTCCACCGCCCGCTGGAGCTCTTCCTTGAGGCCGTGTCGCTTCAGCACCCGGTCGCGCATCCGCAGATCGAAGATCTCGAACCTGCCCTTGCCCGACTCCTTCGCCTCGTACATCGCGAGGTCGGCGTTCCGGATCAGCTCGTCCGCATGACGGCTGTCCTGGGTGGTCGCGATCCCGATGCTGAGGTGAACCGAGATCGTCTCGCCGGCGGCTTCGACCGGCTCCTCGAAAGCCCGCATGATCCGCTCCGAGACGAGCACGGCGTCCTCATGTGCGCTGTGCGTGTCGTGGACCATCACGGCGAACTCGTCCCCGCCGAGCCGCGCGATCGTGTCGCCGGGGCGGACCGAGTCCCGCAGCCGCCCCGAGACCGCGACCAGGAGCTCATCGCCCGCCCCGTGACCGAAGCTGTCGTTGAATGTCTTGAAGTCGTCCAGATCGATGAAGAGCACCGCCACCTCGCTCGAGCCGCCGCTGAGCTCCTCCCTGACCCGGTTGATGAAGAGGGACCGGTTGGCCAGGTCGGTGAGCGAGTCGTGGAAGGCCTGGTGGTGGAGCTGCTCCTGGAGCGTGCGAAGCTGCAGCACCGCCTGCTCCAGCCGGTCGTACTGGAGCGCGACGCTGGCGTTGTTGGCGAGGGTCTCGAACAGCTTGAGGTCCTCGTCGCTGAACGAGCGGATCACGCCGAAGCGGTTGGCGAGCATGATCGTTCCGATCACGCGGTTCTCGCCCGGGAGCATCGCGACCATCGCGTCCGTGACGAGGCGCCCGTCGAGGTACTTGCCCAGCGGTTGTGAGCCGAACGGGCGCGCCAGCCGGACCGACGGGCCGTCCGTGTCGACCAGCGCGCGCAGGTGCTCGGCGATCTCGGGATCGATCGGCTCCATCACCTGCCGGTAGTCGCCGGGCCCGAGCGTGGTTCGCAACGGCGGCCCGCCGTCGGAGCTGAACAGGACGATCTCGGCGAGCTCGGCGCGGAATGCCTCGAGCGATCGAGCAAGCAGGCCCTCGAGCGCCTGGATGATCTCCGGCGAGCGCGCGAGCGTGCGCGTCGCCTCGTACAGGAACTCGAGGCGCTCGTGCCGCTGCCGCTCGAGCAGGTAGGCGCGGTAGGCGAGGAACACCGTGACGGCCGGCACGACCAGCAGTGGGATCGCGCGAGCGTCCGTTTCCACCACGATCGCCCCGGCCAGGGCAAGGCTCGTGTTGGTGGCGCTGACGACGAAGTCCATCGCCAGCATGTGCGAGAGCGTGCGTGCCTGCACGGCTCCCTCCGAAAGCGAGATCGCGAGCCCGATCAGCAACACGGTGAGCACCCCGCCGGCCTGAGTCGCGAGGAACACCGTGGCCCAGACGTGAGGGCCGAGGTGCTCGGGCGAGGGCACCAGCGCATGCACGACCAGGATCCCGACGCAGGCGGCAAGCGCGAACTGCGCGAGGTTGAAGACCAGCTTGATCGGCGGCAGCCGCCGGTCGAGGAGCAGCGTGAGCGCGGTGCCGACCAACACGGCGGCCATCAGGTCGGTCGCGCCGGCGAAGATCAACCCGAATACCAGCGGTATGTCTCCCAGCGAGAACGAGTGCGCGCTGCGGCGGAAGTGCAGGTGGACGACGCATCGCTCCGCGACCACGAAGGCCGGCACCAGCATCCACCAGCTCAGATGCGGGTCGGCAAGCGGCGGCAACCCCTTCGCAAGCACGAAGAAGAGCGCCGTGGCGGTGGCGACGAGCAGGATGTTCAACCACCACACCGGGTTCAGTCCCAGTGGCGGGCGTGACCGTGTTTGCATGCGTCACGGTCCCATCGGCACCCCGCCACACGGTCTTGACCCGCCCGCGCCGCCTCGGGGCGGGCGCCCGCGGCCTAGAAGGGCAGCTTGAAACGCGTCTTGCGGCCGGCCGAGCCGCTCTTGTGCACGGCCTTGCGGGAGTTGCTGAAGGGCTTCTGAAACCAACGGCCGAGCCTGCCCGGCGCGTGCCCGGCGGCGCGCTGCCCCGCGCCCAGGGGAGCGTCGCCGCCCCGCTCGAGCCCCCGGGACATCCTCGGGAAGAGCAGTGCGACCACGAAGAGCACCACGCAGAAGGCGATGATTGCGCCGATCAACATCTCGGGCAATTGCCTACCCGAGCGTCGGGCATCTCAAGCGCGAACCTCCTACCGGGGCGCGAGCGAGCGTGCCGTCAGCGCGTAGCGCTCGTGGTCGCGGAGCTTCCCGAACGGGGAGCTGAGCGAGGTCGCGCTCGTGACCGCGCGGCGCACGAGCAGCCCGTTCGCGCGTGAGAGCCACGAGTCGATCACGTTCACGCCCTCGATCCGGCCGTGCAGCCTGGCACGCGCTCGCACCAGCACCGTGCGGACCCGCTTGCCGCCGGCTCTCACGCCGAGATGCAGGGTCTGCTCGCGCACGGCGAGGTAGCGGACGGTTATGCGCGACCCCGCGCCGCGGCAGCGGTCGGTCCACCGAAAGCCCTTCTTCACGACCGTGGGCCGCGGGACGAAGCGCCCGGTGCAGGTGAACTGCTGGCGGACCGCCTGCCCGAAGAACTCGTGGTAGTCGAGCTGGGTCATGAGCCGCCAGCGACTCCCTTGAACGCAATAGCGCCACTCCGCCCATCGCTCCGGGCGGGGCTGCCATCGCTCGCGGAAGCCGCAGCCTCCGCGCGAGACGCTCACGGTCGAGACGCCGGGATAGTCGTGGCGGCTCGAGAACACCGCGCTCAGTCGCTCGAAGCCGCGGGTGTCATAGGTGTAGACGCCGGCGGGCTGCACGGAGGCCTCCCCGCGCGGCGCGTTCACGGTCCTGGGCGTGCCGCCGCCGCCCGACCCGCCGCACGCGGCAAGCCAGAGCGCCGCCGCCAGGAGCAGACCGAGCATGCGCGATGCCATCGCCGCATGATGTCGGCTCGGGCGGCTGCGGGTGTCAGACGCCGGCACTTGCGTCCGACCCTCTGCCTATGGTCATTGAGTTGCAGATGGAAGCCGCACGCACACTCCAGTTTCCCGACCAGCGCGCCGAGCTGCGCGGCGGCGCGATCGTGATCGACGGGCTCGTGGTCGAGGATCACACGCTCGTCGAGCTGGCCGAGCGTCGCCTCGAGCGTGAGATCAGCGTGGTCGAAACCGTCACCAACGCACTCGAGATCGGCGGGCGGGTGCTCGACCGCGAGGCCACGGGCGCGGAGGTGGACGCAATTCGGCGCGAGCTCGAGCGGGCCTCGGCCAATGCCGAGCACTCGTTCGCCGAGCGTGCCCGCACGATCGCCGAGGGGCTCGAGAAGCAGTTCGAGCGCTTCCTCGGCGAGGAGGGCGGCGCGATGTCGAAGGTCCTCGACGCGCACGCCGACGAGCTTGCCGAGCTGGTCGCCAAGCACTTCGGCGGCGACCGCAGCACCGCCGTTCAGCACCAGGTGAAGGAGATCGTCGCGAAGACCCTGAGCGACTCGCGGCAGGACCTCCTGCGCCAATTCTCGGCCCAGGACGGCCACAACCCGCTCGCGGACTTCAAGGCGTCCGTGGTGCGCGAGGTGAAGCGGTCCGGCGAGTCGCATGACCGGCTGATCGAGAAGATCACCCAGCTCGAGGGCGAGGTGAAGCGGCTGCACGACGGGCGCGAGGCCGCCGCCGACCTCGACGCCGAGCACGAGCGGGGCACCTCGAAGGGCCGCGACTTCGAGCAGCGGGTGTTCGAGGTGCTCGACCAGCTCGCGCTCGGGCGCGGCGACATCGCGCACCACGTAGGCGACCTGCCCTCGCTCAGCGGCGGCAAGCGCGGCGACATCGTGGTCGAGATCGATGCCGCGAACGGGCCGGCAAAGGGGCGGATCGCGTTCGACGCCAAGGACGAGAGGCTTTCGAAGAACGAAGCGTGGAACACCCTCAACGCCTCGTTGCAGGAGCGCGACGCGGGCTTCGCCGTGCTGGTCGTCACCTCCGAGGACAAGGTGCCGGCGGGGCGCGAGCCGCTCCACGAGTACGAGGGCAACAAGATGATCATCGCGCTCGACAAGGAGACGCTCGACCCGCGCGGGCTCGACTTCGCCTACCGCTACGCTCGTTGCCGTTGCCTGATGGGGGCCGAGAAGGGCCTCGACGTCGACGCGGCCGGCGTCCGGGACGCAGCCGAAGAAGCTCTATCGGCGCTCAAGGACGCCCAGAAGATCCGGCGCTCGCTGACCGGTGCGACCAACAACGTGGAAAGCGCCAAGGGGGCGCTCGACGTGATGGTCGCGCGGGTCGAGTCCTCGCTAGCGCGGGTCGAGTCGCTCATCTCGCGCATCACTTAGCGCAGCACTTAGGTGAACTCGCTCCCCGGCGCTCGGGATAGGTTCTAAGCTTCGCGGCCGACCCGCGAGCGACCCAGAAAGCGAGAAGACGCGATGGCGGTTTCCCACCTCGACCGGCTCAGCGCGACGGACGCAAGCTTCCTCACGCAGGAGAACGAGGCTTCGCACATGCACATCGGCGGCGTCTGCGTGTTCGAGGGCCCGCCGCCCGACTACGTGGAGTTCCTCGAGCACGTCGAGGCGCGCCTTCACCTGGTCCCGCGCTACCGGCAGAAGCTCGCGTGGCCGCCGCTGCAGTCGGGAAAGCCCGTCTGGGTCGACGACGCGCGGCTCAACATCGAGTACCACGTGCGCCACTCGTCGCTGCCCGAGCCGGGTGACGACGAGCAGCTCGCGCTGCTGATCGGCCGCATCTTCTCGCAGCGGCTCGACCGCTCGAAGCCGCTCTGGGAGATGTGGCTGGTGCAGGGCCTCGGAGGCAACCGCTTCGCGCTGATCAGCAAGACCCATCACGCCGTGGTCGACGGGATCTCGGGCGTCGACCTCGCGACGGTGCTCTTCGACGCCAACCCCGTGCCGGTCGGGCTCACCCCGCCGGTGCGGCCGTGGGAGCCGAAGCCCGAGCCGAGCGAGGCGCAGCTGCTGGCCAAGGGCATCACGAACGTCGCCAAGACGCCCGTCCGCCTCGGCCGCCGCGTGCTTCGGGCCGCGCAGCATCCGCGCCAGGCCGTCGCTCATGCGGCTGAGACGGCGCAGGGCGTCGGAGAGATCGGATGGAACCTGATGAACCCGGCGCCAAAGGTTCCGCTCAACACCGACATCGGCCCGCACCGGCGGTACCGCTGGGTCCACTCCAGCCTCTCCGACTTCAAGCTCGTCAAGGACGCGTTCGGCGGCACCGTGAACGATGTCGTGCTGGCCGTTGCGGCCGGCGCGCTGCGGCGCTGGCTGCGAGGGCGCGGCATCCGCACGCAGGGACTCGAGCTGCGCGCGCTGGTGCCGGTCAGCCTTCGCACCGAGGCGGAACGCGGCATGCTCGGGAACCGGCTTGCGGTGTTCCGCGCACCGCTCCCGGTGTACGCGGAGGACCCGGTCGAGCGCCTCCGGCTCGTGCGCGAGGAGATGAGCAAGGTCAAGCAGTCGAAGCAGGTGATGGGCGCCGAGGCACTCGTCGCGCTGAACGACTTCGCGCCGCCGACCGTGCTCGCGCAGGCATCGCGCCTGAACTTCTCCACGCGGCTTTTCAACATGATCGTGACGAACGTGCCGGGACCGCAATTTCCGCTGTACGTGCTGGGCCGCGAGCTCGAGACGGTCGTGCCGGTCGCCTTCCTGCCCGAGCGGCACGCGCTCGCGCTGGCGAACTTCTCCTACAACGGCAAGATGAGCTTCGGTCTGCTCGGCGACTTCGACGCGATGGAGGACATCGACATGGTGCGGGACGGCCTCGTCGACTCGCTCCGTGAGCTGGTCGACGCCGCGCTCGAGCAGCGGCGCGAAGCACAGCGGCGCCAGCAGGCGCCCGCGCCCACGGAGGCGCGTTAGCCCCGTTCGCCGACCGCCGTGAGGCCGGCCGCCTGCTGGGGGCCGAGCTTGCCGACTTGCGCGACGAGCGGCCCGCCGTGTACGGGATTCCGCGCGGCGGGGTCGCGGTCGCCTACGAAATTGCGGCAAGCCTCGGCTGCCCGCTCGACGCACTGATCGTGCGCAAGCTCGGCTACCCCGGCCACGAGGAGGCCGCGTTCGGCGCGATCGGCGAAGAGGGCGTGCTCGCGCCCGAGGCGCTGGCGGGGCTCGGCCCGGAGGACCGCGGCTACGAGACCGTCCAGGCCGCGCTGGAGGCAAAGCGCAGGGAGGTCGAAGCCCAGATCGCGCGGTACCGGGGCGGCTACGCGCGGCTGACGGCGGCCGGCCGCACGGCAATCGTGGCGGACGACGGGATCGCGACCGGCTTCACGTTTGCAGCCGCGCTCGCGATCGTGCGGCGCGACGGGCCGCGCCGCCTGGTCGCTGCGGCCCCGGTCGCCGCAATCGACGGCGCCGAGCTCGTGTCGCGCTACTGCGACGAGGTGCGGATGCTCCAGCCGCCCCAGCGAGGCCGGTTCTTCGCGGTCAGCCTGCACTACGAAAGCTTCGAGCAGGTGAGCGACGAGCAGGTGATGACGCTGCTCGGCAGCGAGGCCGGCGAACGGTGACCGGGCGGCCCGCGCTGGGACCACGGATATCCTTCATGCGATGGAGCCTGCCAGGAAACGCACGATCCGCCTCGTGATCGCGCTCAGCGTCGCCGTGCTGCTCGCGGGGGCCCTGATCTACACGTCGTTCAGCGCCGCGACCGAGGCCCAGCAGCCGTCGCAGCTCCTTCACGACGCCAAGCCCGGGAAGTCCTACCAGGTGACCGGCACCGTCGCGACGGGCTCGGTCAGCCATCAGGGCAGCGCGCTCCTGTTCCGCATCCGGGACCGCAAGGGCACCGCGTCCGTGCCTGTGCGCTACTCCGGCGAGATCCCGGACCCCTTCCGCGAGGGACGAGAGGTGATCGTCAAGGGCTCGCTCCGGGACGGCCAGTTCGTCGCGCAACGCGACAGCCTCGTGACCAAGTGCCCGTCCAAGTTCAAGAAGCCGCACTCCCAGTAGGCCTGTAACCCGCCTCGCATGACCACGTTCGGCCGCGCACTTCTGATCATCGCCCTGCTGACGGCCGTCTGGGCGGCGGTGTCGGCGCTCCGGGGCGCCCGCCTCAACCAGCGGGAGTGGGTGGTGTCGTCACGTCGCGCGATCTACGCGCTCGCCGCGGTCCTGACGGGCGCGGCGATCGTGCTCGAATCGGCCTTCCTGCGCTCGGATTTCTCCTTCGGCCTGGTCGTCGACAATTCCTCGACGACCACGCCCACCTTCTACAAGCTGACCGCGATGTGGTCGAGCCAGGGCGGCTCGCTGCTTTTGTGGGTCTGGGTGCTCTCGCTCTTCTCTGCTGCCGTCCTCTTCGCGACGCGGCACGCGCTTCGAGAGATCGTGCCGTGGGCGACGGCCGTGCTAGGGGGCCTCGCGACCTTCTTCTGCGCACTGCTCGTATTCAAGGTCAGCCCGTTCACGAGCGTCGCGAACGTGCCCGCGGAGGGTGCCGGGCTCAACCCGCTGCTGCGCCACCCGAGCATGATGTTCCACCCACCGCTGCTGTATTCGGGCTACGTCGGGTTCGCGATCCCGTTCGCGTTCGCGATCGGCGCACTCGCCTCGCGGCGCGTCGATGCCGAGTGGATCCGCGCCACCCGGCGCTTCTCCCTGATCGCGTGGACGTTCCTGTCCGTCGGCATCCTGCTGGGCGCGCGCTGGTCCTACTCGGAGCTGGGCTGGGGCGGCTACTGGGGATGGGACCCGGTCGAGAACGCGTCCCTGATGCCGTGGCTCGTCGGTACCGCGTTCCTGCACTCGATGATCGTGCAGGAGAAGCGCGACATGCTGAAGGTCTGGAACATCACGCTGATCGTTGGCGCCTTCACGCTCGCACTGCTCGGCACGTTCCTGGTCCGCTCCGGCATCCTCGACTCGATCCATGCCTTCGGCGCCTCGACGGTGGGCGGCTGGTTCCTGGGCCTGATCGCCGTCGTCGTGGTCGGGTCGGCGGCGCTGGTCGTGTCCCGGCTGGACGACCTGCGCTCCGAACGCAAGATCGACTCGCTGCTCTCGCGCGAGTCGTTCTTCCTGTTGAACAACCTCGTTCTCGTCGGCCTTTGCTTCGTCGTCTTCTGGGGCACCTTCTTCCCGCTGATCTCGGAGGCCGTGACCGGCAACAAGGCGAGCGTGGGCCCGCCCTGGTTCGACCGTTACACGGTGCCGCTCGCGCTCGTGCTGGTGCTGCTCTCGGGCGTCGGACCACTGCTCGCGTGGCGTCGCGTCACGCTCGCCCAGGTCCGTCGGCTGTTCGCGGTACCCGCCGCGGTCGCGCTCGCGACGCTGATTGCCCTGGCGCTCTTCACGGGCGCGACGGGCAGTCCGGCCTCGCTCGTGCTCTTCACGTTCGCCGCTTTCACGATCACCTCAGTCGGGAGCGAGTTCTGGCGCGGCATCCGCACGCGCCGGCTGGTCAACGACGAGCACACCGGCGCCGCGCTCGCCTCGATCGTGCGCCGCAATCGCCGGCGCTATGGCGGCTACGTCGTCCACCTGGGGGTGGCAGTCGTGCTGCTCGGCGTCGCGGCCTCCTCCGCCTTCACCCATCAGGTCGACGTACGCCTCAAGCCTGGCGAGACCGCACGGGTCGGCGACTATCTCGTCCGCTACGTGCGGCCAACCGCGGACGTCTCGAGCGAGAAGCTCAACTTCGGCGCCGTGCTGGACGTGCGCAAGGACGGCAAGCGGGCGGCGCTGCTCCGGCCCTCGCGCAGCTACTTCCCGTCGCTCGACCCGGCGATGGGTCCGATCGGCCGCTTCTTCGGAGGCGAGTCGACGAGCGAGGTCGGCCTCCGTGCAGGCCTGAAGGAGGACGTGTGGAGCGCGATGCAACCCGACCTGCGCTCGCTCAAGCCGGGAATCCGCGCGGGCAACAGGCAACTCGCGTCCGTCGGGCCGCGAGGGCAGGCGATTGGGATCGTCGCGCTCGCCCAGTCCTACACGGGCAACGCCCCGGCCGCCACCTTCCGCCTGATCGTCGACCCGATGGTGACTTGGATCTGGCTCGGCGGCGTGATCTCGCTCGGCGGCGCGTTGCTGGCGCTCTGGCCCTCCGCGCTTGCGAGCCGTCGCCGGATCTCGAGTCTCTACGCCGCCCGCCTCGGCCGCGAGCTGTCTCGCGCGTGATGCCCTGGACGCCGGCCTGCTCCTCCTGCTGTTCCTGATCATGATCGCGGTCGGCATTGCCCTGCTGGCACCGCTGCGCGACCCGGAAGGCGTCCGCGACAGCGACGCCCGCGCCGACCGGCTTGCGGAGCTGGAGCTTCGCAAGGAGACCAAGTACGGCGAGATCCGCGACGCGGAGGCGGACTTCCACGCGGGCAAGCTCTCGCGCGAGGACTACCGCGCGCTCGACCGCACGCTGCGGCGTGAGGCTGTCGCGATCCTTGCCGAGATCGATCACGCCGGCCAGCAGGGGCCGCCCGTCTAGCTAGAATTCCCCGGCCGTGTACACCTTCTTTGCCGTACTACAGGTTGTGATCTCCGTCGTCCTGATCTTCTTGGTGCTTTTGCACTCGGGCAAGGACGCGGGGCTCTCCGGCGCGTTCGGGATCGGCGGCGCCGGCGCCGGCCCCTTCGGAGGCGGCTCGCTCGTCGAGCGCAACCTGAACCGCTGGACTGTCGTGTTCGCCGTGTTGCTGGTCGTGAATACGATCGTGCTTTTGAAGATATAGGCCGTCCGCGGTAGAGAAATTGCCGTCCGCGGGCAAGCCCGCGGCCGGGTCGGCTGAAGGCTCGGCAAGCTCGGGGTCGGTTTTTCTCAGCCCGCCGAGGGCGATTCCGGCTGCGACGGCGACAAACTGCATGCCGGCCGCGACCAGCAGGGCGCCGCGGGCGTGGAGCGCGATCACCGTCGGCCCGGCGAGCGCCGCGCCCAATGAGAATGCGCCGACCTTGACGCTCGCCGCGGTCGTGAAGATCTGGCCGAGCAGGTCCGGCGGCGTCCACCGCTGGCGCGCGCCGAAGGTCGCGGCCAGGTTGGGCCCGTCTGCCAGGCCCGCGAGCGCGATCAACAGGAGCGCCGCGGGCAGCGTGGCGGCGAGTGGCCAGAGCAGCATCAGGCAGCCCACGCCCGTGATCGCCGCCAGCACCACCCGCTGGGGCGCCCAGCGCGTGTGGAAGCGGACGAGCGTCATCGCACCCACGGCCGATCCGAGCGCGAACGCCGCCCACAGGTAGCCGGCCGCGCTGCGCTGGACGCCGAGGTCGTCGAGCGCGAAGAACGGGAACGCGACCGTGAGGAGGCCGAGCCCACCGAGGTTGAGCGCACCCGCCGCGGTGACGGCGCGGAGGGGAGGAGTCGCAGCGACGTGCCGCAGGCCGGCACGTGCGATCGACAGCAACGGCCGCCGGGATGCGCGGCGATCCGAGTCCATCGCGGGGATTCGTGCGATCAGGATGATCGCGCCGAGCGTCAGGGCGGCTTCGACGACCAGCGAGGCGGCCGGGTCCACGACGGCCGAGATCGTGCCCGCCAGTGCGGGGCCACCGATCACGGCGAAGTTGAAGCTCGTCGCCTCGAGCGCGTTCGCCTGAAAAAGAAGCTCGTCGGGGACGATCACCGGGATCAGGCTCGTGAAGCCGCCGAACGAGAGCGGCCAGGTCGTGCCCGCGAGCAGCGCCACGACGGGCAACGTCCAGTTCGGCGCGTTTCCCGCCAGCGCCACGATCGCGACCACGGTCGTGGCCGCGAGTATTTGGTCCAGCACCATCACGCGCTGCCGCCTGCCCGTCCGGTCGAGCCAGGCTCCGAGGAGCGGACCGGAAACGAGGCTCGGCAGCGTCACCGCCGCGACGGTCGCGCCGGCAAGCCCGGCGCTGCCGGTTCGCTCGAGCACGAGCAGCACGACGCCGACTGAGAACATCTCGTCCGCGAGTCGCGTGACGGTCGCGGTGGTCCAGAAAAGGGGGTATCCGGGCTGCCGCCGCAGGCGCCCCAGCGTCGTCGCGGACATCCGCTGATCCTTTCACAGGCTGTTCCGGGCGCCCGGTGCACGGGCCGCTTGCACAGGGCGGCGGTATGGTGTCGACACCGAAGAGGGCCGCTGTCGAAAGGGGTTTCATGGACTTCAAGCCGAGCGCCAGGACCGAAGAGCTGCAGGAGCAGCTGCTGGAGTTCATGGACGATCAGGTGTATCCGAACGAGGAGGTCTACTGGCAGCAGGTCAGAGACTCCGGGGATCCGTTCTTCCACCCTCCGGTGATGGAGGAGATGAAGGTGGAGGCCCGCAAGCGCGGCCTCTGGAACCTGTTCCTCCCGAACGAGCGCTTCGGCGCCGGCCTCACCAACCTCGAGTACGCGCCGCTTGCCGAGATCACCGGACGCAGCCCGATCGCGCCCGAGGCGCTGAACTGCGCGGCGCCCGACACGGGCAACATGGAAATCCTGAACATGTACGGCTCCGAGACGGTCAAGCGCAACTGGCTCGCCCCTCTCCTCGAGGGCGAGATCCGCTCGGCGTTCTCCATGACCGAGCCCGATGTGGCTTCCTCGGACGCCACGAACATCGCGCTGCGCATCGAGCGCTCGGGTAACGAGTACATCCTCAACGGTAAGAAGTGGTTCAGCTCGGGCGCCCTGTCCGATCGATGCAAGGTGCTGGTCGTCATGGGCAAGACCGACCCCAGCGCTCCCCGTCATCGCCAGCAGTCCATGATCGCGGTGGACAAGGCCTCGCCGGGCATCTCGTTCGGCCGCGACCCCCATGTGTTCGGCTTCCGTGACCGAGGCGGGCATCCCGAGGTCATCTACGACAACGTGCGAGTGCCGGCCGACAACCTTCTCGGCGAGGAGGGCGGCGGCTTCGCCATCTCCCAAGCCCGCCTGGGACCAGGCCGCATCCACCATTGCATGCGATCGATC
>JBBQKG010000027.1:0-41840 GCA_038326655.1 Solirubrobacterales bacterium
CTGCGCGACAAGGACCTCGGCTCTCCGCCGCCGCACGACTGACGTCCAGATCGAGGTGGTCCACTTTTCACCGGCGCGCCCTCAAAGGGGGGTGCATTTTCAACCGGCGCAGGGGGGTGCGTCTTCAACCGGCCTTGACAGGGAGGCGTTCAGCCTCTGGGTCCGCGCTACAGCAGGGGTTGCGAGGCACGAACCGATGTCCTGTGGCGGCGCATCCTATTGCGTTCGCCCCACAGAACGCGCGCGCCTCCTGAAGCATGGATCGCTCAGCTCGCTCTCCAGCGATTCTTTGAAAGATGAAACTGTTGACTCAGATCCCAGCCGACCCGCCACTGCTCGCCGACTCGGGCGCGGCTACAGCACGGACGCGTGGTTTGGCGCTTTGCTATCGCCGTCTGGTGGGCTGAAGCCCGGCTCGCGCCAAAGCGACGCGGACGGTTCTGGGAATCCGTCGCCTCGACCGTTCCGCGAGGGCATTGCAGACGATCGCAAGCGACACGACAGCAGCGATCTCCATAGACCCTCCTGTACCCGCGCTGTTCGCCTACAAACCGCACTCAAACAGTGCGGCGCAAAAGGGAGGCGCACGATGCGCAGATTCACTCGAGTAGGCGCCACGTTCGCGACGGTCGCGGCATTGGCAGGCGGAACCACGGTTGGCGGTATCGCGATGGCCACCCGCACAAGACAGGTCGCGACTGCGTTGACCACGCAGACCACGCCAAGGGCAACTGGGCGACCCCGGCAACGGGCAGGGCCACGTCTGGAACGACGTTTAGGTCGTAGGGCAGTCCGCAAGGTCAGTCCGCGTCCGCGTATTCCGCCATCGGTTCGATCTGAGGTATGGAGGCGAGACAGTGGCCGCTGCGTCGGGGTGCGGGGCACAAGAGCTGCTCGAGTTCGACCACATCATTCCGCTCTCCAGAGGGGGGGCCCGCGACGAACGAGACCAAAGTCCGTTAGCACCGTTGAAAGGCCCGCTTCGGCGGGTCTTTCCTTGCGCGCATCCTTGCTTCGGCGGGATACTGCGCGGGCAATGTCGCAGAAGAACGTGGAGATCGTGCAAGGTGCCTTCCAGGCGCTCAATCGACGCGACGTCGATGCCTTCCTCGAAAGCGTCGATCCACAGGTCGTCCAGGACTGGTCGAGAGCGACCGGTCCGCAACAAGGGATCTACCGCGGGCGGGACGAGGTCGCGCGGTTCCTTCGGTCGTGGTGGGACGCCTTCGACGAGTCGGTCCTCATCGTTGATGAACTCGTCGACGCCGGGGATCAAGTAGTCGCCGCGTTCCACGGACGTCAGCGAGGCAGGGCGAGCGGTGCTGAAGTCGAGGGGCGTGGCTCCGTGCTGGTCTGGAAGTTTCGAGACGGCAAGGTGGTCTCGACAGCGCTCTACCAGAAGCTTGCCGAAGCCCTCGAAGCTGTCGGCCTGTCGGAGCAAGACGCTCACGCCGACTCCTGAGCCTGCGGGATACTTGCGCGGGCGATGTCACAGGAGAACGTCAAACTGGTTTACCGGGCCTATGACTCCTTGAACCAGCGCGACCCCGACGCAGTGCTGGCACTGATGGACGACGACGTGGAGATCATCCCGCGCACGGCTGCCATAGAGGGCAGCTGGCACGGCCACGAAGGAGTGCGCCAATGGTGGAAAAACATGCTCGACGTCTGGCCCGACCTCACCGTGGAGGTTGTCGAAGCGCGCGATCTTGGCGAGCTGGCGCTCGCAGCCGTGCACCTTCGCGGGCACGGCGCGGGCAGTGACCTTCCCTCGGACGCGACGGTCTGGCAGGTAAGCCGGTGGCGGGAGGGGAAGTGCGTCTGGTTGGCGAACTTCGACACGCCCGGCGAAGCCCTCAAAGCAGCCGGGGTGTCGGAGTAGGCGATGTCGCAGGAGAACGTGGAGATCGCGCGGCGAGGCTGCGAGTTTTGACACCGAAAAGCGCCATCTGCGAGAGTCGCCCTTGATGACTTTGCCGGTGAAATCTCGACGGCGAGCAGGGTTTTACGCGGCGGCATGCATCGGTTCGGTCGTGGCGCTCGCAATCGCCCCGCTTACGCTCGCCGCCAGCCCGGTTCACGGAGCCAAGTACAAGGGGCACGTGCGCGGCGCCGGCGTCTCGATCGGCGTCACCTTCAAGGTCTCCCGCTCCGGAACACGGCTCAGCTCGTTTGCGGTCGACGTTCCCAATCTCCCGAACAAATGCGGCTATGGCGGTGACGGACAAGTCCGGCCGGGGAAAGCTCGGATCAAAGGCGGCAAGTTCACCTTGACGCTCACCGAAACGATCGGAACCGGCAAGTCGGTAGCGACAGCGAAGGTCACGGGCCGGTTCAAGTCCGGACGCAAGGAGGCCGGCACGTTCAAGACGATGTCGGGCACCGGCAAGTGCAGCGGTAGCTTTTCCTATTCGACGGGCGCTTAGCCGGACCTCGGACAGCCGAGAAACGCTCTTCATTGAGAGGGGCCCTCTCTGGACCAGCTGGGCAGCTTCAACTTCCCCGCCTCTACGCGCCGATGACACGAACCGCAAGGTCGCGCACTTCGAGGACCTCGACCGCGTAGTCGGGAAAGACGTCGAACAGGCCTCCCACCCTCCGTTGGGACCACGATAGGCACCACGGCGTTACAGCTGTAGCACTCCGAGAAAGAGAAACCCCCGCCAGAGCAGGGGTTCCGTGAGGCTCGGGGGGAGGGACTCGAACCCTCAACCTACTGGTTAACAGCCAGTCGCTCTGCCGATTGAGCTACCCCCGACCGTGCTTCCACGGGCGGGAAGCAGGCGGTTGACTCTAGCATCGGCTCTGCCCGCACTCGCGCGGGCGCGGCGGTTGGTTTCAGTCCTTCAAGGAGTCCTGCAGCGCCCGTGCCATGCGGAATGCCTGGAGCCGCCGGAGGGTCTTGATCTCCATCTGCCGGATCCGCTCCCGCGTCACGCCGAACTCGTGGCCGACCTGCTCGAGCGTCATCGGCTCGCTTCCGTCGAGGCCGTACCGGAGCTCGATGATCCTGCGCTCGCGCTCGGGCAGGCCGGCAAGCGTCTTCGCGATGTCCTCTTTCATGATCTTCTCGGCGGCGATCGCCTCCGGCTGGCGCGTCGGGTCGTCCTCGATGAAGTCGGCCAGCGATGCCTCGGAGTCGCCCATCGGCGCTTCGAGCGAGACCGTCTCGCGCGCGAGCTTCAGCAGCTCGTCGACCTTGTGCGGCGGCAGGTCGAGCTCCTTGCCGATCTCGGATGGGGTCGGGTCGCGGCCGAAGTTTTGGATCAGCTGGCGTTGCGTGCGCGTGACGCGGTTGATCGCGTCGACCATGTGCACCGGGATCCGGATCGTCCGGGCCTGATCGGCGATCGCGCGAGACACGGCCTGGCGGATCCACCACGTCGCGTAGGTGGAGAACTTGAAGCCCTTGCGGTAATCGAACTTTTCGACAGCGCGGATCAGGCCCAGGTTGCCCTCCTGGATCAGGTCCAGCAGATTCAGGCCTCGGCCCATGTAGCGCTTGGCGACCGACACCACGAGGCGGAGGTTCGCCTCGATCAGCGCGTTCTTGGCCCCTTGGTCCCCCTTCTCGATCAGCTTCGCGAGGCGGACCTCGTCCTTGGCGCTCAGGAGCGAGACGCCGCCGATCTCCTTGAGGTACGTCCTGACGGAGTCGGTGCCGGTTGCGGCCCCGGCGGGCTCGCGCGGCTCGACCGCGGGATCGTCGAACTTATAGGCGCGCTCGATCGAGTTCAAGCGCCTTCGCTCCCGACCGTGGTCTCTTCGGCCGTCAGCTGTGCGATCGTCGCCGTTGCGCGGCTGCGCTCGAGCGACAGCTCCCACTGTCGCTCGAAGTCCTCTGCCTGTGCTGCACGCTTGATCGCGGCTTCAAGCCTGCGCTGCTCCAGCTGGAGGAAGCCGACTGCAAGCGCCGTCTCGCTGACGGGCTCGCTCGCGGCACGGACAACGATCTCGCTGACGGTCCTGGCGAGGGCTTCGTCCTCGCTGCTGAGACCGGCGGTCGGAGAGTCGAAGTGATCACTGATCCAATCGCGCACCCGGCGGAGCACATCCGATGAGAGGTGCTCGTCGGACAGGCGCGCAAGATACTCGCGACCGCGCTCACCACTCGAGACGCACATCGCGATGAACTTCCGCTCCGCACGCTCGCCTCTGGTGGCGCCACGGCCCTCGGCGATCCGAGGACTGCGCGCCCCCTGCCGGACATCCGGCTGGGCGAGGAGCGGGGCGAGGAGATGCTCCGAGAGCTGAAGCCGATCCGCCACCTGGCGGACCTGCTCGTCGCGCTCGGCAGAGGGACCGATACCCGCGAGCACCGGCCGCAGCCCGGCGATCAGCCGGTCCTTTGCGGCCGCCGAACTCACGTCGGCACCCTCCATCACGCTCTCAACCTGGAATTGCAAGAACGAGATCGCCTCCCCTGCTCTGATTGCGAAGCTGTCCGGACCTTCCTCCAGCAGGAGGTCACATGGGTCCTTATCGTCCGGCAGCCGCACGACCTTGAGGTTGATCCCGCGTCCTGCAGCGGCGCGCTGCACCCGCAGCATCGCCTCCTGGCCCGAGCTGTCGGCGTCGAAGGCGAGCAGGACCTCGCGCGCAAGGCGTGCGAGCTCGGCGACCTGCTCGTCGGTGAGTGCGGTTCCCATCGAGGCGACCGCGTTCCGGATGCCGGCCTGATGGAGCGCGATCACGTCCGTGTAGCCCTCGACGACGATCACCCGCCCCTCGCGCGTGGCGTGCGAACGCGCCTCGTCGAGCCCGAAGAGCGACCTGCCCTTGCGGTAGACCGCCGTCTCGGAGGTGTTGACGTACTTCGGCACCTGCCCGTCGCGCGTGGCCCGCGCGCCGAACCCCAGCACGCGTCCGCGGGGGTCCCGCAGGGGAAACATGATCCTGGCGCGGAACCGGTCGTACAGGCCGCCGCGGCGCCCTCGCTGCCCCAGCCCGGCGGCCTCCAGCTCGGCCTCCCGAAAGCCCGAGCGCAGCGCGCTCGTGAGCACGCGGTCCCACGCGCTCGGCGCGTAGCCCACGCCGAACTGCTCGAGCGCCTCGCGGCCGAGGCCGCGTCCCTCCAGATAGGCGCGCGCCTTGGCGGCTTCCTCGGAGTCCCAGAGGTACCGGGCGTAGAAGCCCGAGGTCTTGCGGAGCAGCTCGTAGAGCCGGTCGCGGTCCCGGCGCCGCTCGGCCTCGGCGGCATCGGTCGCGTCGAATCCGAGCTCGACCCCGTATCGGTCGGCCAGCTGCTCGATCGCCTCGCGAAACTCGACACCCTCCTTCTCCTGAAGAAATGTGAAGACGTCGCCCCCGGCCTGGCAGCCGAAGCAGTAGTAGAGCTTCTCCGAGGGATCGACCGAGAACGACGGCGTGCGCTCCTCGTGGAACGGGCAGAGCCCGGTGAAGCGGGCGCCACGGCGCCGCAACTCGGTGTAGCCTTGGATCACCTCGACGATGTCGGCCGCGGCACGCACGCGCTCCAGCGACTCGGAGCTGATTCTGCTCATCTAATCCCGGAATTCCTTCGGCACCGTGAGCTCCTGGAACTTCCGGATGCAGAAGCGATCGGTCATCCCGGCGATGTAGTCGGTCACCCGTGTGGCGGGGTCGGCCCGGTCCGTGCCCGCAACCCACTCGATCGCCTCCGGATGGTCGAGGTAGTGCGCGAAGAGCGCCCGGATCACGCCCGTGACGCGATGCTGCTCTGCGAGCGCAGCCTCGCCGAGGTACACGTGGTCGAACATGAACCGCCGCAGCCTCCCCATTGCACCGCCCACCTCGGCGCCCTGGGCGATGTCGCCGGCGCGCTCGGAGTGCTCCACGAGGTCGTGCACGAGCAGGTCGATCCGCTCGCTGCCGGTCTCCCCGAGAATCGCGATCTCCTCGCGGGGAAGGTCGCCCTCGGTCAGGACTCCGGCGCGCAGCCCGTCGTCGATGTCGTGGTTGATATAGGCGATCCGGTCGACCAGCCGCACGATCTTGCCCTCGAGCGTGGCGGGCTCGTCGGGGCCGGTGTGCCTCAGGATGCCGTCGCGCACCTCCTCGGTCAGGTTGAGGCCGCACCCGTCCCGCTCGAGGCGCTCGACCACGCGCAGGGACTGCTCGTTGTGCCGGAAGCGGCGGCCGAAGCGGCCGTGCAGCGCCTCGTCGAGCGCATGCTCACCCGTATGGCCGAAAGGCGGGTGCCCGAGGTCGTGGCCATAGCCGATCGCCTCCGTGAGATCCTCGTTCAGGCGCAGCGCGCGTGCAACCGTGCGTGAGATCCCGCACGCCTCGAGCGTGTGGGTGAGCCTCGTGCGGTAGTGGTCGCCCTCCGGCGCGATGAACACCTGCGTCTTGTGCTTGAGCCGCCGAAAGCTCTTGGAGTGCATGATCCGGTCGCGGTCGCGCTGGAAGGACGTGCGCAAGAGGCACGGATCCTCCGGGTGCTCGCGGTGCGCCGGGTACGATTGCGTCGCGAGCGACGAGAGCTGCTCCGCCTCCAGGGCGCGGATCCGAGCCTCGAACGAAGATGCCACCTCGCCCCCGGCGAGCGCGTGGTCGAAGTCTGCCGCGTGCGCTTCCATGTGTTCGATTCTCGCACCCTTCCACGATGGCCTACGGAGAGCTGATCCTCATAACCGGCGCACTGCTCGCCGGGGGACTGGTTGCCTCGCTCATGGCGGGTCGCGTCCGCGTGCCCGCGCTTGCGTTGTTCGTCGGCATCGGAATGGCAATCGGGTCGGACGGGACCGGCTGGATCAACTTCGACGACTACTCGCTGGCACGGACGATCGGGGTGATCGCGCTTGCGCTGATCCTGTTCGAGGGCGGCCTCGCAAGCGGCTTCGACGAGATCCGGCCGGTGCTGCGGCCGTCCCTGAGCCTGGCGCTGCTCGGGACGCTCGGAACGGCCCTCGTGACGGGCTTCGCGGCCGCATGGCTCTTCCATTTCTCGACGTTGGAGGGCCTGCTGCTGGGCTCGATCCTCGCGGCTACGGACGGCGCCGCGATCTTCTCGGTGCTGCGCGGCTCGACGCTCGAGCGACGCCTGGCGCGCACGCTCGAGGGAGAGGCCGGCATGAACGACCCGGTCGCAGTGCTGCTCGTGATCGGCTTCATCGACTGGATCGGCAAGCCGAACTACGGCGTGCTCGACATGCTGGGGCTCTTCGCCCAGCAGCTTGCGATCGGGATCGTGGTCGGGCTGGTCGCAGGGCGACTCGGGGTCGAGCTGTTCCGGCGCGTCGAGCTGGCGAGCCCGGGTCTCTATCCCGTCGCGTCGCTCACGACGGCCGCGCTTGCCTTCGGCACCGCCGACGTCCTGCACGGGTCGGGGTTCCTGTCGGTCTACCTCGCCGGGCTGACGCTGGGAAGCATCCACATCCCGGCAAGGCGCACGGTCGCCGCATTTCACGACGGGCTTGCGTGGGTCGCCCAGATCGCGATGTTCCTGACGCTCGGGCTGCTCGTGTTCCCGAGCCACCTCGGCGGCGTCGCGTTCGAGGGAACGATCCTTGCGCTCCTGCTGATGTTCGTCGCGCGGCCGCTGGCGGTCATGGTGGCGACCGCGTTCGACCACTTCAGCGCCGCGGAGCGATTCGTGCTGGGGTGGGCGGGTCTGCGGGGAGCGGTCCCGGTGGTGCTCGCGACGTTCCCGGTGATCGACGGGGTGCCCCACAGCCACGAGTTCTTCAACATCGTGTTCTTCGCGGTGCTTCTGTCGACGCTCGTGCAGGGGTCGACGTTCGAGCCGCTCGCGAAGCGGCTGGGCGTCACGACCACGCGGCCTGCGCTGCCGCGCCCCCTCGCCGAGACCGGCACGGTACGGGCGCTCGGCGCCGAGGTGGTCGAGTTCCCGGTTGCGCCAGAGGACGCCGTCGCCGGGTGCTTCGTCCGCGAGCTCGGGCTTCCGCGCGATGCGCTGCTCAACGTGATCGTGCGCGGTGAGGAGGCGATCCCGCCGCGCGGGTCGACCAGGATCGAGTCGGGCGACCGGCTGCACCTGCTGATCCGGCGCGAGGTGGCCGGCGCGATGACCGGCCTGATGGAGCGCTGGCGCGAGGGCCCGATGCACGAGCCGGTCCCCCAGCGGCGCTCGATCCGCGCCCACCGTGCGGTCCTGATGGTGCGCCCGTGGAGCGACGGGGATGCGGCGCACCCCCCGGCGATCAACGGCGTCGAGGTCGTGCGGCACCTGCGCACGCGCCGCGACGTACCGGGCGCGCTGGTGTTGCTCGCGGACGGCCGCTACGCGATCACGGGTCCACTGCTGGCGGTGGGGCCACCGAGGCTGCTCGAGCGCCACATCCGCCGGCAGCTCCACGTGGCGGACTCGGAGCAGGAACGCGCCTGGTGGCAGGAGGTGGCCGGAGCGGTGATCTCATCCTCGCTGTAACGGGACCGTGACCTCGCGATAGACGGCGAGCGTCTCGGCGACGTTGCGATCCCACGAGAAATGCTCCGCGACCGTGTGCCGGGCTGCCTCTCCAAGCTCCGGCTCGCCGCGCACGAGCCGGTCGATCGCGCGGGTGAGGGCGTTCGCGTCCCCCGGCGGCACGAGCAACATGCCCGGCCCGGCGGCCGCGATGTCCTCCGCGCCGGTTCCCTCGCCTCCGATCGCGGGCAGCCCGGCCGCCATCGCCTCCACGTGCGCCACGCCGAACGCGTCGTGGATGCTCGGCATCACGTGCACGTGACACCGCGCAAGCTCGCGCAAAGCCTCCTCGTGGGGCAGCGCGCCGAGGAAGTGCACGCGATCACCGACCCCGAGCGAGCGCGCGAGATCCCCCAGCTCGGCCCCGTCGGGGCCCTTCCCGATCAGCTCGTAGCGCAACGTCGGATGACGTCCTGCCAGTGCCGCCAGTGCGCGGATCACGCTGCGCTGGTTCTTGTGCGGCTCGAGGTGCGCGACCGTGACGAGCGTCGGATCTGCATGGCGCTCCGGCGCCTGCGGCGGCAGGTCCGCGCCCGGATAAATCACGCGCAGGCCCGACAGCGGCCCGGTCAGCTCCTCGATCCCCCGCCGCGTCACCTCGCTGTTGGCGATCACCACCGCGGCGGTTCGCAGGACCCGGGCGACGGTCGCGCGGCCGCGGGCCGAGCGCGCCGCGACATAGGAGAGATCGCCGCCGTGCACCGACACCACGAGCGGCAGGGACCGGCCACGGCTCGCGATCCAGCGCAGCGCGGCGTCGCCGGCCGGCACGGCGTAGTGGGCGTGCACCAGGTCGAGCGGCGCCTCAGACCAGAGCCGGTCGAGCGCGCGCCCGAGCGGCCGCGCCGCCCAGCGTCCCCAGGCCGCGTAGCTGAGCGGTCGCGGCGGTGAGACGAAGCGCACGTAACGCACCGGAACGCCATCGAGCATCGTGTCGGCGGGCGGGCGCAGGAGGCGGCGGCCCCAGTCTCGCAGGAGCGCGACTTCGAGCTTCGCGAGCGCGCGGAATGGCGGCAAGGGGCGCTCGAGCGCCAGCACGGCCACATCGGCGCCTCGCGCGCGCACGCCGGCGGCCTGCCGATGGGCCCAGATTCCCCACGCCGGGTCGGACGGCCGCGGGTAGTACTCGGCGACGACCGCGACGCGGAGGGGCACTTCAGGCGGAGCGCTGGGCAAGCGCTGCCTGAGCCGCCGCCACGCGCGCGACCGGAACGCGGTTCTGGGAGCAGCTCACGTAGTCGAGGCCGGCCCGGGCGAAGAAGTGGACACTCGCCGGATCGCCGCCGTGCTCGCCGCAGACGCCGAGCGTGACCTTCCGGTTCTTGCTGCGGCCCTTCTTCACCGCCATCTCCACGAGCGCGCCGACACCCGGCACGTCGATCGTCTCGAAGGGGCTCCGGTCGACGATCTTGGTCTCGATGTAGCGCGCGAGGAACTTCCCCTCCACGTCGTCCCGGGAAAAGCCGAGCGCCGTCTGCGTGAGGTCGTTGGTGCCGAAGCTGAAGAAGCTCGCCTGCGTAGCGATGCGGTCCGCGACCAGGCACGCGCGCGGAAGCTCGATCATCGTGCCGACGGTATAGCGAACCGGTCCGGCACCCGCTTCCGCGACCGTGCGCGCGACCGTGTCGTCGACGAGCTTGCGCATCACCTCCAGCTCGCGCTCGTAGTCGACGAGCGGAATCATGATCTCGACGTGCGGCTCCTCCCGGACACGGCGCCTGACGTTGATCGCGGCGCCGGCGATCGCGCGCACCTGCATCTCGTAGATCTCGGGGAACATGATCCCGAGCCGGCACCCGCGGGTGCCGAGCATCGGGTTCGTCTCCTCGAGCTCGCGCAGGCGCCGAAGCTCGCGTTCGAGCCGGTCGAGACGGGCGCCACGCCGCTTCGCCCGCACGAGGCGATCGATCTCGACGATCAGTTCTTCCTTCCGGGGTAGGAACTCGTGCAGGGGAGGGTCGAGCAGGCGAATCGTCACCGGCAGGCCGCGCATCGCCTTGAAGATGCCCTCGAAGTCGCGCTGCTGGAGAGGAAGCAGCTCGCCGAGTGCCTTGCGGCGCCGTCGCTCGTCGTCGGCGAGGATCATCTTGCGCATCTTCGGCTGGCGGTCGGCCTCCATGAACATGTGCTCGGTCCGGCACAGTCCGATTCCTTCCGCGCCGAGGGCGCGGGCGTTTCGCGCGGCCTCTGGCGAGTCGGCATTCGCACGCACGCCGAGCGAGCGGATCTCGTCGGCCCACGCGAGGATCGTCTTGAAGTGCTTGCCGATCTTCGGGTCTGTGAGCGGGACGTCCTCGGTGGTCACGAGGCCGGCGGTACCGTCCATCGCGATCAGATCGCCCTCGCGCAGCGTCTGCCCGTCGACGCTCACGGTCTTCTCGTCGGGGTCGATCTCGAGCGCCGCGGCGCCGCTGACGCAGGGCTTGCCCATGTCCCTTGCGACGAGCGCCGCGTGCGAGGCCTTACCGCCTCTCGCGGTCAGGATGCCCTTCGCCGCGTGGAACCCGGCGACGTCGTCCGCCTCGGTGAACTCGCGCACGAGGATCACGTCCACCCCGGCCTCGGCACGGCGGATCGCATCGCCGGCGGTGAACACGATCGCGCCCTTCGCCGCTCCGGGTGAAGCTGCCACCCCGGTCACGAGCGGCCTGTACTTGCGAGCGGGGTCGAACGCGGGCCGCAGGAGCGCCTCGAGGCTGCCGGCGTCGACGAGGCCGATCGCCTCCTCCCTAGTGATCAGGCCCTCCCCCACCATGTCGACGGCGACGCGCACCGCGGCCTGGGCGGGCCGCTTCGCGCTGCGGGTCTGGAGCATGTAGAGCGTCCCCTCCTCGACCGTGAACTCGACGTCCTGCATGTCCCTGTAGTGGCGCTCGAGCGTGCGCAGGACCTCGGTCAGCTGCCTGTGCGCCTTCGGCATCACCCGTTTCAGGTCGGGCAGGCCGAGCGTGTTGCGCACGCCGGAGACCACGTCCTCGCCCTGCGCGTCGATCAGGAAGTCACCCGAGGGCTGCGGCGCTCCGGTCACACCCTCGCGGCTGAACGCGACGCCCGAGCCGGAGTCGGGTCCCATGTTGCCGAACACCATCTGCTGGACGTTGACGCCCGTTCCCCAGTGATCGGGGATGCGGTTCTGGCGCCGGTACTCGACCGCGCGGTCCCCGTTCCACGAGCCGAAGACGGCGCGAATCGCCTGCCTGAGCTGCTCCCGCGGATCGCCCGGGAACGGCTCCCCGGTCTTGCGCTCGAAGATCCGCTTGAAGGTCGAGGTCAGCTTGCGGAAGTCGCCCGCGCCGAGGTCGCTGTCGAGCCGCACGCCCTTGGCCCGCTTTGTCCGCTCGATCGCCTGCTCGTAGGTGCTGCCGTCGACGCCGCGCACAACGTTGCCGAACATCTGCACGAAGCGGCGGTAGGAGTCCCAGGCGAAACGCTCGTTGCCCGTCCGCTTCGCGAGGCCCCTGACGGAGTCGTCGTTGAGGCCGAGGTCGAGCACGGTGTCCATCATGCCGGGCATCGACTCGCGCGCGCCGGAGCGCACCGAGACCAGCAGCGGGTCGTCGACGTCGCCGAGCCGCTTGCCCGCCTTGCGCTCGAGCCTCGCGAGCGCGCGCTCGACCTGGTGCTCGAGGCCGGCCGGGAACCGGTTCGAGCGCATGTAGGCGACGCAGGCCTCGGTCGTGATCGTGAAGCCGGGCGGAACCTTCACCGGGCCCCCGATACGTGTCATCTCGGCGATGCCCGCGCCCTTGCCGCCGAGCAGGTCCCGCATCTCGCGCGACCCTTCGGAAAAGTCGTAGACGTACTTCCTGGCGGCTGCGCGACTCATCGGGGAGCGCCAATTCTATTTCGGGCGGTGCTCAGGCGACCGAGCGCAGCCGCACGTGGGCGTGGTACTCGAGGGTCTCGGCCACGGCACGGTCGACCTGCGCGAGCACGGCCGGGACCGCGGCCGGGGCATCGCTGAGCGGCGTGCCTAGCGCCGAGGCCATGAAGCCGAGTGCCGCGCCGTCGAGCGGGAAGCCCCCCGCCGGTCCACAGTCGGCACAGACGAGGCCTCCCGAGGCTGCGGAAAACCAGAAATCGGACGTCGCCGGGCTTTCGGCCCCGCAGCCCGAGCACGCGGCGAGCTCCGGCACGAATCCAGCCGCGAGCAGCAGCTTGAGGCGGAACGCGAGCAGGTTCGCCGGCCCTCCCGCCTCCGGCTCGGAGTCGAGCAGCTGCAGCTCGTGGCAGAGCAGGTTGTAGGCCGCCGGGCTGGCGTCCTGCTCGCCGAAGAGGCGCAGGACGCTCTCGCAGGCGGCGCCCGCGGCGTGGAGCGAGCGGCCGTGCGCGCGCAGGTGCGGGTACCACTCGACCGCCTCGGCCTGGGTCACCGTGTCGAGGTCGCCGCGCCCCTCGTAGAGCACCAGCCGCACTCGGAAGAACGGCTCGAGCCGCCCGCCGAAGCGCGACTTCGTGCGCCGCACTCCCTTCACGACCGCGCCGATGCGGCCGTGCGTGGCGGTGTAGAGGTGGACAATGCGATCCGCTTCGCGCAGCCGAAACGAGCGGAGCACGATCCCCTCGGTCTTGTAGTAGCCCGCCATGAGAATGCAGAAAACCCGCGAAACGGGCGGCCCCTGCCGTGTCTAGACTTTGACGGACCGTCCGGATGGATCCTCAGAGCAACGGAAAGCCCTCGATCACCGTCTACACGACGGACCCCTGCGCGCGGTGCATCCGGGCGAAGCACCTCCTGCGCAGTCGCAACCTCGTCTTCGTCGAGGTGAACCTCGCAAAGGACCCGGTCGGCCGCCGCGACCTGGCCGACTTCACCGGCCAGATGACCTTCCCGCAGATCGTGATCGACGGCCGCCCGCTCGGCGGCCTCAGCGAGCTGCAGCAGGCGGACGAGCAAGGTCTGCTCGAGGAACTTGCGGCCGCTTAGCCGGCCAGCTCTCGCGGCCGGCGTGCTGGCGCTGCTCGCGGTGCCCGCGTTCGGCGAGGTGACGCAGACCAGGGTCGCCAACCTCGACGGCGATCCCGACCTGGAGCAAGTGATCCCGCAGGAGGTGCCGGGCATCTACCCACAGCGGCGGATCGTGATCTCCGACACCTGCAGCGGGGCGCCCTACGCGCGCGTCGTCTCCTCCGAGCAGGACGCCGCGGTGGTGCTCGAGGTCTCGAACTTCGAGGACATCACACCCCGCCCCGAGATCTTCTTCGACCTCCGCAGCGGCGCCGGCGCGCGCGTGGGCGAGATCGGGATCGTGAGCTGGGAGGACGGGCCGACGCCCGGCGCCTGCCCCGCCCCGCGAAGCCTCTTCCGCTATCCCTCCAGGCGCACGCGCGGGCGGCTCCCGAAAAAGGCCGTGGCGCGCTCCTCCTTCGCCGCCGTACTCCGGGACGTGAGCAAGCGCCATGCGGGCAAGGAGCTGCGGCTGTACGAGTACTACGTCGATCGAGACGACCCCCTCTGCTGCGCGAGCTTCAGGCGCACGACCGACTTCGGCTACAACGCCGCCAGGGACCTCTACGTGAAGTTCCGCACGCGGGTCAAGCGAATTCGGAGATAGCAGGGATTCCGGCGACCGCCGTCGCGCGACGGCACGCGTCCCGGATCGCCTCGGCCGTCAGGGCCGCCGCCGCGACTCCGACGATCAGCGAGTCCACCGCCGGCGCGGTGCCGCTCGCGAGCGCGAATGTGACATCGCCGTCGACGGACGAGTGCACCGGGTCGACGGCGCGCGCCATGCCGGAGTGCGCCATCTTGGCGACGATCCCGCAGTCGGTCTTCGAAAGCGCCGCGTCGGTCGCGAGGCAGACGAGCGTGGTGTTCTCGGCCGGCTCGCCTCTGCGGTAGCGCGGCGGCTCGATCAGCCGCGTCCGGAGCTGCTTCGTGGTGCCGATGAAGCTGCCGTCGTCGCCGCGCGTGCCCGCCAGTACGCTGCCGTCCTCGGCGATCACGTCCCCGAACGCGTTCACGACTGCGAGGGCGGTCAGCTTTGCCCCCTGCGGCAGGTGCTGTGCCGCGAAGCCGACTCCGCTCTTCACCGCGAACTCGCGCCCGCGCAGCTTGCCGACCGCGGCGCCCGTGCCGGCGCCGACGCTGCCGAGCGCCGGCGCGTTCGCGGCCGCCTCGCAGGCTGCCTCGCCCTCGGCCGGCCCGGGCCGCCGGCTCGGATCGCCGCTCAGGAGGTCGTAGATCACCGCACCCGGGACGAGCGGCACAATTCCGCCCGGGGTGTCGTAGCCGCGGCCGTTCCGCTCGAGCCAGCGCACGACGCCGTCGGCGGCCGCGAGCCCGAATGCGCTGCCGCCGGTGAGCAGGACGCCGTGGATGCGAGCCGCATTTGCGAGCGGGTCGAGCAAGTCGAGCTCGCGGGTCCCCGGGCCGCCGCCCCGCACATCCGCCGAGGCCACCGCGCCCCCGGCCGGCGGCAGCAGCACCGTGCATCCGGTCGCCGCGTCCGTGTCGGTCCAGTGGCCGGCCGCGAACCCCTCGGGGAGCGAGGGCGGCTCGGCGCTCACGGGGCCGCGATCCGTCTCGTCCGCGGCGCGGGCTGACAGCGACGACAGACATACGTTCCCCGCCCGGCCGCGACCATCTTCACGACCGGCCGGCCGCAGCGCACGCACGGCTTGCCCTCGCGCAGGTGGATCAGGAACTCGTCCTGCATCGAGCCCCGCGCGCCGTTTGCGTCGCGGTAGTTGTCGATCGAGGCGCCCTGGCGCGCGATCCCGGCTTCGAGTGCCTCCACGATGCCGCCATGGAGGCGCTCCACCTCCTCGCGGCGCAAGCGCCCCGCCGGCCGCAGCGGATGGATGCGCGCGCGGAAGAGCGCCTCGTCGGCATAGATGTTGCCGACGCCGGCAACGCGCCGCTGATCGAGGAGGAAGGCCTTCACCGGCGCCTTGCGGCCCCGCGTCTCGCGGGCCAGCACGGCCGGCGTGAACTGGGGCTCGAGCGGCTCGGGGCCGAGGCGCTCGGCGAGGTAGGCGTCGAGTGCGGCGCGGCTGTCGATCACGAACCCCGTCCCGAGCCTCCGCTGGTCGACGAACAGGAGCCGGTTGCCGTCGTCGAGCGTCAGCCGCACCCGCAGGTGGGGCCGCCCCGGCGAGTCGTCCTGCTCGGAGGCCCAGAGCAGGCTGCCGGTCATGCGCAGGTGCATGACGAGGAAGCGCTGGTCCTCGAGCTCCAGCAGGAGGTACTTGCCCCGGCGCCCGAGCGACTCGATGCGCTCGCCGCGGAGATCGATCTCGACTTCGTCCGGCGACCGCGGCGCGCACCACAGCGGGTCGATCACCTCCGCCTCCACGACCGTCCGGCCCGCCACGCGCGCCGCCAGCTGGCGGCGGATCGTCTCTACCTCGGGAAGCTCGGGCACGGTCGCGCTTAAGCGTAGGGCGTGCCGACGGCGTGCGCTCAGCGCCGCGCGCGCGGGTGGGCCTTGAAGTAGGCGTCCTTCAGGTGCTGGCTGGAGAGGTGCGTGTAGAGCTGGGTGGTCGCGATGTCGGCGTGGCCGAGCATCTCCTGGACCGAGCGCAGGTCACAGCCGCCGGCGAGCAGATGGGTCGCGAACGTGTGGCGCAGCGTGTGCGGGCTCATCTTGCCGGCGAGCCCTGCCGAGCGCGCGTGGCGCCCGATCACCTTGTAGAGGCCCTGGCGGGTGAGCGCGCCGCCGCGGAAGTTCACGATCAGGCGAGTCTCCTCGCGTGCGCCGACCAGCGCGGGCCGGCCGCGGCGAAGGTAGGCCTCGACAGCCTTCACCGCCTCGGAGCCGATCGGCACGAGCCGCTCCTTGTCGCCCTTGCCGCGTACCCGTGCGACGCCGTCGCGCAGGTCGAGATCGCCCGGCTCCAGCGTGATCGCCTCCGTCGCGCGCAGCCCGCACGCATACATCAGCTCGAGCAGCGCGCGGTCGCGCAACGCGACTGGCGCGGTGCCCTTCGGCTGCTCGAGCAGGCGCTGCACCTCGGCGCGGCCGAGCACGTGCGGCAGCTTCTGACTCTTCCGTGGCGTCGAGAGGCCCGCGGTCGGATCTGACTCGCGCAGGCCCTCGCGGCGCAGGTGCCGGTAGAAGGAGCGCAGGCACGCGGCCTTGCGCTTGAGCGTCGCGGTCGCCGCGGCGGGGCTCTCCCCGCCGACCGCGAGCCCGGTCAGGAACGCTGACAGGTCCTGCGGCCCGGCCGCCTCGGCGGTCGTGTCCCGGTGCGCCAAGAACGAGCCGAACTGCAGCAGGTCGGATCGATATGACTGGAGGGTGTTCTTCGACACCCCGCGCTCGAGCTCGAGGTAGGCGAGAAAGTCGAGCATCAGCTCCTCGAACGTGCCGGTCGCGATTGCCATCCGACCGGTTTCTCGGGCGCGGGCCCCGGTCCTTCAGCGCGCGTCGCGCTCTGCAAGCTGCTTGAACGAGTCGACCTCGCGCCGCATGTCGCGTTCCGCGCGCGAGCGCACGCGCGCAAGCCGGTCCGCGAACCGCCCCAGGGGCCCGAGCGGAAGCGTGTAGGTCGCGTGGAAGTCGATCCGTGTGCGGCCGTTCCGCCCCTCGAAGAACCGCATCGTCGCCTGACCGGCGCTGCCCAGCGGGCGCGAGCTCCAGGTGCGGCTGTGCATGCGCGGCGGGTCGACCGCGACGACCTCGCAGCGACCCGAGACCAGCCGGTTGAACCGCAGCCGGTAGGTCGTCCCGATGCGGTCGAGCGGGCCGCTCACGTCCTCGATCGCGCGCACGCCCGGAAACCACTCCGGCACCCTCGCCGGGTCGACGTGCAGGCCGAAGACCCGCTCGAGAGGAGCCACGATCTCGGCCGTGAAGCGAACGTCGCCCACGCTCAGAGCCTGTCCAGCTCGAACGCCCGGAACCAGAGCAGCGTGACCAGGCTCTTGCTGTCCCGGCAGGAGGCGATCAGCTCGTCGAGGCGCTCGAGCGGCTCCTTCACGACCTCAATGCGCTCGTTCTCGTCGGCCTCGAGGGGATCCTCGGAGAGGTCAGTCGCGAGAAAGGCGTGGATCTCCTCGTCGGTGAACCCGGGACTCGCGTAGAAGCTCGTGAGGAACTTCCAGGTCGCCGCGGCCATCCCGATCTCCTCGCGCAGCTCGCGCTTGGCCGTGTCGAGCACCTCGCCCCCGTTCAGCTTCCCCGCAGGCAGCTCCAGGAGCGCTTCCTCCCCGACGATCTCGCGCGGCTGACGCACCAACCAGATCCGGTCGCCGTCGAAGGGAAGCATCACGGCCGCGCCGGGGTGCTCCACGACTTCGCGCTGGACCACCTCGCCGTCGTCGTGGCGGAACCTCTGCACCTTCACGGTGCCGATGTGGCCCTTCCAGATCTCCTCGCTCTCGACCAGGTCGAAGCTCAACCCTGCCCTCCCTTGACTCGTGTTGAAAGCGCGGCGCCACCCGCCAGCCCGGCCAGGAAGAACTCCCGGTCCTCGTCCGCTCCACGGCCCATCGTGCCGGCCGGGAGCCCGCTCGCGAGGTATCCCTCGAAGAGCTTGCCGACCTCGACCTCGACGGCCTCGTGCGGGCCGTCCGAGAGTGCGGCGCGCAGCGCGGCCGCTCCCTCGCCGTCGCCCGCCGGCACCGCCACCAGCACCGGCCCGAGGAGCAGCTCCAGCACGGTCGCGGTGTGGTGGCTGAGGCCGCGATGACGCGCGCGGAGATCGCCGCCCGAAAGCCGTGGCGTGAGCACCACCGGGCACCCGAGCGAGAGCGCGGCGTGCGCGCTCGAAAGCGCCGCCAGGCCGCCGTGGCCGAGCGCGGATGCTGAGCCGAGGATCCCCGGCCCCGGGCCCACGAGCGCGCAGTCCCAGCCGAGCCGCCGGGCGCCGGCATCGATCGCGCCCTCGACCGTGATCGCATCGTGGCCACCGCCGAAGCAGGCGCCCGCCGTCACGTGATCGGCGATCAGCCCGCGCGCGAGCAGCTCCGCGACGACGTCCGACAAATCGCCCGGAAGCGCGCCGCCCGGGGTCTGCACATACCCGACACGGGCGCCCGCCAGCGCAAACGCGGCACAGGGCAGCTGTCCGTGCAGCGCGAGCACCCCGACCGGCATGCCCAGCGGGCGCTGAAGATCCTCCAGCCCCTCCTCGATCGGCGCGACCACATGCTGAAGGGACGTGTAGTTGAGCTTCATGACGTGGGCGTCGCTTCCCCGGTCTTCGGGCAGCGGCCCGACGTGGACGATGTCGAAGCCGCCGCTGCCGAGTCCGAGCTCCCGAGACTCCACGTTGACGATCACCTCGTCGCCGGCCCGGAGCGGCCCGGTCAGCTGCGGATAGGCGATCGCAGCGTGCTCCTCGCCGCTCTCCTGGAGGCGCACGAGGCAGCGCAGCAGGCGGTCTCCCGAGGAGTCCAGGCGCACCACGCTGCCCCTGCGCAACCTCAGCACCCCTAGACCTCCGCGGCACGCACCAGCAGGCGGCGGGTGACCTCGAGCATCTTCTCGAGCGCCCAGGCGCTCACGCGCTCGTCGGGAGTGTGGTTCGCCTCCGTCCCGTTCGCGAGGTTGAGGCAGCGGAATCCCTTTGCGGCAAATGCGTTCGCGTCGCTGCCGCCGCCCGTCACCCGGTGGAGAGGCTCGATCGCGCAGTCGCGAAGCGCGGTCTCGGCGGCCTGCACCGCCGCTTCACCGGGAGCAATCCGGTACGCGCGAAACTGCTCCTCGACGGCCACATCGACGTCGACCTCGGCCGCGCTTGCGGCGTAAGTGATGGTGTCGACCATCTCGCGCATGCCGGCGCTCGCCTTCGCGTCGTCGAGGCTCCTGAACTCCGCCTCCATGCGGCAGCGCTCGGCGACCACGTTGGTGGCCGTGCCGCCCTCGATCACGCCGACATTGGCGGTCGTCTCCTCGTCGAGCCGGCCAAGCTTCATCGCGGCGATCGCCCGGGCCGCCGCGACGATCGCGTTTCGCCCGTCCTCTGGGCGCAGCCCCGAATGGGCCGCGCGGCCGGTGAAGTCGCCGATCACCCGGTAGTAGGTGGGCGCGGCGAGGATCAGCTCCCCGATCGGCGAGGCGTGGTCGAGCGCGTACCCGAACTCGGCCTCGAGGCGCGAGACGTCGAAGGCATGGGCGCCGCGGAGCCCGATCTCCTCGGAGGTCGTGAACACGAGCTCGAGGCCGACGGGCGCGGGCGATGCGACGGACTCGCGGGCCAGCTTCAGCAGAACCGCCACGGCGGCCTTGTTGTCGGCGCCGAGGATCGCCTCGCGGCGATTCCGGAACACCCCGTCCGCCAGCTCCACCTCCACCCGGTCGGCCAGCGGGACGGTGTCCACGTGGGCGCAGAACATCACCGTCCGCGCTCCCTCCGGTCCCGGAATCCGCGTGAAGAGATTGCCGCAGTCGGCACCGGTGTCGGCGCTCGTCGCGTCCTCGTCGACCGTGAGCCCGAGCGACTCGAGCTGCTCGCGCACGAACCGCGCCGCGCCCGCCTCGCGGCCGCTCGGGCTTTCGATCTCGCAGAGCGCGACGAACGTGTCGGCCAGCCGCGACCGCTCAGGCGGCCCGGGCGGCCCGGCCACGCTCATCTATCTCGTGGGCGCGGGGTCCGAGCCCTGGAATCGCCCGGTGCGCGGCGTCTCCGCCTCGTCAGCAGCGACCTCAGCCCCGCCCCGTTCGCGGGCCCGCTCGAGCGCCGCTCCCACGAACTCGCGGAACAGCGGCTCCGGCCGGTTTGGCCGGGACTTGAACTCCGGGTGGTACTGCGAGGCCACGAAGAATGGATGGGCGGGCAGCTCGATCACCTCGACGAGGCGATCGTCGGGCGATGTTCCGCTGAAGACCAGGCCCGCGTCCGCGAGGCGGCGACGTAGCAGGTTGTTGACCTCGTAGCGGTGCCGGTGCCGCTCGTAGATCACGGGCTCGTCGTACACCGCACGGGCGCGTGTGTCGGCGTGCAGCTTCACGGGATCGGCGCCGAGCCGCATCGTGCCGCCCATGTCGTCGACCTCCTTCTGCTCCGGCAGCAGGTCCACGACCGGGAAGGGCGTCTCGGGATCGAACTCGGCCGAGTTCGCACCCGCCATCCCCACCACGTGCCGCGCGAAGTCCACGACCGCGAGCTGCATGCCGAGGCAAATGCCGAGGAACGGGATCTCCCGCTCGCGCGCGATCCGCGCCGCGTTGATCTTGCCCTCGATGCCGCGCACGCCGAAGCCGCCGGGGATCAGGATCCCGTCGGCCTCGCTGAGCAGGTCCATGCCCTCGTGCTCGTCGAGCGTCTCCGAGTCGGCCCAGAACACCTCGATCTTCGCGCCGTGGTGGAAGCCGGCATGGCGAAGCGCCTCGACCACCGAGAGGTAGGCGTCGGCGAGCTTCACGTATTTGCCGACCAGTGCGATGCGCACGGTCTCGCGCGCGGCCGAGGCCCTTCGCACGATCTCCTCCCAGTCCGTGAGGTCGGGGGACTGCGCCTCCATGCCGAAGTGATCGAGGATCAGGTCGTCGACGCCCTCGGCGCGGAACATCAGCGGCACCTTGTAGACATCGTCGACGTCGCGGGCGGAGATGACCGCGTCCACCGGCAGGCTCGCGAACAGCGCGATCTTCTCGCGGATGTCACGAGAAAGCGCCTCCTCGGAGCGGCACACGACCATGTCGGGCTGGATGCCAATCCGCCGCAGCTCGTTGACAGAGTGCTGCGTGGGCTTCGTCTTCAGCTCACCCGCGTGCTCGATGAACGGCACCAGCGTGAGGTGCACGAAGATGCAGCGGTCCCGGCCGAGCTCGGTCTGGAGTTGCCGGATCGCCTCGAGGAACGGCAGCGACTCGATGTCGCCCACGGTGCCGCCGATCTCGGTGATCACGACGTCGAGGTCCTGCGACTCGGCGACCAGCTTGACGCGTTGCTTGATCTCGTCGGTCACGTGCGGGATCACCTGCACGGTGCCGCCGAGGAAGTCCCCGCGGCGCTCCTTGCGAATCACGGAGTAATAGACGCCGCCCGCCGTCACGTTGGACGTGCGGGAGGTGTTCTCGTCCGTGAAGCGCTCGTAGTGGCCGAGGTCGAGGTCGGTCTCGGCGCCGTCCTCGGTGACGAACACCTCGCCGTGCTGAAACGGGCTCATCGTGCCCGGATCGACGTTGATGTAGGGGTCAAACTTCTGGATCTGGACCCGCAGGCCACGGCTCACGAGCAACCGGCCAATCGAGGCCGCGGCAATGCCCTTGCCGAGCGAGGACACCACGCCGCCGGTCACGAAGATGTACCGAGGAGAGCGACCAGAACGGCTTTGTGAGCGGTCGGCCATCTACGAAATCAAGGTATCGGCGTGTTCGGATGGCTGGCTCAAAGGGGCTGCGAGGTCTCGGGAGCCCTCCCGAGCGAGTCTAGACGACGAAGGATCGGGTTCCGCTCGACGAGCGCGCTGATCGACCGGAACTCTCCGTAAATAGTGAGAACCGCGAGCACCCCGAGGGCGATCGCCTCACCGGTCGGCCCGAGCGCCACGATCAACCAGAACCCCGCGACGGCCCCGAGCACGTTCGAGCCGGCGTCGCCGAGCATCGCGCGCTCGCGCAAGTCGTACGGCAGGAGCACGAGCGCGGGGCCGATGAACAATCCGAGCGCCCGGAGCGCATAGGTGTTCCACGATCCGAGTGTCAGGACGGCGCCGAACGCGACGAACACCTTGCCCGCGCGCCCGGGCCGCAGGTCGAGCAGGTTGAACAAGTTCGTGGCGAGCACCAGCACCCCCACGCCGACCAAATACTCCGCGGCGGTGCGTCCCTGCCCCGACAGCACGTACAGCGCCAGGCCCAGTGTCCCGAGGGCCTTCAGGACGCCCGTGCTGAGGTCTCCGCCGGCGGCCGCGCGCGCGTGGCCGCGGAGACCACGAGGCGCCCGCGGATCGGCATCGGTGCCGGCCGGCCTGCGACCGCCGAGGAGGTCGTCGACCAGGCCCAGCACCGCCACCCCGATCACGAACAGGAGCGCCTCGCCCGCCTCGGGCGCGAGCGTGTCGGCGTCGGCCAGCTCATCGAGCGCAGCCAGCGGGCCGAGCGCGAGCAGCGCCGCCAGCACGATCAGGGTCCCCGACGCGGCCGGGAGCACGATCCCGCGATAGTTCTCCCGCACCACGCCCGAGCGCTCCAGCCGGGCGAGCAGGGCGGGCGCGAGCAACGCCGCCGTGCCAAGCGAAAGGGCGAGCGGAAGCCAGCGCACGCCTGCGCCTAGGGCCGCTGCGCCGAGCCCGTGTCCGGGGCCTTCGGGAGGAGGTGGTCGGCGGAGCCCTTGATCCCGTAGGTACCGCCAGCGTCGCCTGCGAAGACCCAGACGACCGCGGTCTCCCCCGCGGTCAGGTCGATGTCATCGACGCTCGCGATTCCCCGGCCCGCCATGAAGCCGGCCTGGGAGGGATCGGTGCCGGTCGTCTCGACCCCAACCGCGCCTGCCTGGGTGTCCTTCAGCGCCGACAGGAGGCCCGACTCGAATCGGTCCTGCGCCTGTTTCTCCGAGCCGTCGAGGCCGTCACGGTCGCGCACGTAGACGACCCCGTCCAGGCCGCGATACTCGCCTCGCGAGCTGGAGAACAGGCTGTGGCGCAGGCGCGGGATCAGGTTTCCGCCGTTCACGAGCTGCCTGCCCACACGGCGTCCGAAGCGCTCGAGCTGGTCCTGGGAGCGGTCGAGGCGCGCGAGCTTCGTGCCCTTCATCTCGGACGCCAGCCGGCCGAGCGGGAGCGGTGACTTGATCACGCTCACCGAGTCCACCGTCGCGCCGGCCGGCTCGACGGCGTCCGAGACGGCGGACGAGTACCCGCCCGGCAGCCTGCCCATCGCGAGGATCCCGACGCGCCATCCCGGCAGCAGGTCCTTCACCAGCGGCCCGTATGTCTGGCGCTCGTAGTCGTCACGGGTGCTGAGCTGGCGCCGGAGGTCGGCGTTCCGCGAGCGCGCGCTGTCGAGGTCGCCGCGAAGCGACCGCTCGAGGTTCTTGCTCGCGTCGGACACGACCCCGTTCTCGCCGATCGCGACGCCCAGCAGGATCCCGATCCCGAGCGCGAGGAACACCGCGCCGAGCGACATCGCGTGATACCGGAAGCTGAACAAGGCGCGGCAACCCTATCCAGCGCGTCGGGGCTCAAGCGCCGTCGAAAAGCACCTGGAGCTTGAGCCAGATCAGCTCGATCAGCCTCTCCATCGGCGGTGAGCTGAGCACGACGATCACGAACGTCACGAACGCGGCGAGCAGGATCAGGCCCATCAGGCGGCGGCTCGGCCCCCGCGGGTAGAGACGGCTGACGCCCTTCGTGTCCACGAGGATCTCGCCCACGCGCAGCCGGGTCAGGAACGTCGAGGACATGCCGGCCCGGTCCTTGTCGAGGAACTCGATCAGGTTGAAGTGGGACCCGACGCTGACGATCAGGCGCGCGCCGCGCTCGTGGGCGAGCAGCATCGCGACGTCCTGGCTAGTGCCCGGCGCCGGCAGGACCTTGTGGTCGAGGCCCAGCCGCTCCAGCCGCTCGCGGCCGGGCGCGGCCCCGTCGCGATACGCATGCACGACGAGCTCGGCGCCGCATCCGAGCACCTTGTCGGACGCGGAGTCCATGTCGCCGATGATCAGGTTCGGCTTGAGGCCCGCCTCCAGCAGGGCGTCGCCGCCTCCGTCGACGCCGACGAGCACCGGGCGCAGGTCGCGGACGTACGGCCGGATCGCGCGCAGATCGCGTCGGTAGTCGGTCCCGCGCACGACGATCAGGGCATGGCGGTCCCGGAAGTCCGTGCGAAGGTCCGGGATCTTGAGCCGGCCCGCGAGCACCCCGCCCTCCTCGCGGATGTGCACGAGCGTGTTCTCGGCGAAGTCCTGGATCGCATCGCCGATCCGCTCCTGCTGGTGCTCCTGCACCGCCGTCAACTCCTCGAGCGTGCGGACCATGCCCTCGGCGACCACGCCCTCGGGACCGAGCACGGTGCCTTCACGGAGGATCACCATGTCGCCATCGCCGAGGTCTTCGAAGAGCGGCGCCCCGACCGCGTCGACCAGCAGGACGCCGGCGCGCACGAGGATCAGCGGACCCGGGTTCGGGTAGCGGGTGCTGGTCGACGGCGCGACGTTCACGACACCGCGCACGCCGCACTCGACGAGGTCCTCGGCCGCCATGCGGTCGAGGTCGCGGTGGTCGATGATCGCTACGTCCTCCGGACCGAGCCGCTTCACCAGGTCCTTGGTGCGCCGGCCCAGCCGTGCCTTCCCGTGCACCTCCAGCGGCGAGCGCGAAAGGAAGCGTCGCCTGGGCGCAGCCGCCGACGTGCCGGTTGTCGTCTTGGCCTCCACGTTCCCTTCCCGGCGGCCTCGGGAAGAGGCACGCCGTTGCGGCGATTCTACGCGGCCTCGAGCAGTGTCTCCGCATGCCGGCGCGCGGCGAGGTCGCCGGAGTCGGCTCCGAGCATGCGGCAGAGCTCCGCGACCAGCTCGCGCCGGCCGAGGCGCTCGACCTCCGCCTGTGCCGCCCCGGCGCCGCGGCGGGCGCCCTTGACGACCCGGAAATGACGCGCGCCGAGCGAGGCGACCTGCGGCAGATGGGTGATGCAGATCACCTGGCGGGTCTCCGCGAGCGCCCGGAGCTTCTCGCCCACGACCCGCGCGGTGGCGCCCCCGAGCCCTGCATCGACCTCGTCGAAGATCACCGTCGCGGCGCCCCTCGCCCCGGTCGCGGCCGTCATCAGCGCGAGCATCACGCGGGAGAGTTCGCCCCCCGAGGCGATCTCTCGCAGCGGCCCGGGCGCCATGCCCGGGTTCGGCGCCAGCACGAGCTCGACCGCGTCGGCGCCCGTGCCGGTGAAGTCGCCGCGCGGCGTGACGCGGACCTCGAAGCCCGCCTCCTCCATCGCGAGCTCCGCGAGCTCGGCGTGCACGGCCTCGGCGAGACCGGTGCCGCCGCGCTGCCGCGCCGCCGTCAGCGCTGCCGCGAGACGCTCGGCCTCGGCCGTCGCCTGCTCGAGCTCAGACTCGATGCGAGCGGTCTCGGCACCCGCGTTCACGAGGCGGTCGCGGTCGGAGCGGCAGCGGTCTGCGTGCTCGAGCACGGCCGCGACCGAGCCGCCGTGCTTGCGCTTCAGACGCGCGTACAGCTCGAGCCGCGCCTCCACCTCCGCGAGGCGCTCGGGATCGGCCTCGAGTGAGGCCAGGTACGTGCGCAGCTCGCCGGCAAGGTCGCGCAGCTCGTACAGGAGGGATGCCGCGCGCTCGGCCGGCGAGGCAAGCGCCGGATCCCGGTCGAGCGCTCGCGAGAGCTCCCGCTCGGCGCGCGCAAGCTGCGCGGTCGCGCCGTCGGCGCCGAGCTCCGAATCGGCCTCGAGCGCTGCCGCCGCGATGCCCGCCGCCTCGCGCAGCGTCTCGACCGAGGCGAGCCGCGAGCGCTCGGCATCGAGCGCCGCCTCCTCGTCGTCGCTGGGCCCGGCTTCCTCGATCTCCTGGATCTCGAACTCGAGCAGGTCGAGGTCGCGGTCGCGCATCCCGAGACGCTCACGCAGGTCTTCGAGCTCTCTCCCGAGCGCACGGGCACGAGCGAGCGTGTCCCGGAAGCGCTCGCGCCGCGCCAGCTGCTCCTCGCCGCAGTAGGCGTCGAGGATCTCGAGCTGAGCCGAGGCCAGCACCAGCCGGCGATGCTCGTGCTGACCGAAGAACGCGAGCAGCCGAGTGCCGACAGCGGCCAGCTCGGCGGCCGTGACGGAGCGGCCCTGGAGATATGCACGCGTGCGGCCCGCGGCCGTCACGCGCCGCGCGAGCACCAGCTCCTCGACGTCCAGCGGGAGGCGCTCCTGCAGGTCGGCCAACTCGGGATCGTCCGCGAGCCCGGCCGGCACCGTGAAGACGCCCTCGACGTAGGCCTCGTCGGCGCCCGGGCGCACGACGGCGCGGCGCGGCTTACCCCCCAGCAGCAGGTCGAGCGCGTGCGCGAGCACCGTCTTGCCGGCACCGGTCTCGCCGGTGATGACGTTCAGGGCGCGGTCGAGCACGAGCTCGGCCGACTCGATCAGCAGCAGGTTCTGGACGCGAAGCTCGAGCAGCATGGGTCGCGGCCCAGTGAACCACCCGGCGCCGACGGAGCCCGCCGGCGCCGGGCGTTGCCCCTGCTGCTACTTGACGACGATCGTGCCCCTCATGCCGGCCTGCTTGTGGCCGTCGACGGGGCAGTAGAACACGTAGGTGCCCTTTTTCAGGCTGACCGTGACGGTCGACTTGTGGCCCGGGCCGACGGTCTTGCCGTCCTTCTCGATCCCGTGCCCGGTCACTTCGATCGCGTGCTTCAGCCCGGACGAGGACGGGTTCGTCATCACGACCGTGACCTTGCCCCGCTTCGTCGTGAGCTTCTTCCTGCTGAACTTGAGCGCGCCGCTCGGGCTCGCCTGCAACTTCAGGGTAGTGCCGCTTGTCGCGCTGCCGGTCGACACCAGCGACACGACCAGCACGATCACCGCGAGCATCACCCCGGCGAGCGCCTTCAAGCGTCTTCCGAGCATCAGGACCTCCTTGGAGTGGCCATTCCGACCGCCGAGCATCCGCCACCTGCAGCCCGCGCGCAAGTGGACCTTGGTCCTACGACCTCGAGATTCCACCTCGGCCTAGGCCCGCGGATGCCCGACGCCGTGGCGCTCCGCCCAGAGCGCGGCCTGGGTGCGGTCGGTCACGCCGATCCGCTGGAACACGTTCGTCAGATGCGCCTTCACGGTTTTCTCGCTGATCTCGAGGCGCCGCGCAATCAGCTTGTTCGGCAGGCCGGCCCGCACGAGCCCCAGCACCTCCAGCTCCCGGCTGGTGAGCCCGCCGCGACGGTCGTGCCGCGCCGCCAGCACCTCGGTCGCGACCTTCGGCGCGAGGGGCGACTCGCCGCGTGCCGCCGCGCGGATGCTCCGGAAGAGCTCTTCCGGCTCGGCGTCCTTCAGGAGATAGCCGATCGCGCCGGCATCGAGCGCGTCGAGGATGCGGTCCCCGTCGGAGAAGGAGGTCAGCACGACCACGCGCACGCTCGGGTCTGCGCCCACGATGCGGCGGGTCGCCTCGGTCCCGTCGAGAATCGGCATCAGCAGGTCCATCAGCACGACGTCAGGCTGCTGCTCGGCCGCCAGCGCGACCGCCTCGGCTCCATCGGCCGCCGCGCCGACAACCTCGACGTCCTCCACGTTCGCGAGCAGGTCCTCGAGGCCGGCCCGCACGATCCCGTGGTCCTCGGCGAGCAGCACGCGGATCAACCGAGCGGGACCTCCATCGTCACGCGCGTGCCCGCGCCGGGCGCCGAATCGACCTGGAGCCGGCCACCGGTCTCGGCCGCGAGGTCCGACAGCAGGCGAAGCCCGAAGTGGCCGTTGTCGCTTCCCCCCGGCGGCCGGGCGCGCTCGAAGCCGCGGCCGTCATCGGTCACGCTCAGCGAGACCACCTGACGCTCTCTCCGGATCACGACGCGCACCGTGCGCGCGCCGGCATGCGCGGCCACGTTCCGGATCGCCTCCTGCGCCGCCCGGAAGAGCTGCGCCTCGACGCCAGGGCTCAGCACGAGTCCGCGCTCGGTCGCGACGCTGGTCTCGACGCCCGCTCGCACAAGCGGCACGAGCAGGTCCCGGAGCGCCTGCTCGAGCCCGGCCTGGTGGAGGCTCGGCGGGTAGATCTCGACCAGCAGCGAGCGCAGCGCCCGCATGCTGTCGCGCGTCTGCCCGGCGGCCCTGCGGAGCGCCTCCGCGATCCCCCGCTCGCGGGCCGTGCTCGCCCGCTCGGCGGCGGCCGAGAGCGAGTAGGAGACCCCGGCGAGCTCCTGCACGACGCCGTCGTGCAGCACGCGCGCGATCCGGCGCCGCTCGCTGTCGGAAGCCTCGAGCGCGGTGCGCAAGAGCGTCTCGCGCTCCTCCTGGCCCTGGCGAAGCCGGCGCGCCATCGACCACGCGAGTGGTAGCTGCAATAGCCCGAGCAGCAGCAGCGCGCCGATCAGCGCCGGCGTGAACTTCAGCCACAGGTGGCGGCCGCTGTCGTTGATCGAGCTGAAGCGCTGGTAGGCCTCGAACAGCAGTGGCCGGCCGTTCGAGGCGCGGATCGGCATGTAGACCTCGAGCAGCTTGTGGTAGTGGCGCTCGAGCCTGTTCTCGGGCTCCCCGAGGTCGCTCACGTTCGCGTCGATTGCGCCCTTGCGCAGCGCCGCTCGCTGGGGTGCCCCGAGCGGGTACCGGGATCCGATCAGGCGGGGCTCGTCGGAGTACACGATCCGGCCGTCCGGCCTCCAGATCTTCACACGCACGATCGGCTCACGCAGCACTCGCCGCCGGACCACGCGGTCGAGGCGGGCGAGCGCCGCGGAGTTCCCGCGCACCGCCGCGGAGGTGACCCGCGGCTCGACCGTGCCGTGCCCGACGAGCCTCGTGACCTGCTTCGCCTCCCGGATCGCCTCGGAGGTCCCGGTGTGCCGCATGATCGTGACGGCGGCGACACCCAGCAGCAGGATCGCGGCCACGCTCACGAGCGCGAAGCGGCCCACGGCGCCGCCGACGGACATGCGCGCGGCGCCCGGCCGGCTGCCCGGCGGCCGCTCTTTTCCGTTGATCAGCATCCGCTAGGAGGCGAGCTGGATGAGCTTCTCCCGGAACCGCCGGTAGAAGCTCGAGCCGGGAAGCTGGGCGAGCCCGACGACGTCCGGGCGAAACGCGATCTCGGCCGCCTTGCGCTCGGCGAGCTCGCCCGTGCGCATGCCGTCGACGACGATGTCGACCGGGTCGCTCGACTCGTTCACGACCTGGAGCACGTCGTCCGGGGCGGCCACGAGCGCCCGCGCGTTCAGCGCATGCGGTGCGATCAGGCTGACCGTGTAGGCCCTCACGTCCCATGCGAGGATCGGGCCGCCGACCGAGAGGTTGTAGCCGGTCGAGCCGGCCGGCGTGGCGGCGATCAGGCCGTCGCAGGGGACCCGCTCGCCGACCAGCTCGCCTCCGATCGAGTAGCTGATCTGCGCCATGTTCAGATGTGAGCGGCGCTGGAGGGAGATCTCGTTGATGCCGAACAGCTCCGGCGCGCCGCCGTCGAGCACCATCGCGGGGAGCGGCAGGACCTCGAAGCGGCCCGCGAGCGCGCGCTCGATCGCATCGTGGAGCTCGCTGCGGTCGGCGGTCGCGAGGAACCCGATGCGACCGAAGTTGATCGCGAACACCGGCACGTCCGTGCCGGCGTTGGCGCGCAGCGCGCGCAGCGTCGCGCCGTCGCCTCCGAGCACGATCGTGAGATCTGTCTGTCGGCTTTCTTCCGCGTCCAGGTGAACCTCCACGCCCGCCCCCCGAGCCGCCTCCAGCAAGGCCTCGAGGCCCTCCGCGGCCTCCTCCGCCCGGCCGTGCGTGACGACCGTGACCGACCGGATCGTGCGGGCCGTCTCCTGACCGCTCATCCCGGCTCCTCGGCAATCTCCCGGGCCTGCGGCTCGGCGGCACGGGCGGCGGCGACGAGATCGTCCGTGCCATCGCGCGTGGCCTCGGCGCACCAGAGGAAGCTCTCGAGGTTGCCGGCGGGTCCCGGCAGCCCGGAGCCGCAATAGCCCAGCACCGACAGGCCGAGGCTGAGCGCCACCTCACCGACTCCCACCAGCGCCTCCAGGCGGTCATCGGCGCTCCGCACGACGCCTCCCCTGCCAATCCGGCTGCGGCCCAGCTCGAACTGCGGCTTGACCAGCGCCAGCATGTCGAAGCTCGATGCCGCGCAGGCGGCGACCGCCGGCAGCACCTTCGAGAGCCCGATGAACGAGAGGTCGATCGTGATCAGGTCCGGCGCATAGGGAAGCTCGGCGGCCTCGAGCGCTCGTGCATTCGCGCGCTCGACGACCGTCACGCGCGGGTCCTGGCGGAGCTTCCAGTGCAGCTCGCCGTAAGCCACGTCGAGGGCCACCACGCGCGCCGCGCCGCCCGCGAGCAGGCAGTCCGTGAAGCCACCGGTCGAGGCGCCGACGTCGAGGCACAGCCGCCCGTCCGGCGACACGCCCGACCAGTCGAGCGCGCGCTCGAGCTTGATCCCGCCGCGCGAGACGTACCGCGGCGCCTGCGCGATCTCGACCTCGATGCCGGCGGCGATCAGCATCCCGGGCTTGGCCGCACGTGCGCGGCCAGGGCCGACGCGTACCTCCCCGGCGAGCACCGAGGCCGACGCCTTGCTTCGCGACTCGAAGAGCCCGCGCTCGACGAGCAGCGCATCCAGGCGTTTTTTGGCCGCCATGCCTACAAGGTACTGCCGCACAGCCGGCATCGCGGTGAGGCAATGTGACGACCTTCACTTAAGAACACGTGTTCGACCGCTATACCTCAGAACGGATATGACGCTGCTGAGACTCATCCCCATCCACATCCATGCCGTGCTGGAGACGATCCTCGCCCCGGTGATGATCGTCGCGCCCTTCGCGTTCGGGTTCAGTCCCGCCGCGCTGGTCGCCTCCGTCCTGCTCGGCGTGCTGGTGATGGGAACCGCGCTCAGCACGAGCGTGGCGCTGGCCGGCCAGGATGGCGGGCTGCGGGTCTCGACTCACGCCAGCCTTGATTTGGGGCTTGCGATGGCGGCAGCGGTCTGTTCGCTCGGCTTCGGGCTCTCCCAGGACCCGGCCGCGGGCCTTTTCTTCGGTGCCACGGCGATCCTGCAGGCTCTGCTGGCGACGACCACGCGTTACACGACACTTCCGGCTTAGACGCCGGCGTAACGCGGACCTCTTCCGCGCACATATCCCTATAACGAATCTCTCCTCCCCAAGGGCGCCTCGCGAAAGCGGGGCGCTCCCCTTTTAGGGCCGGTTCGACCTCGCTTACAGGCCGCGTTGCGGCCCCTCAAGTCCCCATCCGCGAGGGTCGATGAGACCCTCAGATGACTGCTCGCGCCAGAAGCGGCCTCGTGCTGCTCGCACTGGTCCTGTCGGTCGCCCTCGGGGCCGCCCCGGCGAGCGCCCAGGAGGCCCCCAAGACGCCCAAGGGCACGCTGATCGTGGCACCCGACGTGCAGGCGCACCTGCCCCCGGTCAGCCCCGAGCAGGCGGTCCGGATCGCGGACCGCACGCCGCAGGTGCGCGGCGAGCGCAGGCACCACCCCGACCTGCGGCCCGACAACATCACGCTCTACAAGGGCAGCAGCAACTGGGGCATCAGCTACCTGTCCGGCCGGGACAAGCTCGCCGACGTCACGATCGACGGCCGCACCGGCCGGGTGATCGAGGCATGGCATGGAGTCCAGGCGGCCTGGGTGATGGCGCGCGGTCATCACGGCTACTTCGGGAAGCGCTTCGACGCCTGGTACATCTGGATCCCGCTGTGCCTGCTGTTCGTGGTCCCGTTCTTCGACCCGCGGCGGCCGTTCCGGATGCTCCACCTGGACCTGCTCGTGCTCGTCGGTGGATTCGGGGTCTCGCACTTCTTCTTCAACAAGGGCGAGATCGGGACCTCCGTGCCACTGGTCTACCCGGTGCTGGCCTATCTGCTCGTCCGCATGCTCGTCGCGGGCTTCCGGCCGCGCCGCACCGGCGAGCGCCTGGTGCCGTTCGCGCCGGCCGCCTATTTTCTCGTCGCGATCGTCCTGCTGGTCGGCTTCCGCGTCGGGCTCGACCTCACCGAGGGCAAGGTCGGCGACGTCGGCTACGCGAGCGCCGTGGGCGCATGGCGCATCGAGCACGGCAAGCCGCTGTACGTCGACAGCGGCCGCCAGGACCAGCACTTCGACACCTACGGTCCCGTCAACTACCTCGCCTACTACCCATTCGTGAAGGTGCTGCCGCCGTCGGACCAGGAGGTCAACCAGCCCGACGACTACAACCTTCCCGCGGCCCGGGCGGCTACCCTCGCCTTCGACCTGCTGACGGTCGCGGGGCTGTTCCTGCTCGGCGGCCGCCTGCGGCGGGGACGCGAGGGGCGGCTGCTCGGCCTGGTGCTCGCCTACGGCTGGGTCGCCTACCCGTACACGCTCTTCCCGCTCATGAGCAACACCAACGACACGCTCGTGTCGATGCTGGTCGTGGCGGGCCTGCTTGCGATCAGCTCGCCGCCCGCGCGCGGCGCGCTGACCGCGCTCGCGGCCGCGGCGAAGTTTGCCCCGATCGCGCTTGCTCCGCTCTTCGCGACCGGGCGGGGCGACCAGCCGCGCGCGCGCGCTTGGACGCTGTTCACGGTTGCGTTCGCCGCGATCGTGGCGTCCTTCGTGCTCCCGTTCATCCCCGTCCGCGGTGGGTTCGGCACCTTCTGGAGCCAGACCGTCGGGTTCCAGTTCACGCGCGAGTCACCGTTCAGCATCTGGGGGCAGAACCCGGGCCTCGACACGCTGCTGACCGTTGCCAAGCTGGCTGTCGCGGGCCTGGCGGTGGCCGTCGCATTCGTGCCCCGGCGGCGCACCACCGCCCAGGTCGCGGCGCTCGGCGCCGCCGTGCTGATCGCGACGCAGGTGATCGCGATCCACTGGTTCTACCTCTACATCGACTGGATCGTGCCGTTCGTCCTGGTCGCCCTCTTCTGCGAGTACCGCACCGGCCGGGGCCACGTGCCCCGTCCACAGCCGGCGACGCTGCACCTGGCGCCGCAGCCGCTCGCGCCGGAGCGCGAGCTGGCCGGAGTCCCCTAGACCTCCCAGCCGGTTCGAGTTCCTAGAGCCGCTCGGCGCGGACGGAGTCGCTGCGGGCGAGGGTTCCCTGGATCCGCTCGGCGACCCGCTCGGGCGTGAGGCCGATCTCCTCGTGGAGGAGCTCCGGCTTGCCGTGGGTCACGTACCGGTCGGGGATCCCGAACCTCAGCACCTGAGGCGCGCCCGCCGGGGCGCCGGCGTCCGAGAGGTGCTCGACCACCGCGGCGCCGAAGCCGCCCGCGAGCACGTTCTCCTCGACGGTCACCAGGAGCTCGTGGCCGGCGGCCAGCGAAAGCAGCAGCTCGCCGTCGAGCGGCTTCGCGAAGCGCGCATCGCAGACGGTCGGCTCGACGCCGGCATGGCGAAGCAGCTCTGCGGTCTCGAGCGCGACCTGGACGCCAGTGCCGTAGCCGACGAGCGCGACGCGCTCGCCCTGCACGAGCGTCTCCCCGGTCCCGATGCCGATCGCCGCCGGCTCACGCGGAAGCGCAACGCCCGCCCCGGCGCCGCGCGGATAGCGGATCGCGACCGGGCCGGCGTCGTAGGCGAGTGCCGTGCGCAGCATGTGGGCCAGCATCGCCTCGTCGCGGGGCGCGAGCAGCACGATGTTGGGAATCGGGCGGAGATAGGAGATGTCGTAAGCGCCGTGGTGGGTCGGCCCGTCGTCGCCGACCAGCCCCGCGCGGTCCATGCAGAAGACGACGTTCAGGGACTGGAGGCAGACGTCGTGCACGATCTGGTCATAGGCGCGCTGGAGGAAGGTCGAGTAGATCGCGCAGACCGGCTTCATGCCCTCGAGCGCGAGCCCCGCCGCAAAGAGCACCGCATGCTGCTCAGCGATGCCGACGTCGTAGTACTGCTCCGGCAGCTCGCGGCCGAGCAGCGAAAGCCCCGTGCCGCCCGCCATCGCGGCCGTGATGCCGATCACGCGGGGGTCGCGCCGGGCCTCCTCGACAAGCGCCTGCCCGAACACCTCTGTGTACTGCGGTGGCGGGACGGGGGCCGCCGAGCCCTTCTTGCGGGAAGCGCCACCGGAGGTGGCGCGACCCTTCTTGATCGATCCCGGCTTGGCCGCGTGCCACTTCTCCATCCCCTCGAAGCCGCCCTCCTCGGCGGGCGCGAAGCCCTTGCCCTTGACGGTCTTGATGTGCACCACGACCGGGCGCCCGGCGCCGAGTGCCTGGCTCAGCGCGCGGCGAAGCTCCTTCACGTCGTGCCCGTCGATCAGGCCGACGTAGGCGAGGTCGAGCTCCTCGAAGAAGAGCCCGGGCGCCCAGAAGGCCTTCAGCGACTCCTTGAGCTGGGGCCCGAGCCGCTCGATCTGGCGGCCGATCCCTGCGGGCAGCCGGGTCAGGCCCGCCTCGACGGCCTCGCGGGCGTGATAGCCGCGTGGGTTCAGGCGGAGGCGGTTGAAGTAGCGCGAGAGCGCGCCCACGTTGGGCGAGATCGACATGCCGTTGTCGTTCAGGACGATCACGATCGGCGTGTCGAGGCCGCCCGCGTTGTGGAGCGCCTCGAACGCCACGCCGCCCGTCATCGCGCCGTCGCCCACGACCGCGACCACGCGTCCGTCCGGATGCTCGGCCGATTCGATCCCGAGCTGCGCGCGCTTGCGCATCGCCTCCTTGATCCCGACCGCGTAGCTGGCGGCGGTCGAGGCATGCCCCGCGCCCATGATGTCGTGCTCGGACTCGGCCCGTGAGAGGAACGGTGCGAGGCCGCCGTAGCGGCGGATGCTGGGCAGCTCGTCGCGCCGGCCGGTCAGCACCTTGTGCGGATAGGCCTGGTGGCCGACGTCCCAGAGGATCTTGTCGCGAGGCGAGTCGAGCAGGCTGTGCAGGGCGACCGCCAGCTCGCAGGTGCCGAGGTTGGCGCCGAAATGGCCGCCGATCTCGCCCACCGTGTCGATGATGTAGTCGCGAACTTCCTGGGCGAGCTGCTGGAGCTGGTCGTCGTCGAGCCCGTGCAGGTCCTCCGGCCCGTCGATGTGCGCGAGCAGCCGGTCCCGCTCGTCCTTTGGCCGCTTGCCCTTTGGTGCCATCAGCGCTCCCGCCGGTACATGAAGTCGGTCAGCAGCTCGAGGTCGCCGGGGTCCCCGGCGAGCGTGGCGCGGGCGGCGGCGAGCGCGCCGCGCGCGCGTGCATGCGCCTCGCCCGCAAGCGCCTTCGCCTCCTCCAGCCCGTAGACGCTCACGTACGTGCGCTTGCCGAGCCGCTCGTCGGAGCCGCTGGTCTTGCCGGTCTGCTCCTCGGACCCGGTCACGTCGAGGATGTCGTCGACGATCTGGAAGAGCACGCCAAGCTCGCCGGCAAAGCGGCCGAGCGCGAGCTGCGTCTCCTCGGGCGCCCCCAACAGCAGCGGCGCGACCGCGACGCTGGCCGCGATCAGCCTGCCGGTCTTCAGATCGTGCATGTGGAGAAGGCCGCCGGCGTCCAGCTGCGCGGCGCCCGCGACGTCGACGTACTGGCCGCCCACCATGCCGCCCACGCCGATCGCCTCGGAGATCTCGCGGAGCGCCGACAGCACCCGCTCCGGCTCGCCCCGCTGGCGATCGAGCACTAGCTTGAAGGCCTCGGCGAAGAGACCGTCGCCGGCGAGGATTGCGACGTTCTCGCCGTAGGCAACGTGACACGTCGGGCGCCCGCGCCGCAGGTCGTCGTCGTCCATCGCGGGCAGGTCGTCGTGGATCAGCGAGTAGGTGTGAATCAGCTCGATTGCGGCTGCCGTCGGCAGCACCGCGGCGGGGTCATCGCCGAGTGCGCGCGCGCTGCCGAGCGTCAACACGGGGCGAATCCGCTTGCCGCCGGCCAGGAGCGAATAGCGCATCGCCTCGTCGAGGCCCTCGGTCGAGCGCTCGCCCGAGAACCGAAGTCCGGCGAGAAAATCGTCGACGAGCACGCGAAGGTCGTCCGGATACGCCGGGCCGGACGATTTCACGCTCGCCTGGGCGTCGACCTTCAAAGCAGCTCCTCCTGCCCCGGAGCGGGCTCGAGCCCCCCGCCGCGCGCGAGCCGGTCGAGCTCGACCGCGGCCTGCGCGGCAAGCTCGGCGCACTCGCCCGCCAGGCGCTTCACGTCCTCGGCCTCGACGCCGTCCTCGCGGAGGCGCGCCGCGGTCTCCCCGAGGCGGCTCGAGAGCTGCTCGAGGCGTGCGGTCCCCTCAGAGGCTTGTCCGGGTCCGGGATGAGTCATGCCGATCGCTTCTCGCCACTGGGAAGGCGGTTGAGGATGCCTCCCAGTATGCCGTTTACAAAGCCCGGCGCCTCCGATCCGCAGTAGAGCTTCGCGGTCTCGACGGCTTCGTCGATCGCGACTTCGTCCGGAACGTCGGGGCGATGCAGGATCTCTAACAGCGCCGTGCGCATGATCGCCCGCTCGAGCGGCGCGATCCGGCCGATCTCCCAGCCCTTGGCCTGGTCGCCGATCAGGACGTCGAGCTCGGCGCGATGTGACTCCACGCCCTCGACCAGCTCGCGGCCGAACTGCGTCAGCTCCCTGTCCGGCTTCGGCCCTCCCGTCACATCCCGCTGGTACGAGGCGAAGACGGCGGCCCGGCGCTGGTCGGTGCGGCGCACGCTACGCGCGGCCGATGTACTCGCGCGAGCGAGTGTCGACCCGGACCCGGTCTCCGGTGTTGACGAACAGCGGAACATGCACGACCACGCCCGACTCCAGCGTCGCGGGCTTGTTCCCGCCGCCCGAAGCCGTGTCGCCGCGCACGCCCGGCTGGGTCTCGATCACGGCCAGCTCGACCGCGCTCGGCACCTGCACGTCCGCGGGACGCCCGTCGACGAAGAGCACGTCCACCTCGTCGTTGGGAATGATCCAGTCGAGCGACTCGCCGGCTGCCGATTTGGGCAGCGTGAGCTGGTCGAAGTCGCTCACGTCCATCAGCACGACGTCGTCGCCGGACTCGTAGAGATACTGCATCTTGCGCGACTCGGTGTGGATCGAGCGCAGCTTCTCGCCGGCCCGGAAAGTCTTGTCGATCACCGCACCGCTGCCGAGGTTCCGGAGCTTGCTGCGCACGAACGCCGGGCCCTTGCCGGGCTTCACGTGCTGGAACTCGATGATGCGGAAGATCTGGCCGTCCACCTCGATGTGGCTGCCGTTCTTGAAGTTGCTGGTGGAGATCACGCTGTAAGGCTAGTGACCGTGCGACGGGTTCGGCTGGGGGACCGCCGCGGCGATCGCTGCGAGCGCCTCGTCGGCCGTCTCCACCACCCCGACGGCGCGCGGGAGGTCGACCAGTTCGACCATGCTGGAGATCGGCGAGCCCGCCGGCACGACCAGGCGCAGGGCTTGGCCCCGCGTCTTGAGCCGCTCGCGCAGGTCGAACACGACGTGGATCCCCGCGCTGTCGATGTAGGACACGTTGCTCAGGTCGAGCACCGCGCCGAGCGCCTCGTTCGTCAGCCGCCGAGCGATCGCGGAGCCGAGCTCGCGGGCGTTCGACATGTCGATCTCGCCCTCGATCGACACGACCAGAATGCCGCCGGACATCTGCGCCCGGACGTCGGCAAGCTTCACTCGGCTCCTCTCAGTCGGCGGCGCATGACCACCTCCGTGCCGTCGGCGGTCGGCTTGACCTCCACGTCGTCCATGGTCGCCTCCATGATCGTGAGCCCGCGGCCGCGATGCTCTCCGCGGGGAGAGCGCCATTTGCCGGAGTCGCGGACCGCGAGCGTAACGACGTCGCCGCGTGCGTCACCGCTCAACTCGAACGCTGCGATCGCCGGCGAGTATGCGTGCTCGATCGCGTTCGCGCATGCCTCGCCACAGGCAAGCATGATCGCCCCGATGTCGTCGCCGCCCGCGCCGAGATGGTGCAGCCAGCGCCGAAGCATCAGCCGCACGTCCGCCAGCACCGTGGGATCGGCCGGGAGCCGCATCGAGAGCCGTTCGGAGATCGAGGCGCTCTGCGTCGCCACGATCGCGAGGTCGTCTCCGCCGCCGCCCGGGGCGACCAGCGACTCGAGCGCACGGTCGCAGACGGCATCGGGCGAGTCTGCGTGCCGAACGGCCTCCACGAGCCGCTCCAACCCTTGCTCGAGCGCCTCCCCGCGGACCTCGACCAGCCCGTCGGTGTAGAGCACGACGATGTCCTCCCCGGGCAGCATCACGGACTGCTCGGGGAAGCCGGCGTAGGGCATCGTGCCGAGCGGCGGTGAGCCCCCGCGTTCGAGGAAGAACGGCTCCCCTTCGCGCGGCAGGATCAGAGGCGGCGGGTGCCCGGCGCTCGCGAGCACCAGCTCGCCGCTCTCTGGATCGAAGACGCCGTAGGCGGCGGTCGCCATGCCCCCTTTCCGGTTGGACTGCAGGAGCCGGTCGAGGCGCTCCAGCACCGCGCCCGGCGAGAGGCCGTCGAGCGCGTATGCGCGCAGGCCGGTGCGCAGGTGGCCCATCAGCGCGGCGGCGCGGACGCCGTGGCCCACCACGTCTCCGATTGCGATTCCGAGCCGGCCGCGGCCGAGCTCGATGAGGTCGTACCAGTCGCCGCCGACCTCGTCTCGGGCGGGCAGATAGCGCGCCGCGAGCCGCATCCCGACCAGCTCGGGCAGGCGCTCCGGCAAGAGGCTGCGCTGAAGCGCGACGGCCCCGCGATGCTCGTGCTCGAGCGCCTGGAACAGCCGCACGCGCTCGATCGCCGGGGCCGCACGGGTCGCCGCGAGCTGCAGGACTGACGCATCCTCTTCGGTGAACTCACGGGGCGTCACGGTGCCGACGTGCAGCACCCCGATCACGCCGGCCTCCACCACCAGGGGGACGCCCAGCAACGACCGGATCCCTTTTTCGCGAAGGATCGGGTTGACGATGTCGGCGTGGTTCACGTCGGCGATGAAGATCGGCCTGCGCTCGGCCGCGACCCGCCCCGCGAAACCGCGCCTGATCGGAATCACGACGCCCTGCTCGACCTCTTCCTCGAGGCCCTTCGCGGCGCACGCTTCGAGCACGCCGCGCCGCTCGTCGATCAGGAGGACCGCGACTGTGTCGACCGCGAGGATTCCCTGCACCCGGACCAGCAGTTCGTCGAGGAGCGAGTCGAGGTCGAGATCAAAGAGCGTGGGATCTCCGAGTTGGTAGAGATGCGCGATCTGGTCTGTTCGCGGATTGACCGAGGGAGCCGCCCCGGCCCCGAGGAAGACCTGCCCTTCGCCGGGCTGGCCCGGCTCGGAAGTGTGATCGTCGCCCGGCGTCCGCTCCAAAGCACCTCGTACTTTACGCCGGGCGCTCGAAGGGTTCCGGGCGCCCGGCGGTTGGGGCGCCGGGCTAGACAGTGGTGAGGTCCTTCGAGGTCGACGTGAGCACCTCGCAACCATCCTCGGTCACGATCGCCAGGTCCTCGATCCGCACCCCGAAGCGCCCGGAGACGTAGACGCCCGGCTCGACCGTGACGGCATTGCCCGAGGCCAGCTTGCCCTCTGCGCTCTGCGCCAGCCGGGGTGCCTCGTGCACCTCCAGCCCGACCCCGTGCCCGAGCCCGTGCCCGAACTCCTCGCCGTGCCCGGCCTGCTCGATGATCCGCCGCGCGATCGCGTCGAGCTCGCGCACGTCCGCACCGGCGCGCACGTCGGCCAGCGCGGCGGCCTGCGCCTGCTGGACGATCCGGTAGACCTCGACCTGCTCGCCCGTCAGCGTGCCCGTCGCGAAAGTGCGGGTGCAATCGGAGCAGTAGCCGTCCACCAGGCAGCCCATGTCGACCACGACCAGCGTGTCGCGGGAAATCTCGACCTCCCGAGGCTCCGCATGGGGTTGCGCGCCGTTCGCCCCCTCGGCGACGATCGCCGGGAACGAGAGCCCCTCGGCGCCCAGCTCCTTTGCCTTGATCTCGAGCGCGAGCGCGATCGCCCGCTCCGTGTGCCCGGCCAGGCCGTGCTCGGCGATCAGCCAGGCGTAGAGCTGATCCGCGAACGCCGCCGCGCGCCGCATCGCGTCGACCTCCTCGGGGTCCTTCACGGCGCGAAGTTCCTCGACGAGGCCCCCCGCCGGGACCAGCTCCGCCGCATCTCCCACCAGCTCCTCCAGCCGCCTGTGGGCCCGCACGGTCAGATGGGCGTCGTCGAAGCCGACGCGCAGGCGGCCGGCTGGGCCGGTGCCGCGCCGCCGCTCCTCGACGACCGCCGCGGGCACCGCCAGGATGTCGGCCTTCGCACGCCGGATCTCGTACTCGGGCAGACCGTCTTCGACGCGGTCGTAGTAGCGGAAGTCCGTGCCGAAGGCCCGCACGCCGGGGCCGATCACGACGATCGCGTTCGTGCCGCTGAAGCCGGTGAGATACCGCACGTTGACGAGCTGGCTGACCACGAGCAGGTCGAGCTCACGCGCGGCGACCAGCGCCGTCAGCCGGTCCGCCCTGGCCGCCAGCGAGCTCACGCGGCCGGGGGCGAGCCGACGCCCAGATCGCGCGCGAGCTTCTCGAGCGCCTCGCGATAGCCGTCTGCGCCCCTGCCGGCGACGCGCTCGATCACGAGGTCGGAGATGACCGAGCGGCGGCGCCACTCGTCCCGCGTTTCGACGTCCGATAGATGTACCTCGATCGCCGGTATGCCCGCGATCTCGAGCGCGTCACGGATCGCGTAGCTGTAGTGGGTCCAGGCCCCGGGGTTCAGGACCAGACCGTCGGCCATCTCGGGGGCTTGGTGCAGGCGCTCGACGTAGGTGCCCTCGTGATTGGTCTGGAAGAAGGTCGCCTCGAGCCCGAGCTCGCGGGCCCAATGGCGGATGCGGACCTCGAGCTCGATCAGGGTGAGCGTCCCGTAGTGCTCGGGGTCGCGCTTGCCGAGCATGTCGAGATTGACCCCGTGCAGGACCTCGACCCGGTTGCTGGTCACGCTCACGGCTCCTCCCTCAGCTCGTCGATTGCGCGCTCGAGCGCCCCGGCCGGCACCTCCGCGCCCGTCTCGACCTCGCCGGGGCGCCGCAGCAGCACGAGGTTGCGCTGCTCGCCACGACGCTTCTTGTCGCGACCGGCGTGCTCCATCAGGGTGGCGGTGGAGGGGCCGGTGAAGGTGGTCGGAAGCCCGTGGCGCTCGAGCAGCTGGCGCAGCTCCTCGCCGACCGCGGGCGCGAGCCCGGCAAAGCGCTCGGACAGGCGCATCGCGACCCGCAGCCCGAGCGCGACCCCCTCGCCGTGGCGGTATCGCTCGAAGCCGGTCGCGGATTCCAGCGCGTGCGCGAAGGTGTGCCCGAGGTTCAGCGCGGCCCGGGCACCCTCGTCGAGCTCGTCGGCGACCACCACCTGCAGCTTCGTCCGGACGCAGCCGTAGACGACGCGGGTGACCAGGTCGATGTCGCTCCGGAGCGCTTCACCGAGCGGTGGAAGCGTTCGCACCTGCTCCCAGAGGCGCCCGCCCGCGATCAGGCCCGTCTTCAGGACCTCGGCGCTGCCGGCGCTGAGCTCGGCGGCCGGCAGCGTCGCAAGCGTGCGCGGATCGGTGAAGACGGCCGCCGGCTGGTGGAACGCACCGACGTAGTTCTTGCCCTCGGGGATGTCGACGCCGGTTTTCCCGCCGTACGCCGAGTCGACCTGGCCCACGACCGTCGTGGGCACATGCACGACCGCCACCCCACGTTGGTAGGTGGCCGCGCAAAAGCCCGCCACGTCGCCGGCGACGCCGCCTCCGAGCGCCACGACTGCGTCCGCGCGCTGCATCCCCGCCGCCGCGAGGGCGCGCATGAGCCGCTCGGCCTCGGCAAGCGTCTTGCTGCGCTCGCCCGGAGGGATCGCGAGTGACCCCGCGACCTCCACGCCGGTATCGAGCGCGCCGCGAAGCGCGGCGCCGTGAAGTCCGTCGGCGCGCTCGTCGGCGAGCACGAACGCCCGGCCTTCGGCACGCGGCCACAGCACGCCCGCGAGGTCCAGCACGCCGGGGCCCACGTAG
>JBBQKG010000028.1:0-36972 GCA_038326655.1 Solirubrobacterales bacterium
CCGTTCGGGCTCGGCGCGGCGCTCGGCGGGAGCCTCGCGGCCGGCCTGACCGGGTTGCTGTGGGGCGGCTTCGTGCGGATCTTCTTCCTGCACCACATCACCTACAGCATCAACTCGCTCTGCCACTTCTTCGGCAGGCGACGCTTCGACACCGGGGACGAGTCGCGCAACCTCACCTGGCTCGCGCCTTTCTCGTTCGGCGAGGCATGGCACAACAACCACCACGCCTTCCCGACCTCGGCTGCCCACGGCCTGCGGCGCTGGGAGCGGGCGCTTGACCCATCCGCGGCCCTGATCGGGGCGCTCGAGCGGCTCGGGCTCGTATGGAACGTGGTCCGCATCGCGCCTGAGCGCCAGGAGCGCAAGGCGCTCGGCGAGCTTGCCTGAGGCGCGCGCCGTCCCGCTCCGTCGCGAGCTCGCGCGGGCACTCCCGGAGCGGCCCTTCACGGTCGTGCTGTGGGACGGGTCGACCGTGCCGTCCACGGGGCCAAACGGGCCCACGTTCTCGGTCCGCTCGCCGAAAGCGCTCACGCACCTGCTGCGGGCCCCCGGTCAGCTCGGGCTGGGCCGCGCCTACGTGAGCGGGCTGATCGAGGTCGACGACATGGACGCGGCGGTCGAGCTGCTGGACAGCTGGAGTCCCCCACCGATCTCGCGCGGGGAGCAGGTGAAGCTCGCGCTTGCCGCTGCGGTCGCCGGTGGGCTCGGCCGCCCGCCCGACGTCCCGGACGCCGAGCTGCAGCCGAGCAGCGGGGCCCGGCACAGCCGCGAGCGCGACGCCCGCGCCGTGCGCCATCACTACGACGTCGGCAACGAGTTCTTCGAGCTGTTCCTCGATCCGTCGATGACCTACAGCTGTGCGGTCTTCTCGCGCGGCGCCACGACGCTCGAGGAAGCCCAGGAGACCAAGCTGGAGCTGGTTTGCTCGAAGCTGCGCCTCCAGCCCGGCGACCGCGTGCTGGACGTGGGCTGCGGGTGGGGCAGCTTCGCGATCCACGCCGCCGCCCGCCATGGCGTCGAGGTGGTCGGCATCACGCTCTCCGAGCCACAGGCAGCGCTTGCGCGCCGGCACGTCGAAGCGGCGGGACTCTCGGACCGGATCGAGATTCGCGTGGCGGACTACCGCGACGTCGCCGGAGGCCCGTTCGACGCGATCGCCAGCATCGGCATGGTGGAGCACGTCGGCTCGGCTCGGATCGACCTGTACGCGGAGCGGCTCGCCGGTCTACTCCGGCCCGGCGGCCGGTTCCTCAACCACGGCATCGCCCGGCTTCGCCATTCCGACCCCGAGGCAGGCGAGTTCACGAACCGCTACGTGTTCCCGGACGGGGCGCCTCTCCACCTCTCGCGGGTGCAGTTCGCGCTCGAGCGCGCGGGGCTCGAGACCGAGCACGTCGAAAGCCTGCGCGCCGACTACGTGGAGACGCTGCGCCACTGGCTCGTGCGGCTCGAGGACCGGCTCGACGAGGCGGTCGCGCTCGGCGGCGAGGATCGTGTGCGCGTCTGGCGGCTCTACCTGCGCGCGGCGCGGCGCGGGTTCGAGCGCGGCTTCATCGGCCTGTACCAGGTGCTCGCCCGACGGCCTGGCTGAGCATCACTGGACGAAGACTCCCTCCACCGCGAAGAGGGTGTTGTCGGCGGTGCTCACGACTCCGTCCGGGCCGCCGTCGCGAACCTGGACCTGCCCGAGCTGCCAGACCATGCGCTTGAGCTCCTTGACGGTGCCGGGCACGATCGTGTCCGCAGTCGTGTGGAGCACGCAGGACCCGCCGGTCGTGTCAGATGCGGTGGCGGCGCACGGAACAGTGAAATCAAGCGAGCCGTCCTGGACGGTCGCTGCCGTGAACCCGCCGGCGCCGTTGTCGTGGTCGGTGATCCGTACGCCGGCATGGGCGGTCGCCGGCAGCACCAGCGCCGCGGTCAGCAATGCCAACATCACTTGCGCATACTTCTTCTTTCCCGGTGGCTCGCTGCCGACCGTACCACGGTCAGCCACGGCCGAACAGGCGCGCGAACAAGCCTGTGCGCTCGGCCCGGGGTTGGGTCGCCCGCCACTCGTCACGCGTCGGCAGCCGCCCCGCCTTCCGCGCCGCGAGCGCGCACTTGGTGTGCGCATGCCGGCGCCGGCTCGTGTCGCCCTCCGGCGCCACCAGCACGTGCTCGCTGAGCGCCGGCAGGTACCGGCCGCAGAACGGGCAGGTGTAGGTCGCGGGCCTGCGGTTCTGGGCCCGGCGGATCGTCCACCAGGGAGCGCTCAGGAACGCTCGGCTTCGCGCCACTCGAGCACCAGCTCCGCGGCGCTCGCCGGGTCGAGCTCGCGCTTCACCACCCTGTCGAGCAGCTCGCGGACGCGGTCGCTGCTCCGTACCGAGCGGTCGAGCTCCCGGCGGAGCCGGACGGCGGCCAGGCCCATCACCTCGTTGCGGAGGTTGCGGCCCCGGCGCTCCTCCAGCGTCCCCTGCGCGGCGATGTGGTCGTAGTGCGAGTCCACCGCAGCGGCGAGCTCGTCGATGCCCTTGCCTTCGGTCGCCTCGGTACGGATGATCGGGACCTTCCAGTCCGTCTGCGGCCCGAGCGAGAGGACCCCGCGGATCTCCCGCACCATCGTGTCGGTGAGCGGGTGGTTGGCCTTGTTCACGACGATCACGTCGGGGATCTCCATCACGCCCGCCTTCAGCGCCTGGACCGAGTCGCCGGATCCCGGCATCAGCGCGAGCACGATCGTGTCGGCATGGTCGATGATGTCGATCTCGGCCTGTCCGACGCCGACCGTCTCGACGAGCACCTCCTCCTTGCCGGCGGCATCCATCAGCAGCACCGCCTGGAGCGTCGCCTCCGAGAGCCCGCCGAGCGCTCCTCTGCTCGCCATCGAGCGGATGTACACGCCCTCGTCGAGGAAGTGCTCGGTGAGCCGGATCCGGTCGCCCAGCAGGGCGCCCTCGGTAAAGGGACTGGACGGGTCGATCGAGAGCACGCCGACGTCACGCTGGAGCGCCCGCGCATGCTTGACGAGCCCGCCGATCAGCGTGCTCTTTCCCACCCCGGGCGGCCCGGTGAACCCCATGATGCGCGCCTTCCCCGTGTGGGGATACACGGCGCGCACCAGCTCCCAGCCCGCCGGGTCGTCGTTCTCGACGAGCGTGATCCCCCGCGCGAGCGCGCGCTTCTCGCCCGCCAGCAGGCGGTCCGCGAGCGTCGCCTTCCCGGTCTCGTCCGTGCCCTTGGGTCTCGTCTCGGGTCCCACCGCGAGCCTATGATTGCAGTCCCGTGAGCCGCGAAACCCTGGAGCCTGCGGAGCGCCTGCCGGAGATGCCGGCGCTGCCGATGGAGGCACCGACCACACGACGTGGCAAGCGGGCGCTGCTCCGGTTCCTCCTGCGAAACCGCATGATCACGCCGAAGTACGCGCTGCTCGCGCTGCGCCTGCTCTGGCGGCGATACCTGACGCCAACCGGGCGGCGAATCACCCTCGACGGCATGCTCTTCCTCGGCGGAGGGGTGAAGTTGCAAATCGGGCGGACCGCGCGGCTCCACTTCGGGCGGTGGGTGTGGATCGGCCACGGCACCAAGATCCGCTGCCACGAGGGCGAAGTGCGGATCGGCGACAAGACGGTGCTCGGCCAGGAGTGCACGATCTCGGCGTATCAGCGGATCTCGATCGGCGAGCAGTGCATCGTCGCCGACCGCGTGATGTTGATCGACTTCGACCACAACGTCGCCCACGTGGAGCGGCCGATCCGAGTCCAGGGGATCTACAAGCGCGACGTGCGCGTCGGCAGCAACGTCTGGATCGGCTACGGCGCGCAGATCCTGCGCGGCGTGACGATCGGCGACAACGCGATCATCGGTGCCTCCGCGGTGGTCACGAAGGACGTGCCGGCGAACGCGGTCGTGGGGGGCTCGCCCGCGCGCGTGATCAGGATGCGGGAAGCGCCGGCGACGCTCGCCTGGCGAGACCCGGTTGAGCCGTAGGCTGCAGCCGCGGCGCGGGACGTCGGGCCGTCTTGTCCTCGTACATCGCCTCGTCCGCGCGCGCAAGCAAGTCCTCGGGGGATAGGTCCGCGGAGTCGTACTCGGCCACTCCCACGCTCATGCCGGCGCCCTCGGCATCGAGGCTGCGCTGCAACTTGGACGCAAGGTTGTGGAGCCCTTCACCCCCGGTCTCCGGACACAGGACGACGAACTCGTCGCCGGCCAGGCGTGCGGCGAGGTCCGACTGCCGGATGTCCCCGGAGAGAGTCTCGGCGATCGACACCAGCGCCCGGTCGCCCGCGGCATGGCCCTCGCTGTCGTTGATCTGCTTGAGGCCGTCCATGTCGAGCAGGATCAAGCCGAGCTCGCGGTCGTAACGGCGGGCACGGCCCCATTCGTGTCCGAGGCGCTCGTAGAAGGCAAGGCGATTCGGGATCCCGGTGAGCGGATCGGCGAGTGCGACGCGGCGCGCCCGACGCGCACGCCGGCGCTCGCGGATCCAGACGAGCGCGAAGGCGACCGCGGCCAGCAACGCCGCGCAGAGCGCGGCGAGGAACTCGCTCGGAATCCGCTGCACGATCCGCTCGGCCGCCGACGGCCCCGCGGGCACAGGCTTTCGCGAGGCGACCGGCCGCGTGACCGCGACCGGCGTTCCTGACGCCTTGGAGCGGGGGCTCGACGTGCCGGCGGCACCGGTCCGCGCGGATCCACGTGGCGCGGCGCCAGACGCGGCCGGCGTGGCCGGAACGACGCTGCCGGTGCGCCCGCCGGGGCGCGACGGCGCGCTCGCGGCCGGAGCGCTCCCGGAGGAGGACCCCCCGGAGGAAGTCCCGCCGGCGGCGGGCTTCGGCATGGAAGGCGTGGTCGACGGCCCCGGCGGCGGCGGCGAGGCCGGCGGCTGGCCCACCGTGAGGCCGACCCCGCCCGGGCCGACGTCGACCCCCGCGCCCGGCACCGTCACGTGCGCCTGCGGCGAGTCGGCCGGAAGCTTGACGCCCGGGACGTTCACCTCCAGCGCCCTCGCGGGCGCGCAGGGTGCGGCGAGCACCGTGATCGAGGCGAGCGCGGCGAGTACGGACTTGAGTCGAGGCGAGGCGGACACGTCCCTGTTCCCGCGGCTTAGATCGGCCGCTTCGAGGAAGGCCTTAAGCGCCCTGGACGACCGTCGTGGCTCAGGCGCGCGCGACGCCCGCCGTGAGCGCCTCGTACAGCGCCGCCGTGCGGTCGGCGACGTCGGCCCAGTCGAAGCTGCGCACGTGCTCGTAGGCCTCGGCGACCAGCCGCTGACCGAGCTCGTCGTCGGCGAGCACGCGGATCGCGACCTCGGCGAGCGACGCGGGATCGCGGGAGCGGAACCGAAGCCCCACGTCCTCGTGCGGCACCACCTCCCGGAGGCCGCCGGTGTCGGCGACCAGGCAGGGGCAGCCCGACGCCATCGCCTCCAGGGCGACGAGCCCGAACGGCTCGTAGATCGAGGGCACCACGGTGAGGTCGGCGATCCGGTAGAGCGTGTGCAGCACGTCGTCGCCGATCCAGCCGAGGAAGGTGCCGTGCTCGAGCAGCCCAAGGTCGGCCGCCTGCTGACGCAGCTCCTGCTCGTGCGTCCCGGACCCGGCCACCACGAACCGGACCCCGTCGAGCTGGTCGATCACACGGGGCAGGGCTTCCAGCGCGATCTGGAACCCCTTCTCGTACACGAGCCGGCCGACCAGCAGCAGGAGCTTCTGGCCCGGCTCGGCGAAGCGCGCGCGAAATGCGCGCATCGCTTCCTTGTCGAAGGGCTGCAGGTCGGCCGGGTCGATGCCGTTCGGGATCACCGCCACGCCGTCCTCCTCGATCCCGTACACGTCCGAGATGTGTTCGCGCATGTAGGCGGAGCAGGCGATCACCTGATCGGCGCGGTTTGCCATCCAGCGCTCGATGCCGTGGATGTGGCTCTGGGGATGCTTGTCGACCCATCCCTGGTGGCGCCCGAACTCGGTCGCGTGGATCGTCACCACGAGGGGGGCGCGGAGGCGCTTCGCGAGGTGGTCGCCCGCCACCGAGACCAGCCAGTCGTGGCCGTGCACGAGGTCGAAGTCGTATCGGTCGCCGAGCTCCACCCCGGCGGCGAGCATGTCCGTGTTCATGTGCTCGACCCAGGTGATGAACTCGCCCAGCTCGGCGGGGCGCAGCGGCTCTAGCACGCGATGGAGGTAGACGCCGTCGACGACCTCCTCCGACGGTGACTCCTCACGCCCACGCGTGAGCACGTGCACCTCGATGCCAAGCCCGGCGAGGTTCTCGGAGAGCTTGCGGACGTGGCGGGCGAGGCCGCCCTCGATCAGCGGCGGGTACTCCCAGGAGAGCATCAGCACCTGCATCAGCGGTCCGCCTCGGAGCGTCCCCACGGCGACGACGGCGCGATCAGCGGCGCGACGTCGAGGCCGGGCGCAAGCCCGCGCAGCGAAGGCTCGACTGGCGGTCCCCCCGGCATCGGGGGGAAGTCTTTCACGGCGCCCCCCAGCGCGCCCAGCGCACGCTCGAACTCGGCGGCGTGGTCGCGGATCCGCCGCTGCGGATAGTCGCCCGCGAGCGCGCGAGTCGCCATGAACGCCCAATCGCTGGACTGAAGCGCGAGCAGCTCCCGCGCGGCCCGCTCGCCGGCCGGGCGACTGCCGTTCAGGGCGGCCGCGCCGGCGAGGGCGCCGACGAGCCTCAACTCGGCCTCGCGGGCGGGCCAGACGATCTCCGCGACTTGGGGCGAATCCCAGGTGCGCAGGTCCTTGTCCATTCCCCAGCTCGACTCGACCAGCGCCCGATCGCCCGGCGGATGGCGTTCGAGCGCCTCCGGAAGGGTGCCGAGCGCGAGGCCGGCGGCCCGCGCCTCCTCGAAGACCGCGTCGAGCCACGCAACCCCCTCGTACCACCAATGGCCGAGCAGCTCGGTGTCGAGGGCGCACACCACCAGCGCGGGCCGCCCGCGCGCGGCTCGGTACGCGTCGGCACGATCGATCACCCGTCCGACGAAGTCCCGTGCGTGGTCACGCGCACGAGCGCGGCCGGCCTCGGGTTCGTACACGGCGCCCGAGATCGCGAACGGCCGCAGCCCGTTGATCGTGGGCTCGTGGTAGTCGCGGTAGGCGGGATCGGCCGGGTAGCCGCGGTCGTCCCAGACGAGGCTGATCGTGTCCCAGTCGATCGGCACCGCGACGGGACCGGCGGGCGTCGCCCGGGGCTCGAGCTGCTCCGACGGATCGCCGGTGCGCGACTGGTCGACGCAGAAGACACGCACGCCGGCCGCCGCGAGCTGCTGGTCCAAGCCAGGCCGGTAGGCACACTCGGGGACCCAGAAGCCGCCGCTCCAGGAGCCGAACCGCGCGCGCTGCGACGCGATGCCGGCACGTAGCTGCAGCTGGGTTCCCTGCTCGGTCGCGAGCAGCGGCAGCACCGCGTGGGTCGCGGTCGAGGTCCATAGCTCGACCGCACCCTCGTCGTGCAGGTTGCGGAAGGCGCCGAGCAGGTCTCCGCCACGGCGCTCGAGCTCGTCCGCCGCCCATTCGTAGTCGCGTGCCGATGCACGCAGCGCGTCCGCGGCGTCGCGCTGCCCCGCGGCCTCCAGGCCCGCGATGTCGAGCCGGTGGCAGTCGGCGCGCGTCTTGCGCATGAATTGAAGGAAGCGCTCGCCGACATCGGGCAGCGCGAGCTGGTCGGCGAGCACCGGCGTGATGCCGATCGTCGCGATCGGACCTCGATCGCGCTCGCCGTGGCGTTCGAGCACGTCGACCAGCGGCAGATAGGAGGCCGCGATCGCCTCGAGCAGCCACTCCTCGCCAAAGGGCCACGTCCCGAATCCCTCCACGTAGGGCATGTGGGAATGGAGCACCAGGCACAGCTCGCCTCGTTCCTCGCTCATGGCCGGCAGATCGCGAGCAGGTCGAGCGCGCGCTCCAGTGGACCCGGCCGAAGCGCAAAGTCGCGCTCGTCGATCGCCGGGACGAACCGGCCGTAGAAGGGCCTGGTGAGGCGCACTGCAGGGTGCACCCGGTCCCACCCGGCGCGGATTGCCAGCTCGTGCAACCGCAACTTGCGGGCGTGGAACAGCCCGAGCATCTCGACGCTTCCGAAGGCCGGCTCGACGAGCGCCGAGAACTCGCCGGGCGCATACTCGCGCACGTGCCACGGATTGCCGGAGCGCTCCGCGCCGGGCGGCGCAAGCGTGAGGCGATTCGGGGTGCTGACGTACGCGACGCCGTGCGGAGCCAGCAGGGACGCGTAGCGCTCGAGCAGCCGCTGTGGCTCCTCGACGTGCTCGATCGTCTGGAGGAACACGATCGCGTCGTAGGGAGCGCCGTCATCGAACTGCTCCACCAGCGCATGCTCGAACGCGAGGTTCGAAGCCCGGTAGCGCAGGCGCGCATGCTCGTGTGCCTCCGGGTTTGCGTCCACCCCCACGACCGAGGCGGCGGTCTGAGCGAGCATTGCGGCGCCGTAGCCCTCCCCACACGCCATGTCGACGACCCGGCCGCCGGCCCGGCGTGCCGCGATCCAGCGGTAGACGGCGAGATGGCGCCGGAACCAGTAGTTCTCTTCCGGCACGTCGGGAAGCGTGCGCTCACCGGTGAGCTCCAAGGGCGGCACGCCTGCGGGCTGATTCTGCTGCACGTAGGCCTTCACAGAGGGGCGGCGAGTATATTCGCGCGTCGTGGCGACGTCGCAGCGAACCCTCTCGAGCGCGGAGATCCGCGACGCCAACGTCCGCTACCACGACGCGGCCGCCCGCGGCTACGACTCGAAGTGGGCGATCGACTACGGCGACATCGGCGGCGGGCAGGTCGAGGCCAAGTTGCAGAAGGCGCTCGGCGAGCCGCCACACCGCTATGAGCGCATGCTCGAGATCGGCGCGGGCACCGGCTACTTCTCTCTCAACCTGCTGCGCCGCGGGATCGTCGGCGCCGCGACCGCGACGGACATCTCTCCCGGCATGCTCGACGTCTTGCAGAAAACCGCGGGCGAGCTCGGCATCCAGGTCGAGACCGTGACGGGGGACGCCGAGCGTCTCTCCTTCCCCGACCGGTCTTTCGATCTCGTGCTCGGCCACGCGGTGCTGCATCACCTTCCCCACCTCTCCACCGCGCTGTGGGAGTGCGCGCGCGTGCTCGCTCCGGGCGGAACGCTGGTCTTCATGGGCGAGCCGTCACGGCACGGCGACCGGATCGCCGCGCTGCCGAAGCGCATCGGCCTGCTCGCCGCGCCGGCGTGGCGGCGGCTCGTGGGAGCGCGGGCCCGCAACGGCTCATCACCCTCGGACCCGACCGGCGAGGAACGGCTGGAGGGGCTCGTGGACGTGCACACGTTCACGCCGGGCGACCTGCGCCGGCTCGCCGAAGGGGCGGGCTTCACCGACGTCCGCGTAACTGGCGAGGAGCTGCTCGCAAATGCCTACGGGTGGGTGCTGCGCACGCTCGAGGCCCAGGTCGAGCCCGAAACCGTGCCGCTGCGCTGGCACAGGTTCGCTTTCCGCAGCTACCTGCTGTTGCAGCGGGTGGACGACCGCCTGCTCGAGCCACGGCTGCCGGCAAGTCTCTTCTACAACCTGCTGATCTCGGCCCGTAAGCGCTCCTAAACGGCGTTCGCACCGGCGTACACTTGCCCCGGTGGCACAGCTGAACGACTTTCCGCTCTTTCCCCTGCCGATCGTGCTCCTCCCGAGCGAGGTCGTGCCGCTGCACATCTTCGAGGACCGCTACAAGGAGATGGTCGGCCGCTGTCTCGACCAGCACAGCGAGTTCGGGATCGTCTGGCTCGCCGACGACGGCCTGAAGGAGATCGGCTGCAGCGCCCAGATCGCCGAGGTGCTCGAGCAAGCGCCCGACGGCCGCATGAACATCCTGATCCGCGGCACGAGCCCGTTCCGGCTGATCACCCGCCAGGAGGACTTCGCCTACCCGGCCGGCTCGGTCGAGCTACTCGACGACGGCCCTCCGGAGGTCGAGGAAGAGGTCGGCGAGGAGGCCAGGGAGCGCTACGCCGACCTGCTCGAGCAGATCACCGACGAACGCCCCGACGCCGGCGCGCTGTCTGCGCTGAGCGCATACGAGATGGCGGCGAGCGTCGAGATCGATTCCGAGCTGAAGCAGGGTCTACTCGAGCTGCGCTCGGAGGAGGAGCGGCTCCGCATGCTCGCGCTGCTCTTCAAGGACGGCATCGCGACACTCGAGCGCGCGCGAAAGATCGCCGACCGCGCGCACACCAACGGCAAGGTATCCCTGCAATAGACCCGACGATCTGCTTGCAGATCGTCGGCGCTTTCCTGCTTGCAGATCGTCAGCCTTCTATGTGACCACGGCCGCTCCGCCGCGGCGCGGATCGCCGGCGCCGGACAGCTCGCCCGAGACCGGATCGCGCTTCGCCGCCTGGGTGCCGCCGAAGAAAAGGTTCAGCCCCCGCCAGCGCACCGTGTTGTAGCCGCGCCGCTCCAGCTCGTCGAGCGCCGCCGGGTCGAAGCCCGGCTCGGCATGAAGGACGCCGTGCTCGTAGTGCAGCCGCCCCGCGCGGATCGCCTCCGTCACGGTCTTCTCCTGGTCGACCACGTATCGGATCACCTGCAGGATCGCCGAGCGCAGCCGGTTGGAGCCGGCGCTGCCGACCGTGAGCTCGATCTGGCCGTCCTTCAGCACCAGCGTCGGCGACATCATGCTGGTGACGCGCGTCCCGGGCTCGTGCATGTGGTAGCCGAGCGGGTTGAGGTCCTCCTCGCCGAGCATGTTGTTCAGGTGGATTCCGGTCCCCGGAACCAGTACGCCCGACCCGGTCCCGTTGGAGCACGTCACGCTCGCCGCGTTGCCGTCGCCGTCGAGCACCGAGATGTGGGTGGTCGAGCCGAGCGCGTCGCCCGTGCCGGCGCCCTGGCCCGCGCGTGCGCCCGCCAGGCGCTCCACCATGTGCGCCAGCGCCTCGTCGATGTGCGGGCCGGAGAGGAAGCGCTCCGCGAAACCGTCCTCGTGCAGCGCGCGGTTGAAGTCGACGCCCGCGCGCACGTGGTTGGCCTCCTCCATCACCTCCGCCAGCAGTGCCAGCCCGTCCGCGCTTGCGGGCGGCACCGCGCTTCCCGCCCGCTCCAGCAGGTCGAGCGCGAACGCGATCAGGACCCCGCCGGACGACGGCGGCGCGTTGGTCAGGACCTCGCGCCCGCGGTAGCGGGCGGTGACAGGCTCGCGCTCGATCACCCGGTAACGCGCGAGGTCCTCGGCGGACAGCAGGCCGCCGCGCTCGCAGACCCAGTCGCAGATGCGCGCGGCCGTCTCGCCCCGGTAGATCGACGCCGGCCCTTCCACGGCGAGCCGCTCGAGCGCGTCGGCGAGATCGGGGAAGCAGAAGAGGTCGCCGGCTTCGAGCAGGCGTCCCTCCGGCGCGTAGAGATCGCGGGACTCCGGGAAAAGGGTCACGATCGGCTCGAGGATCGAGAACAGATAGCCCTGCTCGGGCGTGATCCGCACACCGTCGCGGGCAGCGGCGATCGCGGGCTCGGCGAGCGCGGCGAACGGCATCGAGCAAAGCCGCTCGGCAACCTCCCAGAGCCCGGCCGCCGTGCCCGGCACGCCGCATGAGGATGGGCCGATGTTGAACAGCTGCGTCACGTCGTCGAAGAGCACCTCGACACCGACAAGCTCGGCCCGGCGGCCGGGATCGAGCCCGCGGCCCCCCGCCTCGACGAAGAAGTCGAACAGGTGGCTCTCGCCCTGCGCCGTATGGGCGAGCAGGAACCCGCCGGCGCCGAGACCCGTGAGCGTGCTCTCGGCCGCGCAGGAGGTGAGCACCGCGCAGACCGCAGCGTCGAACGCGTTGCCGCCTTCGCGCAGGCACTGGGCGCCCGCCTCGGCGGTGACGTGGTGGCCGGCTGCGACGACGCCCTTCATGAGCGTCAGCGTAGTGGCAACCTACGGGGCGAAGATTCCGTTCGAGCGCACGGCAAGGCATGAATGCGCGGCCGTGCCGAGGACCACGCTACTTGCCGCTGACGCACTTCCCGTTGTTGCCGTACTTATGCCTGAACGCCGGCTCGCCGAGGAATGCCTGCTCCGCCTGGCAGAACTTTGCGGCGTGCCTGAAGTCGCTGCGCCTGGGACCTTGGATCGGCTGCCAGGCGGGCCACTGGTCGTTGGCCCCGGCCGTGATCTGCGTACGCGCACTGCCATCGGCGTTGATCGTGTAGATGCCCCTCGTCGAGCACGCCGAAGGACAACCGTGCGAGAACGCCAGCTTGGTCCCGTCGGGAGACCAGGCGGACTGTCCGTCGTAGGCATCGGTGGTCAGCTTGGTCTCGACACCCGTGACCATGTCACGCGAATAGATCCCGCCATCGTCGAACGCAAGCCTCTGGCCATCGGGCGACCACGATGGAGACGCCGCCGGAGTGTTGCTCACCTGGGTCAGCCCGGTGCCATCGGGCTTGATCGTGAAGATCCTGCTGCTGCCCGGAGTGTTCATGTCGCTGTAAAACGCGATCAGGCGACCGTCCGGCGACCAATCGGGGTCTGAGTTGACGGTAAGGCCCGAGGTCGGCAGAGACTGTGCGTTGCTGCCGTCGATGCCAATGGTGTAGAGATCCGACGGCTCGTTCAGGCAGTCGGCGCAGTAGTACCCGAGGGACACCACCAGCCTCTGAGCGTCCGGAGACCAGCCGATCCCGTCTTCGATCGCATAGCCGTAGGGGTCGGCGGCGAAGTCCAAGATCACATGGGGCTGGCTGCCGTCAGCATTGGCGATCCAGATCCTCGACCCGTCGCTGTAGGCGATCTGCCTGCCGTTGGGCGACCAGGCCGGGCTCCGGGCATTGGGGACGAGCTGCTGTGCCCCCGTGCCGTCCGGCTCGACGGTGTAGACGTTCACGGTCGCCGAGTACGCGATCTTCCCGTTCGCCCCTGGGAAGCTCGCGTGCGCGGTCGACGCCGTCAGCAGGAGCGTAACCGCGACCACAAACGAAGTCAGAAATCGGAGCCTCATCTCCCCGGCGTGGAGCCTACCGCCCGTCGCCGGGCGTCCACAAGGGGCGGATGTCCGGGCCGGCCTAGCCCTGGGGCACGAACTCGGGGATGTCGAAGTCCCCGGCGAGGTCGGCGACCTCGTTGCCTCGCCGCACGCGCGGCTCGCCTGCCGGCTCGCGGAACGACGAGGTCGTGCCGCGGCGCGTCGGGCGGTCGCCGTAGCCGGTTGCGACCACGGTCACCCAGCACTCGTCGCCGATCTTCTCGTCGACCATCGCGCCGAAGATGATGTTCGCGCTCGGGTGGGCCGCCTCGGCGACCGCCCGCGCGGCCTCGTTGACCTCCCACAGCGACAGCTCGGTGCCGCCGGTGATCGAGAGCAGGATCGACCGGGCGCCTTCGACGGAGGTCTCGAGCAGCGGCGATGCGACGGCCTCCTCGGCCGCCTCGATCGCCCGGCGCTCGCCGGTCGCCATGCCGATCCCGAGCAGCGCCTGGCCGGCGTCGCTCATGATCGTGCGCACGTCGGCGAAGTCGAGGTTGATGAGGCCCGGCAGCGTGACCAGGTCGGAGATGCCCTGCACGCCCTGGCGCAGGACGTCGTCGGCGACCCGGAACGCGTCCACCATCGAGGTGCCCTTCTCGAGCACGGACAGCAACCGGTTGTTCGGGATCACGATCAAGGTGTCCACGTGCTTGGCGAGCTCGTTGATGCCCTCGTCGGCCTGAGTCCCGCGCCGTGTCCCCTCGAAGCCGAACGGCTTCGTGACGATCCCGACCGTGAGCGCACCGATCTCGCGCGCGATCCGCGCGACCACGGGTGCTGCGCCGGTGCCGGTGCCGCCGCCTGCGCCTGCCGCGACGAACACCATGTCCGAGCCCTTCAAGAGGCTCTTGACGCGGTCGTCGTCGGCGATCGCCGACGCGTGCCCGACATTGGGGTCCGAGCCCGACCCGAGCCCGCGCGTGATCTGGGCCCCGATGTGGAGCGTCACGTCCGCACTGCTCTGCTGGAGCGATTGCAGGTCGGTGTTGACCGCGATGAACTCGACGCCTTCGACGCCTGCCTCGATCATGCGATTGACCGCGTTGACGCCGGCTCCGCCGACGCCGACGACACGCAGGACCGGCTTGTGCACCTCGCCCGGCTTCGGCAGCGCCGGCTCGTCGCGCGGGCGGTACTCGCGCGGGGACGCCGGCTCCGAGCGGGGGCGTTCGAGCACGTCGTGCGGAATGTCGTGCGAGAAGGCGGCGCTCAGGCGCTCCTTCGGGCTGGGGATGCGAGGCTGGGCGTCGTCCAGGCCAGGCTCCTGCGGAGCTGCCTCCTGGGGGCGCTCCTCCGGTGCCGGCTCTGGTCGCGGCTGTGCGCTCTCAGGCGCCTGCGCGCCCTCGGGCGCGTCGACATCGGTGCGCTTGAAGAGTTGCGAGAGCGGGCCCTCGCGCATGCTTGCTCGCTTACTGCCGGCCATTCGCAAGGACCTCCTTCGCAAGATCACGGTAGGACTCTGCCGCCACGCCGTCGGGGTCGTACTTCAGCACGGACGTGCCCTTAACCGGGGCCTCGGCGAACCGGATCGTCTTCCGGATCCGGGTCGCGAACACCTGGTCGCCGAAGTTCTCTTCGAGAATCTCGATCGCCTCCTTGGCGTGAACGGTGCGGCTATCGACGAGGGTCGGCAGGATGCCCTCGATCTCGACGCCTGGATTGAGCTCGTCTCGGATCATCGAAAGCGTGTTCTGAAGCTGGATCAGGCCGCGCATCGACAGATACTCGCACTGCACCGGCACAATAACCTTGCTGGCGGCGGTCAGGGCGTTGATCGTCAGCAGGCCCAGGGACGGCGGTGTGTCGATGCACACGAAGTCGTAGTCCTCCAGCACGGGGCGCAGCGCCTTCTCGAGCTGCCGCTCGCGGCCGATCTTGGTGCTCATCGCGATCTCGGCGCCGGCCAGGTCGATCGATGCGCAGGCCACGTCGATCTCGCGCTTGCGGATCACCTCCCGCAGCGAGACGTCGTTGACGAGCACGTCGTACATCGACTTGTCGACCGAGTCGGGGTCGATCCCCTGGCTCATCGTGAGGTTGCCCTGCGGGTCCATGTCGATCGCCAGCACCCGCTTGCCCGTCTCGGCGAAGGCGACGGCGAGGTTGAGCGTCGTGGTGGTCTTGGCGACGCCGCCCTTCTGGTTGGCGAAGGCGATCACCTCGGCGCGCTTGACCTCGGGCTCGGCGGGAGGCGACGGCACCTTGGGTTGATGCTGGGGCGCAGGCGCCGGCGTGCCATTCGCCGCCGGGGCGTCCGGCTCGGGGGACGGCGCTTCGCGCGCGACCGCCGCCTCCTGCGAGAAGGCCTCCGATCCGTACACGCTTCCACCCCCTTGGTCGGCCCCGCCCGGTGGCGGAGCGCTCGGCGTCTCCTCCGGCCCGCGCGCCTCTTCGAGGCGCTCGTCTTCCGACGGAGAGTCGGCTGCACGCCCAGCGCGATACTCGGGACGCGCGAATCGCTGGAGTAAACCCATTGCGCACGGGTATTCGCATTACCGAGGGCGATTCCTTCCCGGCCCGCACGCAGGTGTCCCCGCCGGGTCGGCCCGATACGCTCCGAAGTCCCTCATCGCGTCCGTTGGCCTCCAACCTTTTAGACAAGCGCGCAATCTTCGTGACCGGCAAGGGCGGCGTCGGCAAGTCGACCGTGGCCGCCGCGCTCGGGGTGGCCGCCGCGCGCGAGGGCAAGCGCGCGATCATCTGCGAGGTCGCCCAGCAGGAGCGCATGTCTCGGTTCTTCGAGCGCCAGGGGGTCGGCTATCACGAGGCCGAGATCGCCCCCAACCTCTACGCCTTCTCGATCGACCCGCAGCGGGCGCTGGAGGAGTACCTGATGCTCCAGATCAAGGTGAAGCCGATCTACGACCTGATGTTCAAGAACCGGGTGTTCACGTACTTCGCGGCCGCCACGCCGGGTCTCCGAGAGCTCGTGACGATCGGCAAGATCTGGGAGCTGGCGCAGCTGGACCGCCGCGTCAAGCGCGGCTCCAAGTACGACATCGTGATCGTCGATGCGCCCGCCACCGGCCATGGGGTCGGGATCCTCAAGACCCCGAAAACATTCGGTGACATCGCGCGCGTGGGACCGATCAAGCGCCAGGCGGATGCGATCTACAAGTTCGTCACGGACCCGAAGCTCACGTCCATCTGCGCGGTCGCGTGGCCGGAGGAGATGCCGGTGAACGAGACGATCGACCTGGAGCAAAGCCTCGAGCGCGAGCTCGGCTTGGGCCTCGACAGGGTCTTCATGAACGGCCTCTACCCGCGGCTCTTCGACGACGACGAGGCTGCCGCGATTCGAGCGCGCCTCGACCAGGACGCCGCCTCGGACGGCGACCGCGCCGAGGTCGTGCGCCGCGCCGCCCTGCGCGCCGCGGTCTCCGAGCACAAGCGCGCGAACGCGCACCGCGAGCAGCTCGGGCGGCTGGAGGAGGGCCTCGACCGGGACGTGGTCGAGCTGCCTTTCGTGTTCCGGCCCCAGCTCGACATGGGCGCCGTGGAGTTGCTCGCAGACGAGATCGAGGACCAGCTGTGAACGTCGGCGAGGTCCTCGAGGGCAAGGAGATCTGCATCTGCGCGGGCTCGGGCGGGGTCGGCAAGACCACCACGTCGGCCGCGATCGCGATGGAGATGGCCTCCCGCGGGAAGAAGGTCGCGGTCCTGACGATCGACCCGGCGAAGCGCCTCGCGAACTCGCTGGGCCTGCCCGAGCTCGGCAACGAGGAGCGGCTCGTCGACCCGGGGCGCTTCGCCGCGGCGGGGATCGAGATGCGCGGCGAGCTCTGGGCGATGATGCTCAACGCGAAGCGCACGTTCGACGACCTCGTCGAGCGCCATGCCCCCGACGAGGAGACGCGCGACCGCGTGCTCCAGAACCGCATCTACCAGGAGATCTCCAACGCGATGGCGGGCTCTCAGGAGTACATGGCGATGGAGAAGATCTACGAGCTCCACCAGGAGGCTCGCTACGACCTGCTGGTGCTGGACACACCACCGACGCGGCATGCGCTCGACTTCATCGAGGCGCCGGAGCGGATGACCCGGTTCATCGAGGGCAAGTCGCTCCAGTTCTTCCTGAAGCCCGGTCGCTTCGGGGTGAAGGTGCTCGGCCGGTCTGGAGGCATCCTCTTCTCGGCTCTCAAGCGGATCACCGGCATCGACCTCCTGCAGGACCTGTCCGAGTTCTTCCAGAGCTTCGGCGACATGGCGCAGGGCTTCGGCGAGCGGGCGCAGCGCGTCAACGAGCTGCTCGGCGACCGGCGCACCACCTTCCTGCTCGTGAGCGCGCCCGAGCGTGACCCGATCGAGGAGGCGTTCTACTTCTGGCGGCGCCTGAAGGAGGCCAAGCTGCCCTTCGGGGGCATCGTCGTGAACAAGGTGCATCCGGACTACATAAAAACCGCCGGCCGGCGAGACCGGCCGGCGGGTGAAGTCAAGGACGCTCTGCTCGATGGGTTGAAGGCCTCGTTCAACGGCACGCCGAAGGCGGCGGAGTTGGCGGAGAAGGTGGCCGAGAACTTCGAGCGCTATCGCATGCTGGCCGAGCGGGACCGGGAGAGCATGGCGCTCCTGACGGAGCGGCTGGACGAGGACTGCGTGCTCGAGGTGCCGTACCTGGACGAGGACGTCCACGACATCGGCGGTCTTGCCCAGATCAACCGCTACCTGTTCGCATCGGTCGCCGAGCGCCGGCAGTTGCTCGAGCAGACGACCGCTTAGCGCGCCCGAAAGAGGTGGCAGCCTGCTCGGCTGCGCTCAGACGGCGGCCGAGTAGTCGGCGGCGTCGTCGTCGAGTCCCCAGTCCTCGCCGTCCTCGGCGGGCTCGCCCTGGCCGGTGGCCGCGACGGCGGCGTGCTCCTGCGTGGGCGCCTCTTCGGCGCGCCTCGTGACGGCGGGCGCCTCCGTCGGCGCGAGCAGGCCCGGCGCGTCGTCCAGGCCCAAAAGGGTGTCGGTGATCGCCTCCCGGCCGCGGCGGACGATAAAGCTCGGCTCCGGCGGCTGCCGCACGACGCGGCTGCCCGGGTCCTCGGGGGGCGGCAGCAGGTCGTCTGCGACGCCCCGGACGTCTGCGTCCATATGCCCGGACACGATGTCGCAGAGCAGCGCACGCAGGTTCTCCTCCAGCTCGCGCACGACCAAGTCCGGCGACTCGACCCCGATCGCAGCCATGTAAGCGGCATCGGCGCTGCCGCGCATCACCAGCCGCTCGAGCTTGAACGCCTGCTCGACGCGGTCACGGACCGCATTCTGGTCGGCCGGCTCCGCCGATAGCGCCGCCAGCCTCCGCGCGATCGCGCGCTCGGAGCGCTCGCCGTCGTCCAGGATCCCCCGTAGCGCCAGGAGGTGATCGGAAAGCCCCTCGATCGCGACGGGATGCTCGCAGCCGAGCTCGAATCGCGCCAGCGCCCACGGCAGCGACCCGCCCTGCGCGGGGCGGGTGCGCAGCGTCTCGAACAACTCCACCAGCTCGGGGCGCTCGTCTCCCTCCAGCCAGTAGCGGGCACCGCGCGAGCGGCCCGCAAACCCGAGCGGAACGGCATGCCAGGGCCCCTCGTCGGTGCGCCACCACGCGCTTGCGCCGAGTGTCGCTGCGCCCGGCTTCAGCAGCCGGAGCGCGGTCAGAAGCTTTCGGAACACGAGCCGGGCCGAGGTCAGCGGAGGCGGCTCGGACGGCCGCGACTCGGCCATCAGCGTGACGAGCGCGTTCGGCTCCTCGTCCTCGCGCCCGGACGCCCAGACCGCCTCGGGCGGCGCCTGCGCGAGGTCCCCGCGCACCAGCGCGATCCCAGAGCCGAGCTCCCATCGGTCCGCGGCCAGGCTCACACCGAGCAGGGGTGCGACCACCGTGTTTACCGCCGTGTCCTCGTAGACGACACGTTCCAGCTCGCCGTAGGCGCGCTCGAAGCGAGCGTCGTCGAGCTCGAAGACGCTGGACTCCTCCCACACGCGGCACAGGAACTCGACCAGCGTCGTCTCCGCGCGATCGTGCTCGAGCGCCGGGACGTAGCTGGTGCCCAGCACGCGCAGGTAGGCGGACGTTCCCTCGACCCGGCCGAGCGCGGCGACCGTGCCCGGGTAGGCGTCGAGCGCACGCAGCTCCGCGAGGCGCTCCCGCAGGAACTCGCCGGCGAGCGGCTTGTACCGGTAGAGCACGGAGCGGGCGCCCGGCGCTTCGGCAACCTCGAACGGGATCTCGCTGCCGGCGTCGACCACGCCCTTCAGCCGGCCGGCGGCCTGGCCGGCGAACAGTCGGAGCTGGTCATGAAGCGCACGGTTTCGCACCGGCGCTTGAGTTCGCCACCGGCGCGGCCGGTCCTTTCCCGCGAAACCGGCTGGTCAGAGAATCGCGAGGCCGCCGAACTGGCAGCGGCCGATCTCGCCGAACAAATTGAGGCCCGTGTAGAGGACCATCGACCTGATGTCGGTGCCGTCGGGCGCGACCGCGGTGGCACGTGCGGAGGACTCGAACGCGGAAAGACCGGTGAGGCCCTCGACGCCGATCAGGGAGCGAATCGATTGCGGGTCGTTCGGGTTGAAATCGGGGTTGTTGGTGAAGCCGTGGAAGGCCGCATGTGTCTGGCTCGTCGAGATCAGGATGTCAGCGTCGTCGTTGGCGAGCTGATTGATGAAGCAACGCGCGGTCACGGTGAAAGGACCGTGGGTAAGCATGACTCGCGACTCGTCGTCGCCGAGCGAGAACCGCGGGATGTTCAGGATCGCGCCGCGCTCGAGAAAGAAGCTGGAGTCGTGTCCGTCGAGGTTGTCCGTGTTGCCGACCGCGGGAGCGTAGGCAGCATTGTCGGCGGTCGTGGCGCTCGCAGCGCTGTCGGCGCTCGCCGCACTGTCGGCGAGACCGGCGAGGTCGGCGTGGCCGGCGTTCTCGGCAAAGCCCGCTCTGGCGGCATAGGAAGCCTCGGCGCGAAAGCTTGGCGCGGTCCTGCGCGGTGACGCTCTCGCGACGCTGAGCAGGTCCTTGCCGAGCCGGGATCGGGTGACGGCCCCGGTCGCGATGTTCTCCTTGTGGACGGCGCCCTTCTGTAGCGCGAGCGAGCCGACGCTGCGGCTGGGCAGATGCGTGACCGCGTAGGTGGTCCCGCTCAGGCCCATGAAGAGGGCGAGGAGCGCGACGAGGAGCGCCGGCGAGGGACGTCGGAGCTTCAACGCAGCGGCTAGGCGATCGTGAAGCCGCCGAAGTAGCAGCGCCCGGTCGTGTTGAAGAGGTTCACGCCGATGTACCAGGTGATCGACCGGACCTCGCTGCCGCTCGGCGCGACCGCGGTCCCGTCGTCCTCGGCCTTGAAGGCCGGCTTCTTGGTCGGGCCCTCGACATGGGCATGGTGGCGGGACGACTCCGGGGTCGACGGGCTCATGTCGGAGTTGATGTCGTCCCCGTCGAAGGCCGAGTGGCTCTCCGTGGTGGAGATGAAGATGTCGGCGCTGTCGACGCCGCCGCTGTTGATGTCGCAGCGCGCCGTGTATTTGAACGGCCCGCTCGTCAGGATCACCTTGCTCTGGCCGTCGGTGAGGGTGAGCCGTGGCAGATCGACGATCGTGCTGCGCGACAGGAAGTAGCTCGAGTCCTTGCCGTCGAGCTTGTCGGAGTCAGACGCATAGTCGGCGCTCGCGGCGCTCCCCGCGCTCGTTGCGGTCGTGGCCCTGTCCGCGCTCGTGGCCCGGTCGGCGAGGGTCGCGCGGTCTGTCTTGCCGGCGTTGTCGGCCCAGCCCGCCTTCACGGCGTAGGCGACGCCGTCGGAGGGAAGGTCCTGGTTGACGATCACCGGCTGGGTCGGGCCCACCGGCCCCGCAGGCTTGGCATCTGCCACCAGTCCCTTGGAGAGCTTGGAGGCCGTCACCGCCCCCCTGGCGATGTTCTCCGAGCGCACAGCGCCCTTCTTCAGCTGGATCGAGCCCACGCTTCGGCTCGGAAGCTTCGCCACGGCATACGTGGTGCCACCCATCGCGACGAACAGGGCGACGAGCGCGACCACCATCGCGGGCGATGGGCGATGAGCGAGCACGCGTCGCCACGCCCGGGGCCTCTGGGTCCCTCCAGATCCAGCCAAAGCAACTCCTTTTGCTTTTCCACAGACGGGGCGCGCCGGGGCTCTCGGGAGGCCACGCTGTACCCCTCTGGATTGAAACTAGACGACGGCCATCGAAAATGCGCGCCGAATTTGCCGCGGCTCAGCCCACGGCGGTACCCGCAAAGACGCAGCCGGTGGCGGTTTCCTCGGCCAGGAAGTCGGCGGTGACGACGGTGCCGTCGGTGCGCGCGTAGACGAGCGTCCCGCGCAGGTTCGTGCTGCCGGTTGCCCCCGCGTCCTGAAGCGGGTCGAACGAGTCGACCGTGTCGAAGGAGTCGTCTTCCGCATAGAACGTGCCACCCGCGGAGTGAGTCCCGCCGGAGTGGATGAAGGCGCCGCCCACAGAGGTGGAGGCGGTCACCGCCAGCGCCGGGCCGGCGTCGCAGACCGCGGTGAGCGTCAGCCCGTCCACCGCCAGCACGGTCGTGGCCGCGGTCGGTGCCGCCTCGACGAACGAGAACTTCTGGACGGTGCGACCGCCGACCTTCGCGGAGTCCGCCGCGCTGGCGGCGTTCGTCGCGTTCCTGACGGTGCCGAGCGTGCCCTCGCGGATATCCCCACCCGTGAGCGAGTTCGACGCCACCAGCGACGAGTCGATCGCGCGCCTGGCGATCCTCGACCGGGTGACGTTCCGGGCTTTGATGTGCTGCGTCCGCACCGCATTCCGCTTGAGCTGCGCCGGCCCGACGCTCCGCTTGGGAAGCTTCGTCACGGCGTAGGTCGTGCCGCCCAGCGCGACGAACAGCGCGGCCAGCGCGACCAGCATCGAGGCGGACGGCCGGTATGCCAGCAGCGCTGCCCGGATTGCGCCCACGCGCTCACGAGATCCCTTCACGAAGCCTCCTCAGGTCGCCACACGGGCCACGGCGAGCCGGACCCCCGAGCCCGCGACGATAGAGCGCGCCGCCAAAGCGTGAGCCGGGTCCGGTCGGAGGAGGTCTCGGGGGCGCTTTGGGAGCGGTCGCGGTCAGGCCGCTTCGCGGGCCCGGTCGTGGCTGCCGCGCAGCCACTCGCGCCCGTAGCGGCGCATCTGCTCGATCAGCGGCACGAGCGCCACGCCCTTCTCGGTCAGGCGGTACTCGACGCGAGGGGGCACCTCGGGGTAGGTCCGGCGCTCGACGATTCCCTCCGCTTCGAGGGCTCGAAGGCGAAGCGATAGCGTGCGTGGGCTGATGCCCTCGAGCGAACGCTCGAGCTCGCAGAAGCGCGACCGCCCGTCCGCGAGGTCACGGATGATCAGGAGCGTCCACTTGCCGGAGATGATCTCGGCCGTGTGGCATACAGGGCACGTCTCGTTGGAGCTCATGAGGGTCTCGGCCCGGCCGCATCTCCTCAGCGCGGCAGAGCCTGTCCGCGCTTCGATCATACCAAGGCTTTACAGACTGAAGTAAAGGCTCCGGCGCGCGGCCGGCAGCCGTTCCGGGCGCTCAGCCGAACTGTACGCTCTGGTGCTCGCCGGAGCCGTTCGCGCCCGAGTCCGAGGCCGGCGGCGGCTGGTCGGTGGCTTCGTCGCCCGAGTAGATGTGCTCGACCGAAGTCGAGCGCTGGCCCTCGGAGGCGACGAGCAGCTTGAAGTCGTGTGGGTGTGTGGCGGCCTTGAGCGCCTCGTCCATCGAGATCTTTCCGGCGGCGTGAAGCTTGAGCAGGGCCTGGTCGAAGGTCTGCATGCCGTAGTAGGAGCCCTCTGCGATCACCTCGCCGAGCTTGCTGGTCTCGTTCGGGTCGGCGATCATGTCGCGCACCCGCCCCGTCATCGTGAGCACTTCGCAGGCGACCACCCGCGAGGCGTTGTCGACGGTCGGCACCAGCCGCTGAGAGATCACGCCGCGAAGCGAGCCGGCGAGCATCGCGCGCACCTGCTGGTGATGGTGCGGAGGGAAGAAGTCGATGATCCGGTTGACCGTCTCGATCGCGTCGATCGTGTGGAGCGTGCTGAGCACGAGGTGTCCGGTCTCGGCGGCGCTCAGCGCGGTGCCGACCGTCTCCTCGTCGCGCATCTCGCCGATCAGGATCACGTCCGGGTCCTGGCGGAGCACGCGCCGGAGCGCCTGGGCGAAGGAGTTCGTGTCGAATCCCACCTCCCGCTGGTGGACCACCGAGCTCTTGTCGCGGTGGAGATACTCGATCGGGTCCTCGATCGTGACGATGTTCCGGGCATAGGTGGTGTTGATGTGGTCGACCATCGCCGCAAGCGTGGTCGACTTACCGGAGCCGGTCGTGCCGGTGACGAGGATGATCCCGCGCGGCTCGTCCGCGATCCTGCGGACGACCTCGGGCAGCCCGAGCTCGTCGACCGACCGGATGCTGAACGGCACCACGCGGCAGGCGATCGAGATCGAGCCGCGCTGGCGGAACGCGTTCACGCGGAACCGCGCCAGGCCCCTGACGGTGTAGGAGAAGTCGATCTCGCCGTCCCGGGCGAACTCGGCCAGCCGGTCGCTCGCGGTCAGCATCTCCCTGAGCACCCGTTCCGTGTCGGCGGGCGTCAGCGGCTCGGTGTGCTCGAGCGGGGTGAGATGGCCCTGCAGCCGCATCAGTGGTTGCGAGGGGACCTTGATGTGAAGATCCGAGCCCCCCTTCTCCACGACGGCATGCAGCGCCTGCTGAAGGTCAAACGCCATACCTTCCGTTACATCGGCAGGCCCGAAAGATGCTTGAGCCAAAGAAAGGGCCGAGAAACTGGCCGGTGTAGTTAGGGCCTACGCGACTTCGCGAAGCTTTTGCGCTTCGGCGAGGCTCTGAAGCTTCTTCAGCGACTGGTTCTCGATCTGGCGAATGCGCTCGCGCGTCACGTTGAACGTGCGGCCCACCTCGTCGAGCGTCCGGGGGTGCTCCCCGCCGAGCCCGTAGCGAAGCTCGAGCACGCGCCGCTCACGGTAGGAGAGGTTCTCGAGCGCCTCGCGCAGGGCCTCCTTGGTGAGGTTGTCGACCGCGCGGTCGTAGGGCGACTCGGCCCGCTCGTCGGCGATGAACTGCCCGAACTCGGACTCCTCCTCGTCCCCGACCGGCTTCTCGAGCGAGATCGGCGCCTGGGCGGAGCGCTTGATCGCGCCCACCTCGTCGGGGTCGATTCCCGTCACCATCGCGATCTCCTCGGCGGTCGGCTCGCGACCGAGCTCGGTCACGAGCTTGCGCTCGGCACGACCGATCTTGTTCAGCTTCTCGACCACGTGCACCGGGATCCGGATCGTGCGGGCCTTGTCGGCCAGCGCACGGGCGATCGCCTGGCGAATCCACCAGGTCGCGTAGGTCGAGAACTTGAAGCCCTTGCGGTAGTCGAACTTCTCAGCGGCCCGGACGAGCCCGAGCGTGCCCTCCTGGATCAGGTCGAGGAAAGGCAGGCCCTGGTTGCGGTAGTTCTTCGCGATCGAGACCACGAGGCGCAGGTTCGACTCGACCATCTTCTGCTTCGCGTCTAGGTCGCCGCGCTCGATCCGCTTCGCAAGGTCGACCTCCTCCTGGGCCGTCAGCAGGCGAACCTTGCCGATGTCCTTCAGGAAGAGCTGAAGCGAATCGGTCGTCATGTCGGGCCGCAGGTCGATCTGGCCTTTCGGCTTGCGCTTGCGCTTGCCCGTCTCGGGCGGCTCGGCCTCGGGCTTGGGCGCGCCCGCGTCGATGTCCTCGACAAGCTCGATCTCGGACTTCTCGAGGAAGCCGTAGAGCTCTTCGACGTCGGCCTCGTCGAGGTCGACCTCCGACACGGCATCGGCGATCTCTGTGTAGGACAGGACCCCCTGCTGCTGGCCCTTTACGACCAGGCCCTTGATCTCTTCGAGTTCGTGGAGTTCGCTTTGAAGCATCTAGTTGATCTCGTTCCTTCTACAGGCGCTCAGCGGTCCGGACGCGAACCGCGCCTGCCTCGTGTAGTGGTCATGCCCCGAAGCACGACAGTAGGAACGGCCTCGCGGGCCGCTCGAGCCTGTGCTTGGGATGGTATCGATACTCATTTCGCAGTCAACCCGGTGGTTCGGACCGTGCAATGGGCTCTGGATCCTTCGGCCCTTGAAAACGGTTTTACTACGTAATACAGCCTTTTAGCTGAAAAGTTCCTCAAAACGACGCTTTCGAGGCTTTCAGCCTGGACGCCTCTCGCCGAACCTGGACACTGCCGCGAAAGCGCTCCGCGCGTCTAGGCCCTACGTTAGCCGGGTAGCAATAGGATGCGCAAGCCTTCCTCTGCGCCGGCCCCTTCGGATAAGCCGGAGCGACCGAGAAACCATCCCGAAAGGACGTTCCGTGGACGTTCACGAGCCTGGCCCCGGCAGCGGAGGAGACGACCGCGCGGAGGCACGCCCCGCAGCGCCGCCACCCACCGACCTGTCCGGGCCCGGCGTGGAGCCGCTCCCGCCCCAGGCCGAGACCACGCCACCGGCCGCGCCCCGCGCCGAGACACCGCCCGACGAGCAGATTATGGCCAAGCTTCCGCGCTCGCGCCCCGGGCGCCAGACGGCGCGGCGCAAGCCCGCCCGCCCCAGGGCCGCCAAGCCCGCCACGCCCAGAGCCGCGACCGGCCGCGCCCGCACCGGCGCCGGCACGAGCGCGCCCGCGCCGAGGACTCGCAGGAGCATGGCGAAGCCGGGCCCCGTGACCGGTGGCCCGACTGAGCCCACCGAAACAGACCCCGCGGTCTTCGGACCTCGGGAGGCCGCCCCTGGCTTGCCCCGCCTCGCCCTCGACGGCGCGATCGAGGCGGCGAAGATGCCGGTGAAGGTGGGCGCGAACGTGACGTTCCGCGCACTCGACGCCTTGATAAAAAGCCTCCGACGGCAATAGCCGTCGGAGAGCGTGTGGCGCGTTCGCTCATAACGCCGGACGAGGCGCTCCGGCTGATTCTTGCGCGCGTCCAGCCACTCGAGCTCGAGCGCGTCCCGCTGCCGGATGCGCGCGGGCGCGTGCTCGGTGAGAACCTCGCAGGCCGCGACGACGTCCCGCCGTTCGACAACTCGGCGATGGACGGCTTTGCGGTCCGCGCGGCCGACACGCGCGGCGCCGCGCCGGCGTCGCCGGTCGAACTCTCGGTCGTGGACGAGTCACGGGCGGGCGAGCCGGCCTCGCGAGGGCCCGGACCCGGCGAAGCGGTCCAGATCTCGACCGGGGCGATGATGCCGCCTGGTGCCGACGGGGTCGTGCGCGTCGAGGACACAAAAGGGCGCGATGGGGTCGTCGCGATCCTTGCCGAGGTCTCGCCCGGCAAGGAGATCCGGCGCGCGGGCGAGGACGTGCGCGCGGGAGACGTGGTGCTCGAGCGGGGACGCCGCATGGGCCCCGCCGAGCTGGCCGTGGCCGCCTCCGTGGGAGCCGACAGCCTGGCCTGCCACCGCAGGCCCCGCGTTTCGATCCTGATCACGGGCGACGAGCTGGTCGATCCGGGGCAGCCCCTCGCCGCAGGCCAGATCCGCAGCACGAACGGCTTCGCGATCGACGCCCAGGTGCGCGATGCGGGTGGTATGTCGGCCGGGCACACGACCGTGGGCGACGACTTCGACGCGACCCGGGACGCGATCGAGCGGGGACTCGACGCTGACGTCCTCGTCACCACCGGCGGCGTTTCGGTCGGTCCGCACGACCACGTGAAGCCGGCGCTCTCCGAACTCGGCGTGGAGGAGGTGTTCTGGGGCGTCGCGCTGCGACCGGGCAAGCCGACGTGGTTCGGGGCCCACGCTTCATCCCCGGTGCTCGTATTCGGGTTGCCCGGAAATCCCGTCTCGGCGATGGTCACGTTCCACCTGTTCGTCCGTCCCGCTCTGACCGCGCTCGCGGGCGCACAGCCGTTTGCGCGCCGCACCCTGGCCGTTATCGACGAGGGCTACTCGAAGGCCCCGGGCCGCGCCCACGTGGTGCGCTGCCGCCTCGACGTGCGAGAGGACGGGTGGCACGTGCGGCCGACCAAGGAGCAGGGCTCGCACGTGCTCACCTCGATGCTGGACGCGGAGGCGCTCGCCTACCTGGCGCCCGAGCGCGGCGACGTGCGGCCGGGCGAGGGGGTCGAGATCGAGATCCTCTGAGCCGGGCGCCGCCGGTTTCGCCTAAGGCGACTTCTTCAGCACGAACCAGCAATTCACCGTTTCACCCGCATACACGGTTATGTTTGAAGCTGTGCTCCCGTTGTCACACTTATTGTCGAGGTACTGCCAGCCCGGCGGCACCAATATGCCGGCCCAGTAGTTCGGTCCCGGATTCACCCATATGGTGCCGGTCTGGCTTACGGGGGTCGACGAGCTAGGGTCATCGTCGAGTGTGAAGAACCCGGACGGGAGCCCCGAGTTCGCACTCGCCAGGAGCTGGAAGTCTTGTGGATCGGTTACCTCGCCCCCACTCGCGTCATACTCGTTGCCGTTGGTGTCGACGACATCGACCGTGACGGTGACCCGACCCCCTGGTATGGCCTGTTTCGGCGCCGAGAACATACTGTCTCCTGCGCTGTTGTACGCCACGAGCCGGTACTGGTAGGTCTGGTTGTTCGCGAGTCCGTTGTCGGTTGCGGAGAGCGCCGTCGTATCGGCGAGAAGCTGCCACGGCACATTCGGCGCACTGTTCGATGGCACACGCCGGTAGAGGCGGTATCCCGTTGCACCGGACACGGGCTGCCACTGAATCGAGGTCAACCCTCCCTGGCCCTTGACCGACCACTGCGTGGGAGCAGCCGGGACAGTACTGAGCGCTCCCCGCTGGCTCTCGCTCACGGTGGCGCGGTCCATGTACAGGAACGAGCCCGCTCCCGGCGGTCCGGACGCGAGACCAAAATTGACTTTTGTGGGTACGCCGTCACTGTCCGGGTAGTTGTTGGGAGCGGTCGAAGTCCAGACGAGCTTGCCGTCCACGAATGCCTCGCTGAGCGGGCGTGACTGGTCGAGCCGCTGATGCACCTCGAGCCAGAACCACCTGCCCTCCGGGAGGCTGAAGCGCCCGGAATCGATTGGTGTTCCCCCGCGTTCGACTGCCACGGTGTTGTCGGTCTGGTAAACGACCCCGCCGGTCCTCGACCCGCTTGCGTTCTCCCATTTCAAAAGGCCCACTCTGTCGTTGTTGGGCGCGAAGCCAACGGGAAGCTTGAATGCCGTTCCGTACCAGACGTCGCTGCCGTTCCTCCAGCTTACGTTGAGGGCGCCGCGCGAAAGTGCGTCTGCCTGCTCCGCCCGCACTGACTTCGCGCCTTCGTACTTCTCTGCGGAGGACAACGTCAATGAGCCGCCCGGGTCGACGCTGTCAAACCCCGTCGTAGGGTGGATGATTGCGCCGTCCTCGAAGGTCGCCGACCTGTACCCGAACTTGATCGGCACTCGTACCAGATTTCGGTCCCAGGATCCCGAGCCGCCATTGCACGAATAGAACACGTCGGGCGTGCGCCCAGGCCGCTCGAAGTTGAGCGTGAGGTCACTTGGATCCGAGATCGTCGGGTACGACATCGCGCTCCCACAACCGCCCGTCGCGCTGGGCTGAACCAGGAGTTGCTTGTCACTCCAGTTGACGAGGTCGGGCGACAGCGAATACCAGGCCCCCTTCGACCCGACCGCCGTGCCGATCAGGACGAAGCGCTGCAAGTACTCGTCGTAGCTCAGGCCCCGGCCGACGAAGCCCCCCGGTGTGAACGCATCTGAGCCGGCACTGCGCTGCAGATGGTCGGTCACGCTCTCACAAACGCTCGCGCTCTTGTTGGCCGGCTCAGTCGGGTAGGGGTTCGGGAAGCTTGCTGAGAAGCCCGTGTAGCCCTGCCACCCTGCCCAGCCCGTTGACGGCAGTGAGGGCGAACGGACGATGCACCCGCCCTCCTTCTGAAGGAGGTTGCGTCCCTTCGACTTGGTGGTTGGTGAAAACTGATTCTCCGCATTGAGGATCGTGTAGAAGTAGTCGTCGAACGGATTCAGGATCAGATTCGCCGTGGACACGAGGCCGTGACGCCCCCAGTCGGGCGTGTACTGGTACGGGATCGAAACCTGAAAGTGCCCCGGAGGAGCGGCGTGCGTGTAGGTCGCCCCGTCGTCGGTTGACTGCGCGAACGTAGTCGACCCGAGCCAACAAAGTTGCGCATCGCTTCCGTTTGCGGGAAGGGGCGTCTTACAGGCCGGGCCGATCGGGCCTCCCGCGACGAGCGGGTCGCCCGCGCCGTGATACTCATTGTGCGTCAGCACATGGACAGTGTTTCCGTCTGGAGTACGGAACGGCGTCGTGATCCATTCGTGCCCGTGATACTTGTCCGGCGGCTCCCCCGGAACGTGCGTCGCGCTCTCATGCGTGATGTTCGTGGCGCAAGGACGGCCGCCGGGAAAGAGTTGTTCTGGCACCAGATTGCTGAAGCTCGTCCCGAGCATCCGGCGGTTCTCGCCGGGCAGGAGAATCTGGATCCGGTTCTGGCTATCCCGGAACGGCTTTGCCGGACCGTCCGGGACATGCGTCTGGTCGCACGAGTTTGGACCACTCGTGTCCCAGTCCCAGTCGTAGACCGTCGCATCGGATCCGTTGGAACTGGTCCATGGTCCGAAGTCGTATGTGTACGCCCACACCGGTGTCGCGGGACACGAAAGCCAGGCGGCAGCAACAACGAACCCGAAAGCGAGGCGACGGAGCTTCACCTTTCCCCCTTCGTTGCCATCGAAGAAGCGCGCCGCCCTCGGCCCGCTTCGTGTCCGGCGACCCTAAATCCCTAGCGCAGCCGATTCAATAGACGCCGGTTTCAGGCGTACGCCGGCTAGCCGTAGCGGGTGCCGGTCAGCTCGCGCAGCTTCAGCCGGTTGTGCGTGGCCTGCACCCGGCGCACGGTCCCGGACCGGGACCGCATCACGAGCGAGTCGCTGGTCGCCTCGGAGCCGTCCTGGTAGCGGACGCCGTCGAGCAGGTCGCCGTCGGTGACGCCGGTGGCGGCGAAGAACACGTCCTTGCCGGACACGAGCCGGTCGACGTCGAGAATCTCGTCGAGGTCGTAGCCGGCGTCGATCGCCCGCTTGCGCTCGTCGTCGTTGCGGGGCCAGAGCTTGCCGAGCAGCTGTCCGCCCATCGACTTGATCGCGGCCGCTGACAGAACGCCCTCCGGCGTGCCGCCGATCCCCCACAGCAGATCGACACCCGTGCCGTCGGTGACGGCGAGCAGCGCCGCCGACACGTCACCGTCGGTGATGAAGCGGATGCGCGCCCCGGACGCGCGGATCTCGGCGACCGCGTCGGCGTGGCGCTCGCGGTCGAGCATCACGACCATCAGGTCGCTGACGTCGGTGCTGCGGCGCTTCGCGACCTGTTTCAGGGTGTCCTTCAGCGGCCGGTCGAGGTCGAGTACGTCGGCGATGTCAGGGCCGCCGGCGATCTTCTCCATGTAAACGCACGGCCCCGGGTCGAACATCGAGCCTCGCTCGGCGAGCGCCACCACCGAGAGCGCGTTCGGCTGACCGAGCGCGGTCAGGCGCGTGCCCTCGAGCGGGTCGACCGCGACGTCCACCTCGGGCGGGCTGCCGTCGCCGATCTGCTCGCCGTTGTAGAGCATCGGCGCCTCGTCCTTCTCGCCCTCGCCGATCACGACGATTCCGTCCATCGGGACGGCATGGAGCGTGAAGCGCATCGCGTCGACGGCGGCCTGGTCCGCGGCTTCCTTCTCGCCCCGCCCGACCCATCGCGCGGCAGCCAGAGCGGCCGCCTCGGTGACGCGAACAAGCTCGAGCGCGAGGTTGCGGTCGGGCGCGGTCGTGTCGCGCAAGTCGTGCGCGATAACGCTGGTGTCGCGCTCGGCCATCGCTCGTTCCCTCCGGGAAGAGACTATTAGAACGTGCCCGGCGGCTTGCGCGTGACGCCGCCGCGCGTGATCTGGCTGATCGCGCCACCCGCGACGATCATCAACGAGCCGAGCAGGGCGAGGTACCAGCCGATTCCCAGGCTGACGAACTCGCGCGTCTGGCCGACCCGGTCGATGACGCCGTTGTAAAGGATCAAGGTCGCCGCCGCGGCCCCGACGATCATCGTCACCTCACCGGCCGGCCACGACAGCTTGTGGCCACGGATCACGATCCAGACCAGGATCAGAGGTGCGAGCGCGGCGGCGGTCATCAGCACGTCCATGCCGGGAATGATCAGCACCGTGAAGAAGTGGAACGTGTCGTAGCCGGTGCACGAGCTCTTCCCGGCGCCGCAGAGGTCTTCCGGGACGCCGGCTTTCACCCCGTACCACTTCAGGAACATGCTGATGAAGAGCAGCAGCCCGCCTGCGGCCGCGACGATGTCGCCTCTCCCAAGCCTCTTGAAGTCCACGGCGCGCACCTTAACGGGCGGGCGGAGGTGCGGGCACGTTCAGTGCAGTCGAGGCAACCGGTGTCGCAGCCGGTGAAGCGCCTGGAGCCCCCGCTCCTGCCGGCTTCCCTGTCGCGGCAGGATGCCGAGCTGCATGAAGACGTCGGCTGAGTCGTTGTAGACGATCTCCGCCTCCATCAGGCCGTCGGCGGCAATCGGGATCCGGACCAGCATCGGACTCCGGAAGCTGCGGCCCGTCGCTGCCCAGCCGTGCCACGTGCCGGTGTGCGTCCCCTCCATGTAGGCGGCGAAGAACACCTGGCCGTCCGCCTCCCAGCAGCGCTCCTCGCTGTTGCGGAAGTCCGGGATCGCCGCGAACAGTTCCTCGTACCAGCGACGGATCTCCTGCTTGCCGCGCAGCTCGATGCCGAGGCCGGGCACGCTGTACCAGCAGTCCTCGGTGAAGGTCGCAAGCGTCGCGTCGAGGTCCTGGCGGTCCTCGGCCGCCATGTGTGCCTGCACCACGTCGAGTGCGCCCTCGGTCACATTGCTCGCCACCTTCACCTCCATCCTCGCCGGATCGGCTAGATTGCCTGCGCCCGCACCCTACCCTCCCCCGCGGCCTTGAGCTCCCCCACGACCGAGCAGCGCCCAGCGCGAGTCGAGCGCGACGGTCCCCTGGCGACGATCGTGATCGATCATCCGCCGCTCAACCTGTTCGGGGTGGAGCTCGTCGAGGCGCTGGCCGATGCGGTCGAAGCGGTGGCGCAGTCCGACGCCCGTGCGCTGATGATCCGCGCCGAGGGCGAGGTCTTCACCGGCGGCGCGGACGTTCACAGCTTCGAGGGCGCGTCGGCCGAGCAGGCTTCGCAGGGCTTTGCGGGCGGGCTCGGCACGATCCACCGGCTCGAGCAGCTGCCGATCCCGACGATCTCGGTCGTGCACTCCCTCTGCCTGACCGCAGGGCTCGAGCTCTCGCTCGCCTGCGACATGATCTGGGCGGCGGAGTCGGCGAGCTTCGGGTTGGTCGAGGCGGTGGTCGGGCTCACGCCCGGTTGGGGAGGCACGCAGCGCTTGGCGGAGCGCGCGGGCCCGGCAAGGGCCAACGAGTTCGTGATGTCAGGCGGGATCTACGACGCGGCGACGCTTGAGCGCTGGAACGTGATCAATCGCGTGCTGCCGCAAGCCGACCTGCTCGAGAAGGCCACGCGCTTCGCGCACCGGCTCGCGAACGGCCCGACGAAGGCGCACGCCGCGACCAAGGCGATCGTCCGCGCGGTGCGCGAAGGCGGCGTCCAGGAGGCCGACCGGCGCACGCCGGAGATCACCGGCCCGCTCTTCGAGACGGAGGACCTGCGTAACGCCGTGCGGTCTTTCCTGACTGAAGGTCCCGGCAAGGCCAAGTTCAAAGGCCGCTGACCCATGCATCAGACCGTCACGGAGAGCCTCCCCACCTCGAGGGCCGCAATCGCGGCCCGACTCGACCAGGTGCGTGCGCGCACGCTGGCGCTGGTCGATTCGCTCTCCGAGGACGCGCTCAACCGCGTGCACGACCCACTGCTCAGCCCGCTCGTGTGGGACCTCGGCCACATCGCGACCTTCGAGGACCTCTGGCTCGCGCAGAATCCGTTCGGCTTGCCGCCGCTTCGCAGCGGGCTTGGACGCGTCTATGACCCCTTCGCCGCGCCGCGCAGCGAGCGGGGCGCGCTCCGCTATCTCAGAAGCGAGGAGTGCCTCGACTACATGACGGCGGTGCGGGAGCGCACGCTCGAGCTGCTCGCCTCAGCCGACCTCACCCCGGACTCGGGACCGCTGCTTGCGGACGGGCTCGTCTACGAGCTGATCCTGCGCCACGAGCAGCAGCACACGGAGACGATGCTCCAGACCCTGCAGGCGATGACGTGCGAGGCCTATGTGCCCGGCCGGACTCGCGCGCCCCGCGGGATGCCCGCGGTGGCAAGCGCCGGAGACATGGTGATCGTGCCGGCGGGTGCATTCGAGATGGGGGCACGGGCGGCGCTCGAGCCGGGTGTCTTCTCATACGACAACGAGCGCCCGCGCCACGAGCGGGAACTGGCCGCCTTCCACATCGACGCCACGCCGGTCACGAACGGCGACTTCGCCGCCTTCATCGAGGACGGGGGCTACGAGCGCCCGGAGCTGTGGTCGGCCGCCGGCCGACGGTGGCGCGAGCAGCGGGACGCGCGGATGCCGCGCTACTGGTCACGCGAGGGCGATGGGTTCACGCTTCGCCGGTTCGCGGATGTGACACCAGTCGATCCGGAGCAGCCGGTCTGCCACGTGTCCTTCTTCGAAGCAGATGCCTTCGCGCGCCACGCCGGTAAGCGGCTGCCGACTGAGGCGGAGTGGGAGAAGGCGGCCTCGTGGGACGCCGCGGCGCACGCGAAACGGACCTACCCGTGGGGGGACGCGCCGCCCACCGAATCGCTCGCAAACCTCGGCCAACTCGGATTCGCCACCGCCCCCGGCGGCGCCTACGGCGAAGGAGCGAGCCCGTACGGCGCGCTTCAGATGATCGGCGACGTGTGGGAATGGACGGCGGACACCTTCGAGGCCTATCCCGGCTTCGAGGCATTCCCCTACCGGGAATACTCGGAAGAGTTCTTCGGAGGCCCTTACCGGGTCTTGCGGGGTGGCTCCTGGGCGACGCAGCCGGACGCTGTCACGGCCACGTTTCGCAACTGGGACTACCCCCAGCGCAGGCAGATCTTCGCCGGGCTGCGGTGCGCGAAGGATGCGGCGTGACGGCCCGCACAGAGACCGTCCCCGAGCTGCGGATCGACGTGTACCTTCGCGACGGCGCCCTCGCGACGCTCGCCCGGGACGTGCGCGAGGGCCTCACGTCCGCCCCGAAGACGCTCGCGCCGAAGTACTTCTACGACGCGCGCGGGTCTGAGCTCTTCGAGCGCATCACAGAGCTTCCCGACTACTACCCGACGCGCGCCGAGCAGTCGATCCTCGACCAGTTCGCGGGCGACATCGTCGAGCTCGTCCAGCCCGAGGAGCTCGTCGAGCTGGGGCCGGGGTCGGCCCGCAAGACCACGGCGCTGCTCGATCCGATGCACGAGCGCGGTCATGCGCGTCGCTACGTGCCCTTCGACGTCTCGGGCTCGGCGGTCGAGCAGTGCGCGGGCCGTCTCGCGGGCGAATACGGAGGCCTCGCGATCCACGGCATCGTCGGCGACTTCGAGCAGCACCTCGATTGCGTGCCGAGCAACGGCGACCGCCGCCTGGTCGCGTTCCTGGGCGGCACGATCGGGAACCTCGACGCCGGCCAGCGAACGTCGATGCTGCGGAAGGTGCGCGCCCAGCTCGGTCCAGAAGACCGCCTGCTCGTCGGCACCGACCTGGTCAAGGACCGCGACCGGCTCGAGGCCGCCTACAACGACTCCGCGGGCGTTACGGCCTCGTTCAACCGCAACGTCCTGAACGTCATCAACTCGCACCTCGATGCCGCCTTCGAGCCCGAGCGCTTCGAGCACCGCGCGATCTACGACGACGAGCGGCAGTGGATCGAGATGAGGCTCTTGGCGGGCGAGGCTCACACGGCGCGGGTCGGCACGCTCGACCTGGACGTCGACTTCGAGAAGGGCGAGCACATCCGCACAGAGATCTCCTGCAAGTTCACGGAGGACTCGCTCGAGCGCGAATACGCCGGCGCGGGGCTCCAGCTGATCGACATGTACACCGACAGCGAGCGGCTCTTCGCCCTCTCGCTGGCCGGTCCGGACGGCGCGGAGTAGTTGCGCCGCTTCCTGCCGAGCGCGGACACGCCCGGTGCCGAGGAGGCGTATGCCGAGGTCGGGCTGGCCGCACGGGCGGAGCAGCTGGCACGCCCCTACGTGATCGCCAACATGGTCGCGACGGTGGACGGCCGCGCGGCGCTCGACGGCGGCACGAGGGACATCTCGAGCAAGGCCGACCGGATTCTCTTCCACGCGCTGCGCGACCAGGTCGACGCGGTGATGGCCGGCACCGGCACGATCGGGCTCGAGCGATACGGGCCGCTCGTGAAAGGGGATGAGCGCAGGCAGCGCAGAGTCGCGCGCGGCCTCGCCGAGCAGCCGCTCGCGGTGACAGCGTCGCGCTCGCTCGAACTGCCGGTGGACGTGCCGCTGTTCGCTGACCCGGAGTCGCGGATCGTGGTCCTCGCCGGTGCTGAGGGCGATGCGCCGGAGGCCGGCGCGGACGTTTCGATCGTCCGCGTGCCGGGGCCCGACGAGCGCACGCTCGACCTCGTCACGGGACTCGAGCGCCTGAGACGTGACTACGGCGTGCGCACAGTGCTGCTCGAGGGCGGTCCTACGCTGCTCGCGGCGATGCTGGAGGTCGGGCTCGTGGACGAGCTCTTCCTGGCGATCGCGCCGCTGCTCGTCGGCGGCGTCCCGGAGCCGTCGATCCTGGAGGGGCCGCCGCTGCCGGAGCCGGTCGCGCTGCGGCTCCTGGGCCTGCTAGAGGAGGACGGGTTCCTGTTCTTGCGCTACGCCATCGGCGCGTAGGCGCGCAACAGACGCGTCAGCCGAAATCGCGCATAAGGCCACCATGAGAGGGGCCGTTGCGCCATCGCTCCGAGAGCGCGACGTCGCCGTCACTTATAGGGTTCTCGCTGTGCGACCAGAGGGCGCAGGAGCGGTTGTGGCGGGCGGCGCGTCGGGCCTCGGCGAGGCGACGGCGCGGGCGCTGCACGCGCGCGGCGCCCACGTGACGATCGCCGACCTGAACGAGGAGAGGGGCACCGCGCTCGCGGGCGAGCTCGGCGAGCGCGCCACGTTCGTACGGTGCGACGTGACCGACGAGCAGCAGGTGAGCGCCGCGGTCACGGCGGCGGCCTCCGCCGGGGAAGGGCTGCGCGTGAGCGTGTGCTGCGCCGGTGTGGGCTGGGCGGAACGGACTACCTCGCAGCGGGGCCCGCACCAGCTGCTGCCCTTCGAGACCGTGATCAGGGTGAACCTGATCGGGACCTTCAACGTGCTGCGCTTCGCGGCCACGGCGATGAACGACAACGAGCCGCTCGACGACGGCGAGCGTGGCGTCTGCATCAACACCGCCTCGATTGCGGCTTTCGACGGGCAGATCGGGCAGATCGCCTATTCCGCCTCGAAAGGCGGGATCGTCGGCCTGACCCTGCCGGCCGCGCGGGATCTGTCGAGCCGCGGCATCCGCGTCGTCACGATCGCCCCCGGAACGTTCGATACGCCGCTGCTGGGCGCGCTCCCGCACGAGGCCCGCGAAGAGCTCGGACGCGCAATCCCGTTCCCGCAACGGCTCGGCCGGCCCGCCGAGTTCGCGGCGCTCGCGGTTCACATCGTCGACAACCAGATGCTGAACGGCGAGACGATCCGGCTCGACGGCGCGATCCGGATGGCGCCCCGGTGAGCGAGCCGGTGCCGGAGGTCGTGCGGGAGCCGGTCCGTACCGAAGTCGTCGACGGCGTCCTCGTCGGCACCATCGACCGTCCGGAGGCGCGCAACGCGGTCAACACCGCCACCGCCGAGGCGATCGGCGCGGCGATGGACCGCCTGGACGCCGACGACGCGCTCGTCGCCGGTGTCGTCACCGGGGCCGGCGGTACGTTCTGCGCGGGCATGGACCTCAAGGCGTTCCTCGCGGGCGAGCGGCCGTCGATCCCGGTCCGGGGCTTCGCCGGTCTCGTCGAGCATCCTTCACAGAAGCC
>JBBQKG010000029.1:0-36809 GCA_038326655.1 Solirubrobacterales bacterium
ACCGACGTCCTGTTCAAGGAGACCTACGACACGCTGAAGGCCTTCGAGGACCGCTACGGCTTCAAGTTCGAGCGCTACCACAACATCACGCTCGAGGAGCAGGCCAGGCTGCACGGCGACGAGCTGTGGAAGCGGGCCCCCGACCAGTGCTGCGCGATCCGCAAGGTCGAGCCGCTGCAGCGGGCACTGGGCGAGGTGGACGCTTGGATCACCGGTGTGCGCCGCGACCAGGCGCCGACGCGGGCCAACTCCAAGAAGGTCGAGGCGGACACCAAGTTCGGGCTCGTGAAGGCGAACCCGCTCGCTGACTGGAGCCTCGAGGACGTGTGGGCCTACATCCACGAGCACGACGTCCCCTACAACCCCCTGCACGACCAGAACTACCCGTCGATCGGATGCACCCACTGCACCCGCCAGGTGATGCCCGGCGAGGACCCGCGGGCTGGTCGCTGGGCCGGCCAGGAAAAGGTCGAGTGCGGCCTGCACCCGGCCGAGGCCAAGTAGCCGGCCGCGTTGATAGAGCCCCACGGCGGCGAGCTGGTCGACCTGCTGGTCGCGGCAGATGACCGCGACGAGCTTTCGAAGCGTGCCTCAAGCCTTCCGCGCGTCACGCTGAGCCCACGCCAGGCGGCCGACCTGGAGCTGCTCGCGGTGGGCGGGTTCAGCCCGCTGCGCGGCTTCCAGGGCTCGGACGACTGGCGCACCGTGGTCGACGAGATGCGGCTCGCCGACGGCCTGCCGTGGAGCATCCCGATCACGCTTGCAACCGACGTGGACGCAGCCGCGGGCGACGAGGTCGCGCTCGATGCCCCGGACGGCCGGCTGCTCGGGTTGCTTGACGTGGAGGAGGTGTTCGAGCGTGACTCGGAGCGCGAGGCGGAGAAGGTCTACCGCACGACCGACGACGAGCACCACGGCGTGGCCGCGCTTCGCGCCGAGGGGGACCGCTGCCTGGCCGGCCCGGTACGGTCATTGGCGCTCCCCGACCATCCGTCCCAGTTCGAGCCGTACATCCTGCCGCCGGCAGCGTCGCGGGCGGCTTTCGCGGAGCGCGGCTGGAAGACCGTCGTCGGCTTCCAGACGCGAAACCCGATCCACCGCGCGCACGAGTACATCACGAAGGCAGCGCTGGAATGCGTGGACGGCCTCTTCATACATCCCCTCGTCGGCGAGACGAAGTCAGATGACATCCCGCCGGACGTGCGGATGCGCTGCTACGAGGCGCTGATCGCCAACTACTACCAGCGCGAGCACGTGATGCTCGCGATCAACCCGGCGGCGATGCGATACGCGGGTCCGCGTGAGGCGGTCTTCCACGCGCTGATCCGGAAGAACTACGGCTGCACGCATTTCATCGTCGGCCGTGACCACGCCGGCGTCGGCAACTACTACGGCACCTTCGACGCCCAGAGGATCTTCGATGAGCTCGACCCCGAGAAGCTAGGGATCGAACCACTGATGTTCGACCACGCCTTCTACTGCAAGATCACGAAGGGCATGGCGACCGGCAAGACCAGCCCGGCGGGGCCTGAGGACCGCATCTTCCTGTCCGGCACGAAGGTGCGCGAGATGCTGCGCGCGGGCGAGCGGCCGCCCGAGGAGTTCACGCGACCCGAGGTCGCGGACATCCTGATCGAGGCGATGCAAGCCGACGCCGCCGCCGTATCGAGCGCCTAGCGTAGCCACGCAGCCCACCGGGCTCCCGCATTCGTGTCGTGGCTGACGCACGTCGCGAGAGCCGGGTGGACTCCTCCCCCGACCGTCGCCGATGCAAGTTCCGTTGCATTTGGCAGGCGGGGGTTTACAGCGGCACACCGGCCAGGCTAGGTTCGCCGTCACGAGGGTTCTGGGTCCCTCGGACACGGACGTCCCCGCAGAGAATCAACGCTAAGAGGTGGAGGGTTCTCACCACGTGTCGGCGCCAGACCCAGAGTCCAGAGCAAACGCTCTGACCCCCGCAACCAGCAGAGCGACCGCAAGGCTGGTCCGCGCGATCGCGATCGCAGCGACGCTGCTAATCGTCGCGCTCGGCGCTGCGCCGGCCTGGGGTGCGGACGACACGAGCGGCACCGGCGCGGCAACGACCCTCGACCCATCGCCGTCGACCAACGGCGGCACCGGCGCGATCGACCCGCCGCCGAACCCGATCGACGCGAGCGCCCCGGCCGTTGGTGGTTCTCCTGGCGGTTCCGCTGGTGGTGCCTCCGGTGCGCCGAGCGCGCAGGATCCCCCGCCGGCCGCATCCGACCAGACGCCGCCTGCCTCGAGCGACCAAAGCCCGGCGATCCCGTCGCCCGCCGACGACCAGTCCGCCGACGACAAGAGCCCCAAGCGCTCCCCGGCGAACGGCGCCGGCAGCGACTCGAGCGGCACGAGCTCTTCCTCGAGCACCACGACGTCGCCCATGGGCACGCCGCCCGGCGCCCAGCCGGTGTCGGCGACGATCACGCTTCCGCCCGGCGCCGACGGCTACCCCGGCGACTGGGGCGGCCAGGACAACTTCCTGGTCGCTGGCGCCCCGCGGGACGACTCGGGCGGCTCGGGCTCCACGGGATACCACAGCCGCTTCGCGGGCCTGTTCGCGTTCGCCGCCACGAGGGCTACGCGGATCGAGGCAAAGGAGCGCCGCGGGCACCAGACCGCAAAGGTCTCCGCCCTCGGAGGTGGAGCTCCTGGCGGCGGTGGCGGGCTCCCGCACAACAACCCCTTCTTCAACCTCCTGAGCGGACCCGGGGGCGCCGGCGGCAGCCTGATGCTGATCAGCCTGCTGGCCGTGCTGGGCGCGTCGATCGCGCTCCCCCGCGAGCTCTCCAAGGCTTTCCAAACGCCCAAGGCCCCCTGGAGGCCACTGGCGTACGTTCCACCGCTCGAGTTGCCCGGCTAGCCGAAACCGGCTTGCCAAACGCCACGCCGGGGGCAACGCAACCCGGCGACGAAGGAGCAACTCGAACATAGGAGGAACCTGTGAAACGCAGGCTCGCGCTAATGGCGAGCGTCCTCGCTCTGGCATTCGGTGGCAGCCAAGCAATGGCTCACGCCGACAGCCAGGTCGATGGCTCGTCAAGCGGAAACGGGTCGGGCGACACCGCTCAGCAGGTCGAGTCGGGGTCGAACGGCAACGGAACCACTCAGAACGCAGGCACGGAGACACCCGGCGCTTCCGCCGAGACCGGTCAGATCAACCTGGACGGCAGCTCGGCAGACGGCGGAAACCGCTCCAACAACGGTGACGTGGGCCAGTCGAACGAGGCGGACACCTCCGCCACGGCCGACAACGGCAACGACACCGGCCAGACCAACGACCAGAGCCAGTCCGCCGACAGCGGCAACAACGCGGGCGCAGGCTCGGGCAACGACGTCTCGCAGACCGAGACGGGCAGCAACAGCAACGGCACCACCCAGAACGCTGACGCAACAGCCTGCACCGAGCAGGCGAACGTCAACGGGTCGGACATCCCGCTCGGCACGCGCGGCCTCGGCTGCGACCGCCGTGAGGTGATCACGACCGCCGACAGCCAGGGGTCGGCAGCGGTCACACAGCCTGTCCAGGGCGATGGCAACCGCTCCAACAACGGCGACGTCGGGCAGTCGAACGAGGCGGACACGTCCGCTGACGCCGACAACAACAACAACACCGACCAGTCGAACCCGCAGGACCAGTCGGCCGACGGCGGCACGAACTCGGGCGCAGGCTCGGGCAACTACGTCGACCAGAGCCAGTCGGGCTCGAACAGCAACGGCACCACCCAGAACGCGAACGCCGACGCCCTCACGGGCCAGGCCAACGTGAACGACTCCGAGATCTCGATCGGGATCCCGGGCATCGTGACTGGGGGCGGCGACCGCTCCAACAACGGTGACGTGGGCCAGTCGAACGAGGCGGACACCTCCGCCACGGCCGACAACGGCAACGGCACGGACCAGTCCAACGACCAGAGCCAATCGGCTGATGGCGGGGACAACTCCGGCGCCGGGTCGGGAAACGACGTCAGCCAGAGCCAGTCGGGCTCCAACAGCAACGGCACGACGCAGAACGCCGGTGCTGGAGCCGACACGGTGCAGGTCAACCTGAACGGGACTGACATCTCGCTCGGGGGGCCGGCGCCCGTGACCGGGCTCTACGTGGGCGACGGAAACCGCTCCAACAACGGCGACGTGGGCCAGTCGAACGAGGCGGACACCTCCGCCGACGCCGACAACGGCAACGAGACCGGCCAGGCCAACGACCAGAGCCAGTCCGCTGACGGCGGCACGAACTCGGGCGCAGGCTCGGGCAACGACGTCTCCCAGACGCAGTCAGGCTCGAACAGCAACGGCAGCACGCAGAACGCGAACGCCGACGCGCTCACCGGCCAGGTGAACGTGAACGACTCCGCGATCGGCCTCGGAGGCGGCGTGATCGTCACCGCGGTGTTGCCGGTCCTGGACGGTGGAAACCGCTCCAACAACGGCGACGTGGGCCAGTCGAACGAGGCGGACACCTCCGCCGACGCCGACAACGTCAACGAGACCGGCCAGGCCAACGACCAGAGCCAGTCCGCTGATGGCGGCACGAACTCGGGCGCAGGCTCGGGCAACGACGTCTCCCAGACGCAGTCAGGCTCGAACAGCAACGGCACCACGCAGAACGCGAACGCCGAGGCCACGACCGGCCAGCTGAACCTGTTCGCCCCGGTGGTCGGCCTCTGCAACCGTTGCTTCAACGGCAACGTCACGCAGAGCAATGAGGCTGATACCTCCGCCGATGCCCACAACGACAACGGCACGGACCAGTCCAACGACCAGGGCCAGTCGGCTGATGGCGGCACGAACTCGGGCGCAGGCTCGGGCAACGACGTCTCCCAGACGCAGTCAGGCTCGAACAGCAACGGCACCACCCAGAACGCGAACGCGAGCGCCCAGACACTGCAGGGCAACGTGGTCGCGCCAACGGTGATCTACTGCAACCGGTGCTTCAACGGCGACGTGAACCAGTCGAACACGGCTAACACGTCCGCGAACGCCGGCAACTCGAACACCACCGGCCAGTCCAACAAGCAGAGCCAGTCGGCCGACGGCACCACGCCCGTCATCACGCCGACCACGCCGGTAACGCCCACGACCGTCATCACCGAGATCCGGTACATCACGGTCGTAACCAGCGCGGCGGCCCCGACGGTGAAGGCCAAGGCGAAGGTCAAGAAGGCGAAGAAGTCCAAGAAGTCCAAGAAGTCCAAGAAGTCCAAGAAGCGCGCGAACAAGGTGCTGCCGTTCGTCAAGTGCAGCTGCTGAGACCGACAAACCGAACGACGGGAAGAAATCACCGAGGAGTGATGTCTATAGAGAGCGCATGAGCTGATCGGGACGGCGGGCCAGGGAAGACCTCCCGCCGCCCCGGCAATGCGAAATGGGAGGCGCCAACACCCAGAAATGGCGTCTCACGGGATCAGGGGCCTGCGTTTGCGGGCCCCTTCCCTTTGCCGCGCTTCCGATGGGCTCAGACGGCGCCTATATATTTCGGCGCCGATGTTCGGCAAGGTCCTGGTCGCCAACCGTGGCGAGATCGCAGTGCGCGTGATCCGTGCGCTCAAGGAGATGGAGATCGCCTCGGTCGCCGTCTACTCCGAGGTGGATCGCGAGGCGCCGCACGTCCGCCAGGCCGACGAGTCGTATCTGCTGGGGCCCGGTCCGGCGCCCGAGAGCTACCTCAACGTCGAGAAGCTGCTCGACGTCGTCGCCAGGTCTGGGGCCGAGGCCGTTCATCCCGGTTACGGGTTTCTGGCCGAGAACGCCGCCTTTGCAAAGGCCTGCAAGAAGGCAAAGGTGGTCTTCATCGGCCCGCCGCCCGAGGCGATCGAGGCGATGGGGTCGAAGACAAGGGCGCGCGAGCTGATGAAGGCGGCGGGCGTGCCGATCGTGCCGGGCACGACGGAGCCGGTCTCGGGGCTGGCGGAGGCGAAGAAGATCGCGAAGCAGATCGGGTACCCGGTCGCGGTCAAGGCGGCGGGCGGCGGGGGCGGCAAGGGCTTCCGCGTCGCGATCTCCGAGGACGAGCTCGACAAGGCACTCGAGGGAGCCGCCCGCGAGGGCGAGAAGTTCTTCTCCGACCCGACCGTCTACCTGGAGCGCTATCTGGTCGACCCGAGGCACGTCGAGGTGCAGGTGCTCGCGGACGGCGACGGCAACGTGGTGCACCTCGGGGAGCGCGACTGCTCGGTCCAGCGCCGCCACCAGAAGCTGGTCGAGGAGACCCCGGCGCCGGGAGTGGACGAGGCGTTCCGGGAGCGGATCGGAAAGATCGCGATCGACGCCGCGCGCGCAATCGGCTATCGCTCGGCGGGCACGATCGAGGGTCTGCTCGCCACGCATGAAGGTGGCGAGCCCGAGTACTTCTTTCTCGAGATGAACACGCGCGTCCAGGTCGAGCACACCGTCACCGAGATGGCGACCGGGATCGACATCGTCAAGGAGCAGATCCGGATTGCGGCTGGTGAGCCGCTCTCGTTCTCGCAGGAAGAGGTCGAGATCCGCGGCAGCGCGATCGAGTGCCGCATCAATGCAGAGGCGGCGCACAAGAAGTTCGCGCCGGCACCGGGCACGATCACGACCTACCGGGAGCCGGCCGGCCCAGGGGTGCGCGTCGACTCGGGAGTCGAGGCGGGCGGCGAGATCACGCCTCTCTATGACCCGATGATCGCGAAGCTGATTGTCTGGGACCGCGACCGGGAGGCCGCCACGGCGCGCATGCTGCGGGCGCTCGACGAATACGAGATCGGCGGCGTCACCACCCTGATTCCCTTCCACAAGGCGCTGCTGCGCACCGAGCAGTGGCACCGCGGGGAGACCTGCCGGGACCTCGTCGAGGACCCCAAGTGGCTCAAGTCGCTCGCGCCGGAGGAGCCCGCCGCGGCGCCGGCCCCGAGCGAGGAGGGCGCAGCGGAGAAAGTCGAGCGCGACTACACGGTCGAGGTCGACGACCGGCGCTTCACCGTCAAGGTGATCGGTCCTCCGCCCGCCGGCGGGGTGGTCGCCGCGGGGGCCAACTCGGCCGGCGCAAGGCCGGCGCCGCGGCGTGACCGCGGCTCCGGGGCCTCCTCTGACGGAGCGAGCGGCGCACTGGTCTCGCCGCTCCAGGGCACCGTCCTGAAAGTCGGCGTCGAGCAGGGGCAGGAGGTCGAGGCGGGCGCCGTCGTGTGCGTGATCGAGGCGATGAAGATGGAGAACGAGATCACCGCCCCGGTGGCCGGCAAGGTCGAGGAGCTGAACGTCACCGAAGGCGCCTCGATCGCGGCCGGCGACCCGATCGCGCTCATCAAATAGGGGCCTACCGGCCCAGCTTGACCGCGATCGCGAAGACGCCGTCGCTGAACGTCTCCAGGCGGTCGGTGCTCAAGTGATCGGTCAGGCGCCGAGCAGCTTCACGGCCGTGCGAAGGTCCTTCACGATCTCCAGTGGCTTTCCGCGCTGGCCTGCGGGCCAGCCCTCCTTCTTGCGATCGACCCAGATCACGGGCACCTTCAGCTTCACGCACGGGATCACGTCGGTCTCGAGGCCGGTCGCGATGTGCAGCCAGCGGGTCTTCGAGCCGATCCGGCGCTTGCACTCCTTGAAGTGGGCCGGGTCCGGCTTGTAGCTCCGCACCTGTTGAGCGGTCACGACCAGGTCGAAGTCCGACCGGAAGTGCCGGCGGGTCGCACCGAGCAGCTTGTCGTCGATGTTCGCGATCAGGCCGATCTCGTACTTCTTCTTGAGCCGGTCGAGCAGCGCGTTCGTGTCCCGGAACGGAGCCCAGGACGGGATGCTGTTCGGCAGGAAGCTCGAGCGCACCGGCTCCAGCTCCCAGCCCAGCTCCTCCGCGCAGCGCACAGCCGTGCGGCGAAGGACCTCGGCGTAGAGCTCGTAGGAGCCCGACATGATCTCGGCCTGCGTCTGCAGGAAGAGCGGGATCAGCCGGTCACGATCGATCGTGAAGCCGTCCTTCTCCGCTTCCCGCTGAAACGCCTCGTAGATCCCGGATTCCCAGTCGATCAGGGTGCCGTAGACCTCGAGGCTCACAAAAGTCAAGTTCTTCGGTAGAGCCACGAACCTCCTATTCGCTTTGCTGATAGCCTGCCGCGCCGGTCGGACGAGCAGTAGATTTCGGCCGTCGGCGCCGTGGACCTTCTCGAATACCAGGGAAAGCAGCTTTTTGCCAAGTACGGCATACCCGTGCCCGACGGCAGACGAGCCGTCACGCCCCGGGAAGCCCGCGAAGCTGCCGAATCGGTCGGCTTCCCCGTCGTCGTGAAGGCACAGGTCCAGATCGGCGGCCGCGGCAAGGCCGGTGGGATCAAGTTAGCGAAAGACGCCGCCGATGCGGACGCACACGCCGAGGCGATCCTCGGCATGGACATCCACGGACTGACGGTTCACGAGGTCTGGGTCGAGCGCGCCTCGGAGATCGCCTCGGAGTATTACGCCGCCGTCGTCTTCGACCGGGGGGCCAAGCGGCCGCTGGTGATGCTGTCGTCGGAGGGCGGCATGGACATCGAGCAGATCAACGAGCAGCACCCCGAGGCGATCGCCCGGCTGCACCTCGACCCGCTGGTCGGCTTCCTGCCCTTCCACGGTCGCCGGCTTGCGTACGAGAGCGGCATCGAAGCGGACGTGATCCGGCCCGTGGCCGCGATGCTCGCGAAGCTCTACGACGCCTTCGTCAAGCTCGACGCGACGCTGGTCGAGGTAAATCCGCTGATCGTGACCTCCGCCCGCGAGGTGGTCGCGCTCGACGCGAAGGTGTCCGTCGACGACAACGCGCTCGGCCGCCAGCCCGACGTCGCCGAGATGCGGAATCCGTCCGTCGAGGATCCGCAGGAGCAGATGGCGAAGGAACGGGGCGTCACCTACGTGAAGCTCGACGGGGACATCGGGATCCTGGGCAACGGCGCCGGGCTTGTGATGTCGACGCTCGACGTGGTCGCGCAGGCGGGCGGGCGGCCGGCGAACTTCCTCGACGTGGGCGGCGGCGCCAAGGCCGATGAGATCGTCGAGGCGCTCGAGGTGCTGCTCTCCGACGACAAGGTCAGCGCGGTGCTCTTCAACATCTTCGGCGGCATCACCCGGGGCGACGAGGTCGCCAAGGGCATCCTCCAGGCGCTCGACCAGATCGACGTCAGGGTGCCGATCGTGGTCCGGCTCGACGGGACCAACGACGAGGAGGGCCGGCGCATCCTCGCCGAGGCCGACGCACCCCAGCTGCACCCGGCGAAGACGATGCTCGAGGCGGCCGACATGGTGGTCGCGCTCGCAAAGGGGGAGGGTGCGCGCATGGCCCCGAAGGCGGAACGCTGATGGCGATCCTCGTCGACGAGGGCACGAAACTGGTGGTCCAGGGCCTGACCGGGCGCGAGGGCTCGTTCCACGGACTGCGCAATCGCGAGTACGGCACCGACCTCGTGGCCGGCGTCACGCCCGGCAAGGGCGGACAGGACGTCGAGGGCGTGCCGATCTTCGACACGATGCACGCGGCGGTCGCCGAGACCGGCGCCAACACCGGCATGGTGTTCGTCCCCCCGCCGTTTGCCGCCGACGCGATCTTCGAGGCGGCCGACGCCGGGGTCGAGACGATCATCTGCATCACCGAGGGCATACCGGCGCACGACATGATGCGGGTCTACAACCACCTCCAGGGCACCGGCTCGCGCCTGATCGGGCCGAACTGCCCGGGCGTGCTGTCGCCGGGCAAGGCGAACGTCGGGATCATCCCGGCGCATTTCTTCTCCGAGGGCGGTGTCGGCCTGCTCTCTCGCTCGGGCACGCTCACGTACCAGATCGGGAACGAGCTGGCACAGCTCGGCGTGGGGAACTCGACGATCGTCGGGATCGGCGGCGACCCGATCATCGGCAGCTCGTTCATCGACGTGATCGCGCTCTTCGAGCAGGACGACCAGACCGAGCTGATCGTGATGGTCGGCGAGATCGGCGGGGACGAGGAGGAGAAGACCGCCGGCTACATCGCGGAGCACGTCAGCAAGCCGGTGGTCGCCTACATCGCGGGGTTCACGGCGCCTCCGGGCAAGCGCATGGGTCACGCCGGCGCGATCATCTCCGGCTCGTCCGGCACGGCTCAGGCGAAGGCCGAGGCGCTCGAGGCGAAGGGCGTCAAGGTGGGGAAGAACCCCACCGAGGTCGCCGGCATCGCAGCCGAAATGATGAGCGGCGTCCGTTAGGACGACGCTCACACATGCGGGCGCGAAGCACTTGGACATTCGGGGCGCGAAAGCCTGATCGCCCGGACGCTTTATGCTCAGCCCTCGATGACGACGCTCGAGCCGATCTCCTTCGCTCGGGGCGCGCCGAGCCCCGACATCATGCCCGCGGAGGACATCCGCGAGGCCGCTTCGCGCGTGCTCGCCTCCGATCCGGCCGGCGCCCTCGGGTACGGGGTTGGAACCGGCTACGGGCCGCTCCGGCAATGGATCGCCGACCGCCATCAGGTCGAGCTCGAGCGAGTGCTGGTCACGAACGGGTCGCTGCAGGGAGGCGTGATGCTGTTCGACGAGCTGGTCGAGCCCGGCGAGCCGGTGGTCGTGGAGGCTCCCTCGTACGACCGCACGCTGCTCGCGCTCAGGGAGCGCGGCGCGGAGCTGATCGCGATTCCCGTCCAGCACGACGGGCTCGACGTCGGTGGGCTCGAGGAGGCGCTCGACGCGGGCGCGCGCCCGACGTTCATCCACACGATCCCGAACTTCCACAACCCCGCGGGGTGCACGCTGTCGCTCGCGAAACGGAAGCGGCTGGTCGAGCTCGCCGCCCAGTACGACTTCCTGATCTTCGAGGACGACCCTTACGCGGAGCTTCGCTTCGAGGGCGCGGCGATCCCGCGGATGCTCGAGCTCGACACCTCCGACCGGGTCGTGTACGCGTGCTCGTTCTCCAAGACGATCTCGCCGGGAGTCCGCGTCGGCTACCTGATCGGTCCGCCAGACCTGATCACCGACGTCACGCGCGCCGCCGTCAACACCTACATCTCGCCGAACATGATGTCGGAGGCGATCGTCGCCGAGTTCTGCCGGTCGGGCGCGATCGACCGCTCGATCGAGACGGTCAAGCAGGCACTGCGGGAACGCCGCGATGCGCTCGCGGACGGCCTGCGCGGCTTCATCGGCACCGATGCCCGCTTCGTGCTGCCGGAGGGCGGCTACTTCCTGTGGGTGGAGCTTCCCGAGGAGGTCGACACGTCCGACCTGCTGACGGTCGCGGCCGAGCGCGGCGTGAGCTTCGTGGTCGGGCGCGACTTCATGATCGAGGGAGGCTCGAACGCCCTGCGCCTGGCCTACTCGGCGGTTACGCCCGCGCAGGCGAACGAGGGCGCCCGGCGCCTCGCCGACTCTCTCGCGGCGCTCCGCGAGGGCGCTGCCGCGGCTTAGCGACTAGCGAACTAGCGGCCGTAGCGATCTTTGCCGAGCACCAGTTGCTCCGGCAGTGCCGTGCGCGGCGGCGGTGAGGGCTCCGCGCGTACCGAGACGGTCTCGGCGACGCTGCGGGTGACGGCGATCATCTCGCCGTTCGAGCGCAAAGCGACCTCGTCCGCGCCGGATGAGTCGAGCGTGCCCTTCAGGCCCGGCTGGAGCCCGGCGTCCTTCAGGTAGTGGAGCAGGTCCTCGGCCTCGTTCTCGAAGCGCAGGATCTCGACCTCGGCGCCCACCTCGACATCCGCGAGGGGCACGCCCGGGATTCGGTTTCCCGGTGTGATCGGATGGCCGTGCGGACAGGTCTTCGCATCGCCGACGGCCGAGATCATCCACTTCTCGAACGACGGCGACATCGCGTGCTCGAGCTTCTCCGCCTCCTCGTGCACGTCGTCCCACGCGATCCCGACCACGTCGGTGAGAAAGCGCTCGATCAACCGGTGGCGGCCCACGATCGCCTCGGCCTGCTGCAGGCCCGGCTCGGTGAAGCGCAGTGACCTGTGCTCGTCACGGGTGACGTAGCCGTCCTGCTCGAGGCGGCCGACCATCTCATGGACCGTCGGCTGCGAGAGCTGCATGGCGCGCGCGATGTTCGCGCCGGTGATCGGCAGCCCGGCCTCCATCAGCCAGTAGATCGTCTGGAGGTACTCCTCCTCGGCAGGAGTTGCGTGCTCGACGGACATCCGACTGAGCGTACTACGGGCGGAATGTGCCCTTGGTTATCCTGCGCGACGTGGCGGCGATCGAGGTCCGTGAGGCCGATGTCACGAGGGTCGAGGTCGACGCGATCGCGAATGCCGCCAACACCGATCTGCGTCACGGCGGCGGCGTCGCGGGGGCGATCGTCCACGCCGGCGGGCGCACGATTCAGGACGAGAGCGACCGCAAGGCGCCGATCGGCCTGGGCGAGGCGGTCGAGACCGCCGCGGGCGAGCTGCCCGCGCGCTGGGTGATCCACGCCGCCACGATGGAGCTCGGCGGGCCGACCTCGGCCGACATCATTCGACGCGCGACCGCGAGCACGCTTGCGAAGGCCCACGAGATCGGCGCCCGGTCGCTCGCGCTGGTCGCGTTCGGAACCGGCGTGGGCGGGTTTCCGGTCGAGGAGGCGGCGCGCATCGAGGTCGAGGAGGTGCGCGGGCACCTCGCCGGGGCGAGCACGCTCGAGCTGGTGGTGTTTGCGGTGCGCGGCGCCGACGCGAGGGCGGCCTTCGAGCGACCGCTCGAAGCGTGAACGGCCGCCGTCCGGTCCTGGTGGCGCCCGACAAGTTCAAGGGCACGCTCTCGGCGAAGGAAGCGGCGCTGGCGATCGGCCGGGGCCTGGCCGGCCGTGGCGTCGAGCCGGTCGAGCTGCTGCCGATCGCCGACGGCGGCGAGGGCACGATGGATGCGCTCGTGCGCGCACTCGGCGGGCGAGTGCTCGCGACGGAGGTGCACGACCCGCTGGCGCGCCCGGTGGAAGCCGCGCTTGGCCTCCTCCACGGAGGCCGCACCGCGGTCGTGGAGATGGCGCAGGCGTCCGGCCTGTGGCGGATTGCGCCGGGAGCGCTGGATCCGGTCGAGGCCTCCACCCGCGGCACCGGCGAGCTGATGCTGGCGGCGATCGAGGCCGGTGCTCGCAAGGTGATCGTGACCGCGGGCGGCAGTGCCACCACCGATGGGGGCCGGGGTGCGCTCGAGGCGCTCGGCGCCCGGTTCACGCCCGAGGGGGCCGAGCTCGACGCGCTGCGCCGGGCGCTCCATGGAGTGCGGATCTCGGTCGCCTGCGACGTCCGCAATCCGCTGATCGGCCCGCGCGGCGCGGCCCGGACGTTCGGGCCCCAGAAGGGCGCGGGCCCCGAGCAGGTCGAGGAGCTGGAGCGGCGCCTTCGCGACTGGGCCGAGCTCGCCCGCGAGACCACGGACAGGGACCCGGCCGAGGAAGTGATGGCGGGAGCGGCCGGGGGCCTGGCGGGCGGCCTGTGGGCGTTCGCGGGCGCCGACCTCCGGCCCGGCGCCGCCCTGATGCTCGACGTGACGGGGTTCGAGGCGCGGGCACGGGCCGCGGTCGCGGTCGTAACCGGCGAGGGCCGACTGGACGAGCAGACGCTCGGCGGCAAGGCGGTCTTCGAGGTCGCGACGCGCTGCCGCCAGAGCGGGGTGCCCTGCTACGCGGTGGTCGGCGCCGACGCGCTCGACGCCTTCGGCCGGCGCGTGATGAACATCGAGGTCGAGGCCGCCGCGCGCGGCGGCCGGCTCGCCTCCATCGAAGAGGTAGAGCGTGCCGCCGGCCGCCTCGCGCAGCGGATGCTCAGCGCTCGGCCAGAGAGCGCACCACGGCCTCGTAGAACCCGGCGGTCATCGGCTCCTCGGTGACGGTCACGTTGCCGCCGTCCGGGAGCGCTTCGAGCATCTCGGGGTCCGCCGAGATCGCGTTCTCGACGAGGTAGAACCGCCCCACCTCCCGCGCGACCTCGAGATCGCCGCGCGAGTCGCCGATCGCGATCGCCTCGTCGGGCGAGATGCCACGGCGACGCAGGTGCGCGGTGACCGCGTTTGCCTTGCCGGCACTGCGCGGGATCAGGTGGTAGGTGTGGAGCACGGCGGGCTCGAGCTTCTCCGAGCGCCGTCCCGTGACTCCGTTGTCGATCAGCCGGAGGATGCCGTGGCCGTGCTCCTCGAGCAGCAGGTGTACCTCGGGGAGGTCGACATTGCCGCGGAAGAGGTGCGAGAAGTGGCGGTCCGTGTGCCACGGGTCGTGGTACTCGAGGCGCCGCGGATAGGTCTCGAGCAGCAGGCGCGGGGCACCCGAGCGCTCGATCTGGTCGTAGACGGTGGCGTCCTCCCGCGGCTGGAGGTCACCGGTCAGGAAGACCTCCTCCGGCCCGTCCACGAGCCCGCAGCCCATCTCGTATATGTAGGCGGGCTGGCCGATCAGGCGGGCGTCCTCGTACACCTGCGCCTTGCGCCGGCCGGACTTGATCACGACCTCGACGCCGGCACGGTGACACGCCTCGAGCGCGCGGACCGCGAGCGTCGTGAAGTTCCCCTCCGCATCCCGAAGCAGGGACGCGCCCTTGCCGAGCATGGTCCCGTCGAGGTCGGTGTAGACACAGCGAAGCTTCACGAGCGCGAGGACGACAGGGAGGCGGCCGGCGGGCGCTCCTCCAGCACGATCTCTTCCTCGACGAGGCGCGTGCCGGCCGGGGTGCAAACCGCCCGGACGTACGCGTCGGCCTCCTCGGGGACGAGGCCGAGTGCCCGCTCGACCACCGCGCGGGCGACCGCGTAGGACATCGACGCGAGCTCGTGCAGCGCCTTCGAACGGTTGTGTCGCGCGCCCAGCCCCGCCTGCGCCATCGCGTCGAGGCTGGCGATGCGGAGCACGTCGACCAGCATCGCCGTCTCGACCGCGTAGCCCGTCAGGAACGGGATCGAGCGCAGCAGCTCCCGCTCGGCGGCAAGCTCTCCCGCAAGCGGCTGCCCGAATCCGGACAGCTCGGGGAAGAAGGTCCGGAGCAGGGGCTTCGCGGTCAGCTCCGTGACCCGGCCGGCGTCGTCCAGCACGTCGCCGCGCGGGCCGATCAGGGGCCGGTGATAGGCGGCCTTCACGAACCGCACGGCCGCATCGGTCAGCAGGGGCCCGAGCATTCCCGAGACGAAGTGACGCTCGAAGTTGGTGGTGTCGGTGTCGCAGAACATCACGATGTCGCCCCTGGCGACCGCAAGCGACCGCCACATCGCGTCGCCCTTTCCCACCGCCGGGCCGAAGTGCGGGAGCAGCTCGTCCTCCTGGTAGACCTCGACCCCGTGCCGGCGCGCCACCTCCGGGGTACCGTCGCTCGATGCCGCGTCCACGGCGACGATCTGGTCGACGAGCGGGGCGGCCTCGTTCAACGCGTGGATCTCCTCGGCGATCGATCCGATCGTCTCCGCCACGTTGCGGCTGGGCAGCACGACCGAGACCGTCACGTCCAGCTCTCGCTTGCGGCGCGCAAGCTCCGCGGGGGAGAACTCGTCGTGCTCGTAGGAGCGCCGGGCAAACCAGTCGCGGGCAGCGGGCAACGCCCGTTCGGAGACCGTCATCGCCCCTCTACTGTTACAGGCCGGTTGGCGAGAGCACGGGAAAAAGAGCCGGCGGCATGGGCCGGCGCGCTCGAGCCGCTGCTTGCGGGCGAGGACGAGCGCCTGGTCGCGACGGCCGTCGAGGAGCGCCGCGACGCCGAGCTCTGCCCGATCCCCGACGAGGTCCACCCCGCGGTCAGGGAGGCGCTGGCCCGGCGCGGGATCGAGGCGCTCTTCTCGCATCAGGCCGAGGCCTGGGACAGCGTCATGCGCGACGGGCACACGATTGTGACGACCGGGACCGCGAGCGGCAAGTCGCTCTGCTTCAACCTCCCGGTGCTCCACATGCTGTCGACCGACCCGCGGGCGCGCGCGCTCTACCTCTACCCCACGAAGGCGCTCGCACAGGACCAGGCCCGCGCGCTGGCAGAGCTTCAGGTCCCGGCGCTCCGGCATGCGATCTACGACGGCGACACGCCGCAGAGTGAGCGCGCAGCGATCCGCAAGCGCGCGAACCTCGTGCTCACGAATCCCGACATGTTGCACGTCGGGCTGCTGCCCCACCACGACCGCTGGGGCGACTTCCTCGCGAATCTCGCGCTCGTGATCGTGGACGAGGCGCACGTCTACCGCGGCGTCTTCGGCTCCCACGTCGCGAACGTGCTGCGCCGCCTCCGGCGCCTCGCGGCCGCGTACGGCACGACGCCCCGCTTCGTGCTGACGTCGGCCACGATCGCCAATCCGGTCCAGCTGGCCGAGGGCCTCACCGGCCTGGAGTTCGGGCTCGTGGACCGCGACGGCGCCCCGCGCGGCGAGCGTGAGATCGTGATGGCCAACCCCCCGCTCCTCGACGAGCGCACGGGGCGCCGGGCATCGAGCCTCAGCGAGGCGGCCGCGGTCTTCGCCGACCTCGTCGACTCGGGCGTGCGCACGATCTGCTTCGCCCGGTCCCGCCGCGCTGCGGAGCTGATCTACCAGTTCGCGAAGAGCCGGCTCGACGACCGCGAGCTCGAGCAGCGGATCGCGCCGTACCGGGCCGGCTATACGCCTCGGCAGCGGCGCGAGCTGGAGCGCCGCCTCGCCGACGGCGACCTGCTCGGCGTGGTCGCGACCAGCGCGCTCGAGCTGGGCATCGACATCGGCCATCTCGACGCCGCGATCTCGGTCACGTTCCCCGGGACCGTCGCGAGCCTTCGCCAGCAGTGGGGCCGGGCCGGGCGCCGTCGCCAGGGGCTGGCGCTGTATGTCGCCGGCGACGACGCGCTCGACCAGTTCTTCTGCCGCCACCCAGACGAGTTTCTCGACCGGCCGGTGGAGGCCGCGATCCTCGACTACGCCTCGGAGCGGATCCACATGAGCCACCTGCTCGCGGCCGCCTATGAGGCGCCGCTCGAGGCCGCCGACGCGAAGGTGCTCGGCCCCGGGCTGGAGTCGTTTGCCGATCGCCTCGTCGCGGCAGGGGAGCTGCGAAAGCACGCGGGGCGCTGGCTGCCGCGCCGGGCCGGGTTCCCGGCCGGCCAGATCTCGCTGCGCTCGGCCTCGCCCGACAGCTTCACGATCGTCGACGCGAGCGGCGGCGAGCTGCTCGGCTTCATCGAGGCGGAGCGGGCTTTCTCGACGGTCCACCCCGGCGCCGTGTACCTCCACCTCGGTGAGTCCTACGAGGTCGAGGAGCTCGACATCGACATGCGGCGCGCGCTCGTGCGACCCGCCACCGGAGACTTCTACACGCAGCCGAAGATCGAGACCGAGACCTTCATCGAAGAGGCTCGCGACACCCGCACGGCGCTCGGTGTGGCGCTCAGCTTCGGCGTCGTGTCGGTTGCCCAGCAGGTGGTCGCCTATCAGCGCAAGCGGCTCTCCGACCACGAGGTGATCGACCTCAACACGCTCGACCTGCCGGAGCAGAACTTCGTCACGCAGGCGCTCTGGTACGAGCTGGGCGACGAGCACATGGGGACTCTTGCGCTCAACGCGATGCTCGGGGCGCTGCACGCGACCGAGCACTCCCAGATCGCGGTGCTGCCGCTGATCGCGATGTGCGACCGCTGGGACATCGGCGGTCTCTCGACCAACTACCACCACCAGACGGGCGTCCCGACGATCTTCATCTACGACGGACATCCGGGCGGCGTCGGGATCACGCGCCGGGGGTTCGACGAGTTCGAGCGGCTGGTCCGAGACGCAAGCCGCCTGATCGGCGAGTGCCCCTGCGAGACCGGATGCCCGTCGTGCGTGCAGTCGCCGAAGTGCGGGAACCTGAACGACCCGCTGTTCAAGCGCGGCGCGCTCGATTTGATGCGGGGGATGCTTGGAAGCTGAGCCGGCGCGCCGTTACGCAGCCGTGGTGGGCCCCTCGCGGGCGGACGAGGAGACCGCGCGGCTCGCGTACGAGGTCGGGCACGGGCTCGGCGCCGCCGGGTTCACGATCGTGACCGGCGGCCAGGGCGGCGCGATGGAAGCCGCCTCGCACGGCGCACACGACGCGGGCGGGGTCGTCGTCGGACTGCTGCCCGGCACGGACCGGTCGGGCGCGAACAGCTACGCGGACGTGACCGTCGTGACCGGGATCGGACACGCGCGCAATCTCGCCGTGGTCGCGTCGGCCGACGTCGTGGTCGCGGTCGGCGGCGGCTGGGGCACGCTGTCGGAGATCGGGCTCGCGGGCGTCTTGAACCGGCCGGTGGTCGCGCTCGCGGGCTGGCTACTCGACCACGCCGGCGCGGTCCCGGACGGCGTGCACCAGGCGCGCAGCGCCGCCGAGGCGGTCGAGCAGGCCGTGGCGCTCGCCGGCTGACCGCTGGACGTCTGTTGGAGCGGAGGTTCCGCGTCCACTTCAGTGTCCTGGGTCAAATGTCGAAACGACGTGAAGCGTGTCTGGCAGGGTCGCTGGAACATTCGCGGGCACGGTCGCCCTCTTGTTCGCCGCACCTGCCTTCGCCCTCACCGGCGAAGGCAGCGGCGGCGCCGCCAATCCGTCGGTCCCGGCGGCGACCGCGCCCGCGAGTCCCGCGTCTGGGAGCGGCGGCACCCCGTATTCGTCGGCGCCGCACAAGCGCAGCGCGCGGCCGGTGCTGACGGTGTTCAGCGCGACGGCCTCCATGGTCACCGCGGCCCTGCCCGTGGTCCGCTTCCAGGTGATCGACCGCTCGGCCCGGGTGCGCGTGCGGCTGGCATTCGCGAGCCTCGACGGGGGCGGCACCTATCGGGTGAACCTGCGATCGCGCAGGACCGGGATCACCCATGCCTACACGTGGGCTCCGCCGCGCAAGGCCGCCACGGGCAGCTACCGCGTGCGCATCACCGCGCGCGACCCGGCCGGCTACTCGGTGGTGCGCGCGACGACGATCTCCGTGACCCCGGCGCCGACGTCGACGTCGTCGGACCACCGCTTCCCCCTCACGGGCGCGTACAACCTTGGCGGCCCCGATGCGCGCTTCGGCGCAAAGCGCGCTGGTCACCTCCACCAGGGACAGGACCTGATGGCGGCGACGGGCACGCCGATCGTGGCGCCGCACTCCGGCCGCATCACCTGGGTCGCCTATCAGGCGAAGGCCGCCGGCTACTACGTGGTGCTCGCCTCGGACGGCGAGGTCTTCAACTACGTGTTCATGCACCTCCAGCAGGGCAGCACACTCGTGAAGGCCGGCGATCACGTCGTGACCGGCCAGCGCATCGGCTCGGTCGGTGCCACCGGTGACGCCCAGGGCTCCCACCTTCACTTCGAGGTATGGGACGGCCCCTGGTACAACGGCGGCCATCCCGTCGATCCACTGCCGTTTCTGCAGCAGTGGCCCGCCGCCTAGCGCGGATCCGGGCCGCGGGCCGAAGCCCGAGCGCCGCTACTATCCGACCCCGCGGCGAGGTAGCTCAGTCGGTAGAGCACATGACTGAAAATCATGGTGTCGCCGGTTCGATTCCGGCCCTCGCCATCCGCTGCTCGGCCGCAAGCGCAACGACCAGCACGATCACCAGCGCCGCGAGCTGAGCGAACGCCGAGAGCTCCGAAGAACAGCTCCAGCGTCGAAACGCGGGCGACTCCGTCGGGCGGTTCGCTCAAACGCCGGGCTTCGTGACCATCAGGAAGATCGCGGCGACCACGAGCAGACCCGCGATCGCACCGACGATGCCCTCCCGGCGCGCGCGGCGCGCGTACTCGTCGGAGAGCACCACCTCGCCGCCGCCGGAGGCGGCGATGTCGCGCTCGGCCATCGCCTGCAGCCGCCTGTCCTCCGGCACGAAGTACATCCCCATCAGCCCGCCAAGGACGATCACGATTGCAAGGCTGCCGCTCAGCCAGAAGTCCCCGAGGTCCCAGTCGCCCTTCGACACCTGGTAGAAGCCGGTCGCGATCACGATCACCAGCGCGGGCGTCGTGAGCCACTGGTTGACCGCGCGCTGGAAGCGGTGCACGTACGGCAGGTGCCGCCCGTCCACCATCATCGCGACCGGGAATGCGATCGACTCCGAAAACGTCGCCCCCAGCCCCACCACCACGGCGGTGACGTGCAGGAACAGCGAGAAGTTGTACGCGGTGACCGCGGCGAGCGTCACAGGCGCGAGGCTATCAACCGTTTGATCGCGCCACGGGTCGCGGCCCGAGCGCGCCGCTATTCAGCGCGTGACTCGCGCTCCAGCCGATCGAGGAACAGGCCGGGCTCGACCCGGCGCGCCGACTCCGCACCGGCCTCGGCAAGCGCGTCGAGGTCGAGCTGCGCCTCGGCCGTGAGCACGTCGGAGCGCGGCACCGCGGTGCGCTGCTTTGCGCCGGCGAACAGCGGGCACGCGTCGTCGGCAGCCAGCTCGGACAGGGAAAGGATCCCGATCGACGCCGCCTTCGCCATCACCTCGCGCTTGTCGAACGCAAGCAGCGGCCGCAGCACCGGGAGCTCGGAAGCGTCCTCGACGAGGGTCATGTTCGGGAGCGTCTGCGAGGAGACCTGTCCAAGCGAGTCGCCGGTGACGAGCGCGGCGGCGCGCAGGCGCTCGGCGAGCGCACACGCGACCCGGGCCATCTGGCGGCGGTAGAGCACGATCCGGTGGGACTCGTCGGAGACAGCGGAGAGCATCCTCTGCTGGTGCCCGAACGGCACCACCCACATCGCGCCCGGCCGCTCGGCCTGAAAGCCGTTCAGCACCTTGGCCTGTGCCTGGGCCTTCGTCGTCGCGGTCGGCTCGAGATACGGCTCCCCGCTGAAGTGGACGAACTCGACGGACAGCCCCCGCTTCATCGCCAGCAGCGACGCCACCGGCGAGTCGATGCCCCCGGAGAGCAGCGACAGGGCGCGTCCGCTCATGCCGACCGGCAGGCCGCCTGCGGTCGCGAGCTCGCGCACGTGTACGTAGGCGGACTCGACATCGAGCTCCACGCGCAGCTCGAGGTCGGGCGCACTCAGGTTCACCGGCAGCCCGGTGCGCTGCTGGATCTCGGCCCCGATCGCGCGCTCGAGGTCCTGCGAGGTCAGGGGGAAGGACTTGTCGCGCCGGCGCACGCGGATCGCGAAGGTCCGCGGCCGCCGCGTCTCGAAGGCCTGCATCGCGACATCCGTGATCCGCTCGGAGTCGCGCTCGCAGCGCAGGCAGACGGACGCCGCCGCGAAGCCGAACACGCGCTCCAGGCGCGACGCCACCTCGTCCGCGGCAAGCTCGTCGGGCACCGGGATCACGAGTACCGAGCCGCCGCTTTCGATGCGTGCGTCGAGGCCCCTGAGCGCCGCCTTGAGGTTCCGGCGCAGGACGTCGAGGAAGCGTCGGCGGTTGCGTCCCTTCAGCGACGCCTCGCCGACCTTGGCGAGCACGCACACCGGCGCCCCGGCGAACGGCGTCACGGGTGCCGTTGTCAGAGAAGTCCTGGTCATCTCGACCTTTCTAGCAGCAGGAGCCTCTGTCCGATGTCCTCCTTAAGTTCCATTGGCTTTGTCCGAGAACGGAAATAGTCGCCTCTTCGAGGCCGCCGCGCAACCCCCGGCAAGCGCGCGATCGACGTTCATCCGCGAGCTGACGAGTGGCGCGGCGGTCGAGGAGATCTTCCTCGTCAGTGCCCGCTCGATCCGGCAGAAGAAGAACGGTGAGCAGTTCCTGACGATGACTCTCCGCGACCGCACGGGGACCGTCCAGGCAGTCTGCTGGGAGGACATCGAGTCGCTTCAGCAGCTCGCCGCACCCGGCGGCGTCGTGCGCGTCACCGGGCGCTTCGAGCAGCACGAGCGCTGGGGCCCGCAGCTGACCGTCCAGGGCCTCGCGCCCGCCGTCGAAGGCGAGTACCTGCTGGCCGACCTGATGGAGGCCCCGCCGCTCGAGCCGGGCAAGATGGAGGACGACCTGCGCCGCCTGATCGCAACCGTCCAGAACCAGCACCTGAACGGTCTGCTGGACGCGCTGTTCGGCGAGCGCTCCGAGACCTGGCAGCGCTTCCGCAGCGCGCCGGCGGCGAAGTTCTACCATCAGGCCTATCGGCACGGGCTGCTCGAGCACACGCTCTCCGTGGGGCAGGGCGTCAGCGCGATCTCGGGATGCTTCCCGGGCATCGACCGCGACCTGGCGGTGACGGGTGCGCTGATCCACGACATCGGCAAGATCGAGGCCTACGCGCAGGACCCGACGTCGATCGAGATGACCGACGCGGGCAAGCTCCAGGGCGAGATCCCGCTCGGCTACTACCTCGTGCGCAGCACGATCGAGCGCATCGGCGGCTTCCCGCCCGACCTCGCCCGGGCGGTCCTGCACATCCTGCTCTCGCACCACGGGACCTACGAGAACGGCAGCCCGGTCACGCCGTGCACCCGCGAGGCGACGGTCGTGCACGCGATCGACAACGTGGGCGGCAAGCTCGGCAGCTTCGACCGGCTCCAGAAGGGCCTCCAGGACGGCGAGACCTGGACGCAGTACGACCGCGCGCTCGAAGGCTCCGCGTGGTTCGCGCCGGCCGGGACCGACGACGCGCCGCCGCTCGAGCCGGCCGTCGAGCCGCTCACCGCCGCCTCGAGCGAGTAGCCCGCCCCGCTCGGCCGGTGCGAGCCGGCTTGCGCTGGACGGACGTTCTAGTGCTGCCGTGAGCCGGCGCGCCGATGAAAAAGGCGATCGCCTTCCCTCATGTCGAGCCGCACCCACAGTCAGCGTGCAGGTGTGCTGGCGGTGGCCCTCCTTGCCGGGGTCTCCGTCCGGCTCGACGAGATCTACTACCGGACGCCCCTCGACCAGTGGCGCTGGGCCGACTGGATCATCGGACTGCTGCTCGCGGTCTCGGCGGGTGTCGCGGTCGCGGGCGCGCAGCGCCTGATGGAGTCGCGCGCCGAGATCCGGGAACTCGCCCGGCGCACCAGCGGGATCGCGGATGCCGCCTGGGTCGTGAGCCGCGGCGGCCACATGGGCGCGGTGCTCGATCGCGTTGCCGAGGAGACCTGCCACGTGACCGGCGCCGACCGCGCGACGATCTGCGTGCTCGACCACCGCGACCCCCGGATGGCATCGGTGGTCGCCGGCCACCGGACCGAGGAGCTGATCGGCAAGCAATTCGGCATCGACGAGGGCGTGATGCGAGACGTCTTCCTGTCCGGCGAGCCGTTAGTCTGCGAGGACTGCAGCGATTTCAAGCCATACGTGCGTGTCACGGGGCACCCGGGGGCAGCGGCCCCGATCCGCTGGGCGGGGGAGGTGCGCGGCACGCTCGCAGTCGTCAGCAAGCCGGCCTCGGCGAGCTTCGGCCAGACAGAGCTCGAGCTGCTCACACGGCTCGCCGACCTCGCCGCGGTCGCACTCGAGCAGAGCGACATGCACGAGCGTCTCGAGATCGCGAACTCATCCGGCGTGGAGGCGCTGACGGCCGCGATCGACCTCCACGACAGCTACACGTGGGAGCACTCCCAGAGTGTCATGGCCCTGGCCGAGCGGGTCGCGCAGCGGCTCGGCTTCGACGAGGCTGCGCTCGCCGAGATCTCGCTTGCGGCCAGGCTGCACGACGCCGGCAAGATCGGCGTGCCCGACGCGATCCTCTTGAAGGAGGGCCCGCTCGACGCGGACGAATGGGAGGTCATGAGGTGCTCGCCGCGGTGGGGCGCCGAGATGATCGAGCGGTTCCCTCGCCTCGGCAACGTGGCCACGATCGTGCGTTGCGTGCACGAGCACTGGAACGGCGGCGGCTATCCCGATGGGCTGAGCGGCGAGGAGATCCCGCTCGCGAGCCGGGTCGTGCTCGCGTGCGACGCCTACGACGCGATGATGCGCGACCGGCCGTGGCGATCGGCATTCGAGCCGTGGGTGGCCGTGCGGCATCTGCGCCGGGACGCGGGGCACCAGTTCGACCCCGCGGTCGTCGACGCGCTCACCGGCGTGCTTCGCGAGCAGCGCATCTCGACTCCGTTCTCGGGGCTGACGACCCCGCGCGTCCGCCGGCGGCCCTCGCGGGTCCCCGTCAAAGCCGCCTAGCGCCTCCGAGCAGGGTCGCCCGGCTCGCCCGCGCCGGGAATATCCGCCATTTTGGGAGATGTTCGCTTTCCCCAGGCGGGAAGCGGCTCGCCTAAGCGATTTATGCTTGGAAGCGCTCCCGTCCCCGCGGGTGCCTGCTCGCCATGGCGAAGGACACCGAAAAACTAATCCGCCAGCTGTCCCTGATCTCGTTCCTGATGGCCGAGCGCAGGCCCGTGTCCGCGCTCGAGATCAAGCAGGACGTCGAGGGCTACAGCGAGATGAACGACGACGCCTTCGCGCGGCGCTTCTACGCCGACCGCGCGGAGCTCGAGGGACTGGGCATCTCGCTGAAGGTGGAAAAGCCGCCCGAGGGCTACTTCGAGGCCGAGCTCTACACCCTCCCTCCGGAGAACTTCTACCTGCCGCCGATCGAGTTCGACGACTCCGAGCTCGCCGCGCTCCAGACCGCGCTGGTCCTGCTCGACGGCCGCTTCGCGTATGCCGAGCCGCTTCGCCTCGCGCTCCAGCAGCTGTCGTGGGGCCGGCCCAGCCCGCTCAGCTCTCCCGAGCACCGCTCGGTCGCGGTCGCGATCACCGCGTCGGCGGGCAGCCGCGAGCTCTCCCAGCGTCTCGCCAAGGTCGAGACCGCGATCTCGCGCCGCAAGACGATCGAGTTCGAGTACTACGCGATCGAGCGCAACGAGGTCTCCAAGCGCAAGGTCGACCCCTACCACCTGCTGTTCCAGGGCGGCCAGTTCTACCTCGTCGGCTATGCGCACGAGCGCGGTGACATGCGGGTCTTCCGGCTGTCGCGCATCAAGGACAAGGTCTCCTACGCGACCAAGGCCGAGCACGACTTCCCGACCCCGGAGAACTTCGATCCCTGGAGCTACGCCCACCGGGCCGACTGGCAGCTGGGCGACACCGCCGGCACCGCTCACGTCTGGATCTCCGAGCGGATCTCGTGGCTGATCGCGCGCGACTTCGGCCGCTACGGCTCGATGGACAAGGCCGCCAAGTCTGGATCCAGGTGGCAGGCCGGCGCGCACCGCGTGCCGGGGCCCGGGGTCGTGTTCACGACCGAATACGCCCAGCCGCGACAGCTGGTCGCGTGGGTGCTGGGACTCGGAGAGAACGTGCGGCTGCTCGAGCCGGTGGAGCTGGTGGACGAGGTGAGCGAGCGCCTGTCGCAGATCGTCGAGCGCCATTCCGAGCCCGAGCCGGACTTCGTCGCCGAGCGCGCACGCCGGCGCCCCGCGGCCGCGCAGGAGAGCGCGAACGGCAAGCCCGAACGCGCCGACAGCCACAACGACACCGTGATCCGCCCCGAGCGGTTCGCGCGGCTCGTGGCGCTGGCGGGCGTCCTGATCCGGTCCGCTCGCAGCGGCCAGCGACCGCGGACCGACGAGATCTGCGAACGCCTTCAGATCACCCAGCAGGAGCTTCGCGAGGACATCGACGTCCTCAACGTGGTCAACTTCGGTGGCGGCAGCTACGTGCTCTATGCGGAGGTCCAGGGCGACGAGATCGACGTCGACCCCGAGCCCTACAGCGACAACTTCGCGCGGCCGGCCCGCCTGCTGCCGCTCGAGGCGAAGGCGCTGATCGCCGCGATCGACCTGCTCGGCGACCACCTGCCGGAGGGAAGCCTGGCGTCGGCGCGCCAGAAGATCGTCTCGGCGCTCGGCGAGGATCCAGCGCACGAGGGTCTCCAGATCGCACACTCGACGACCGACGATTCAAAGCTCTCGCGCACCATCAACACCGCGATCGTCGAGTCCCGCCTGCTCTCGCTCGACTACTACAAGGAGAACGAGGACGAGTTCACCAAGCGCACGATAGAGCCCTACGGCCTCATCAACGGGCGTGAGGGCTGGTACGTGTTCAGCTACGACCTCGAGAAAGAGAACACGCGACATTTCCGCCTCGACCGGATCAAGCAGGCGCGGATCTCGCAGCGGACCTTCGAGCCTCGCCCCGAGGTCGACCCGAGCGCCGACATCGAGGGCTGGCCGCGGACCGGCAAGGTGCCCACGTCGCAGGTCGCGCGGGTGTGGATCTCGCCGGAGCGCGCCCGCTGGGAGCGCGAGCGGCGAGTGGTCGCGGAAGAGCTCGCCGACGGGGCGCTGATCGCCGAGCTCCCGTTCGCCGGAACCCAGTGGCTCGTGCGCGAGATCCTCCGCGAGGCGGGCGACGCCGCCGTGCTCGCGCCCGAGGAGGCCCGCACGGCCGTGCTCGAGGCGGCGAGGAAGCTCGTGGGGCGCAAGCAAAAAGTCGGCGCCGCGGCCTAGCGCCCGGCGAAGCGCGCCTGGCACAATCGGCGCGTGATCCCGGTTTCGAAGAAGAGCCTGATTCCCGGCGCGGCCGGGACCGGCGCCGCGCTCGCCGGCCTGGGGCTCTGGTACCAGCTGTTCCGCCGGCCGCTGCCGAAGACCTCTGGGCGGCTACGCCTGCGCGGGCTCGATGCGCCTGTCGAAGTCCTGCGGGACCACCTCGGAGTGCCTCACGTCAACGCCCGCAGCGCAGCCGATGCCTGCTTCGCGCTCGGGTTCTGCCATGGCCAGGACCGCCTGTGGCAACTCGAATTCTTCCGCCGTGCGACGGCGGGCCGCCTGTCCGAGTTCGCCGGCGCGGACGCGCTCGCCGCCGATGTGTTCATGCGCACGATCGGAATGCGCCGAACGGCCGATCGCGAGGTGCACGAGATCGCACAGGAGGTGCGCCAGTTCCTCGACGCCTACGCGGCCGGGGTCAACGCCGCAATCGACTCTGCCGCCGCGCTTCCGGTCGAGTTCCAGCTCGTCCGGCTGGAGCCGGAGCCGTGGAGCGCGGTGGACCTGCTCGCGGCCTCGAAGCTGATGGCGTTCGGGCTCTCGACCAACTGGGAGCTCGAGTTGCTTCGAGCGCAGCTGGTCCGCGAGGCCGGCCCAGAGCGCACGGCGAAGCTCGAGCCCAACTACCCGCGCGGCACGCCGGTGGTCACCGCCCCGGGACAGCCGTGGGAGGGCGGCGGCGCCGACCTCACCGCCCAGATCGCGCGCGTGCGGGAGACGCTCGGCCTCGGCGTCACGGCCGGGGGCTCGAACAACTGGGTCGTGTCGGGCGAGCGCTCGGTGACCGGCAGGCCCCTGCTCGCCTGCGACCCGCACCTGACCACCACGATCCCCGACCTCTGGTACGAGGCGGACCTGGCCTGCGACGAGTTCCACGTGCGCGGCGCCACTCTCCCGACGAACCCGTTTCCCGTCTTCGGGCAGACCGCGACCACCGCCTGGGGTTTCACGAACGTGATGGCCGACACCCAGGACCTCTTCGTGGAGCGCCTGCACGCCGAGGACCCACGGCTCTATGAGTTCGAGGGCGAATGGCGGTCCGCCGAGATCGTGCACGAAGAGATCGCGGTCAAGGGCCGGTCACGGCCAGAGACGGTCGAGGTCACCGTGACGCACCACGGTCCGATCGTGAACGCTGCCCTGGGCGCGGAGCAAGAGCAGCCGCTGGCGCTGTCCTGGACGGGGCTCCAGTACCCGTGCGTGACCGAAGCCGGCTATCGCACCGTGATCGCGACGAACGCGAGCCAGATCGTCGCAGCAACGGAATACCACGCGGTGCCGCCGCTCAACATGCTGTACGCCGACAGCGACGGCAACATCGGCTACCAGCTCGCCGGGCGGGTGCCGATCCGGCGTGGCGACTGCCCCGACCTGCCGAAGCCCGGCTGGACCGGCGAGTTCGAGTGGACCGGCACGATCCCGTACGAGGACCTGCCGCGCCTCGTGAACCCGTCGCAGGGCTTCATCGTCACGGCCAACAACCGGATCGTCGGCGACGACTACCCGCACCACATCACGTCCGAATGGATGACCGGATATCGCGCGCGCAGGATCGAGGAGATGCTCGCCGAGCGCGAGCGCCACTCACTTCGCGACTTCGAGCGGATGCAGCACGATTTCTACTCGTTCCCCGGGATCGAGACCGTGCACCGGCTCTCACGGCTCCATCCCACCCGGCAGCGCGAGGTGCGCGCGATCGAGCGGCTGAAGAGTTGGGATGGAAACCTCGACCCGCGCACGATCGCGGGCACGATCTATCAGGCCTTCACGATCGTGTTCGCCGAGGCGGTCGTCCGGGCAGCGGTCGCGGACGAGACGCTCGTCGAGCGCTACCTCAACAAGTCGAGCGTCGAGCTGTTCGCGGTCGTGTCGTCCCCGTGGCGCTTCCAGGCCCGGATGCTGGAGCTGTGGGAGGAAGGCGACCCGGCGTGGTATGCGGCGCCGGAGCGCCCGGCGGGGCGAGCCTGGGACGACGTCGCGCTCGAGGCCCTGGAAGCCGCCCTCGACGGCCTCGAGGAGCGGTTCGGCGCCGATCCCGACCGGTGGCGATGGGGGCGTGTCCACGGGGTCGAGTTCTCCCACCCCTTCGGCGCGGCGAACCCGCTGTTCAAGCGGATCTTCAACCGCAGCGTGCCCGCCGGCGGCGCCGGTGAGACCGTCACCCAGAACGGCTACCTGGCGACCGATCCGTTCAAGGGCGCCTGGGGACCCGTCTACCGCATGGTTGCCGACCTCGCCGACCGCCGCCGCTCGCGCTGGCAACTCACCACCGGCCAGTCCGGCCAGCCCGGCTCACGCCACTACGACGACATGCTCGACGGCTGGCTCACGGGACACACGAACCCCGTTTACGCGAGCGAGTACGAGGTCGTGGCCGCCGGCCGCGCGAAGCACCTGAGGCTCGACCCCGACTACTAGGCGATGGCGAAGAAGCGCGACGAGATCAAGCTGAGCGAGGCCGAGGCGGCCGCGTTCCTCGGCGCCGAGCGGGTGATCAGCGTGGCCTCGAACGGACCCGACGGGTGGCCGCACGTGACCGCCCTGTGGTTCGTCATGCGCGGATCGGACCCATGGATCTGGACCTATCGAAAGTCCCAGAAGGTCAAGAACCTGGAGCGCGACGATCGCGCGACGCTGCTGGCCGAGTCGGGCTTCGAGTATGCGGAGCTGAAGGGCGTGATGCTGAAGGCCCGGGCTCGCATCGAGTACGACACCGAGCGTGTGCTCGACTTCGGCGAGGAGCTTTTCGGCAAGTACCAGGATGCCTCGGCCGGCGGCGACCTGCGCGAGGCGCTCCGCGGCCAGGCCGCCAAGCGCGTGGCGATCCGTTTCGAGGTGGTCGACACGGTGAGCTGGGACCACTCCAAGCTGGGCGGCGCCTACTGATGGAGCTGCCGACCGAGTTCGACAGATTCAAGAGCGGCATGCCGGCTTCATGACGTCGCTGGTGCAGAGCGGCGAGGCGTACGCCGGCGGGCCGCTGCTGGAGCAGAGCGATCCGAGCCTGCGCGACGAATCTCCCGACGACCGGGACTGGCGGTTGGCGTTCACGAACCTGCCGTAGGTCGCGAGCACCGGGCGTACCGCCCCGCGCCGCGCCAGGCCGGGGCCCTCGACCGATACCCTGCCATCCGATGGAGAACCTGAAAGGCCTCGTGCTTTCGGGCGGCCGCGGTACGCGTCTGCGCCCGATCACCCACACGAACGCAAAGCAGCTGGTCCCCGTCGCGAACAAGCCCGTGCTCTTCTACGGGCTCGAGGCGATGGCCGACGCCGGCATCCGCCAGGTCGGGATCATCATCGCTCCCGAGACGGGCGAGGCGATCCGCGAAGCGACCGGCGACGGCTCCCGGTTCGGGATCGAGATCACCTACATCGAGCAGGACGAGCCGAAGGGGCTCGCGCATGCCGTCCTGACGGCGGAGGAGTTCCTCAAGGACTCCCCATTCGTGATGTACCTCGGGGACAACCTGCTGAAAGACGGCATCACCGGCCTGGTCGAGACCTTCAAGCGCTCCGAGCCGGATGCGTTGATCCTGCTCACCCACGTTCCCGACCCCGAGCACTACGGCGTCGCCGAGCTGGACGGCGACCGGGTGAAGCGACTCGTCGAGAAGCCGGAGCACCCGCCCTCGGACCTCGCGCTCGTGGGCGTCTACATGTTCACGCCCGTGATCTTCGAGGCGGCCCGGGCGATCGAGCCCTCGTCGCGCGACGAGCTCGAGATCACGGACGCGATCCAGCACCTGGTCGACCGCGGCCTTCGGATCGAGCCGCACATCGTGCGCGGCTGGTGGAAGGACACCGGCCAGCTCGCCGACCTCCTCGAGGCGAACCGCCTGATCCTCGAGGACCTCGAGGAGCGCGTCGAGGGCGAGCTGATCGACTCGCGCGTCGAGGGGCGCGTCGTGATCGAAGCCGGGGCGCGCATCGAGAGGAGCACCGTCCGCGGGCCGACGATCATCGGCGCGGGTTCGCGGATCCTCGACGCCTACATCGGCCCGTACTCGGCGATCGACGAGAACGTCACGATCGAGCGTTCCGAGATCGAGCATTCGATCGTGCTCGCCGGCTCCTGCATCGCCGACCTCGAGAGCCGCATGGAGGCGAGCCTGATCGGCCGCAACGTGACGCTCGAGCGCTCGAACTCGCGGCCCCGGGCCTACCGGTTCATGGTCGGCGACAATTCCGAGATCCGGCTTCACTGAGGGCTCGCGTTGAAGGTCCTGATTACAGGGGGCGCGGGCATGCTGGGACGCGACGTCACACGTGCCGCCGCGGCCGTGAACCACGAGCCGATTCCGCTCGGCCACGACGAGCTCGACATCGGCGACCCGGAGGCCGTCGAGCGGGCCGTGATCGAGAGCAATCCCGGCGCAATCGTCAACTGCGCCGCCTGGACCGACGTCGATGGCGCCGAGTCCCACTTCGAGGAGGCGATCGCGGCGAACGCGACCGGCGCCGGGGTCGTCGCGGCGGCAGCGGCGGCGCTGAAAGTGCCGGTGATCTACCCGTCGAGCGACTACGTCTTCGAGGGCTCGAACGCGGAGGGATACGTCGAGTCCGACGAGACCGGGCCGCTGTCCGCCTACGGGAAGTCCAAGCTTGCCGGCGAGCAGGAGACCGCGGAGGCAAATTCGCGCCACTTCATCGTCCGGGCGTCGTGGCTCTTCGGGGTCAACGGGCGTAACTTCGTCGACACGATGCTGGGGCTGGCCGGCACGCAGGACGAGGTCGTGGTGGTCCGGGACCAGGTCGGCTGTCCCACCTACACGGGACACCTCGCCGCCGGCCTCGTGCGCCTGCTCGACGGCGAGCACTACGGCATCCACCACATGGCCGGGGGCGGGCGCTGCTCGTGGTACGAGTTCGCGGTTGAGATCTTCAGCCAGGCGGGCGTCGACTGCCGCGTGCTGTCGGCCACGAGCGAGATGCTCGACCGCCCCGCGCCGCGACCGGCCTTCTCGGTGCTCGACACCGAGCGCGAGCACCCGGTCCTGCTACCGGACTGGCACGACGGCCTGCGCGACTACCTCGCCGAGCGCGCGGAGGTGAAGGCATGAAGGTGCTCGTCACCGGCGGCGCCGGCTTCATCGGGTCGAACTTCGCCCGTCACCTGCTTGCCGCGCACGAGGACGAGCGCGTGGTGGTACTCGACAAGCTCACCTACGCGGGGCGCGCGGAGACGATCCAGGACCTGATCGATACCGGTCGCCTGGAGTTCGTCGAGGGCGACATCGCCGACCAGGAGCTCGTGCGCGAGGTGCTCGCCGGCTGCGATGCGATCGTCAACTTCGCGGCCGAGTCACACGTCGACCGCTCGATCGAGGAGCCGGGCCACTTCATCCAGACGGACGTCTATGGCACCTACGTGCTGCTCGAGGAGTCACGGCGCGCCGGCATCGAGCGCTACGTCCAGATCTCGACCGACGAGGTCTACGGCTCGATCGAGGAGGGGTCGTTCACCGAGCAGAGCCCGCTCGACCCGTCCTCCCCGTACTCCGCCTCCAAGACGGGGGGCGACCTGCTCGTGGCCGCCTACTGCCACACCTATGGGATCAACGCGACGATCTGCCGCGCCTCCAACAACTACGGGCCCTACCAGTACCCGGAGAAGCTGATCCCGCTCTGCGTCCTGAACGCCCTGCACGGCGACCCGTTGCCCGTGTACGGCGACGGCATGCAGGTGCGCAACTGGCTGCACGTCAACGACCACTGCCGTGGAATCGACGTCGTGCTGCGCGAAGGCAAGCCGGGCGAGGTCTACAACATCGGTGGGCCCGACGAGCTTCCGAACATCGAGGTGGTGCGCAAGATCCTCGAGCTGACCGGCCGCGACGAGTCGCTGATCGAGCACGTCACCGACCGCCCTGGCCACGACCGCCGGTACTCGCTCGCCTGGGAGAAGACCGCCGAGCTCGGCTGGCGCCCGGAGATCAGGTTCGCCGAGGGCATCGAGGCGACCGTCGAGTGGTACCAGAACAACGCCTCGTGGTGGGAGCCGATCCGCTCCGGCGACTATCGCGAGTACTACCAGCGGCAGTACGGGCAGGAACTCAAGTCTTGAGCGATCGCTTCCGGCGTCTGGAGACCCGGATCGACGGGGTCGTGCTGATCGAGCCGCGCGTGATCACCGACGACCGCGGCTTCTTCTTCGAGACATACCGTGCGAGCGAGTACGCCGACCTCGGCGTCAAGGTCGATTTCGTCCAGGACAACCACTCGCGCTCGGTCCGCGGGACGGTGCGAGCGCTCCACTTCCAGGTCCAGCCGGGGCAGGCGAAGCTGGTGCGGGCGGCACGTGGCGCGGTCTGGGACGTCGCCGTCGACCTGCGCCGGGACTCCCCCACCTACGGCCGGTACGAGGCGTTCGAGCTGACGGACGAGAACGCCCGGCAGGTCTTCGTCCCGGTCGGTTTCGCGCACGGCTTCTGCGTGACGAGCGAGATCGCCGACGTGACATACAAGGTCTCGAGCTACTACGAGAGCGCGACGGAGCGCGGGATCGCCTTCGACGACCCCGCGATCGGGATCCCGTGGCCGGTCGAGGAGCCGCTCGTGAGCGAGCGCGACCGCAGCAACCCGACGCTCGAGGAGATCGCGCCCGAGCTCCCGTGGTGAGCGGCAACGTAGAGCTCACCCGGCGCGTCTGGGAGTTGTTCAACCGGCGCGAGTACGAAACACAGCTCCAGTTCATACATCCCGACCTCGAATGGCGGCCGGCCCAGGGACCGGGTGGTCCCGAGGGCAGCGTCTACCGCGGGCGCAAGGAATACGAGCACTGGCTCCACGAGGAGGTCGTGCCGGTCTGGGAGTCGTTCACCGGTGAGGACCTCGACGTCACGGAGCTCGAGGACGGCCGCGTCATGATCCTCGGGCACCTGCGCGGAAAGGGGCGCGCCAGCGGCGTCGAGGTGGGCGCGCCGTTCGGCCAGATCGCGGAGATCCGCGACGGCATGGTGATCCGCCTGACCGGCTACCTCGACCACGACAGCACGCGGGAGGCTGCCGGGCTCTAGCACTCTGCCTATGCAATGCTTAGGCGGATGGCAGAGTCCCTGACGCTCGGCGAGGCGGCACAGGAGATCGGCGTGAGCGTCGACACGCTGCGTCGATGGGAGCGTGCCGGCAAGCTGCGAACGAAGCGTGATGCGCGGAACCGGCGGATGGTGTCGCGCCGCGAGGCCGAGCGCCTCGCACGCCGCCCGCGCCGTCACCGGTCAGGCGATGCGCTCTCCGCGCGCAACCGCTTCCCCGGGAAAGTGGTGTCGGTCGAGTCCGACGGCGTGATGGCGCTGGTGGAGATCGTGGCAGGCCCCCACAGGATCACGGCCGCGATCACGCGCGACGCCGTCGAGGAGCTCGGACTCGCGCCCGGGGTCGACGCGACGGCGGCCGTGAAGGCGACCTCGGTGATGGTGGAGCGCGGGCGTTGAGGCGGGTTCTGCCCATGCTCGTCGCGGCGTTGGCGCTGGTCGCCTCCGGCTGCGGCGGGGGCAACGAGAAGACGATCAAGGTGTCCGCCGCGTCGTCTCTGAAGAGAGCGTTCGAGGCCTACGCGAAGCACTTCGATGCCGCGCAGGCGAGCTTCGGCTTCGCGGGCTCGGACGAGCTCGCGGCCCAGATCCGGCAGGGCGTCAAGCCCGACGTCTACGCCGCCGCGAACACGAAGCTCCCCGATGACCTGTATGCACAGGGGCTGGTCGAGAAGCCGGTCGAGTTCGCCGCGAACCGGCTCGTGGTGGCGGTCCCCAACGGCTCCACGAAGGTCCGGTCCGTGGATTCCCTCGCGCGGCCCGGGCTCCGGATCGCGGCGGGCGCCCAGACCGTGCCGATCGGGTCCTACACGCGTCAGGTGCTCGCGCGCCTCGGCGCCGCCGAGGCTCGCGCGATCGAGCGGAACATCCGCTCGAACGAGCCGGACGTCGCGGGCGTGGTCGCCAAGATCGCACAGGGCGCCGTGGACGCCGGCTTCGTGTACGTCACCGACGTCCGCGCCGCGGGCGGGCGAATCACCGGGATCGAGCTGCCGGACCGGCTTCAGCCACGAATCGTCTACGGCGCCGTCGTCGTCCGCGGAGCGCCGCACCCCCCGCAGGCGAAGCAGTTCGTGAACGGCCTGCGATCAGGCGCGGGACGCCGGGCGCTGACCCAGGCGGGCTTCGAGCCCGCGCCCCGTTGAGCACCGTCGCGTTCAAGGCTCTCCTCTTCGTGACGCTCGCGGCCGCGCTCGCGTTCCTCACGCTGCCGGTCGCGGCGATCTTCGTCGACGTCGGCCCGGGTGAGCTGCTCTCGCGGCTCGACGACCCTGCATCGCTGGATGCGCTGCGCCTGAGCCTCGAGACGAGCGTGGTCGCGCTCGCCGTGATCCTGGTGGTGGGCACGCCGGCCGCCTACCTGCTCGCGACTCGCGCTTTCCGCGGCCGGGCGGTCGTCCTCACGCTGATCGAGCTGCCGCTGATCCTCCCGCCCGCGGCCGCGGGCGTGGGCCTGCTCGCCGCGCTCGGGCCGAACGGGATCGTCGGCCCGGCACTCGACTCGCTCGGCATCCGGCTGCCGCTGACGACCGCGGGCGTCGTGGTCGCGCTGGTGTTCGTCGCCAGCCCTTTCTACCTGCGCCAGGCGATCGCGGCCTTCGGCTCGCTCGACCGGACGTTGCTCGAGGCCTCCAGCACCCTCGGCGCGCCGGAACAGCGCACGTTTGCGCGCGTCGCGGTGCCGCTCTCGCTGCCGGTGCTCGCGACCGGCGCCGCGCTTGCGTGGGGCCGTGCGCTGGGAGAGTTCGGCGCGACCCTGATGTTCGCGGGCAGCTTCCGCGGCGTCACCCAGACCGCCCCGCTGGCGATCTTCGAGCTGCTCGGCACGGACTTCGACGCATCGCTCGCACTCGCGGCCGTGCTGGTCGGGGTGAGCGGTGCACTGCTGCTCGCGATGAAGCTGGTGGGCCCGTCGGAGGTGCGCTTCGGTGCTCTGCGTTGAGGCCCGCACAGCGCTCCGCGACTTCGACCTCGAGGTCGAGATCGACGTGGGCGCGGGATGCGTGGCGCTCGCCGGGCCCTCGGGCGCCGGCAAGACCACGATCCTGCGGGTGTGCGCCGGGCTCGCACGGCCGGACTCGGGCCGGGTGGCCGTCGACGGGGAGGTCTGGACCGACACCGCGCGGGGGGTGTTCCTCCCTCCCGAGCGGCGGCGTTGTGGCTACCTGTTCCAGGATTACGCGCTGTTCCCCCATCTGAGCGCGTGGCAGAACGTCGCCTATGCACTCGCCGGCGAGCCCCGACGCACCCGGCGAGCGGGGGCGATCGCGCTCCTCGATCGCTTCGGCGTGGCCGGTCTGGCCGAGTCGCGCCCCGGCGCGCTCTCCGGCGGCGAGCGCCAGCGCGTGGCGCTTGCGCGGACACTGGCGCGCGCGCCCAGCGTGCTGCTGCTGGACGAGCCGCTCTCGGCGCTCGACGCGCGCACACGGGCCGCGGCCGCCCGAGAGCTCGGCGCGGCGCTGCGCGAGGCCGCCGTCCCGGCACTGCTCGTGACCCACGACTTCTCGGAGGCAGCGCTACTCGGCGACGAGGTGGCGGTGATCGACCGCGGCCGCCTGGTCCAGCGCGGGGACGCGCGCGAGCTCGCCTCCCGGCCGGCCTCGGCATTCGTGGCCGACTTCCTCGGCGCGAGCGTGCTCGAGGGGACCGCCGGGCCCGGGGGCGCCGGCCTCACCGTGCTGTCGCTCGACGGCGGCGGCGCCGTCTCGAGCACAGATGCCGCGCGCGGCCGTGCGGCCGCCAGCGTGTTCCCGTGGGAGGTCACACTCGAGGTGCCGGGCACGGCCGACCACGGATCGGCCCAGAACAGGCTTCACGGCACGGTCGTCTCGGTGACGCCGGTCGGGAACCGCTTCCGGGTCGCGCTCGCGACGCCCCAGCCGCTCGCCGCGGAGGTGACGGAGGCGGCATTCGACCGCCTTCCGCTGCGGATCGGGGACTCCGTCGACGCATGCTGGAAGGCGACCGCGACGCGCCTTTCGGCGCTCTGAGAGGGGCGCCACAAAGAAGTTTCCTGGACGGATGTTCTAGGTAACCCCTTGCCGTCATGGAAGGCCTGTTCGTCCGGATCGCCGCGCCCGCGGCCTTGGTCTGCAGTCTGTTCGCCGCCGGAGCGCCCGCCTCGGCGGCCGTCGCCGCCGTGCCCGACGCGCAGTCGGCCCTCTCGGCCGTGCAGCAGACCGCAGCCGCGGTCGCGGCGCCGGACGTCTTGCCCGTGACGCCAGTCGTGCACCAGCCGCCCGCCGCCCCGGCGCCGGCGCCCGCTGTCCAGGCCGAGACCGCCAAGCCGCTCGCCGAGCGCCCCGCGCCGGCGTCAGCACCGACGCCGAGGCGGCAGTCGGCCAAGCCGCGGCCGGCACACCTCGGGACGCCCGCGCCGAGCCGGCGCCCCCACGCAGTGGCACACCGCTCTGGGCTCGACCGACGGGGCGGAGGAAGACTGGCAAGGGCCCCTTCCCATGTGAGGCACGGCCAAGCATCGGCGCCGTCGCGCGCGCACCCCTCCCGGGAGCCACCACGGCGCGACCGCACGCCGCCGCGCCTGCCGGGCGCGATGGGCG
>JBBQKG010000030.1:0-36403 GCA_038326655.1 Solirubrobacterales bacterium
TGTGCAGCGGGGATACGCGGCGGCTAATCGACGCGACTTCGACATGGTCATCAGAAGCTATGACCCCGGCTACGAGTATTCCCCCGAGCAAGTGGCCCTTCCCGACACGGACCCCGTCTACTACGGCCATGACGGATTCCATAAGTTCTGGCGACAGTTGCTCGAAGCCTTCGACGACGTCCGGCTCGACCCCAAGGAACTGCTCGACTTGGGGAACGGCGTGCTCGTCACGACCCAGATGAGCGGGCATGGAACGGGAAGCGGCGTCTCCATCAACCAGCAGCTCTTTCAGCTCATGACTTCTCGCCGAGGCTTGATCGTCCGGCAGGTTGATTTTCAGGATCGCGCCGAAGCCCTCGAAGCCGCCGGCCTCCAGGAGTAGGCGATGTCGCAGGAGAACGCGGGGGTTGTGCGCCGGGCTTACGACCTGATGAACCGGGGAGACATCGAGGGGCTTGTCGCCCTGTGTAGTGATGACTTCGTTATGGACATGTCGGAACGAGTGTTCAATCCGGAGACCTACCGCGGGCATGACGGCATCCGGCGGTTTCACCGGGACGTCAAGGAGGCGTGGGAGAGCTATCAGTGGGACGTTGAGGAAGCACGGGCGACGGGGGATTCGGTCGTAGCGATGCTTCATTGCCGTGGGAAGAGCAGGGAAGGTGCGCCTCCGGTCGATTGGCGTGTCGCCTGGATTTGGAATTTCGAGCGGGGCAGACCCAGTTCGCTTCGCTTCTACCGAGACCGACGGGAGGCTCTCGAAGCCGTGGGCCTCTCGGAGTAGGCGATGTCTCAGGAGAACGTGGAGATTGTGCGTCGAGGTACCGACGCGTACAACCGCGGTGACCTCGACGGGATCTTGGAGAACTGGGCGGCCGACGCCGTGTTGGACTGGACCAACTCTCGCGGATTCGATACGGGCGTCTTTCGGGGGCACGACGAGATCCGGGCGCATTGGCAGCGGTTGCTCGCGGCATTCGACGAAGTTCGGATCGAGCTCGTTGACCCAATAGAGGTCGAGGACGGCCTCTTGATCGTGGAGAACGTTGGATACCTTCGAGGACGAGACGGCATCGAAGTTCAGACTCGAAGCGCGTGGCTGATCACGATTCGGGACGGCAAGACGACCTCGTTCACGCTTTACCAGACGAAGCAGGGCGCCCTCGAAGCCGCCGGCATCTCGGAGTAGGCGATGTCGCAGGAGAACGTGGAGATCGTGAGGCGCCTGGCGGAGCGGATAAACGCAGACGACATCGACGACATGCTGCGCTTGATCTCGCCCGAAATCGAGTACCACCCGCGCGCAGACGAACCCGATCCGAGCCCGCACATTGGTCGCGATGCGTACGAACGGCTCGTTCTCGGATTCGTGGAAGCGTTTACCAAAGTCAAGTTCGAGATTCTGGAGCTGATCGACGCTGGCGACCGTGTAATCGCCTCGACAATCGTGCACGCCCGGGTAAGTGCCGGCGGCGCTGACGTTAAGGATTCCTACGTCTTCGTCTACAAGTTGCGGGACGGTCTGATCGTGGAGGGCTGGGAGTACCGGACGAGACAGGAGGCCCTCGAAGCCGTGGAGCTTTCGGAGTAGGCGATGTCGCAGGAGAACGTTGAACTGACCCGCGCCTATTTCGACGAAACCGCTCGCACCAGCCAGGAAGGCCTCGACCCCGAAGCCACGATTTCCAAGATGGTCGAACTCTATGACCCGGAAATCGAAACGGATACTTCCGAGGCTCCGTTGGACCTCAGCGGGGTCTACCAAGGAATAGAGGGCGCGCGGCAGTGGCTGCGAGGGTGGTTTGCCGCCTGGGAAGCCCTCCAATTCGAATACGAAGTGGTTGATGCCGGGGACCGGGTGGTCACGTTGCTTGACTTGCGGATGCGCGGGCGCTCTACCGGCATCGAGGTGGCGCTAGGGAAGCACGCATGGGTAACCACGTTCAGAGACGGGTTGATGGTCCACACCAAGCTCTACATGAGCCAGTCGGAAGCCCTCGAAGCCGTGGGGCTGTCGGAGCAAGACGTTCACGCCGACGCCTGAGCTGCGGGATACTGCGCGGGCGATGTCGCAAGAGACCGTTGAGCTCCACCGCCGCTCCGTAGAGGCGTTCAACACGCGCGATGTAGAGGCGTTCATCGCATTCTGTGATGCGGACATTGAACTCCACTCGACCGTTACGGTGCCCGGCGGCGCCGTCTACCACGGGCACGATGGGGTTCGAAGATGGCATCAAGACCTCGAGGATGGGTGGGGCGACGGCCTTAGCGTCGAGGCGGAGGCGTACTTCGACCTCGGCGAGCACACAATCACGTTCCATGTGCTGCACGGACGTGGACGACAAAGCGATGCCGAGGTGGCGATGCCAGCCGCCCATTTGTGCAGATGGCGCGACGGCCAGATCATCTTCTTCAAGGGGTACTCCCGCAGAGAGGACGCGCTCAGGGACCTGGGCATCTCCGATGACGAGCTCGGACCGCCAGCCAGCTGACTCACACCTGAGCCGACCGGCCTGAAGTTGGGGATACTGAGCGGGCGATGTCGCAGAAGAACGTGACGAATGAGCGTGTGCTCTACGCGGCCGACAACAATGCTCGTTGGTGCGACTTGGTTTGCCGCTCCCACGGCATTCCCACTGCCATGCAGGACGGGCTGTGGGTGGCGTTGGAGCGTTCTCCGGACCTGTATCCGGATGCCGTGACACTCCTTCCCGGCATCGCCGCTGAGGACGTGCTCGGAGCGGTGCAGGCGGGGCCGGGATGTTCGGTGAAGGACAGCTTCGCCGCGCTCGACCTGACGCAGATGGGCTTTTCCGAGCTCTTCCGGGCGCAGTGGCTCTTCCGCGAGCCTGGGCCTTTGCCGCAGAGCCGTGCGCTGGGCTGGACCGTTGTCGAGACCGACGAACGTCTCCATGAGTGGGCGCAGGCCGCTGGCCTTTCGGGCACGCTCCAGAGCGGCCTCTTGCGCGAGCCATCGGTGCGCATCCTCGCCGCATACGGCCGCGACGGTCTCAGCGCTGGCGCCATCGCGAATCAGACGGCAATGGTGGTCGGGGTGAGCAACGTCTTCACGACAACGATCACCGCTGAGGAGGCCTGGGCCGGGATTGTGGACGCGCTTGGGGTCATCTTTCCGTCCTCATCGCTCGCGGGCTACGAGCAGGGCGACGACATGCAACCCGCCCTGGCGAATGGCTTCGCTGAGATCGGCGACCTTCGAGTGTGGCTGTCGGAGCAAGACGCTCACGCCGACTCCTGAGCGACGCGACGCTCACGGCCTCGCTGAGCCTCGGTCGCCGACTTCCGTGGGCGGTGTACTCAGACGAGGAGCTCAACACGGAATGCGGGCTGACCGCGTGTTGACCTGGGCGTTGATCCGGGCCACTTTTCGAACCGCGCAGCCTCGGCGCGGAAAACGAAAAACCCCGCCGGAGCGGGGCTTTCGTCCCAAGCGGACGGCGGGGCTCGAACCCGTGACCTTCGGCTTGGGAAGCCGACGCTCTACCAACTGAGCTACGTCCGCGCGCCCGCATTGTAGAGCCGTAACCTGGCCTCCGGCTGACCCCGAGAACCGGCCGCGGCAACACCTGGGACACGTCGCCTACGCCGCCAGGCCGGCGGCTTCGAGGGCTTCCGCGAGGGCTTGATCCTGGTCGTAGTACTCCTGGATGCGGATCACCATGCCGTCCTTCAACGTCCAGACCATTGCAAACGCCTCGGTGAGCCTGACCCCGCTGGCCTGAGCGCGCATCGGAACGTTTGCGAGGACCACGATCCGCTCTCCCAGGTCGATCAGTTCCACAGGCTTTACGTAGACCTCACGCGCCGAAGACCTCGGCAGTGCTCGCCACGTACCTGCGGTAGCCCTCCAGACCGCGATAACTCGGCTCCAGGAGCCCGGCCTCCACCCAGTTGCGGGCTGGGTGGTACTCGAACTCCGGGTGGTAGCCGATTCCGACCGCGTCCAAGTCGCGGCGGTTGTACGCCTCCACTGCGAGCCGAGCGGTTCGCCACACCGCCGCCTGGCGGAGCCGCGAGCTGGGCGGCAGTTTGGCGAGCCGGCGACAAGGCTGCGGCGACCCGAGGAAAACGCAGAAAAAGTCGCTGATCGAGCGTGCGGCTCGACCGCTCACCCACACTGAGCGGCTTGCGGATCATCTCCACGTCCTCTTGCGCCATCGCCCGCGGCAGTATGCCTGACGCTCAGGAGCCGGCGTGTGTGTCTTGCTCCGGCAGGCCGGCGGCTTCGAGGGCTTCCTGCTTCGTCTGGTAGAGCGTGAGCGAAGTCTGCTTGCCGTCCCGAATCCTGACCAGCCAGGCGCTGTGAGCCTGAGTTTCGATCCCCTCGCCCTCGAAAGTGTGCGACGTTCTCCACGATCAAGAGGCCGTCCTCGATTTCTGTTGCGTCACCGAGCTCGAGCCGAACTTCCTCGAATGCCTCGAAGAACCGCTCCGCAAACGCCCGGATCTCGCCGTGTCCCCGAAAGACGCCGGCATCGAATCCGTGGGAGTTGGACCAGTCCCACACGGCGTCGGGCGCCCAGGCCTGCAAAGTACCGTCGAGATCCCCACGGTTGAACGCGTCGAACCCCCGGCGGGTGATCTCCACGTTCTTCTCCGACAGCGCCCGCTCCTCGAGGCCGGCGGCTTCGAAAGCCAGCGCTCGATCATCCCCGAAGTACGCCCACTCGATGGGCCGGCCGTCGCGGAACGTCCATACATTCCAGACACGGGCCTCGACCCGGACGCCGCTTGCTTTTCCGCGACCGCCCGTCCGGATGAACGCGAGCACCTTGTCGCCTGCGTCGATCAACTCTTCGGGTTCCCAGTCGATCTGTCCCTGATCCCATATCTCCCGTTCGCGCTCACCGAAGGCGCGCGCCTGATCGCGACCACGGAGCACCACCGGGTTTATCAGGCGGCGCGAGAAGTCGGCAACGAATGCCGGCGGGACCAGGTCCCAAAACGCATCGTCGTCCCCCTGGTCAAGTGACGCGTAGAGGCGCCGCACAAGCTCCACGTTCTTCTCCGACATCCCCCACGCAGTATCCCGCGCCGGCACTCCGCAGCGGCGGCCGGCGTTCAGGAGACGTTCATCTTCACCGACCTACGCTGGGGCGATCGTGGAAACCAGCCTCCTACGCGGCGAGCGGCGCGCACCGCCCTGGCGCTGGTACCGGCTGGGGTTCGAACGGCCGCGCTCGGAAGACGTCTCGTCGCGCGAGGGAGCATCGCCGGGCGCGGACTCCCGCCTCCGGGCCGCAACGCTTGGCGCCCTCGGGGCGCTGATCGCGCTGGCGGCACTGCTGCGATTCCGGGGACTGGGAGCCCAGGGATTCTGGTTCGACGAGGCTCGCACGGCCTGGCTCGTGCACACGACGCCGGCGAAGTTGCTGGGAGCGCTTCCCCACACGGAGTCCAACCCGCCGCTGTACTACCTGCTGGCCTGGGGATGGGTACGGCTGTTCGGCGACACCGAGACCGGCCTGCGCTCCCTGTCCGCGCTCGCGGGCGTGCTGACCGTGCCGGTGGCCTACCTTGCGGGCAGGGCGCTGGCGACGCGGCGCGTGGGACTGGCGGCCGCGGCGCTCGTTGCGGTCAATCCGCTCCTCGTGTGGTACTCGCAGGAGGCGCGGTCCTATGCCCTCGTGGTGCTCTTCGCGGCGCTGTCGTTCTGGCTCTTCTGCCGCACGCGCGCCCGGCCGACGCCAAAGGCGCTGGCGTGCTGGGCCGGGGCCAGCGCCCTCGCCCTCTGCACCCACTATTTCGCCGTCTTCCTGATCCTGCCGGAGGCGTTGCTCCTACTCGCGGCGCGACAGCCGTCGCGGGCCTGGCGGCTCGGCGCCGTGGCGGCGGTCGGTGCCGTGGGGCTCGCGATGATTCCGATGGCCTACCGGGAGCGATCTCACGCGCCGTGGATCGGCCGGATCCCGCTCGGTACTCGGCTCGACCAGATCGTCCACCAGTTCCTGGTCGGGTTCCCACCGGCCGCCGGGCCCGCAGCGGTCGTCGTCGCAGGCATCGCGGTCGCGGCCGCGCTGGGGATGCTGGCGCTGCGCGCGAATCCGGCCGAACGCCGCGCGGCGGCCCTCGCGGCGGCGGTCGGAGTGCCCACGGTCGCCCTGCCGCTCGTGTTGGCTGTGGCCGGAGTCGACTATCTCAACACTCGCAACGTGATCGCCGCGCTGGTGCCGCTCGCCGTGGTCGCCGCCGCCGGTTTCGGCGCCCGACGCGCCGGGCTCGCGGGTCTTGCCGCGATGCTGATGGTCGCTGCCGCATCGCTGTCGGTGGTCGTCTCGGTGGCGGCGCACCCCGCCGATCAAAAGCTCCATCTGCGCCAGGTCGCTGCGGCCCTTGGTCCCACGCGCGCCCCGAGGGCGGTCTTGCTCGACAGCGCCAGCACCTTCGCGCTGTCACTCGCCTTCTACCGGCACGACATCTGGTGGTCCCCGCCGGGGGGAGCCCGCGTGGCCGAGATCGACGTCCTCCGCAAGCTGCCGCCGGTCACGTCATGCCGTGATGACTGGTGGGGTTCCGCCTGTCATTACGGCGGGCGCCCCCCACTTCACGGCCCGCCGGCGCGCGGCTTCCGGCTCGTGTCCTCTCACAGGGTCGGCGGCTTTCAGATCGCGCGCTACCGCGCGAGTCGACCGATCCGCATCTATCCCCATCAGCCATTCGAGACCCGGCCGCGGCCCGGCTTCCGGCCGGCAAGCCGAAACCATCTCCTGCTCAGTCCGGAGCGGCCACCCGTGCTTCCCTGACGGGAACGGAGGCCGCGGAGGCCGCCCGGTCGCTCAGATCGTCACGACGGCCGCTCCACGAGCGTCACCTGCAGGACTCGATCGGCCCCGCCTCGCCTCACCGTCAGGGAGAGCTTGTCCCCGGGGCGGTGCGCGTCGATCGCGCCCACGGCGTCCGCCGAGGAGCCGGTCGCCTTCCCGCCGATCGCGGTGATCACGTCGCCGCTGCGCAGCCCCGCCCGGGCCGCCGGTGACCCGGCCTTGATCGATGTCACGCCGGCGCCGCCGGAGGCGTCGCTCAACGCTACGCCGAGATAGGGGTGCTGAACCTCCGCCGCCGATCAGCGTCTCGGCTGCTCGCCGCGCCGTGTTCGAGGAGACCGCGAAGCCGACGCCGCTCGAGTCGCCGGAGGTGCTGTCGATCTGCGAGTTGACGCCGATCACGTTGCCGCGCGAGTCCAGCAGCGGTCCACCGGAGTTGCCGTGGTTGATCGGAGCGTCGGTCTGGACCGCGCCGGTGATCGTGTAGTGGTTGGGGCGGTGATGCTCCGGTCGAGCGCGCTCACGATCCCGGTCGTGACCGTGCCCGCGAGCCCGAACGGGCTTCCGATCGCCACCACGCCGTCACCCATCTGGACCTTCGAGGAGTCTCCAAACGCGAGGGGCTGAAGCTCCGACGACGGAGCCGAGACCTTGATCACGGCGACGTCGCTGGAGGCGTCGGTGCCGACCACTTTGGCGGACGCCTTACGCCCGTGCGCGAACCGGACCTGGATCGACCCGCCGCCCGAGACCACGTGCTCGTTCGTGACGATGTCGCCGCGCTTGTCGATCACGAAGCCCGAGCCCTCGGCCTTCGACGGCCCCTGGCTGACGATGATGTCGACCACGCCGCTCCTGGCCCGCCGGTAGATCTGGTTCACGGTGAGCTCGTTGGTGCTTGCGAGTGCCGCGGACTCGGTGGTCGCGGTGGCCTGAGCGACGTGGGCGACAGTCGTTGTGCTGCCATCCAGCAGAAGGGCCGCACCGGCGCCACCACCGGCGCCGACCGCGAGCGCTGCGGCAAGCGTCGCGAGTACGCGCCGGGAAGAGCTGTTGAGTCGAGCACGAGCGGGCATGGACACTCCTTTGTGGGGTCGGATGTCAAGCGAGCGTGACCCTGAGTCTGCGACCCGGACCTGTGAATCCGGTGAAGGTCCCGTAAGAAGTTCCTCAGAGCAGGATTTCCGCAGCGACTTGCCGGCGGAATGGCGCAAGTTTTCCGGCGGCCGTTCGTCTTGGGCAGATGAAGGCGACAGAGCGCGTCGCCTTCGACGACGTGCGGGCCATGGACGGCCTGCGCGTCGGGCACCGCCCCGGCCCCTCCGCGGGGCAGGTACCGTTAGCTCCCTATGAAGAAGCACCTGGCGGCGCTGCTCGCGCTTTCCGCGCTGCTTGCCGTGCCCGCGTTCGCAGGGGCGGCGGCGCCCCGCGCCTCGCTGCCCGACATCGAGGACGAGGTCATGTGCCTGACCTGCGGCGTGCCGCTCAACCAGGCGTTTTCGCCACAGGCCGAGCGCGAGCGAAGCTTCATCCGTGCCGAGATCGCAAAGGGCCGCACGAAGCAGGAAATCAAGCGCGAGCTCGAGCGCGAGTTCGGCGCCCGCGTGCTCGCCACGCCGCAGACCGACGACTCGAGCTTCAACTGGGCCGCCTACCTGATACCGATCGCGGTGATCGTGGCCGCGGCCGTGACGATCGCGCTAGCGCTGCGGCGCTGGCGCCGCCGCCCTCCGCTCGTCCCGCCGGACGGCGAGGCCGAGATCTCGGCCGGCGACGCCGCCCGGCTCGAGCAGGACCTCTCCCGCTACGACGTATGAACGACCCCGGCGCGCCGAGCATCCTCCTGGCGTTCGCGGCCGGGCTGGTCTCGTTCGTGTCGCCCTGCGTGCTTCCGCTGGTGCCGGGATACCTCGCGACCGTCTCAGGGCTCACCCCCGACGAGCTGCGTAGCACCCGGGGGATTCAGACGCGCGCGGTCGTCGCGCGCGCGGGGCTGTTCATCCTCAGCTTCACCGCGATCTTCGTCGCGCTCGGGATGACCGCGACGGGGTTGGGCCGGACGCTGTCGGACAGTCGCGGAACGCTCGAGAAGATCGCGGGCGTCGCGATCATCGCGATGGGCGTGCTGTTCGTGATCGCCCTGTTCGTGCCGATGCTGAACCGCGAGTGGCATCTCGGCGCCGTGATGAAGCGGGCCGGGCGCGGCGGGCCTGTGATGGTGGGGGCCGCGTTCGCGATCGCGTGGACGCCTTGCGTCGGTCCGGCCCTGGCTTCGATCCTGGGGCTCGCCGCAACGACGGGGAGCGTCGCCCAGGGCGGTGGCCTGCTGGCCGTGTACTCGGCCGGCCTTGCGGTGCCGTTTCTGATCAGCGCGCTCGCGTTCAACCGCGCGACCACCGCGTTCTCGTGGATCAAGCGGCACTACGCGGTGATCAACGGGGTCGCCGGGGTGCTGCTGATCTCGATCGGCGTGCTGGTCCTGACGGGCGAGCTCTTCCGCCTCAACATCGAGGCGCAGAAGGTGCTCGACCAGTGGAACCTGAACTTCTTCCAGAACGTGTGAGGGGCGGCGATGGCCGCAGCTACATCTGCTCGGGCGCCTCGACCCCGAGCAGGTCGAGCACGCGCGCGATCACCGATCGCGTGACCGCCGCAAGGGAGATGCGGAAGTCCTCCAGTTCCTGCGGCTCGACGCCGACCACGCGGCAGTCGCGGTAGAACGCGTGGAAATCCGAGGCGAGGTCGTGCGCGTAGGCCGTGAGGCGATGAGGTGCGCGGCGGTCGCCCGCCTCGCTCACCTCCTCCGGCAGCTCCAGTATCCGCTTCACCAGCGCCCGCTCCGCCGGCTCGAGCGGCGTGCGGCCCGCAGTCAGATCGGCGCGCCCGGCTCGCTCCAGCCGCTCGACGCCTTCCTTGCGCAGGATGCTCGCGATCCGGGCGTGCGCGTACTGAACGTAGTAGACCGGGTTCTCCTGGCTGCGGTCCCGCGCGAGGTCGAGATCGAGGTCGAGCGTCGTCTCGTGTGCGCGCTGGAGCATGAAGAAGCGCGACGCGTCGACTCCGATGTCGTCGATCAGTTCGTCGAGCGTGACGAACTCGCCCTTGCGCTTGGACATCTGGGCGCGCTCACCGCGCTCGACGACGTGGACCAGCTGCATCATCAGGGCCTCGAAGCGATCGGGCTCTCCGAGCGCCGCGAATGCCGCCTTCATCCGTGCGACATAGCCGTGGTGGTCGGCGCCGAGCACGTTGATCAGCCGGTCATAGCCCCGCCGGCGCTTGTCCTCGTGGTAAGCGATGTCGGAGGCGAAGTAGGTCAGCTCGCCGGAGGAGCGCCGCAGCACGCGATCCTTGTCGTCGCCGAAGGTGGTCGTCCGCATCCACGTCGCGCCCTCCGACTCGTAGAGGTGGTCCGCGAGCGCTTCGAGCGCGGGCTCCACGCTCGCGAGCTCGTGCAGTGAGCGCTCCGAGAAGAACCTGTCGAATCGCACCCGGAAGCGCTCGAGCGTCGCGGCCAGCTGCTCGACCATCAGCTCCACCCCGCGCCGGGCAAGCGCGTCGTGATCGGAAGGATCAAGCCCCTCCTCGCGAAGGCGGCGTGCGAGCTCGGCCAGGTATTCCCCCTGATATCCCTCTTCCGGCGGCTCCTCCCCCCGCATCCGCGCGGCGATCGACTGCGCGAACAGCTCGATCTGGGTGCCGTGGTCGTTGACGTAGAACTCGCGCTCGACCTGATGCCCGGCCAGCTCGAGCACACGGGCGAGCGAGTCGCCATAGGCGGCGTGGCGGCCGCTCGCGGCGGTCAGCGGCCCGGTCGGGTTGGCGCTCACGGACTCGAGCAGGATCCGCTCTCGGCGTTCCTCCGGCACCACGCCGGCGCCGAACCGCTCGCCCTCCTCGCGAACCTGCGCGAGCGCGCGCCGGAACCACGCGTCGGCGAGGAACACGTTGAGGAATCCAGGACCCGCGACCTCGACCCGCTCCACCACCTCCCCGAGCCCCGCGCTGAGCGAGTCGCCGACCGCCTGTGCGATCTCGCGCGGAGGCGCCTTGAGCGCAGGCGCGAGCAACAGCGCGACGTTGGTCGAATAGTCGCCGAACTCGGCACGGGGCGGCCGCTCGAGCGTTGCCTGCGGCGCCTCGGCAGCGGTACCTCTGAGCGAGGCCGCCGCCTCGGCGACGTCCTCGCGCAGCCGCTGGACCGGGCCCCCTCGCCCGGGGGCCGCGTTGGCGCCACCGCCCGCGTTCATTCGGTCGTGACCGCCGACTCCGCGCCTGCGCCGTTGTCGTCGCCGGTGACGACGGCGCCGTGTCGCCGAGCCGCGTCGGGACCGGCGCGCCCCTCGTGCGAGGCGAGCGCGAGCCGTGCCATCGTGCGCCCGCTCGCCTTGTAGGGAGAGACGACCTCGTCCGCTCCGGCGCGCAGCAGCTTGCGCTCGGACGACTCACTCGCCGCGCGCGCGACGATCTGGACGTCGGGGCTCAGCTCGCGGGCGGTGAGGGTCGTGAAGATGTTCTCGGCGTCGGAGTCCATGCACGCGATCACGGCCCGCGCGCGTTCGATGCCCGCCTCGTGCAGCACCTCGTCGTCCGATCCCTTGCCTTCGATCACGAGCACCTCGCGGTCGGCGAGCGCGCGCATCTCGGGGTTGTCGTCGATCACCACGAACGAGGCGCCTTCGGCCGCGAGGTCGTGCGCGATCTGCTGTCCCACGCGACCGAAGCCGCAGATCAGGTAGTGCTTCGAGAGCTGCGAGATCTTGCTCTGCATGCGGCGGGCCTCCAGCAGGCCGGAAAGGTCACCGGCGACGAAGAACTCGGTCATCGTGACCAGGACGAAGAACATCGTACCCACGCCGAACGTGATCAGGGCGATCTTGGTGACCTGCCCGGCGATCGTGTCCGGCTCCGGGATCGACCCGATCGTGGCGACCGTGTCGAGTGCCCAGTTGAAGCCCTTCCAGTAGGAGACGTGCTCGAAGACCGACAGCGCTGCGGCGCCCATTAGCACGAGTGCCACGAGCAGCCCGATCAGCAGTGCGAGCCGCCGCAGGAAGTGGAAGGCCTCGTGTCGGGCGCCAGCCGGGCCCGGCAGCGGTCGCATCCCGAAGCGGGCTTCGAATCGCTCTAAGACGCTCATCTTGCTTTCAGTAGTGGTAACGCTGGCCCAGGACAATCTTATGGGCGCGAAACAGCTGCTCGAGCAGGACCACCCGCGCCAGCTGGTGGGGCAGCGTGATCTGGCCAAGGGAAATTCGCTCCTGCGCCCGGTCGAGGACGCGCTCGGCGAGGCCGAACGGTCCCCCGATCACGAGCCAGAGGTCGCGGCCGGCGCCGCGCCAATCCGCGAGCAACCCGGCGAGCGATTCGCTCGAGTGCTCGCGACCGCCGCGGTCGATCGCGCAGACGTATGCATCGGCTGGGATCCTCCTCAGAATCGCCTCCCCCTCCCGGTCCGGATCGGCCTCCGGGAGCTCCACCGTCTCGAGACGGGCGTGGCGGCGGAGCAGCCGCTGGTAGTGCGCGACGTCGTCCTCGAACGGCGGGCGAATCTTTCCGACACATGCGAGGACAATGCGCACAGCGGTGCGATACTAGACTGGCGATGAGTGACGACAGCGGGCGCGAGCGCCACATCAACATGCACATGTCGCCCGAGACGATGGCGGGCGCGTATGCGAACTTCGCGAACATCAGCCACTCCGAATACGAGTTCACGATCACGTTCGCGCGTCTGGACCACGAGATCGAGGACGACGAGATCCCCGGCGTGGTGGTGTCGCGGGTCAGCGCCTCCGCGAAGTTCATGCGGGAGCTGATCGACGCGCTCGAGGACAACTACTCGAAGTGGTCCACGCGCGAGGGCATCAAGAACCTGCCGGAGTACCGTGGGAAGCCGGATACCGGGGACGAGCAAAGCCGAAGCTCCACTTCCTGAGGCGCGCGAACGGCGCCTCGGCCGTTAAGATCGATTGGAACGGCGGGAGGCCACGGATTTGCAGCTACCTAGGGACAATCCAGGGGCTTCGCGCGACCACGAAGCCGGCGAATGGGTAGCCCGGCTCTGTCGCGCGACGCGGGAGACACTAGACGCGGAACGTGTGATCGCGTGGCTCTACGACGCCCCCGCGCAGGCCGTCACGCCCTACGCGACCAATGCTCCCGGCGAGCCCGGCCTGCTCGAGGCCTGGGCCGAGACGCCGCTCGACACGCTGCCGTTTGCCTGCACCGTGCTGCTCGAGTCTCGACCCGTCGAGATCGAGGACGCGCAGGACGACGAGCGTGTGCCGGCCGAGCTGGCAGCCGAGCTGGGCCTCACCTCCGTGCGCTTTGAGCCGCTGCTCGCGGGAACCCCGGTCGGGATGGTTTCGATCGAGCCCGCCGAGGCGGCCGCCGGGCCGGAGCTCCATTCGCTGCTGCCACTCCTCGCGGGCGCGCTCGGCCGAGTCGCAAGCAGACATGAGTCCGGTCGCGAGCGCCACGAGGCCGAGTTCCTGCTGGAGCTCACCCAGGCGGCCGACAGCGCCGGCTCGATCGATGCGATGCTGGCCACGATCTGCGAGCGCGTGGCGGCCGCGACGGGCGCTCGCCGCGCCACGATCTTCCTGCTCGAGCGCGGTCGCCTGACCGTCCGCGCGTCTCGTGATCGAGACGGCTCCTACGACCAGGGCACGTGGGCGCGCCTGCAGGCAGAGCCTCCGCCGCCGCTCGTTGAGGCGGCAATCCAGTCCGGCCGCCCGGCCGTGGCGCGTGACCCGGCGTCCCCCCTGCTGCCCGAGTCCTGGTCGCGCTCGCTCGGCGTCGAATCGGCGGTCGCGGTGCCGCTCCTGTCCAGTGACCGCACGGTCGGCGCGCTGGTCCTGGACGACACGACGCCCGGCCATCTCTCCCCCGAGCAGGTCCGCCTCGCCGAAGCCGCCGCCCGGCATGTCGCCGGCCCGGTCGACCAGGCGCTCGTGAATGACGAGCGAACCGCGCACCTGCGCGCCGCGACCGCGATCCGCCGGCTGCTCCAAGAGGGCGCGGGCGCGGCCTCCGTGCGCGAGGCCGGCGAGGTGCTCGCCCGCATCACGCGCGACGCGCTCGGCGCCGAGCGCGCGACGCTCCTGCTCCAGAACGAGAACGACGAGATCGAGCACGTGATCTCGGTCGGGGAAGACGGCGAGTTCGACCGGATCCTCAGGGATCGAATCGGCCGCGCGCCGGCGCGCGAGTTCAGGATCTGGCGGCTGACCACGCGCCAGCCGAAGCCGATCTTCGTCGAAAACGCGCGCGCCAGCCGGCTGATCCCGCCCGAGCTGGTGGAGGACCTCCAGCTCCAGAGCTATGTCGCCGTGCCGCTGCTCTCCGCGAGCCGCCCACTCGGCCTCGTGCTCTGCAGCCACTCACGCGCGCCGCGCCGGTGGAGCCCCGAGGAGCGCCAGCTCGTCACGCAGATCGCACTCGAGGGATCGCTCGTGGTCGAGAACGCGGTGCTCAGGGCGACGGAGCAGGCGCGGCTCGACCGCATGACCCATCAGGCCTTTCACGACACGCTCACGAAGCTGCCCAACCGCGCACTGTTCTCCGACCGCCTCCAGCACGCGCTCGACCGCATGACCCGCCGCCAGGAGTCGATCGCGGTGTTGTTCCTGGACCTCGACGAGTTCAAGCCCGTCAACGACTCGTTCGGCCACGATGCCGGTGACCGGCTGCTGATCTCCGTCGGGCGCCGCCTGCAGAACTGCCTTCGCCCGGAGGACACGGTTGCACGCATCGGCGGCGATGAGTTCACGGTGCTGCTCGAGGACATAACCGACGTGCGCTACGCGATCCTCGTGGCCGAGCGGATCGCGGAGGCGTTCAGCGAGCCGTTCCAACTCGACGCCCAGGAGACCTCGATCACCGCCAGCATCGGGATCGCCGTGGGCACCGGTCGCGAATCGACGCCAGACGAGCTCGTGCGCAACTCGGACCGCGCGATGTACGCGGCCAAGCGAAGCGGCAAGGCGCGCTTCGTCGTGTTCCACGACGGCATGTCCGCAAACGGCGCGGCCGGGGAGCCGGAGGCGCCCGCGGAGGCGCTGGCGGAGGCGCTGGAGCCCGAGGCCGGTGAGGCGCTCGCGCCCGACGAGGCGCCGGAGGCCGGGGACGCCGTAGAGGCCGAGCCGGCCGCCGGGATCGAGCCGGAGGCCGACGAGCTGGTAGAGATCGAGATCCATCGAGAGTCCGGCGAGGAGGAGGCGGGGCAGGCCGACAGCACCGACAACGGCGCGGCGCCCGAGACCGAGCCCGGCTTTGCCTCGACGCTCAGCGAGGCCCGCCGGCGGCGGCGGCGCCGCCTTCCGCCCAGATAGGCCCCCGGACCGTCCCTCCGGTCACCCCCAGCGGCTAGGCTGGGCCGATGCGGAACGTGCTGATCGCATGCGCGGTTTCGACTGCGGCCGCACTCGCGGTGGTCCCGGCGGCGACAGCCGTCACGACGCAGTCGGTCGAGTTCCACGGCAAGTACTCCAAGCGCGACCGCCACAAGACCCGCGGTGGGCTCTCGCTGCGGACGACCTTCTCGATCACCGACCCGTCCGCGCCCGCGCCGTTGCAGCTCGCGCGCACGTTGCTCCGGTTCCCCAAGGGGGCGGTGCTCAACGGGCGCTTCTTTCCGAAGTGCAGCCTCGCCGTGCTCCAGACGAAGGGGCCGCGCGGATGTCCAAAGGGGTCGAAGCTCGGCGGCGGCGTCGCCAGGGGGGCGGCGCCCCCGATCGTCGCAAGCGTGAACGCGAAGGTGACGCTCTTCAACGGACCCACCGTCGGCGGGAACCCGCAGCTGATCATCTACTCGCTGCCCGACCTCGGCCCGGTGCTCGTCATGTCTGGCGTGCTGAAGCCCGATCGCAGCGGCAACTACGGCTACCAGCTCACGGTCGACGTGCCTCCGATCAAGACGCTGCCGAGCGCGCCGGACGCGTCCGTGACCTTCTTCGACGCGACGGTCGAGGACGCGACGGTCAAGCGCCGCCACCGCACGATCCACTACATCGACTCGCCCGTGCTCTGCAACGGGACCTACTTCCTCCTCGACGGCGCATTCACGTACGCGAACGGCGTGAGGAACGACCTCTTCGAGCGGTTCACGCTCAACGGCGGCCCGCGCTGTCCCTGACTGGCTAGTGTGAGGCCTGAGGGCGCCCGCCCCCGGCGCGCGCCGAGCGGTGCGTCAGGATTTGGCGCTTTGCGCGTAGCGATCATCTCCGACATCCACAGCAACCTCCCTGCACTCGAGGCGGTGCTTGCGGCCGTGCGTCGCGAGCAGCCCGACGAGATCTGGTGCCTCGGCGACATCGTCGGCTACGGAGCCGACCCGGATGCGTGCACGGCGATCGTCGGCGACGCGGTCGCGCGCTGCCTCGCCGGCAACCACGACCTCGTGGTGCGAGGCGACATCGACATCGGCTACTTCGCGATGAGCGCCGGCGCTGCCGCGCGCTGGACGGTCAAGGTGATCAACGACGAGACCAGGGAGTTCCTGCTTCCCCTGTCTCCGCTCGGCGAGGCCGCCGGCGTGGGCCTCTACCACGCGAGCCCCCGGGACCCGGTGTGGGAGTACGTGCTGTCGGTGCGCCAGGCGGCCGACTGCCTGAAGGTGCAGCGCCAGCGCGTCGCGCTGATCGGGCACTCGCACGTGGCGTGTTACTTCAGCCGTGCCAACGGCGACGCCCCGATCGAGGAGACCGTGGGCGAGCAGGCCCTGGACGAGACAACCCTCGACCTCGCGGAGGGCCGCTGGCTGGTGAACCCGGGCAGCGTGGGCCAGCCCCGCGATGGCGATCCGCGCGCGGCGTGGATGATGCTCGACACCGATTCCTGGACGGCGGTCTTCCACCGCGTCGAGTATCCGGTCGAGACAGCGGCGAAGGCGATCGTCGACGCGGGCCTGCCGCGACAACTGGCCGATCGCCTGTTCAGCGGTCAATGATGGCGCGCGTACGCGTCTAGACTTGCGCTGTCCGATGCTTTCTCTGCGTGCATCGCGACCGAGGGTGCTCCCGGCGCTGATGATTGCGCTCGGCGTCACGACCGCGATCCTGATCGGATGCGGAAACGACTCTTCCGGCAAGGGCAGGCTCCTGTCGGCGCAAGAGTCGAGCAACCTGCAGGACACGCTCACCCGGGTCCAGCAGGACGTCGCGGCGAAGAACTGCACGGCCGCGGCGCAGGAGGTGACGGCGTTCCAGCAAGATGTCGACTCGATCCGCCGCTTGAACCGGAGACTCCGCAGCGCGCTGCGCGCGAGCTCGCGACGGCTCGAGACGCTCGTGACCGACAACTGCCAATCCGCCCCGGCGGCCCCGGTGCAGACACAGACGCAGACGACGCCGACCGACACCGGGACAACCGGTCCCTCCGGCAAGGTAAAGAAGGAGAAGAAGCCCAAATCCGAGAAGCCGCCGAAGGACACGACCCCGCCGGGCCAGGACGGCCAGCCGCCGCCCGGCCAGCAGAACGGAGGAGGCGGGGCGGGGGTTCCCGGCGAATCCGGCGGGGATGGAACCGGGTCTCCATGATCGTGTACAGAATCGAGAAGGAACCCCGATGGCAGTGCTAGGCATCGAAATCGCAGGCCGTTACCGGCTCGACCGCAGGCTCGGCGCCGGCGGCATGTCAACCGTCTACATGGGCCTCGACCGCGTGCTCGAGCGCCCGGTGGCGATCAAGCTGCTGGCCGAGCACCTGGCCGAGGACGAGGGCTTCGTCGCCCGGTTCCGCCGCGAGGCGCTCGCTGCCGCACGGCTCGTGCACCCGAACGTCGTCCAGGTCTACGACTCGGGCTTCGACCCCGAAGCCCATCGCCACTACATCGTGATGGAGTACGTCGAGGGTCAGACGTTCGCCCAGGTCCTGCGCGAGCGCGGCCGCCTCCCGGTCGGCGAGGCGGTCGAGATCGTCTCCCAGGCCTGCGAAGGGCTCGAGTATGCCCACCGCCACTCCGTGATTCACCGGGACGTCAAGCCGGGCAACCTGCTGATCAACCCGGACGGGCTCGTCAAGCTGGCCGACTTCGGGATCGCGAAGGCAGCCGAGGACTCGAAGATCACGCAGATCGGCTCGGTGCTCGGCACCGCCGCATACATCTCCCCCGAGCGCGCCCGCGGGGAGGACGCGACCCTCGCCTCGGATGTCTACTCGATCGGCGTCGTGCTCTACCAGGCGCTCGCCGGCCGCGTGCCCTACGAGACCGGGTCGCTGACCGAGCTGGCGCTTCGCCAGCAGGAGGCCGAACCCGAGCCACTCGCGCTGGTCAACCCGGAGGTCGGCCCGGAGCTCAGCCGCGCCGTCGCGCGCAGCCTCGCCGCAGACCTTGCCGAGCGCTACGGCAGCGCCCGCGAGCTGAGATCGGCGATCCAGGAGGCGCTACGCGGCCGCGACTCGGCCGCGACAATGGTTTTGGAGGCAGCCGCCGCGGAGCGCCGCGACGCGACCGCGGCGACGCAGCTTGCGTCCGCGGGTGCAACCGATCAAACGCGCGTGATGCAGCGGCCGGCGCCGGCGCCTGCGCCTGCGCCCCTCCCCAGGCGCGAGCGCGTCCGCGCCCAGCGCCCCGCGCGGCCGATCAAGCCCCGCCGCCGCAGGGGCCGCTTCACGCGCTTCATGGCGATGCTGTTCCTCTTCATGCTGATCGTGACGGTGGTGGCCGCGTTCGTGGTGCTGAACCTCGACAGCTCCGACGGCCGGCACTTCGAGCACGTCATGCGCAACCGCGTGCAGGATCAGATCGACGGCATCCGCGCCGTGATCGACAAGGCCACGAGCAAATAGGCTGAACTAGGTCGAGTCGATCAGGCCGTGCCCTCGCATCGGCTCTGGAATGGGGATTCCGAGCAGCTCGAGGGCAGTCGGGGCGATGTCCGCCAGCACTCCTCGGTCGCGCAGGGGAAGGCCCTTCACGGTCACCACGAGCGGCACCGGATTGGTCGAGTGCGCGGTGTTCGGGCTGCCGTCGGGCTCGAGCATGTCGTCGGCGTTGCCGTGATCGGCGGTCACGAACAGCGCCCCGCCGGTCGAGCGGACGGCCTCGATCACCTCGGCGAGACAGCGGTCGACCGTCTCCACCGCGCGCGTCGCTGCGGGGATGCTGCCGGTATGGCCCACCATGTCGGCGTTTGCGAAGTTGATCACCCCGAAGCGGAACGGCCGCTCCTCGGCAGCGGCGTCGCGCCAGGTCGAAGCGAACGCTGTCGCAGCTTCCGGAGCGCTCATCTCGGGCTTGTGGTCGTAGGTCGGAACGTCGCGCGGCGAGGGCACCAGCCGGCGCTCCTCCCCCGCGTACTGATCCTCCACGCCGCCGTTGAAGAAATAGGTGACGTGGGCGTACTTCTCGGTCTCGGCGACGTGTAGCTGGCGGTCGCCGCGTTCGGCCAGCAGGGCGGCGATCGTGGTGCTCGGCCGGGCGGCCGGGAAGGCGGCCGGATAGGACCAGTGCTCCTGGTAGACCGTCATCGTCGTGATCCGCACGGGCGGGGCGTTGCCCCGGTCGAACTCGTCGAAGTCGGGCTCGCCCATCGCCGCGACGATCTGCCGCATGCGGTCGGGCCGGAAATTGAACGTCAGGACGCTGTCGCCGGCGCGCACCGTGGGCGGGTCGCCGATCACGGTCGGCAGGATAAATTCGTCGGTCTCGTCGCGTCCGTAGGCCGCGTGCACCGCCTCCTGAGCGCCGGCGGCGCGCAGGCCCTGGCCGTGCACGATCGCGTCGTAGGCGCGCTTCGTGCGGTCCCATCGATGGTCGCGGTCCATGCCCCAGTAGCGCCCCGTGACGGTCCCGATCCGCGCGTCCACGCCGGCCTCGCGCGCCCGCTCGAGCCGGCGCTCGGCCTCCGCCAGGTATCCGGGCGAAGCGGTGGGCGGCGTGTCCCGCCCGTCGGTGAGGGCATGGAGCACCAGCTCCGGCACCCTCTCACGCGCGGCCAGGTCGATGCACGCGTACAGGTGTGTGAGGCTCGAATGGACGCCCCCGGCCGATACGAGCCCGACCAGGTGCAGCCGGCCGGTGCCCTCTCGTGCGCTCGCGCATGCCGCCCGGAGCGCCTCGTTCTCGAAAAAGCTGCCGCCGGCGATCGCATCGTCGATGCGGGCGAGGTCCTGCTTGACGACCGTCCCTGCGCCGAGGTTGAGATGCCCGACCTCGGAGTTGCCCATCTGCCCAGGGGGCAGGCCAACCGCCTCGCCGCTGGCCTGCAGCTGCGTATGGGGATAGTCGTCCCAGAGCGCGTCGAAGACCGGTGTGGAAGCGAGCGACACGGCGTTGCCCGGCCCGGGAGGCGCGAGTCCCCAGCCGTCGAGCACGACCAGCGCGACCGACGGCACCGGCAGGTCGGCCGTGGTCAGAGGCGGATCGCTCACCGCGGCGCGGCGGCGACGATCCCCGCGAAGTCGCCCGGGTCGAGGCTCGCGCCGCCGACGAGGCCGCCGTCGATGTCCGGCTGTGCGAGCAGCTCCTCAGCGTTGCCCGGGTTCATGCTGCCGCCATAGAGAACCCGGATCTCAGCCGCCGCCTCACGCGACCGGTCACCGAGCAGCGCCCGCACGAATGCGATCGCGTCCTGGGCCTGCGCCGGCGTGGCCGTGTTGCCGGTCCCGATCGCCCAGATCGGCTCGTAGGCGACCACGATTCCGGCCAGGTGATCTTCCGGCACCTCGGCGAGGTCGACCTGGACCTGCTGGCGAAGCTTTCGCTCTGTCTCCCCCGCCTCGCGCTCCTCTTCGGTCTCCCCCACGCACAGGATCGGAAGCAGACCGGCCTGCAGCGCGGCGGGGACCTTGCGCTGGAGCCCGGCATCGGTCTCGCCGAATAGCTGGCGGCGCTCGGAGTGCCCCAGCACGACCGCCTCGACGCCGAGCTCCTCGAGCATCGACGCGGAGACCTCACCGGTGAACGCGCCCGCGGCCGCATGGTGCATGTTCTGCGCCCCGATCCGCACGGGCGTGCCGGCGGTCCGCTCGGCGACCGTCCGCAGGGCCGTGAACGCCGGGCAGATCACGACCTCCACGTCCGGCCGGCCCCCGGCGCCGGGGAGGAACTCGTCGAGGAACGCCGCGGCCTCGGCGTTGGTCTTGTGCATCTTCCAATTGGCCGCGACGAGCGGCGTACGGTCGCTCATCGGTCCTCCAGCGCTTCGATCCCGGGAAGGCTCTTTCCCTCGAGCAACCCGAGCGACGCGCCGCCGCCGGTGGACACGTGGGTGACCTCGTCGGCGAGACCGAACCGCGCGATCGCGGCCGCGGAGTCGCCGCCGCCGACGACCGTCGTCCCGCCACCGGAGGCGAGCGCCTCGGCCACCGCCCGGCTGCCCGCGGCGAAGGGCTCGAGCTCGAAGGCGCCCATCGGTCCGTTCCAGAAGGCCGTGCCGGCGGCCCGGATCTCACGCGTGTAGCGCTCCGCCGTGCGCGGGCCGATGTCAAGCCCCATCCGGCCCTCCGGCACGTCGACCCCGGTCAACACCTCGTGCGCCGCGCCCGCGTCGAAGCGATCGGCCACGACCAGGTCCTCCGGCAGTTCGAGCCGGCAGCTCGAGCGCTCGGCCAGCTCGAGCACGCGCCGAGCGTGCTCGACGCCCTCCTCCTCGACGAGCGAGTCGCCGGTCGCGTGGCCGAGCGCGCGAAAGAAGCTGAAGCACATCGCGCCGCCGATCAGGATCGCGTCCGCGAGCTCGAGAAAGCGCTCGATCACGCTGATCTTGTCGGTCACCTTGGCGCCGCCGAGCACGACCACGAAGGGGCGCGCGGGGTCCGTCAGCAGCGATGTCAGCATCTCGACCTCGCGCTGGAGCAGAAGGCCGGCGGCAGCGGGCAGCAGGTGCGCGACGCCCTCCGTGGTGGCATGCGCGCGATGTGCCGCGCCGAAGGCGTCGTTGACGTAGATGTCGGCGAGCCGTGCGAGCGCGGCGGCGAGCACGGGGTCGTTCTTCGTCTCTCCCGGCTCGAAGCGGCTGTTCTCGAGCACCAGCACACCCGCGGGAGCAAGCTCGGCCTCGAGCTCCTCCACGTCCGGGCCCACGACCCCAGGCGCCTGCCGGACCTCCCATCCCGTCAGCTCGGCCAGGCGCGACGATACCGTCGTCATCGACCAGGCCGGGTCGGGCCCGTCGGGACGGTCGAGATGAGAGACCACCACCAGGCGGGCTTCGTGCTCACGCAGGTGCTCGAGCGTCGGTAGGGCAGCCAGGATCCTCGTGTCGTCGGAGACGTGGCGCTCACGCTCACCCTCGAGCGGGACGTTGAAGTCGACGCGCACGAGCACGCGCTTTCCGCCGACCTCGAGGTCGGCCACGGTCTTCTTTGTGAATGCCACGAATCGGTTGCTACCGCGCGATCGCGGGCTGCGCCACGGAGACCTTCTCCACCAGCTCAGCGAGACGGCACGAGTAGCCCCACTCGTTGTCGTACCAGGCGACGACCTTCACGAGGGTCCCGTCGGTGACCATCGTCAACAGCGAGTCGAACACGGACGAGTACGGGGACTTGTTGACGTCGGTCGAGACGATCGGATCATCGGTGTACTTGATGATGCCCTCGTAGCGGCCGCTGTCGCACTCACGCTCGAACAGGCCGTTGATCTCCTCGACGCTCGTCTCACGAGACACCTCACAGACGAGGTCCACGACCGAGCCCGTCGCGATCGGGGCCCGCACCGCGATGCCGTTCAGCTTGCCGGCGAGATCGGGAACCACGACGCCGATCGCCTTCGCGGCGCCGGTCGAGGTCGGGATCAGGTTGATCGCAGCCGCCCGGGCGCGAAGGAGGTCCGAGTGCGGCATGTCCTGCAGGCGCTGGTCGGCCGTGTAGGCGTGGATCGTCGTCATCAGCCCGTGCGTGATGCCGATCTCGTCGTTGAGGATCCTCGCCACGGGCGCCAGGCAGTTCGTCGTGCAGGAGGCGTTCGAGATGATCCGGTGCGCGCCGGGGTCGTAGGTCTCGTCGAAGTTCACGCCGAGCACCACGGTCGCGTCCGGCTCCTTCGCGGGCGCCGAGATCAGAACCCGCTCGGCGCCGGCGGACAGGTGCTTCGAGGCGCCTTCGCGGTCGGTGAAGAGGCCCGTCGACTCGACCACCACGCTCACGCCCAGATCGCTCCACGGAAGCTTTGCGGGGTCTCGCTCCGCCAGCACCCTGATCTGCTTCCCGTCCACGGAGATGAAGTCGTCGCCTGCCTCGATCGTGGCCGGGAACGGCCCGAGCGTCGAGTCGTACTTGAGCAGGTGGGCGAGCGTCTGCGCGTCGGTGATGTCGTTCACCGCCACGAAGTCGAGGTCGATCTTGCGCTCGAAGGCCGCCCGGAACAGGTTTCTGCCGATGCGGCCAAAGCCGTTTATGCCGACCTTGATAGCCATTGGTGATGTCCTCCGTATCTGTTTTTCCGGGTTCGCCAGGCTGCAGGTAAGGGTGACCCGAATCTATCAATCGCCCCGCCGCAAGGCCGGGGATCTCCACTGAAAGCCCGGTCCGCAGCCTCTACGGGGTCAGGAAGTCGAACGGGTTCGGCTTGGGATTCGCCCTTACGTGCGGGTACTGCGTGGTCTCTCCCCCGAACGTGACGGGCGCCTGCTGGTGGCACGGCGGCGCCGTCGTGACGCCGTTGTTGAGGAAGTACGCCAGCACGCGGTTGCGAAGGTCCTCGGAGAGGTTCGGGCCGGCCGGGCCGACCGTCGGGAACCCGCCCTGTCCGCAGAGATTGGAGTTGAACACGTCCAGGCCACCCTTGTTGAGCTTGTCGTAGTAGCCGGACGCCGGATAGGCATTGCTCCGGCTCGAGCCCAGCCGCTGCGGGTATACGGCGAGCGACTCGGGGTTCACGGGGCTCGTCAGGCGCAGGTAGTGGACGCGGTTGTCGCCGATCTGGTCGGTCGCCTGGAGCGTCGCGGTGTCGTTTGCGAACAGCGCCGCGAGCTCGCGCTTGTACAGGCCGATGTACTGGAAGAACGGGTTGATGCTGCGCAGGAACGGGTCGAGTTGGGCGAGCAGGTTTCGGGTGTCGTCGAGGAAGCGCGACGATGCCGGCAGGCCGCGTACGGCGGCCCTCTGGACCTGGCCCTGGCCGACGAAGAACTGGTCGAAGTTGGTCGACAGGCCCTTCGCGTTGACCAGGAAGCGGCTGAGCTGGGTCGCGACGGGCTGCAGCTGCTCCATCAGCGGCGTGGAGTTGACGGAGTAGGCCTCGAGCGCGCGCAGCGCCAAGGACGAGTTGTCGATGAACGACGGGAAAGCCCGGAAGAGGGCGCTGATCTCGCGGTCGCGCTTCGCGGTGGTCGAGAGCAGCTGGTTCGAGTTCGTGATCCAGTCGGCGAGCTGGCCGTCGCGCTCGGTGAGCGCGTCGAAGACCACGCCGGTGTTCTTGATCCCTTCCTGGACGGCGCGTTGCTGCGAAGCAAGGATCCGCAGCACGTTGGTCGTGTTCTCGGCGAATGGGGTGAGGCTCCCGAGCGCGTCCGAGAAGTCCTGCCCGTGTCCCTCGATGCCGGCGCCGAGGTCCTGCTGCCATACCTGGAAGCTCTCGCGTGTTTTCTTGTCGAACGAGCGGAAGATCTCGTCGAGCTCGACCGTGGGCGAGACGCGCGTGTTCGCGAGCGTGCCGTTCTCCGGGATCTTGGCAGAGCCCCGGGTGCCGGGCGTGAGCTCGACATAGGTCTCGCCGAGCAGGGTCTTCTGACGGAGGATCGCGCGCGTGTCCTCGGGGATCGGCGCGTACCTGTCGCCAAGCTCGAGCGTCGCGTCGGTGCGACCGTCCTTGGCCAGCTCGATCTTCTTGACCTTGCCCACGTTCACGCCCGAGATCCGCACGTCGGCCTCCTGCGCGAGCTGGGTCGCCTCCGCGAATTGGGCGTGGAACCGGTAGCCGTGCGGCTTCAGCGGGACCGGGCCCCCGAATGCGGACCACAGGTAGAGCAGCAGGCCGAAGCACGACAGCGTGAACACGGTCATAACCAGCATCCGGCCGAGTGTCGGGACCTGCTTCTGCACGGTTTAGCCAGTCACCCCCATCACTTGTTGCAGATCTGCGCCGAGCTCGGGAAGTTCGTGAGCGCGATCAGGGTTCCCAGCAGCGCGTCGATCTTGGCGACGTTCTCGAGCGCGCCCGCGGCGATGCAGTCGGTCAGGATCACGCCTCGCCGGATCGGCCCGTTGGCGTCCTGCGTCGAGTAGACGGACGCGCCGATGTGGTTCAGCCACAGCGCGTAGAACAGGTAGCCCTCGCTCGCGCCCGGCGGGTTGTAGGCAAGCGCGTTGAAGAACTTGTTCAGGACCGTGAAGCTCGAGGCCAGGTCAGGCGTGATCTTCGCGAGGTTCGCGACCGCGGGGCGCAGCTGGTCGACGGTCGGCTTTGCCTGCTTCGTGAACGGCCGCAGCTGGTCGCGGATCACCGGCGTGGTCGCCTTCGCAAACGCCTGCGTGGCGACCTGACTCGGGCCGAGCGCGCGCGCACCGGGCCGCAGGTCGCGCAGGGTCGGGCCGAGCTTTTGCGAGAGCAGGTCCGACTTCTGGAGCGCCTTGTCGGTCGTCTTGAGCGTGCCCGGAAGCTCCTGGAGCGCCTTCCGGAGGTTGGTGTCCTGGTTGGCGAATGCCTGGAAGACCGCGTTCTGGGAGACCACCAGCTCCGCTAGCTGCTTGTCCTTTGTGCCGACCTCGCTGACGAGCAGTTGCAGATTGTGGATCAGGTGCGCCAGGTTCCCGCGGCGCTTCGCGAGCTGGTTCGTGAGCGTGCCGATGTCGCGGTTGAGCGGCGCAAAGCGCTTCAACGTCGCAGCCGTGTTGGCGCCGTTGTTCTTGAGTGCCTCGCCCCCGCCCGCGACCAGCAGCCGCAGGTAGTCGCGGGTGTCGCGGTCAAGGCTCGAGAGGATCTCGTCGAGGTTGACGTCGGGTCGGGTGTTCGAGACCGGGACCGTGAAGCCGTCGGACACGCTCTTGGTGCCGGGCGTGCCGGGATCGAGCTCGACGATCATGTCCTTCAAACCCGTCTTCGGCCGGAGCAACATGGTCGCGTCGCTCTTGATCAAGTGGGCGTACTTCTGCTTGATCTCCATCGTCACGAGCGCCCGGCCCTGGTCCAGGTTGACGCGCTTGATCTCACCGACGGGCACGCCCGCGATGTCGACTGTCTGGCCCTGGCCGGGGGTGACCGACTGCGCCGTGCTGAACTCGCCCTTGAGCTCGAAGAAGTCCGTACCGATCACCGGAACCCACTTCGGCAGGTAGAACCGCTGGTGGGCGAGGATGAAGCCCGTCACGCCCACCGCGAAGATCATCAGAAAGATGATCGCGATGAAGTCGCGCATGTGCTTCTGGATCGCCAGCCTCACGGCTTGCCTCCTCCGCGCGGAACCACGGTGTCAGGCGGTCCCGCGTTCGCGGCCGGGCCGTTGAGGTTCGGCTTCTGGCTCTTGTAGCAGGCGACGTCGGGCCGGAACGGCGGCCGCTTCGACGGCCGCTTCGGCCGCGTGCCCAGTGGCGGCACGATCGCGTTTCCGTAGAGCACGTCGCGGCCCTTGGGGCGGTTGGACAGCTTGCCGGTCTTGATCAGCTGGTCGCCACCGCCGGTCGCGGTGCGGGTGTAGGCGCCGTTGCCCTCGAAGTCCTGCGACTCGCCGGCCAGTCCGACGACCGTGTACCAGAACTCCTTGTAGTTGGCGATGCCGCTCGAGGCGGTGCCGTCGTTCAGCGCGACGTCGCCCGAGGGCAGGATCACCTCGTTGAAGCAGCGGCTCGTGAGGTTCGTCTGCCTGAGCAGGCCGAAGGAAGCGTCGGTGGCGGCCGCGAAGCTGGCGATCGCCGGCCGCAGCGAGTTCGCGAGGCCGCCGAGCTCGGACCGCGAGAACAGCAGCTGCGCCTGGGTGATCCAGGGCGTCACGGCCTTGATCGTGGCAGGCGTCTCCTGCACCCCCGGCACGATGTCGCGCGCGAAGCCCGCCAGCTGCGGCAGCGCCGCGTTCAGGTTCTCGAGTGACGAGCGTGCGTGCTCGATCGTCGGCCCGAGCACCCGGATCGACTCGCTCAGGTTGGTCTCCTCGGAGGCGAAAATCGCGAAAAAGCGGTTGAAGTTCGTGATCAGGTCCTTGAGCTGCTCCTCGTTGGTCGACAACGCGGTCGTGACCTTCGCGAGCCCCTGGATCAGCTTCGAGAGGTCGTGCGGCTGGGTGCCGAGCAGCGCCTCGCTGACGGCGGCGCCGTTCTTCAGAGCATCGGGAGCGTAGGTGAGGCTGCTGTTCAGCGCCTGGGCCGCGCTCTTGCCGCGCACGAGCTGGTCCTGGCCCGCATTGTCCGCCGCGCTCGGGCGCCGGGTGAGGCTGTCGCCGAGGCCCTTCAGCAGGTCCTGGAGGTAGGTGCGGTCGTTGGTCTGGAGCGCCGTCAGCAGCTGGTCGAGCTGGACCGGCGTCGCGGTCTGGCCGACGGTCAGGGTATCGCCGTCGTGGACGTTCGGCGCGCCGGGCGTGCCCGGCCGCAGGTCGACGAAGAAGTTGCCCTCGAGGAAGATCCGCGAGCGGATCATGAGGGTCGCGTCCTTGTGGATCGGCTGGCCCTGCTTGTCGAGGCTCATCGTGACCTTCACGAGATCGGAGTCCTTGGCGCGCTCGATGCTCGTCACCTTGCCGACGTTGACACCGGCGATCCGGACCGGCGAGTCCAGCCGCAGGTTGTTGCCGGTCTGGAACACGGCGCTGAACTCGAACGGCTGCTGCCACGGCAGCGTCTTCGTGAAGGCGAGATAGACCGCCACGATGATCACCAGGACGGTGAGCGTGCCGGCCCGAACCGTGCTGACCCGCCCCCGGAAGCGACGCGGGATGATCACCTTGCGGCCTGTGCCCGAGGCTTCCATCACTTCGCCGTCTTCTTGGGCTGGTCCTCGGTCACGGTGCCCTGGCCGCCGGGAATGTTGCCGATCGACTGGCGGCCCTTCGCGTAGTTGTTCGCACCGTCGTTGCCCGCCTCGCACTCGCGCGTCTGGCCGGGCGCGGCGGTGTTGGGGTACGGATTGACGTGGAGGAAGTTCGGGTCGACCCCGTCGATCAGCCGGCCCCCGCCGTTCTGGGGCGCCGACGACGGGCCGCCCTCTCCGTTCGGCGCGGGGCCGCCGTTGGGCGCCACCGGTGTCGTGACCACCATGAACCTCAGCCAGGTGCCGTTCTGGTCACCGTCGCTGAGCAGGCTGGCGGCATTGCGGAAGAAGAGCGACACGTAGTTGCAGACGGTCTGGGTCGGCGCCAGATACGAAAGCGTGGGGTCGAGCGCGTCGACGGTGTCCATCAGGTCACGGAGCCCGATCGGCACGATCGGGTCCTGCGCGAAGTCACGGAGGTCGTTCAGGAACGTCTCGAGGTGCCGGTTGAAGGCGGGCGAGGCACGCAGCACGTCGGTGCCGCCCTCGAAAGCATGAGCCAGGGTCGGCGCCGAGTCGTGAAGCGCGGCCGCGCCCGGCTGGAGGTTGGTGAAGAACTGCTGCGCCTCGCGGAAGAACGGGCGGATCTTCGGGAACGTCTCGATCGCGGTCTGCTGGCCGCCGGGGCCCTTCGAGATCGTCTCCTGCAGGAACGGGCGGGCGACGTTCGCAAACGCCGCGATCGTGAGGTCGAGGTTCGCCCACAGCTCGCCCTGGGCCACTGCGACGGGCGCCACGATCTGTGCCGCGCGCGCCTGGGAGGCGAAGAAGCGACGGAAGTTTGTCTGGGGCGAGGCGATGTTCGCGAGCACCGGCGTGGCGACTCCCACGAGCGGCACGAACGCCTGCAGCGCGGAGTTGATGTCCACGCCCCGGCCCGCAAATGCGTCACCGAAGCCACGCAGGTTCTGCTGCTCCCCGCGCCGCGTGCGGGCGTCGAACATGTTGAAGAAGTCGTCGAACTCGACCGCCTTCGGCGTCGCCTGCGCGAGCGGGATCGTGGCGCCGTCCGAGAAGCCCTGGGACGACGTCCCCTTCGTGACCTCGATGTACTTGAGACCGAGGGCCGACCGAGGGCGGATGATGATCGTCGAGTCGACGGGCAGCTTGCGGATCCGCGTCTCCAGCTTCAGGTCGAGCTTCGCGTAGGTCGACCCGTCGGGCTTCTGGACCGGCTTGATCTTGTCCACCACGCCCACGCGAAACCCGCCGATCCGGACCTCGTTGCCCTTCACCAGGCTGGTCGCGACCGGCACCTCGGCGGAGAGGCGGTATGTCGGCACCCACGGCAGGCCGGCGTTCGCGTTGTAGGCGAGGAAGACCGCGACCACGATCACAAGCGTGGTCGCGACCCCGACCAGCACGGGGTTGGAGGCGATCGCGGTCGCGCCGCGGCGGCGGCTCACTGGCTGCTCCCCAGCAGGTAGTCCAGCAGGCCGTCGTCACCCTTGCCGCCCGCGGAGGGCTTGCCGGCGGCCTTCTGCTTGGCAGGAGCGGAGGCGCTCGGCGCCGGCTGGGCCTGCGGCGTGTAGCCCGGCACCTTCGCCTCGGGGTGCCGGCGCAGGTAGTCGGCGATCACCTTCTTGGGGTCCTGGCCGGCGGAGAGCTTCTCGGCCGCCGTCAACGACCTGGCGCTCGAGGCGCTCGCGGCGCCCGCGCTGCTGCCGTTGATGAAGTTCGCGCTACAGGCCTGGTTCAGGATCGTCGCGAGCGAGTTGCAGCCTGCCAGCAGTGTCGTGCGCAGGTAGTGCCCGTAGTCGTCGAACCCGTTCACCGACATGCCCAGGTTAAGGATCAGGTTCGTCAGGTAGTTGAGGCCCTTGGTGTTGTCGACGCTCGTGAGCAGGGACGCGAGGTTGCGCGAGACCGTACGGGCATGCGCCGTGAAGCGCCCGAGGACCTCGACCGTCGGCTTCGCCGCCGCGAGCGCGGGCCCACCGGCCTCGGCCGCCTGGCCGAGCGTCTTCAAGGCCGGGATGCCGGCGCGCGAGAACGGCCCGAGCGCGACCAGGATGCGGCTCACGTCCGGCGCGACCTTCTGCAGGTTCCTGAAGACGGGCAGCATCTGCTCGGAGAGCGCTCCCAGGCGCGCCATCGTCGGGCGCAGCTCGGCGAAGAACTTCGGGAACAGCGCGAAGTTGCGCTCGAGGTCGGCGCGGCGTTCGGCGGTCGCCTGCGCGGCGATGTTCGCCTGCACGATGAAGTCGGCGACCTGCTTGCGCCGCGCCGCCCATTCGGCGAGCACCTTGTCGCCGTTGCGCGCGCCCTCGGACAGCACCTTGTTCTGCTTCGAGAGGATCGCGATCACGCGGTCGAGCTCGCGCAGCGCGGGGTTGGCGCCCCGGATCACCTCGCGGAGGTCCTTGCCACGGCCGGCAAGCCCCGCACCGAACTCGTTCAGGAGGATCGAGAACCGCTGCCGGAAGGGCAGCCGCATCACGTCGCGGATCGCGTCCTCGGCAACCGGCGTGACCGTGTTCTGGACCGGCAGCAGGTACTGACCCGCGCCGGGCTGCCCCTTCGGGACCTTCTGCAGCGGCGGCGGCAGCGCCGTGCCCTCGGGGCGCGGCTGGGTCGGCCGGCAATCGACGAGCTTCTCGCCGATCACCGACTGCAGGCGGATCTGGCACTCCGCGTCCTTGCGGAAGTCCTTGAAGGCGGGGTCGGTGATCTCGAGCACCGCCGCGGCGCGCAGGTCCGGCGTCACGTCGAGCGCGCTCACCTTGCCGACCTTTGCGCCGGCCACCTTCACGTCCTCGCCGGGGATCAGGAACGTCGCGTTGTTGAAGATCGCCCGGACCTTGTAGCTGCCGTTGTTCGAGTCGCCCGCGCCGACCGCCAGGACGGCGGTCACGAGCACGGCGACGACGAAGCCCGCGATCAGCAGCCGCTGGATCATTTGCTGCCTTGCGCCCCTCATGGTCCGGGCGGCCTCGTGTTCGGGTCGCAGTCGGCGGGGCCGAGCCTGCCATCGTCGAGGAACGGGTTCGAGTTGTCCTGGGCCGGCTGCGTCGCGGAGCCCGGGCAGTAGCGGTTGCCGCGGCCGGTCAAGATCGTCTTGCGTTCGGAGGGCGCGAGCGCGTTGAGCTGGTTCTGGCCCGGGTCGTATGAGAAGGCGTTGAAGATCGGCAGTACGCGCGCGTAGTGCCCGTTCGCGTCGTAGTAGGCGGGGACGGTCGCAAAGTGCGTCACCCACGCGGCGAGGTCAGGCGCGTAGGGGCGGATGAAGTCGATCACGGACTGGCCGCGCTTCAGCGCCGCGACCGAGTTCGTCGTGTTCGTGGCTGCGAGCCGCTCGAGTGCGGGGGCCTGCCTCAAAGCATCGGCCGCGTCGTTTGCCTTGCCGGGGTTGCGGACGATGTAGCGCAGGTCCTCGAACGTCGGCTGCATCGTCTTGAAGAGGTCCGCGAAATCGCTGAGGAACGGCGCGAGGTTCTTCGTCGCCGGCTTCGAGACGTCGGTCAGGCGGTTCAGGTCCTTGAGCGCCACGCGCAGGTTCGCGAACGTCGTGCTGCCGACGCGAAGTGTCGCCGGGAAGTTGGCGAGCGCGCGGTCGAGCGAGGCGTTCTGCTGTCCGATCGCACGCGCGAACGAGTTTCCGTTCGTGACGAGATTGGTGAGGTCCGTGCGCCGCTCGGCGATCGCGCTCACCGCCCGCGCCCCGTTCACGACGAAATCGGTGAACGCCTTCTGGTCGCGATCCAGCTCGGCCATCACCTCGGCGAAGCTCTGCAGGGACGGGCCGAGGTACTTGAACGTCTGGGCGAGGTCGTTGCTCTGGCCGGCGTACCAGGTGGCGAAGCCCTGGAGGACGCCCTGAAGCCCCTTGCGGGTCTTCGGCTCGAGCGCGTTGAACAGCTGGTCGAGGTCCACCAGGTTGGTGGACTTGTCCTCCTCGATCACGCCCCCGGCTGGGATCTTGGGCGCGTTGTTGGGGCCGGGGGTGAGGGTGATGTAGCGGTTCGCGACCGACGGCAGGGAGGACTGGCGGATGACCGCCGTGGTGCCCTCGTGCAGCGGCGCGAAGTCGTCGTTGACCTGGACCTTGACGCTGGCCTGGTTGCCCTTCGACAGCGAGATGTCGGTGATCTTCCCGACGTCGAGACCGCCGACCTTGACCGAGTTGCCCTTCACGAGCTGGTTGGCGGTCTGGAGATGGAGCACGTAGCTCTCGCCGCCGCTCGAGCTGAACATCAGCACGGCAACCGCGATCACGGCAACGACCAGTGACCCGATTGCCGCAGCCCTAGCGACCGTCACCGGCTTGCCCACCCCAGAATTCGTATGAGCGAGGTCCTCATGCTCCCCCGTGCCTCTCGGATGCCGAAGGGCGGCTTTGCTCCAGCCGCCCGCCGCTCCGAAGTCTCGATCCGACCCCCCGCTAGCAGGCTCGCGTGTCCCACGACGACTTCGTGTCGCCGCTGTAATAGGTCAAGCCGAAGTCGCGGAGGCGCGTGGAGGAGGGGATGACCGCAATGGTCATCTGGTCCGCCGCCGTGCGCGACGGGGGCACGGCATCAATCGCCGATACCTCAAGCTCCCGCATCAACTCTCCTCCTCGCCTGAACCTCGATCCAGCGCCGACACATTCCTCCCTGCGCCGTGCGCCGGAGTCTAACGTAGTACGGCGGGCCGGACTTCGGCAACCGGTTAAGCCGCAGTTAAGCGTTCAGGCGTGGTTTGCCCGCCGGCCGGCGGGCCGAAAAATGCTCGCGCGAGCTGCCTCTTTTCACTACGTTGGGTCTTGTCACGGATGGCGCGCCGGATCGACCCGGCGCCCGATCGCAGCATCCCGAAATGCAGCCCCACGGAACGGACTCCCCCGGCATGCAACGCCTTACTTGGGCCGACTCGGCGACCCCCACGCAGGCGCGGCCGGGGAGTCCTCGCGATACGCGCGGTGGCCGCTCGCGGATCGAGCGGCGCGGCGAGCTCGACTTCATGTCGAGCGCGCTCGCCTATCTGTTCGCGGCGGGATCGATCATCACGCTGGTGCTGTACGCGCTCCTGCCCCATCCCGAGGCCAACACGGCCGGGATGCTGCCGGTGGTCGCGGCCGCGCTCGCGATCGGAGTGATGATCGAGATCGGCGGGGAGCTGATCCCCGAAGGTGCATACCCGTGGATCGTCGCCGGCGGCAGCGCGCTGATCGGCGTCGCGATCTTTTTCCGCTCGAGTGCGACCCCCGCCCACGCGCTCTTCTACCTCTGGGTCGCGTGCTACTCGTTCTACTTCTTCAGCCGCCGCGTCGCGCTGGCCGAGGTGCTGTTCGCGTGTGCCGGCTACGCAGGCGCGCTCTTCGCCCTTCCCCACCCTCCCGCGCACGCGCTCGAGCTCTGGCTCGTCACCGTCGCCACGCTGCTCGCCGCCGGCGTGCTGATCACTGCGGTGCGGCGGCGGATGGAGGACACGCTGCGCGGTCTCGCGAGCGTCGCGCGCACCGACGTGCTGACCGGGCTGCTGAACAGGCGCGGGTTCGAAGAGGCGTTCGAGCTCGAGCTCGAACGTGCACGCCGCGGCGGTCACAGGCTGAGCGTCCTGGTCGGAGACCTCGACAACTTCAAGCGGATCAACGACCGCTACGGCCACCACCACGGCGATCTCGCGCTGGCACGCGCGAGCACGATCCTCGAGCGGCGCAAGCGCCGCATCGACACGGTCTCGCGGCTCGGCGGCGAAGAGTTCGCGCTGATCGTGCCGGATGCCGACGACCACGCCGCCTACATGCTCGCCGAGCGACTCCGGACCTCCCTGCGGGACGCCTTTGCGAGCGAGCCGGTGCCGATCACGATCAGCTTCGGCATCGCAAGCTTCCCGGCCCACGGGGAGAGCTACGAGGCCCTGGTCGGCGGCGCGGACGACGCGCTCTACGCCGCAAAGGAGCTCGGCCGCGACCGCACTGTCATATACAGCCGCGAAGTCGCGGGCATCCTGACCCCGGTCGACCGGCCGAACGGGCCGCGGAACGAGCACCTCGCGACCGTGCTCGCGCTCGCGGAGGCGCTCGACATCCGCGATGCTGCCACGTCTCGCCACTCCAAGACCGTCGGCCGCTATGCGGAGATGATCGCTCGCGAAATCGGCCTGACGCCGGATCTCGTCGAGCGCATCCGGCTCGCAGGGATGCTGCACGACATCGGCGAGATCGCGGTCTCGAACGTACTGCTGAGCAAGCCCGAGCCGCTCACCGACGAGGAATGGGTCGAGATGCGCCGGCACACCGAGATCGGCGCCCGGATCCTCGCAAACGCCCGCCTCGCCGACATCGGCGAATGGGTGCTCGCGCACCACGAGCGTCCGGACGGGTTCGGGTTCCCATTCGGGATCGCGAACGGCGACATCCCGCTCGAGGCCCGGATCCTCTCCGTGGCGGACTCCTACGAGGCGATGACCAGCGACCGCGCCTACCGCTCCGCGATGCCGCCCGAGGCCGCCCAGGAAGAGTTGCGGCGCAACGCCGGCAGCCAGTTCGACGCCCGCGTCGTGGAAGCCTTCCTCGCCGCCCTGGCGCACGGCCGCATCTCCGCATAAGACACCTGAACACGGTGGCGTAAACCTGAGCATTCGCCTTGGCGAATGATCAGCCAGTTATTCCGTGAGCCCGAGGATGCCCCCGGAGGACCCCGGGCAGTTTCTCTTACCCCGTTTTGTTCAGCTGTTCGTGTATCTGCCGGGCGACCTTGCCTGGCAGGCCCGGGACCGCCTCGAGCTCCTCGCGCGTCGCGCCGAGGAAGCGCTCCGGCGATCCGAAGTGCCGTAACAGGCTGCGCTTGCGAGCCGGCCCGATGCCGGGGAGCTCGTCGAGGATCGAAGCCTTCATCGAGCGGTCGCGCCTCACGCGGTGGTGCTCGATCGCAAAGCGATGGGCCTCGTCGCGGATGCGCTGCAGCAGTTGCAGGGCGCTCGACTCGCGGGGCAGCACGATCGGCTCCGTGCGGTCGGGGACGTGTATCTCCTCGAGGCGCTTTGCGAGGCTGACGACCGCGACGCCTTCGTCGATCAACTCCCCGAGCGCCGCGACGCCGCTTGCCAGCTGGCCCTTCCCGCCATCGATCACGATCAGGCCCGGCAGCGCCGCGAAGCTCGCGTCCCGTGCCGGATCGTGCGGCGAGCGGTCGCGCTGCTCCAGGAACTGGGCCATCCGGCGCGACAGCACCTCGCCGATCGCGGCGAAGTCGTCCTGGCGTCCGTCGAGCTTGCGGATCTTGAAGCGGCGGTAGTCGGACTTCTTCGGCGCGGCGCCCTCGAACACGACCATCGACGCGACGGTGTGGGTTGCGCCGAGGTTGGAGATGTCGAAGCACTCGATCCGGACCGGCAGCGCGTCCAGCACGAGCGCAGCGCGCAGGTCGTTCAGCGAGTCGACCCGCTGCTGGCGGCGGCGCTCGCCGCGGAGCTTGTCCTGCTCGAGCGCGAGTCGCGCGTTGCGCTCGGCCAACTCGAAGATACGGCGCTTCTCGCCGCGCTGAGCGTGCCGCAGCTCGACCGGCGCGCCGCGCCGCTGCACCAGCAGCTCGCGCACGGCGTCCGCGTTGGCCAGCGACGCCGGCCCGACGATCTCACCCGGGATCGAGAGCGAGGTCGAGTAGTACTGGATCGTGAACTCCTCCGCGACCTCGCCCTCGCTGCGACCCGCCCGGTTCTCCAGGTAGAAGCTCTGGCGGTCGGCCAGTACGCCGTCGCGCACCTGGAAGACCTGGGCGTTGGCTTCGGCGCCGTCGACCGCGACGGCGATCACGTCGAGCGTCCCGACCGCCTCGTTCGCGACGCGTTGCCGCTCGAACAGCGACCGGACCGCGCGCAGCCGGTTGCGGAACGCGGCTGCGCGCTCGAATTCCTGCGCCTCGGCCGCCTCGCGCATCCGCTCTTCCAGCTCGCGCTCGATCGTCCGGTAGCGCCCCGACAGGAAGGCGACGATCGCGTCGATGTTCTCGCGGTACTCCTCCACCGAGACGTAGCCGACGCAGGGCGCCTGGCAGCGTTTGATGTAGTAGTCGAGGCACGGGCTCCCCGATGCACGCCCCGGCTCGCGGCCGTCGCAGGTGCGATACGGGAAGAGCTTGCCGAGCAGGTCGAGCGTCTCCCGGACCCGCTTGGCGCTGGAGAACGGGCCGAAGTAGGCCCGCTCGGGACGGTGGCGCTCCCGCGTGAAGTACACGCGCGGGAAGGGCTCTTCGAGTGAGATGCCGATGTACGGATAGGACTTGTCGTCCCGCAGCCGGATGTTGAACGGCGGCCGGTACTGCTTGATGAAGTTCTGCTCGGCGAGCAGCGCCTCCGCCTCGTTCGCCGTCGCGACGAAGTCGATCGACTCGACGCGGGCGAGGAACTCCTCGGCGGTACGCGTGCGGCTCGAGAAGTGCGAGGCGACGCGCTTGCGGATCGACTTGGCCTTGCCGACGTAGAGCGCCCGCCCGTCGGCGTCCTTGAAGATGTAGACGCCGGGCGAGTCCGGCAGCCCGCGGCGCTGCTCGCGCAGGTTGTCTTCTCGGGAGGGCATGCCCTCTTAGGTTAGGGCGGCGCTTTGCTCCCGAATAATCAGGCGGCGGCTCTAGCGATCACCCAGAGCCGTCGTCCGCAACCGCGCCAGCGAGCGCCGGATCAGGCGCGAGACGTGCATCTGGGAGACGCCGATCCGCTCGGCGATCTCGGACTGGGTCATGTCCTCGACGAAGCGCAGGTGCAAGATCAGCCGCTCGCGCGGGGACAGGGC
>JBBQKG010000031.1:0-26384 GCA_038326655.1 Solirubrobacterales bacterium
ACCGACGTTCTGGGTGGCGGTGGCGGCTTCCATAATTTCCTCAGGGTTAGGTGAGCGCCTCAGCGCCCGCGACGACTTCCATGATTTCCTGCGTGATCTCAGCCTGGCGCGCGCGATTCATCTCGAGCGTCAGGTCCTCGATCACCTCGACGCCGCGCGCGTGGCCGTCGGGGGTGACCATCGCGCCCGCGCGCACGCGGTCGTCGCCGAGGTGCTGCTGCACTTCGCAGACCAGCAATCCGTCGTCGCCGCGGTCCACCGTGATCGCGTGGTTGATCTCGGGCAGCGCGTCCGGGAACACGGCCTCGATCACGACGCCCTGGATCTCCTCGATGCGGCCTTTGTTCGCTGTTTGGGTTGCGGCTTCCATTTATCTCCTCACGAATATCTGGGGCTGCGCCCCAGCGTCGGGTCAGCCAAGCGCCTCGGCGCCCGCGACGACCTCCATTATCTCTTGGGTGATTTCCGCCTGCCGGGCGCGGTTGGCCTGCAGGGTCAAGCTCTCGATCAGGTCGCCGGCGTTCTCCGAGGCGTTGCGCATCGCGGTCATCCGCGCGCCGTGCTCGGAGGCGGTCGACTCGAGCAGCGCGCGGAACACCGAGATCTCCACGTAGTCGGGGATCAGCCGGCGCAGGATCTCCTCGGGGTCGGGCTCGTATTCGACCAGGGCCGAATGGGCCGGGTGGTCGGGCGTCCCGCCCGTGACCTCGCCGCCGGCTCCCTGGCCTGCGGTGGCTTCCTGGAGGATGCTCGCTTCCTGGAGGATGCTCGCCTCCTGAAGGGGCAGCAGCGTCTCGTGCCGGACCTCCTGCGTGAGCGGCGAGATGTAGCCGTTGTAGAAGATGTCCACGCGGTCCAGCCTGTTGTCGACATAGGCGGCCATCAGGTCTTCGGCGATCTCACGGGCGTTCTCGTACGCCGGCCTGTCGGTGAAGCCGACATAGCTGCCGGCGATGTCGAGGCTCCGGAACGTCAGCGACGAGACACCCCGCCGTCCTGACGCGTACCAGCTCACCGACCGGCCCTCCTGCTCGAGCTCCGCCGCGGTACGCAGCCCGGCCCGGAGGATCTGCGAGTTGAAGGCGCCGGCCAGGCCGCGATCGCCCGTCACGACCAGGAGGCCGACCTTGTCCTCGGGGTCGTGTTGACTGAGGATCGGCAGCCGCGGCATGTTCTCCGCGGCCTCGGCGGCCTGCCGTGTCATCTGGCGGATCGCGGCGGCGTAGGGGCGGAGATGCTCGATCCGTTGCTCGGCCCGGCGCAGCCGCGCGGCCGCGACCATCTCCATCGCACGCGTGATCTTCTGGATGTTCTTCACGCTGGCGATCCGGCTTTTCAGGTCCTTCTGGGGCATCAGATGGAACCAGCCGTCTCTAGACCGCGGCCGGCTGCTGCTCGGTCTCGGCGGCGCCCTCGTCCGACGGCGCGGCGCCGTCGGAGGCCCCATCGGATCCCGGCGCCGGGACGGACGAGCGTTCCGGTACGTCCTCGTCGAGCGCCAACCCCTCCTCGTCGAAGTCGTAGCCGAAGTCCTCCGCGAAGCCCTTCACGGCTGCGTCGAGCTCGCGCTCGATGTCCTCGTCCCACCCGCCGGCGGCGAGGCGCTCGAGCAGGTCCTGATGCTCGGCGTGAAATCGCTGCGTGAGGCCGTCGAGGAACTCGTCCACGCGGTCGACCTTGATGCGGTCGAGGTAGCCGTGGGTGGCGGCGTAGACCTGCACGACCTGATCCTCGACCGGCAGCGGCTGGCGCTCGTGCTGGTTCAGCGTCGCGACCAGACGCTCGCCGCGTGCGAGCGTGCGCTGGGTGTCCGCGTCGAGCTCAGAGCCGAACTGCGCGAAGGCCTCGAGCTCGCGGTACTGGGAAAGCTCGAGCTTGAGGCGCCCTGCGACGCGCTTCATCGGGGTGATCTGAGCGTCACCGCCGACGCGCGAGACCGAGATCCCGACGTTGATCGCCGGCCGCACGCCCGAGTTGAAGAGCTTCGGCTCCAGGAAGATCTGGCCGTCGGTGATCGAGATCACGTTCGTGGGGATGTACGCGGACACGTCGCCCGCCTGGGTCTCGATGATCGGCAGCGCCGTCAGTGAGCCGGCCCCGAGCTCGTCGTTCAGTTTCACAGCGCGCTCGAGAAGCCTCGAGTGCAGGTAGAACACGTCGCCGGGATACGCCTCGCGGCCCGGCGGCCGGCGCAGCAGGAGCGACATCTGGCGGTAGGCGTAGGCATGCTTGGTGAGGTCGTCGTAGACGCACACCGCCTCGCGCCCGGAGTACAGGAAGTACTCGCCCATCGCACAACCCGCGTAGGGCGCCATGAACTTGATCGGCGCGGCCTCGTCAGCCGCGGCCGCGACGATGATCGTGTTCTCGAGCGCCCCGTACTCGGCGAGCGTCTCGGCGATCTGGACTACGGTCGACATGCGCTGGCCGATTGCGACGTACACCGACACCAGGCCGCTGTCGCGGTTGTTGATGATCGTGTCGATCGCGATCGCGGTCTTACCCGTCTGGCGGTCACCGATGATCAGCTCGCGCTGCCCGCGGCCGATCGGGATCATCGCGTCGATCGCCTTGATGCCGGTCTGGACCGGCTCCCGCACCGGCTGGCGCTGGACCACGCCGGGAGCCTTGAATTCGGCGGGGCGGCGCTCGGTCGTGTCGACGTCGCCCTTCCCGTCGAGCGGCCGCCCGAGGGGGTCGACGATCCGGCCGAGCAGCGCCTCTCCCACCGGGACCTCGAGCAGCGAGCCGGTGCGCTTGACGGTGTCGCCCTCGACGACCTTCTCCCAGTCGCCGAACATCACGGTGCCGACGTTGTCGGACTCGAGGTTGAGGGCGAGGGCGGTCACGCCGTGCGGGAACTCGAGCATCTCGAACGACATGCAGTTCTCGAGCCCGTGTACGCGTGCGATGCCGTCCGCGACCGATAGCACCGTGCCAACCTCGGTCAGCTCCGCTTTGCCGGCGTCGAGCCCTTCGATGCGGCTCTTGAGGATTTTGGTGATCTCGTCGGGCTTGATCTGCATCTAGCTGTCAGCTCCCTCGGATGGTTCGATTCTCAGGTTGATCTGGCGACTTCTCTTTTAAGTTGCTGCAGGCGGTTCTTGATCGACGCGTCGAGGATCGAGTTGCCGACCCGGAGCACGATGCCGCCCAGGATGTCGGGATCGACCCTGCTCGTCAGCTCGAGGTTCTGCCCCGTCTGCTCACGGATCTTCTGGCCGAGCTCCTCGGCGACCGCCGGATCGAGCGCGATCGCGCTCGTGACCTCGACCGGCAGCAGGCGATGCTCGATGTCCCAGAGCGCGTCGAACTGCCCTCTCGCGCGGTAGATCACGGGCATCCGGTGGTTCTCGATCAGGACATCGAGAAAGTTGACGAGCGTCGGGTCGGCGTCGACCAGGGCACGCCGCAGGCCCTGCTCCTTCTCCTCGGTCGAGAAGTAAGGCGAGAAGAAGAAGATCGCGAGCTCGCGGTTCTCCTGCAACGCGTCCGCGAACGCGCCGAGCTGCTCCTTGATCGTGTCGAGCTTGCCCTGCTCCTTCGCGACCTCGAACAGGGAGCGCGAATAGACCTGTGCGATCTCCTCCACTACCTGCCCTCGCGATCACCCGACAGGGCCGAGAAGTCAAGCTCGCCGAGCGCTTCCTCCACGAGCCGCCGCTGGTCTCGCTCGTCGAGCGACTTACGGGTGACCTTCTCGGTCGCTAGCACCGTGAGGTCGGCGACCTCGTTGCGGATCTCCTGGATCGCCCTGCGGGTCTCGGCCTCGACGTCGCGGCGCGTCTGCTCGAGCAGCTCCTCGCGCTGATGGCGAGCGGCGTCGAGCGACTCGCGCTGGTGCTCCTCGGCCGCCTTGCGCGCCCGCACGACGATCTCCTCGGCCTGCGTGCGGGCCTCGCGCAGCCGCTCGCGGTACTCCTCGAGCAGCTTCTCCGACTCCGCGCGCGCGCGATCGGCCTCGGCGATCGCCTCCTCGATCGCCCGCTGGCGCTTGTCGAGCGCGTCCTGGATGAACGGGAAGGCGAACTTGCGGAGGACGAAGAACGTGATCCCGAACGCGAGCAGCGTCCAGATCATCAGGCCCACGCTGGGCGAGACCAGGAAGTTGCCGCTGTCGCTCGCGGCGCTGACTGCTGTGACTGCGGCTGCCGGCATCGACTACGAGAGGAAGAACGCGATCAGGCCGAAGATGAACGCGTAGAACACGATCGCCTCGGTCAGGGCGAAGCCCAGCCATTGAATGCTCGTGATCTCGTCGCGCATCTCGGGCTGCCGGGTGACCGACTCGATCACCTTCCCGAAGATGTAGCCGACACCGATGCCGGGGCCGATCGTTCCGACGCCCGCGCCCACTCCGAGCGCGATCGCCTTGCCGGCCTTGCGGCCGTAGGCCTCTGGATCGGCCGCCTGGGCCAGTGAGACAACATGATTGAGAACCTCGAGATCCACGATTCCTCCTTTGTCGGGGCCTAATGGCCGCCTTCGGCGGTCGCGCCGCCGAGATAGATGGCAGTGAGAGTGGCGAAGATGAACGCCTGCAGGGTGGCGATCAGGACGACTTCGAACAGGAAGAAGAGGATTGCGATCGGCAGCGTGAGGAGGCCGAGCACCGCGATCCCGAGCAGCACCACGAGTCCGCCGCCCATGAACAGGATCAGGAGATGCCCGGCGAGGATGTTCGCGAACAGCCGCACCGACAGGGAGATGATCCGCACGAAGTGCGAGATCACCTCGATGAAGAAGATCGGGATCGCCGCGGCGCCCTCGACCCCGGCGGGAATCCAGCTCTTCAGATAGCCCACGAAGCCGCGCTTCCGGATGCCTTCGATGTTGTAGCTGAACCACACGACAAGCGTGAGGACGAGGGGCACCGAGAGGTTGGCGGTCGCCGCGTAGAGCGCAAACGTCGGCACATGGAGGCCGAAGACGTCCACCTTGTGCTCGGTGTTCGTCGGCAACGGCAGGTAGCCGAGCATGTTCGAGAACCAGATGAACAGGAACAGCGTCCCTATGAACGTGAACCACTTCGCGGCCGTGCGGCGATCCATGTTGCCCTCGGCGATGTTGTTCTTCATCAGCTGGTAGGCGGTCTCGACCGCGGTCTGGACCCTGTTTGGGCGCTGCTGCATGCGCCGCGCGATGTAGACCATCGTCGCGATCGTCAGCCCCGCGGCGAGGAAGAGGTAGAGCACGGCCTTGTTGATGCTCATGTCGATCCCGCCGATGTGGATCGAGATCCAGGGGTCGAGCTTGAACTCGTTCTGGGGCTTGTAGTCGTTGTTCATCCCCTCGCTGCCGAAGATCAGGCCGAGCGCGGCCCCCACCAGGACATAGAGCGACACGCCGAGGGCGATCGTTCCGCCTCGCCCGAGTGGCCACTTGTGGCGGCCGGCTGTCGGGGGCGCCGTGGTCATCGCGCAGGCCTTGCACGCAAGGGGCTGTCGAGGGGCCTCAGGACCATTCCGAGGGCGAAGTAAACGGTGAAGAGCAGCACGACGAGCAGCGCCGCGGCAAGGCCCGCCTCGCTGCTGCCGATGATGCCGGTGAGAAAGATCGCGATCGCGCAGAGCCAGCCACGCGCGATCATGCTGCCTGCGGTCAGGCCGACGATCGTCCTCGGATCGTTCGAGGCCGCCGCCTTGCGGTTCACGTAGACCTGGACCGCCCGCTGGACGATCCAGGCGCCTCCGCCGACGGCGTAGCCGCCGATCGGGAAACTCGCAAGCAGGAAGACCGGCAGCGCGAGCGCGAGCACCGCGAGGTCGAGGTACCGGACCCAGACCGGCACGTGCACGGGCGGAAGCTCGGTCTGCTCGGGGAACGCGACCCCGGGGAGCTGCGCCTGGGCGGGCTGCCTCTCGGCGTGCCTCTCGGCGTGCCGCTCGGCGTTCTCAGAGGTCTTTGAACCTACCGTAGACAATCCGGAACCCCACCCCTAGGCCGACGAAGCCGCCGGCGATTCCCAGCGCTGCCGGCAGGCCGATCAACGCTCCGATCCCAAAACCGATCGCCGCGCAGGCGAGGATCGCCGCGATCAGCAGGGCACCCGCCCCGGCAGCGTCTCTGGCCGGTGTCTCGCTCATGGTCTCGATCTGAATTCATCAATTCCTACCCTTGGAAATACCTTTCGAAATACCCTCGGAAATCGCTCCGGGCGGGCCTCCCACGCGCGCCGCACACGGGAAGGGGCGGCCGGTGCCGGCGAGCAAGCCGGCTCTGGTCCGTCAGAGGCACCTCGCAGAGAGAGTTCCCTGCCCGGGATCATTCCGTCCCGGTCCCGTTCCCGTCTGCCACCTGGGAGCGACGGCGACGGGGCCGTCAATATAGCGAAAAACTCGACTTTGTAACAACTTTGTGACACCGGATACTGGCTCCCGGGTCGGAGGCTTCGGCCCCGCGCAGCTTACGGGGCTCGCGTCGCCTCGTATCTGAGGCCGACCTGCTCGAAGCCGAGCCGCTCGTACCAGTGCTTCACCCAGCGGCCGTCAACGACCGTGAGGAAGACGAGCTCGTGCGCGGCCACGGCCTCGGCCGAGGCCTTCGCCACGACCGCTTCGGCGTAGCCTCGCCGGCGGTTTGCAGGCAACGTCGCGACCTCCTCGATCTGCGCGATCGAGCCGTCCGAGTACAGACGGCACATCGACACCACGCGGCCGTTCACGAGGCGTGCGAAGCACCGCTCCCGCAGGGATTGCGTGAGCGCGGCGTCCGCATCGGCGAGCTGCCGCACCACGTCGTCGTCGGCGCCCCAGGGCTCGGAGCGGATCAGGTCCGCGACCGCCGGCCGCAGCGCAAGACGGTCGACCTCGCTCGCCTCCCCCGCACGCGGGTCGGCTCCGCCGCGATAGACCATGATCGCGAGCCGCCGGTCCTCCCATCGCTGCTCCCCGAGCTCACGCGCGACGCGCGCGCCGAGCCCCTCCTGCTCGAACACGACCTTTCGGTGGGTGAGCCCCGCGGAGCCCTGCAGCGCCTCGGCGGCAGCCACGATCTCGTCGGTGCCCGCCCCTTCGCCGGCGCCTGCCGTCACCAGCACGAAGTTGCGGTCGTGGACCCGAGGCAGGTCCTCGTTGAAGAATGCGATCCCGAGCGGGAAGCGCCGCACCGACGTGGAGGCGCTTTCGTCGGCGGCACGCAGGTAGGACAGCACGCGGTCGAGCTCGGTCACGGCGGTATCGTGCCATTCCCCATGGCAGACCGAACAGCGCTCGTCACCGGCGGCACCGGTGCGCTCGGCGGCGCAGTCGTCGACACGCTGCTCGAAGCGGGCTGGCGCGTGGTTGTGACTTGGGTCAACCCGAAGGAGCTCGAACGCGTCTCCGAGCGCGAGGGACTCGTGCTGGTGGAGGCGGACCTCTTCGACGAGCAGGCGGTCGAGCGTGCGGTTGCGGAGGCGGCGGGAGAGCCGGCGGCACCGCTTCGCGCCGTCGCGAACCTCGTGGGCGGCTACGCGGGAGGATCGCGCGTGCACGAAACGCCGGCGGAGGAGTTCGAGCGCCAGTTCACGCTCAACCTGAGGCCGACGTACCTGGTCACGCGTGCCGCGCTCCCGCGGCTGGTCGAAGGTGGCGGCAACATCGTCTGCGTGTCGAGCCGCGCCGCGCTCCAGCCGTTCCCGGGCGCGGCCGGCTACATCGCCTCGAAGGCCGCCGTGATCGCGTTCGCAAAAGCCGTCGCAGTCGAGTACCGCGACCAGGGCGTGCGCTGCAACGCGATCCTGCCGAGCGTCATCGACACGCCCGGCAACCGAGCCTCCCAGCCCGACGCCGACCACTCACGCTGGGTCCCCCCCGCAGAGATCGCGCGCGTCGTGCTCTTTCTGTGCTCGGAGGCCTCGGCGCCGGTGAGCGGCGCCGAGGTGCCCGTGTACGGGAGGGCTTAGGCGGCGACTCAGCGTGCGAGCTTGCTCGCAGGACGACCGGCGTACGCAAGGCCGGCCGCCACGCCGATCAAGCCGGCCGCGGCCAGGATCGTGCGTCGCCGCAGAGCCACGAGGAGCTGCAGGCTCTGCCCGTGGGCCCCGTCGTCGAAGCGGCCGTGAGCGCCACGGTCTCCCGGGACGGGCGCGAAGAGGTTGTCCGGGCGAGGGCGCTCCGGCTCTTTGGTCTGCTGGGAGTCGAATCCGCTGCGGCCGAGGTAGTGGTCGCCGAGTCCCGCGGCGAGATTGTTGCCGGCGATCGTGATCGCCGTCGAACCTCCCACCCAGATCTCACGCCGGTCGTGGCCCTCGGCGGCCCACGCGATCGCTCGCGCAGCTACCTCCGGTTGATAGATCGGGGGCACCGGCTGTGCCTTCCGCGGCAGCCGGCTCCGGACGACGTCGAACTGCGGCGTGTTCATCGCGGGCAGCTGAACCATCGTGACCTTGACCTTGCTGTGCTCGTGTAAGAGCTCGCACCGCAGCGACTCGGTGAAGCCCTGCATCGCGTGCTTCGCCCCGCAATAGGCGCTCTGGAGTGGAATGCCGCGGTAAGCGAGAGCCGAGCCCACCTGCACGATCGTGCCGGCATCGCGCGCCCGCATCCGTCGCACAGCCGCCATCGTCCCGTACACCGCACCGAGGTATGTCACCTCGGTCGCACGCCGATATTCCTCGGGCTCGATCTTCCAGAACGGCGCGAAGACGGACGTCATCGCGTTGTTCACCCAGACGTCGATTGCGCCGAGCTCGCGCTCGATCCGCTCCGCCGCTGCCTCCACCTGTGTCGCGTCGGCGATGTCGGTCGGCACCGCGAGCGCCCGCGAGCCGGCCGCTTCGACGTCGGCACGCGCCCCGGCGAGGCCGTCGGCACCGCGTGCGATGAGTCCGACGCGGGCGCCGCGCCGAGCCAGCTCTCTGGCCGCCGCGCGCCCGACTCCCGACGATGCGCCCGTCACGACGACCACCTGGTCTTGCAGGGGCTTGGTCACGAGTCCCCGAACCGCAGCCATCGATATCCGTAGGGGGCAAGCTCGACGTTCGAAGGATCGAGCTCGCCGTAGTCGCTGTCGCAGGGCAGCGAATCGTCGCGAAGCTCGCGATCGAATCCGCGCGCCCTGAACGTGCGCGGCTCGGAGGCGAGATTGTGGAACGCGGCGATCCCGCGGCCCTGCCATTCGCAGGCGTGGGCGAAGACGGACGGGCTGTCCGTTTCGAACAGCACGAGCCGGCCCAATCCGATCTCCGGCAACCTGCGGCGCGCCTGGATCGTGGCCCTGACCCAGTTGACGAGCGACTGCGGATCCCGCCGCTGATCGTCGAGGTTGACGCGCTCGTGCCCGTAGTCGCCGGTCGAGATCAGGTACGGCGTGAGACCGTCGTTTGCTGCGCTCGAGAAGCCGGCCCCCGGATCGGCCGACCACTGCATCGGCGTGCGGACGCTCATGCGCTCGGGAAGGTCGAGGTCGTCCCCCATGCCGATCTCGTCCCCGTAGCCGAGCACCGGCGTGCCGGGCAGCGAGAAGAGGAGGCTGTAGATCAACTCGATGCGCCGGCGATCGCCTCGAAGCATGGCGGGAACCCGGCGCCTGATCCCTCGCCCGAAGGCGCGCTCCTTCGGGCTGCGAGCGAAGGCATCGAACACATGATCGCGCTCTTCATCGGACAGCCGGGCGAGGTTCAGCTCGTCCTGGTTCCGCACGAAGTTGGCCCACTGGCAGGCCTCGGGCGGCTCGGGAAGCGAATGGAGCACACGGCGGAGAGGCTCCGCCTCCTGTCGCGCGAGCGCCAGGAAGATGTTGCAGTCGAGCACGAAGTTCAAAAGAAGCGTGCACTCCTGGCCGCCCGCAAAGAAGTCCGGCACCTGCCCGAGATCCACGTCGGCCTCGGCAAGCAGGACAGCGTCTGCGCGACGGTCGGTGGCCAGCCGGTGCAGGTCGCGTAGCAGCCGGTGCGGGTCCGGGTCTCCGCTCTGCTCGAGCTTCTGGACCAGGAAATGCGCGGCATCGACGCGGAAGCCGGCAATGCCCCGTTCGAGCCAGAAGCGAGCGATGTCCCTCAGCTCGTCTGCGAGCTCGGGATGGGCCACGTTCAGGTCCGGCTCGTGGCTGTAGAAGCGGTGGAGGTAGTACTGGCCGGCCTGTTCGTCGTAGGTCCACGGACTGGCCTGCCTCGTCGGAAAAGCGTTCGGTTGCGGCGGCTCGGATGCCGGATCGTCCGTCCACATGTAGTAGTCGCGATGCTCGCTGCTTCGATCCGCACACGCGGATTTGAACCAGGGATGCTCGTCGGAGGTGTGGTTGAGGACGAGGTCGACCAGCACACGGATCCCGCGCGCTTCGGCCTCGCGGTTCAGGCGCTCGAACTGCTCGAGGGTGCCGAGTCTCGGATCGACGGTGCGGTAGTCCGCGACGTCGTAGCCGTGGTCGTTCCAGGGAGAGGGAAAGAAGGGCTCGAGCCAGAGGCAATCGACCCCCAGCCAGGAGAGGTAGTCGAGTTGGCCGAGCAGGCCCTCGAAGTCGCCGAAGCCATCACCGTCGCTGTCCACGAAGGTCTCGACGGCCAGGCAATAGATGACCGCGTTCTTGTACCAGAGGTCCTCCACCGCGATGAGGCGTACCCCGCGCGCGAGCGGGAGGAACGTCCTTAGTGGCGGCGCACGACCCTGACGTCCCGGACCTCCGGGCGCAGGCTGTCGGTCGGGCCGCTGTCGGGGTCCACGACCTCGTGCGCGACGGCGACGAAGTCGATCTCGACGCGGTCGCCCTCGCCGAGCGAGTCGGCCAGCCGGTCGCGTAGCTTCCCGCCGACCTGGAAGGTGTGCGGCGCGCTCGAGCTCTCGGGCTCGAGGTTGAGCAGCAGCTCCTGCTCCGTCTCCCAGATGAACTCGACCGTCCCGGTCACCGTCTGAACGCGATCCGCCCGACCATCCACCGGCCGTATTCTGGCAAGGCGCTCAGGCCGGCGTCGCGGCATGATCGGGCTCATGAGACGGCGTCTCCGAACCGCGCGCCCGCCAGAGCGCGACCGTCAGCGTGCCCAGTCCGAAGACGGTCGCTCCGACCCAGGCGAGCAGCCCAAGCCCGGGGATGAACGCGACCACGCGCAGGATCGCCCAGCCGGCGAGGAAGGCTACGATCCGGCCGTGGGCCGGCACGATCGCGCGCCCGAGCACGTAGGCGGTGACGACATAGCCGAGCGCATAGAGGGGAAGCAGCGCCAGCAGCACGAGCAGCCCGAGCGGGATTCCGACCAGCGTCAGCACCGCCGCGGTGGCCGCGACCGGCAGCCCCAGGAACAGGCCGAGGCCCCACGCGATCGCGGGGCCGGCGCGCTCCCGCGCGGTCTCGAACATGGCCTCGACCGCGCGGGGCGCGAGCGAGACCAGGCCGAGGCCGAGCGCAAGCGAGGAGAGCGTGAACGCAAGCCAGATCGCAAGGTGCAGGACGAAGGAGCCGAGCGGCAGCGAGACATCGGCGGCATCGACGCGCCGCACGTCGCCATAGACCCTCGCCCCCCTGGGCACGACCGGCTTCTCGTCCGCGTAGATCAGGTCGTGGTTGAGCGTCGCGCCCGGGGCGACCGTGACCCGCTTCGACAGCGAGATCACGTTGCCGTCGATCACGGCCGTCCTGGCGATGTGCACGGGCGCATCGAGCGCGAGCACGACGCCGTCGACATGGCCGGCGATCTCCACTCGCCCGTCGGCGATCAGGATCCGGTCCGCGTGCTCGCCGCGCGGGATGCGCACCGTCCCCGTGACGACGACCTCGTCGTCGGCTCCGATGTTGCGCGCAAGTGCGGGCGCCGGCGCCGCGAGCGCCGCGAGGGCAACCAGCCCGGCTGCGGCCTTTCTCAGGGTGCTGCCTCGCGAGACACGTCGACGATCTCGAACTCCCCGGTTTCGAGCTCGTGCGCGACGCCCGCGTCGACCTCGACCTCGGCCGGCGGCGGCTCGCCCTCGAGCATCCGGGCGCGGCGCAGCTGGAACTGGCGAAAGCGCTTGAGCTTCAGGATCTCCAGCACCAGGACGAGGTAGACGCTCGCGAGCAGCGCGGGGATCGCGAACGCGACCATCACGACGGTCCAGAACGCGTCGAAGTGGCCGTGGTCATCCGTGTAGGGGACAAAGCGCAGCGCGAGTGCGAGCGCCGCCAGCGCGATCGTCCACCCGTAGAGGTAGAGCACCGTGCGCCGCTGCGAGAAGCCGATGTTGGCGAAGCGATGGTGCAGATGCCACCGGTCCGCGATGTGGACCGGCCGGCCGTGCTTGATCCGCTTCGCGACCACGAAGCTCGAGTCGAGGATCGGGACGGCGAGGATCACGAGCGGGAACACCAAAGCGATCACGGCGTTGGTCTTCAGAGCGCCCTGAACGGCGATCGCCGCGAGCATGTAGCCGAGCAGGTTCGAGCCCGAGTCGCCGAGGAAGATCGAGGCCGGGTGGAACCCGTGCCGCAGGTACCCGAGCGCCGCGCCTGCGGTCAGCATCGCGAGTACGCCGGCGGCGTTGCGGTCGAGCGAGAGCGCGATCGCCGCAAACGTCACGGCCGCGATCGTGCAGACCCCGGCGGCGAGGCCGTCGACCCCGTCGATGAAGTTGACCATGTTCATCACCGCCACGATCCCGACCACGGTGAGCGGGTACGCCGCCGTGCCGAGGTCGATGTGTCCCAGGAACGGAAGCGTCATCGTGTCGACCCGCACGCCGCTCGCGACCGGCACCACCGCGGCCAGGATCTGGCCCGCGAGCTTCACGTCCGCGGAGAGGTCGAGCAGGTCGTCCGCGACCCCGACCGCGACGATCATCGTCGCGCCGATCAGGATGCCGGTGGTCTGCTGATCGTGCGGAAGGAACGCAAGCCCCGCCGCGAGCACGCCGCCAAGGATCGCGAGACCACCGAGCCGGGCGGTCGGGAATTGATGTAGCCCACGTGCGCGGGGCTCGTCGATCGCGCCGATGCGCCATGCGAGAGCCTTCACGACCGGCGTCGATATCCACACGACGACGAGTGCGAGCGCGAACGCGAGAAATGCGTCGAGCAGGTCGGGCATCGGTTCCTGGGGAAGAGCTAGTGGTTGATTCGCGCTGGAGCGCGATTGTCCGCCTGTACACCGTAGCGCTCGTACCAGAGCGTGAAGGCGAGCAGCCCCCAGAGCTGGCGGCTGAGGTCCTCGCGGCGCGAGACATGGCGGTCGATCAGGGCCCCGACCGCCTGCGGACGGAAAAAGCCTTGGCGGGTGAGCGTCTCGGGCGAGAGGACGTCTCGGGCAAACGGCTCGAGGTCGCCTAGCAGCCAGGCCGCCGCGGGGATCGAGAAGCCCTGCTTACGCCCGCGTGCGATCTCCGGTGGCACGAGCGGGGCCACCGCCTTGCGAAGCAGCCGCTTCTTGGCGAGGCCGCGGACTCGCAGGCGGCGCGGCAGCGCCAGCGCCAGCTCGGCGACGGCCGGGTCGCAGAACGGCACCCGCGCCTCGAGCGAGTGGGCCATGCTGGCCCGGTCGGTCTTCACGAGCAGGTCGTCGACCAGGTAGATGCCGGTGTCGACGTCCTGGAGCCGGGCGAGCGCTTCGGCCCCCTCCGTCTCGGCGTAGCGGGCACGGTAGAGATCGACCGGATCGAGGTCACCCCGGCGCCCGGCGAGCAGTGCGCCACGCGCATCGGCCGAGAAGATCTCCTTCCAGGCGTGATGGCGCTCGAGCGGCGGCAGGCGCGCCGCGCGGGCAAAGCGCTTGGCCTTGTAGTCGAAGCTCACCTTGCCCGAAGAGCTCGGCAGCCGCTCCACCACGGGCCGTGCCGCGGCCGCGAGCCAGCCCAGGCGCGGCGCGAGCGTGTCGGCCACGTAGGTGTAGTAGCCGCCGAAGAGCTCGTCCGCCCCCTCTCCGGACAGCGCGACCTTGACGTGCTCGGAGGCGAGCTGCGACACGAGATAGGTGGGCAGCGCCGACGAGTCCGCGAACGGCTCGTCGAAGGCCTCGGCCAGCTTTGGAAGCAGTTCGGCAGCATCGGGGCGCACCACGAGCTCGTGGTGGTCGGTCGAGTACCGCTCGGCGACCAGCCGAGCCTGCTCGAGCTCGTTGAAAGAGCGCTCCTCGAACCCGATCGAGAAGGTGCTGATGCGATACGGGCTCTCGTGCGCCGCCAGCGCGGCGAGCGCGGACGAATCGATTCCGCCCGACAGCAGCACCCCCACGGGGACGTCCGACACGAGGTGCGCGCGGACCGAGTCGCGCAGCCGCTCCCGGAGCTCCTCGGCGAGCTCCTCCTCGCTCTCGCCCCGGAGGCTCCCAGCGTCGACCGGGCGCGGGCGAGCGTAGCGGCGAAGGCTCACGGCACCCCCCTCGGCGATCAGCAGGTGCCCGGCCGGGAGCTTGCGCGCCTCCCGGAAGATCGTCAAAGGCGCGGGGATCGAGTTGAAGGCGAGGAACGCCTCGAGCGCGTCCGCGTCGACGTCGTGTGAGAACCCGGGCTGGCGCAGGAGCGCCTTCAGCTCGGAGGCGAACGAGATCTCTCCACCCTCGACCCGGTAGTAGAGCGGCTTGATCCCGAAGCGGTCCCGCGCCAGCAGCAACCGGCGTTCGAGCCGGTCCCACAGGGCGATCGCGAACATGCCACGGAGCTCGTCGACGAACGCGGGGCCCCGCTCCTCGTACAGGTGCACCAGCACCTCGGTGTCGCAGCGCGTTCGGAACGTGTGCCCGGCCCGCTCGAGCCGCTCGCGCAGCTCGGCGTGGTTGTAGATCTCGCCGTTCTGGATCACCTGGATCCGGCCGTCCTCGTTGCCGATCGGCTGGTCGCCGCCCTCGAGGTCGATGATCGACAGCCGCCGCGCCGCGAGTGCGGCCGGGCCCTCGGCGAAGGACCCGGCGCTGTCCGGCCCCCGGTGCACGAGCGTCTCGTTCATCGCGGCGACGACCGCCGGGTCGGTGGTCTCACCCGCGAGCGAGACGATGCCGCAGATCCCGCACATGCTCTAGCGGGAGCTCGAGCCGAGCCCGGCCAGGGCCCGAAACGGGCTTGCGAGCACGCGCGCAGCGGTCGCGGCGACGACCCGGAGGTAGAGCGCCACCGACCGGTCGGCGATGTACTCGAGGTCGTGTGCCAGCTTCTCCGCCCAGGACGTCTCCCGTGTCATCCGGAGCTGGGCAAAGCCGGTCATCCCGGGCTCCACGACCAGGCGCTGCCAGTACTGGGGAATTTCCTCGCACAGCTCCTCGAAGAACGCGGGGCGAATCGGCCGAGGGCCGACGATGCTCATGTCGCCCCTGAGGACGTTCCAGAGCTGGGGCAGCTCGTCCAGATGCGCAAAGCGCAGGACGCGCCCGAGGCGCGTCGCCTCGCCATGGGTGCGACGCGTGAGCTCGTGGCCGAGGTACGGCCCAAGGCGCGCCTCGGCGTCCGCCGTGAGCGTGCGGAACTTCAACATCGTGAAGACGCGGCCGGCACGGCCGACGCGCTGGCCCCGGTAGAGCACCGGGCTGCCGGACGTGACGAAGATCGCTGCCGCAACGCCGACGAGCACCGGCGAGAGCGCGAGGCCCGCGACTCCCGCGATCGCGAGGTCGAGTCCGCGGAGCGCGATGTCGACGCCACGCGAGGGGTGGCCCTCGTGCGCCATCCGCGTGTAGCGTTCCGCGAGCGTCTCGTGGCGCCGCGGCCGCTCGGGACGAGCGGGCAGCGCGGCTCGCGGCAGACCCGGCCGGGGCGGTGGCTCGCTGGCCGCCTGGCGGGTGCCGACAGAGCTTCGGATCGGGGTCACTCGACCGCTCCGAGCATCAGGTCCACCAGGAGCGCCGGATCGCGGCGTCGCTGCTCCCCGGTCGAGCTCCGCTTCACCAGCTCCAGGACGCGCGGATCGGTGAGGGGGCGCAGGCGATGCTCCCTTATCAGGGCCTCGTCCACACCGCCAAGCCTACCGCCGTAGGTGGTGTACACGGGCGTGCCGAGGGCGACCGCCTCGCGATTCATCGTGCCGCCCGCGGAAACCACGAGGTCCGCGAGCGCGACCAGGCTCTGGGCGTCGACCGCATGCTCGGCCAGGACCACCGAGGGAAGCTCGAGCGCGCGCACGTACTCGCGCTGCGCATCCGTTCGCGGAAGCACGACGGCCTGCACCCCCTCCTGGCTGCCGATGTGCGTCAACACCTGCGGGAAGAGGGGGTTCGACTTGCGGTGATAGAGGGAGACGTCGGGCGGCGGCCGCACCACGACGATCACGTTGGAGCGGTCGAGCCCGAGCTGGACCAGCACTCCCTCGTCCGGCGAGAAGTCGGCGAGGTAGTACTCCTCCTTCAGGCCCGGGTACTGGAACAGCTTCTCCGGGCCGGCTCCGAACCGGCGCAGGCGCTCCGGCGGGATCGTGTCCGGCGTGAGCACCCGCCTCGCCAGGCGACACCCGATGTTGTGCTGGAGCGTCGCGAACTCGTAGTCGAACATGTTCACGGCCGGGATCCGCAAGCGCCGGGCGGCGAGCGCGAGGTCGTTGGAGCCGTGCGCAAGGGCGAGGTCGAAGCCGCGGCGGCGGCCGTACCGGCGCATTGCGCGGGTCCGCGAGAGCAGCGACCGCAGCTTGCGCAGCCTCGAGGCCCCGCCATGCCGGCCGAAGCTCGTGTGCTCGATCCCGTGCATGTCGAGCAGCTCGAGCGTCTGCGCGTAGTCGCGCGCGGTCACCTCCACCTCGTGCCCCCGCTCCTGCAGGCGCGGGATGATCGGCCGGAACACGAGCACGTGCGCCGGCGCCGTCATGTCGATCCAGATTCTCATGCGGGGCCGCGCTTGACCTGTTCCGCGCGGCGGCCCGAAGCCCTTTGGCGGCTAGACGGCTGCAGGAAGCTCCGCGTACAGCGGATAGTGGTCCATCAAAGCCCGGGTGTGCTCGAAAAGCTCCTCGCGGCGGGCGTCGTCGTAGCCGCCGTCGAGCGCTCGCACGATCACGTCCCCGATCTCGCGCAGGTCCTCCTCGAGGAAGCCTCGAGTCGTGAGCGCCGGCGTCCCGATCCGCAGTCCCGAAGCCTGCATCGGCGGCCGCTGGTCGAATGGGATCGCGTTGCGGTTCACGGTGATGCCCACCTCCGCCAGGCGGTCCTCCGCCTCCTTGCCGTTCAGGCCCTCCATGCCGAGGTCGACGAGCACGAGATGCACGTCGGTGCCGCCGGTGAGGACGTCGAGGCCGCCGTCCTGGAGCGCAGCGGCGAGCCCACGCGCGTTCGCGATCGTCTGGCGCTGGCGCTCCCGGAAGACCTCGGTCGCGGCGATCCGCAGGCAGACCGCCTTGGCCGCGATCACGTGCTCGAGCGGGCCGCCCTGCTGGCCGGGGAACACCGCCTTGTCGATCGCCTGGGCGTGCTCGGACCGGCAGAGGATCAGGCCCGCGCGCGGGCCGCAAAGGGTCTTGTGCGTGGTGGTCGTCACGACGTCGGCATGCGGCACCGGGCTCGGATGCTCGCCGGCCGCCACGAGGCCCGCGAAGTGCGCCATGTCGACCATCAGCAGCGCGCCCACCTCGTCCGCGATCCGCCGGAATTCGGCGAAGTCCAGCTGGCGGGAATACGCCGACCACCCGGCCACGATCAGCTTCGGCCTGTGCTCGCGCGCCAGCCGCTCGACCTGCTCCATGTCGATGCGGTGATCCTCGCGCCTGACCTGGTAGCCGACCACCTTGTAGAGCTTGCCCGACACGTTCAGCTTCATCCCGTGCGTGAGATGGCCGCCGTGGGCCAGCTCCATGCCGAGGATCGTGTCCCCCGGCTCGATCAGCGCCATGTAGGCGGCGTTGTTGGCCTGTGCGCCGGCATGCGGCTGGACGTTGGCGTGCTCGGCGCCGAAAAGCTCCTTCGCGCGATCGATCGCGAGCTGCTCGGACACGTCGACCCACTCGCAGCCGCCGTAGTAGCGCTTGCCCGGCAGGCCCTCCGCGTATTTGTTCGTGAGCACGGAGCCGGTCGCCTCGAGGATCGCCCGCGGCACGAAGTTCTCCGAGGCGATCATCTCGAGCGTGTTCTGCTGGCGCTCGAGCTCGCGGTGCAGGACGTCTGCGATCTCGGGGTCGACAGACGACAGAGGCTCGTTGAAGTATCCGGGCTCGATCTCGGGCATGGGCGCTGAATATAGCGGCGGAGTTGGACCTTCACAGGAGGCAGTCGCTGCTCAGGCCGCTGCCGCTGCGGCGGCGGCGGCCATCTCCGGCGAGGCGGCTTCGCCTGGCCGGCGCCGCATCGTGAGCGAGAACGGCACCGCCAGGAGCACCGCGACGGCGGCGGTGCGGATTGCGGCTCCGTATGCGTCGCGCAGGTGATCGGCGACGATCAGCTGGGCCTTCTTCTCGAGCGGTGTCCTCGGCTCGATCCGCCGGTCCGACGGGGTGCCCGCGTCCTGGAACAACATGAAGATCAGCGTTTTCGTCTGGCGCGTGTCCTGCTGCGAGGTCAGCTTGTCTATCTCGCTTCGGGCGCTCGCGAGCTCGTGCTTCATCGCGCCGGAGAAGACGGCCACGAGCAGCGCCACGCCGACTGCGAAGCCGACCTGCCGCGACATGTTCACGATGCCGGAGCCGAGGCCCAATTCCTGCCCCGCGATCGAACCCATCGACCCGATCGACACGGCCGGGAAGGTGGCCCCCATGCCGGCCCCCATCAGGCAGAGCGGCCCGAACACTTTCCAGTAGTCCGGCTCCGCGGGAAGCCGGCTGAGCCAGAAGAGCCCGGCCGCCATCGTCAGCAGCGCCGGCACCGCCGCGACGCGCGGCGGCACGCGGTTCGCGACCCTGCCGACCAGTGGTGCCGTGAAGAGCCCGACGATCGGGACCGGGCTGATCGCGAGCGCGGCCTGGAGCTCCGAATAGCCCCACAGGTTCACAAACGCGAGCACCGTCATGAACAGCGTGCCCATCATCCCGATCGCGAACAGGAACAGGGCGACGCAGGCCCCCGCGAACTGCCGGTTGCGAGCGAGGCGCCGCGTGATCATGGGGTAGCGGCCGACACGCTCGGCCAGCACGAACGCCGCCGCGAGCAACGCCGAGGCGACGAACAGACCGACGATCAACGGAGATCCCCACCCCTTCTCGTTCGCCTGCACGAGACCATAGGTGAGGCAGAAGACCGAGCCGCCGAGGGTCGCCATGCCGAGCCAGTCGACCTCGGTGCCCGCGTGCGGGTCGGTCGTCTCGGGCACGACGCGCAGCGCAAGCACGATTCCGAGCACCCCGATCGGCACGTTGATCAGGAAGATCCAGTGCCAGCCCACGGTCCACGGCCAGCTCGCGAACTCCACCAGAAGGCCCCCGATCGGCGGCCCGAGTGCCGCCGCCGTGTTCGCCACGACCGCCATCATCGCGAGACCGATGCCCCGCTGAGCGGGCGGGAACACGAGCGTCGTGATCGCGAGTGCGATCGGCGCGAGGATCCCGGCGCCGACCGCCTGTACGACGCGAAACGCGATCAGCGCTCCGATCGACCACGAGAGCGCGCAGAGCAGCGATCCGATCGTGAAGATCGTCATCCCGATCACGAAGAACCGCTTGCGGCCGAACTGGTCCGCGAGCCGGCCCATCGAGACGAGCAGCACCGCGAACATGATGTTGTAGGCGTTCAACACCCACGACACCGTGTTCACGGGCGCGTGTAGATCCCGCTGGAGCTGCGGGACCGAGATGTTCACGATCGTGATGTCGATCAGGGCCATGAAGAGCCCGATCATCACAACGCCCCAGATCTGCCAGCGGCGGGCGTAGAGCTCTTCCAATGGAGGCGATTGACGGGGCATCGGCGAAGCGCGGCGGGTGGCCGTAAAGCTATACAGGCCGTACACTCCTGTCCCCGTTCGTCGTCTGCCTCACAGGGAGGGAACATGGCCCGTCTCGTACGTCTCGACCGGTCCGGCAACACCGAGCTCGCCGCCTGGAGCGACGGCGATCAGGCCTCCTACGAGCAGGCCGCGGCGATCTTCCGCGCCCAGCTCGAGGGCGGCTACATGGGCGTCGCGAGGCTTCCCGACGACACCTACGAGCAGGTCAGGGAGCTGCCCGCGGGAGTCGAGCTGGTGATGCTCCGGCGGCCGATCGCGGGCGGGTAGGTCTGCGATGCGCAGCTTGGAGGGGCTCGAGCAGCTTCCTTTCGAGCCGGGCGCCAGCCTTCCCGAGACCGCCGAGGTCTGGTGGCGGACCCCCGTCGACGCCCGCCGCCTCGCATGGATGGAGCTGCTCTCGCGCGGGTACACGACGGCCTACGTAGCGCCGTTCTTCGCCCTCGGGGCATTGCTGTTGGTGCTCGAGCCGCTGCTGTTTCCCGTCTCGCTCCTGTGCCTCGTGCACGCGTGGGTGATCCCGGAGCTTTTCGCCAACCGCGGAGCGCGCGTGCTGGCGCCCGACGTGGCGGCTGACGATCGCGCCGGCCGCGGGCTGCTCGCCGACCTGCTCGACCGCCATCCGGCGGCGGTCGAGGCCAGGACCGGCGCCGTCGTCGAGCAGGGCCGGCTGGGCGTCTGGGTGATCGCGGAGAAGGGCGCGCTGCTGGTCCGCCCGGGCGGCCGGCGGGTGCACGCCTTCTGCGTCGGCGTCAAGGACCCGGAGCTGCGGCGCCCGGACCGCGTCGCGCACCTGCTGCTAGCCCTGCGCCAGGACGAGGTCGGATTCGCCACGGTCGCAAACCACGCCTTCGCCGGCGCCAGATGGCGGATCCGCCGGCGCGTGGCGGCGGCGCGGCGGCCCGCGCTCGACGCAGCGGTGTTGCAGAGCCGCAACGTTTGAGCCATTCACGCGTGTAGCGCCACCGTACGTTGGGCCCGCTATCGGGGCCCAGACGTTCGGTAACCCGGTTGATCGTTCGATCAGCGAGCTTGCTGAGCGCCAGCATCGCGTCGTCGCCCGAAGGCAGCTGGTTGCCGCCTGCGCCGGTCTCGCGCAATCGCACACAGGCTATGGTCACGCCGTCGCCTACGACCTGAGCGCGCTGCTGAGCAGCTCGCGCGACACGGCGCCCTCGCGGAGCACCTCCCAGGCGCCCTCGTCCTCGTAGCGCGACAGGTCCACGACGGTCGACGCCACGCCGGCAAGCTCGCCACCGTCGAGCACCAGGTCGGCGCCCGATCGAAGCTCCTGCGGCACGTCCTCGAGCCGCCGCGGCCCGGGGCCGCCCGTGAGATTGGCACTCGTCTGCAGCACGGGCATGCGCACACCGGCCAATGCCTCGACGCTCGGCACCCGCAGGCCGACTCCACCCGGAAGCACCAGCAACGCCGGCCCGGGCAGCAGGCGCTCGGCCGCCGCCCGCGTGCGCGGGCCGAGCGGCGCGAGCACCTCCCCGGCCGCGTCCAGCGAGAAGTACATGACCGCGGAGGGCCTGTCGCGCGGCCGGCCCTTCAGCTCGTAGACGCGCTCGTGCGCGGCGTCGTCCCCCCGCGAGCAGCCGATCCCGTACAGCGTGTCGGTCGGGAAGACGGCGACTCCCCCGCTCCCGATGCAGCGCTCGAAGGCGGCGACGTCAGCCGGCGCGATCAGCGCCGGCCTCTGACCACTCGCGGAATCCCGGCGAGGTCGCGCTGGGTCTCGAGCGGCCTCAGTCCGGAGCGCTCGAAGAGCGCCTCGACGGCACGCGACTGGCCCTGCCCGACCTCCATTCCGAGCAGACCCCCCGGGCGGAGCACCTCTGCCGCGGCGGGCACCAGCCGACGGATCACGTCGAGCCCGTCAGGGCCGGCGAGCAGCGCCTCCTCGGGCTCGTAGAGCGTGATCTCAGGCGCGAGGCCCGGCCAATCGGCGTCGCGGACGTACGGCGGGTTCGTCACGACGAGGTCGTAGGGCCCGCCCACGACGAGGTCCGCGATCATCACCTCCACGCCCAGCCCGAGCGCGTCGGCATTTGCCCGCGCGACCTCGACCGCGCCCGGCGAGCTGTCGATCCCGGTCACCGTCACGCCGGAGCGCTCCTGCGCGATCGCGAGCGCGATCGCGCCCGACCCGGTCCCGATGTCGAGCACGCGCTGCCGGTCGTCGGCGAGGTCCACCAGCATCTCGGTCTCCGGTCGCGGGATCAGGACGCGATGGTCGACGCTCAGCTCCAGCTCCCGGAAATGGGCTCGCCCGAGGATGTACGCGACCGGCTCCCTGCGAACCCGGCGCCGCACGAGCTCGTCGAAGCGCTCTGCCGCAGCCGGGTCGAGCACCCGTCGCGGGTCGGCATGCAGCGCCGCCCGATCGACTCCGAGCACGTCGGCGAGCATCACCTCCGCGTCGAGCCGCGGCGTATCGGCGCCCGCCGTCTCGAGCTCCTCGACGGCGAGCGCAAGCGCCTCGTGCAGCGGTGAGGTCGCCCCGACCATCGCGACCTCGCTCAGCTCGCCTGGGCTTCGAGCTTCTGCCGGCGCTCGTCGGCGGCGAGCGCGTCGGTGAACTGGTCGAGCTCTCCCTCGAGAATCTGGTCGAGGTTGTGGGCCGTGTGCTTGATCCGGTGGTCGGTCACCCTGCCCTGCGGAAAGTTGTACGTGCGCACCTTCTCCGAGCGCTCACCCGTGCCGACCTGGGCGCGCCGGTCAGCCGCCTGCCCCGCCTGCTGTTCTCGCAGCGCGTGCTCGTAGATGCGCGCGCGCAGCACGCGCATCGCGCGCTCGCGGTTCTGCAGCTGGGATTTCTCGTCCTGCATCGAGACCACGATCCCGCTCGGCTTGTGCGTGATCCGCACCGCCGAGTCGGTCGTGTTGACGGACTGCCCCCCTGGTCCCGACGAGCGATAGACGTCGATCTGCAGGTCATTCTGGTCGATGTCGACCTCGACCTCCTCCGCCTCCGGGAGCACGGCGACGGTCGCCGTGGAAGTGTGGATGCGGCCCTGGGACTCCGTCTGGGGAACGCGCTGGACACGGTGGACCCCGGCCTCGTACTTGAACACGCTGTAGGCGCCGTCGCCCTTGACCGCGAAGGTGACCTCCTTGAATCCGCCCGTCTGACCGGGGCTGTGGCCGAGGTCCTCGGTCTTGAAGCCGCGCCGCTCGGCATAGCGGGTGAGCATCCGGTACAGGTCGCCGGCGAAGAGCGCGGCCTCGTCCCCGCCCGTGCCCGCGCGGATCTCGACGATCACGTTCTTGGCATCGTTGGGGTCGCGCTCGATCATCGCGAGGCGAAGGTCCTCGGCCGCCCGCTCCATCTCCTCGCGCGCGGTGGTCACCATCTCCTGCAGCTCGCGGCGGTCGTCCACGTCGAGTCCTCCGTCGCCGTCGTCGAGCAGCGTCGCATCGCTCTGGGCCTTGCGGTAGCGCTCAGCCAGCGCATGCGGCTCCCCGAGCTCGCGATGCTCCCGCGCGACCGCCGTATAGCGGGAGCGATCGGCGATCGTCTCAGGATCGGCGAGCTGCTCCTCGAGCTCGCGGTAACGCTGCTCGATCTGCTCGACGAGACGCTCGGTTACGGAACCTTCAGCCACCGCCCGCCCCCCGAGGTCAGGCGACGACTTCCATGCCGACTCGCTCCTCCTCGGTCGAGGCCGATGGGTTCTCGACCTCCAGGACCGACTGGAGTGCGGCGATCGCCACCGCCAGCTGGTCCAGGGACGGCTCGCGCGTGGTCAGCTTCTGAAGCTGGAGCCCTGGCCACATCAGAACGCGGACCCAGTGCTTGCGGCGGTTGCGACCCGCCCAGCGGATCACTTCGTAGGCGAGACCGGCCACGAGCGCGATCCCGAACACGCGAGAGAGGATCAGCCAGTAGAGGGCCGGCCTGCCGATCGGGGCGAACACGAAGACGGCGATCACCATCACGATCAGGAGGAAGCTGGTGCCACACCGCATGTGAAGGCGGGAGTAGAGCGTCGCCCGCTCCGGGACGAGCTCGTCGTCGGCCTCGTAGCAGGAGATCACCTTGTGCTCGGCGCCGTGGTACTCGAACACGCGCCGAAGGTCACGGATCTTCGAAATCCCCCATATGTACGCGAGGAAGATCGAGATCCGGATCGCCTTCTCGACCAGGACGAAGAACACCGAGTTGCCGAGCTGGTCCTTCCAGATGCTCGCAACAGTCACCGGCAGCACGAAGAAGAGCCCGATCGCGAACACCAGCGAGATGAACACCGCAAAGCCCCAGGTCCGCTTGGAGATCTCCTCGTCGGGCTCGTCGAGCTGCGCGTTCGCGGAGATCCCGAGCGCCTTCATCCCGATCGACATGGACTCGACCAGCGCGACCACGCCGCGCACGACGGGCAGCCGGTAGAAGCGGTGCTGCTTGATCTTCGAGACGAATGCCTCGCGGTGGACCTGGATCGGCCCTAGCGGCTGGCCCTCGGGATCGAGCTCGACCGGCGCGCCGCCATTCGGGGAGGCGCCGTTCGAGCCGGTCGCATCCCCCGAGGCGCCGTCCTCCTTGACGGGCTCGCGCACGGCGACGGCCCAGTGCGAGACGCCACGCATCATCACGCCCTCGAGCACTGCCTGGCCGCCCACGGGCGCGTCGCGCATCGGCATCAGCCGACCGTCCGACAGCCTCACCTGCGAGCCGGGATCGGTCGCTGTCGCGGTCGAGTTGTTCGTTGGCTCAGTGCTCATCACTTGGTCAAGCCCGCGGTCCCGGGTCCGTCCCCGGCGGGCACGGACCTCTGGCGTCTAGCGACCGCCGCGTCTCTTGGCGGCGCGGCGCTGGAAGCGCTCGACCCGGCCACCGGTGTCGACCAGCTTCTGGCGACCGGTGTAGAACGGGTGGCACTCGGAGCAGATCTCGACGTGCAGCTCCGGCTTGGTGGAGCGGGTCGTGAACTCGTTGCCGCACGTGCAGCGCACGTGGGCCTCTACGTATTCCGGGTGGATTCCTTGTTTCATAGTCATCTCAGTTTAGCGGCGCTCGGAAGCTCCGATTACCCCGTTACCAACCGCGCCGCCAGCACCAGGATCGCGAGGGTCGCGATCAGGTTCGCCGTCGAGACGATCCCCGCCCAGGCCGCCTTGCGCCGGATCGCCGCGGCAAGCGCCGGGTCCTCGGGGGGCTCGAGCGCCTGCGCGCGCAGGCGGGACAGCGCCGGCCCCTGGACGAGGCTGTGAAATGCGGTCAGCCCGATCACCACGATCACGAGCGCCAGCTTCTCCGCCAGCCGCTTGCCGTAATCGGTGTCGAAGAGATCGCCGAACGAGGTGAGGCGATCGCTCGCCATGCTGGAGCCCGTCGCGATCAGGACGAGCATCGCGATGCCGCCGGCGATGAGGAACCGCCGGCCGAGCTGGCGAAACAGCGCAATCCGCTCCCGATCGGCGAGCGTCTTTCGGGCCGCGCCCACCGCCAGGCCGAGGAACACCATCCCGCCCGCCCAGACGGCGGCCGCAATCAGGTGAAGCGAGCGGATCGCGAGGTCGTCGGCGGCGAGCGGCACGAGGCCGCAGGATAATGAGCCGGCCTACCGGGCTGTCAGGGCACGCGTGTCGGTCGTGGTCGCGTGCAGTCCCCACCGCGCCAGCGAGTCGTAGCTCGGCGGTGCGGAGTCGACCGCCGGCTTGTGCTTCTGGCGCGGCACCGAGACGGTCGTCGTGCCAGAGCAGGAGCCACCGTGGTCGTCGGTCGCCGTGAAAGCGATCCGGTAGACGCGACCGTCGCCACGCGGGTTGCGCTCCGCCCTGATCCGAAGGTCGCCGTCGCCGATCAAGGCTGCGTCGGGAGAGGTGGCATCGCCGTAGCTGCGCACGGGCTCGTCCTGGGTGACTCCATCGACCGCGATCGCGACCTGGTCTCGGTCGGGATCCGTTGCACCGTCGAGCGTCACCGGGACGAGGCGGCGGTTGGCCGTCGTGAGCACCGGGCGAGAGACGCTCACGCCCGAGCAGTCGGGCGCCTCGTTCACATCGACGCGATAGACGTCCGTCTGGTTGTCACCGTCTCCCTGCATCAGGCCCTCGGCCGTATCGAAGTAGACGATGCGACCGTCCGCGGTGCTGCCACCGAATTCCACATCGGTTGGGCCGTTGCTCGCGAGCGGGCCTGTCGAGAGCAGCCGCGTGTGCCCTGCGAAGCGCTCGTAGAGATCCACTGATCCGCGGTCCGTGTCCTCCGGCACGAGCGCCATCCTGGTGCGGAAGAAGGCCCGCGATCCGTCGGCCGAGATCGCGCCGAGGAACAAAGGATCGAACGCGACGCCGTCCCCCGGGCCCGGACCGGTCGATACCAACCGGGTCGTGCCGGTGGAAAGGTCCCGCGCGTAGATGTCCTCGCACGCCGCAGGCACGCCGACCTGTACCGGGCACGAGGTGTCTGCATCGGCGCCGGCGAGAGCCTCTCTGGTCGTGAAGTACACGGTGTCGCCGTCACGAGAGGCCGCCTCGATGCAGGGACCGAAGCTCGAGCAGACATCGAAGACGCCGTTCCCCCCGGCGGGGCCGGTGGAGATCAGCTGGATTCCCTCGTCGGACCACGAGTACAGGTCCCAGCGACTGTCGGTGTCCTCGGCGACCATGCGACTGGTCGTTGAGAAGAAGACGTGAGAGCCGTCGTAGGAGGGA
>JBBQKG010000032.1:0-26142 GCA_038326655.1 Solirubrobacterales bacterium
ACGCCCACCGCTACCCGAGTTCAGGCGCTCGAGCGAGAAGCCTGGCAAGCTTCCTGCGCTACTACAACCGCCGCCGACCGCACAGCTCCTTAGGCGACCGGCCACCGATCAGTCGTGTTCCTAACGTCTGTGGGCAGGACATCTAGGCCGAGGCGGCCGTGGCGGTTGAGGCTGCGCCGACCGGGCCCAGCACGCGCTTCGTGTAGTCGTTCTGGAAGACGCCCTGCGGGTCGAGGCGCGCCCGCACGGCCTGGAAGCGGTCCCACTCCGGATAGCGCGGCGCGAGCGTCGCGGCCGACTGGAAATGGCGCTTGCCCCAGTGGGGGCGGCCCCCGTAGTCGTCCATGATCGCCTCGACCGCGCGGAAGTACGGCTCCCAGGCCATGCCGCGATACATGTGCACCGCGATGTAAGCCGTGTCGCGCTCGTATGCCGTGCTGAGGTAGGCGTCGTCGGGCGCGACCACGCGGAACTCGATCGGGAAGGGCACGGCAAAGCCGCGGCGCTCGATCGTCTCGAGCACGCGCCGCAGCGCCTCGGGGCCGGCCGCCCGCGGCACGGCGTACTCCATCTCGGTGAAGCGCACGAGCCGCTTCGTGGAGAAGACGCGGTAGCTGCGGTCGATCTTCGTGGAGCTGCCCGCCAGTCTCGGGATCAGCCGGTTGATCGACGGGATCCGCGACGGGAAGAGGCGCCCGAGACTGCAGAGCAGCCAGAAAGCATGGTTCTCGAGCAGCGTCTCCAGCAGGTACTCCTGGACGCGGCCACGCGGCTCGGGCGGCGTGTCGAGGTCCTTGCTCTCGCGGCAGAGCGCGATCTCCGAGTGTGGGAAGACGTAGAACTCGAAGTGGTCGCTGCGCGCAGCCAGATCGTCGATCCGCTCGAGCGCCGCCCCGAGTGGCAGCGGGTGGTCCTCCCGGCGGATCGTGAACGCGGGCACGCAACGCAGCGTGAGCGAGGCGATCACGCCGAGGCTGCCGAGGCCGACCCGGGCTGCGCGCCAAAGCTCGGGGTCGGAGTCGCGCGCAGATTGGACCAGCGAGCCGTCGCCGCTCACGAGCTCGATCGCCTCGACCTGGCTGGAGATGTTCCGGAGGCGCTCGCCGGTTCCGTGGGTCGCGGTCGAGATCGCGCCGGCAATCGTCTGCACGTCGATGTCGCCGAGGTTCTCGAGCGCGAGGCCCTGCGCGTAGAGCGCCTCGCTGAGATCGCGGATCACGATGCCGCCCTCGACCTTCGCGAGCCTCGCGCCGGGATCGAGGTCCAGCACGCGGTTCAGCCGGTCCAGCCTCACCATCGCACCGTCCGTGCAGGCGATGTCGGTGAACGAGTGCCCGGACGCCGCCGCCCTCACGGTCCCCCCGCGCTCCGCGGCGCGGCTCACCAGCCCCTGAAGCTCGGCGACGGTGCCCGGCCGCTCGACCGCGGCCGGCACGCATTGCTGGTCGCCCGCCCAGTTGCGCCACATGGCGCTAAGCCTAATCCGCGGTCATGTTACTCGCCCTGACTGCGCGTCGCGAGGTAGGCGCCGACGACCAGCGACAGCACCGCCAGCGCGCCCGCGGCCCGCAATTGGCGCCCGTAGTTGCGGCGCATGTAGCGCGAGCCGACCTTCCATACCGCCATGCCGAGCAGCTTGTAGAACATCGAGCCTCCTTATTCCCCGGAATCCCGGTTTCGCACCCGATGCGCCATCCGGCTCTGGAGTGACCAGAGCTCGATGAAGCCGGGGCTCGCCTGCTGGCTGAAGAGTCCGCCTGACTCGCCGAAGCCGGCCAGCGCGGCGTCGTAGAGGGCATGCGGGGAGGAGCGCGAGATCACGGCCGCATTCCCCTTGTAGAGCCTGATCCGCACGACTCCGGTGACCCATTGGTTGACCGAGTCCATGAACGCGTTCAGGTCCTTCATCAGCGGCTCGTACCACAGGCCCGCATACACGAGGTAGGCCCAGTGGCGGTCGAGGCCGGGCTTGAAGTTGTTCTGGTGGATCGTGCCGACGAGCTTCTCGAGCTCGCGATGGGCGGTCAGGATCACCTCGGCGGCCGGCACCTCGTAAATGTCGCGCACTTTCAGGCCCACGATCCGGTCCTCGATGTGGTCGACGATCCCTACGCCGTTCCGGCCGGCGATCGCGGCCACCCGCTCGATCAGCTCGACCAGCCCGAGGCGCTCGCCGTCGAGCGTCACCGGGCAGCCGTGCTCGAACGAGAGCTCGACCTCCTCCGCCTCGTCAGGCGCCAGGCGTGGCGGGGTCACGATCTCGAACACGTCCTCGCGCGGCGGCTCGGTCAGGTCCTCGATCGGCCCGCCCTCGGACGAGCGGCCCCAGATGTTGTCGTCGACGGAGTACGGGGGCACCTCGGTCCCGCCCTTGATCGGGATTCCGTGCTCGCGGGCGTAGGCGATCTCCTCCTCACGGCCCATCTGCCAGCCCCGCACGGGCGCGATGATCTTCATCTGCGGGTCGAGCGCGGCCACGGTGCCTTCGATCCGCACCTGATCGTTGCCCTTGCCGGTGCATCCGTGGGCGATCGTGTCGCAGCCGGTCTCGCGTGCCTTCTCGACCGCGATCTTTGCGATCAGCGGCCGCCCGAGTGCGGTGAACAGCGGATAGCCGCCGCCGTAGAGCGCATTTGCCTTGATCGCCGGGAGCACGTAGTCGTTCGCGAACTCCTCCTTCGCGTCGACCACGAGCGCGTCGATCGCCCCGAGGCGGAGCGCCTTGTCGCGCACCACCTCGAAGTCCTCGCCGGGCTGACCGAGGTCGACCGTCAGCGCCACGATCTCGGCTTCGTAGGCATCCTGGATCCACTTCAGCATCACCGAGGTGTCGAGCCCTCCCGAGTAGAGGAGCAGCACGCGGCCGACCTCCTCGGGGCGCGCCTCGTAGGAAGCCGTGACGTGTGACGGCGCACGCTCCGTACTCGAATTGCGACCAACATGCTCGCCCTTCGGGCTCACAGGCTCTCCTCCAGGAACGCGAGCACGCGGTCGACCTGCTCCTCCTCGATCACGAGCGGCGGCAGGAAGCGCAGCGTGTCGGGCCCGGTGGCGTTCAGCACGATGCGCTTGGCCAGCGCCTCCTCCACCACCTTGGGCGCCTCGCCGCTGCGCGCGGGCGGCAGGTCGGCCCCGACCATGAGGCCGCGCGCGCGCACGTCGGCGAGCCGGCCATCGCCGCGCAGCCGCTCGAGGCCGGCGCGCAACCGGTCGCCGAGCACGCGCACGCGCGCGAGCAGGCGGTCGTCGTCGAGCACCTCGAGCGTCGCCAGCGCGGCGGTCGCGACCAGCGGGCCGGCGCCGAAGGTGGTCCCGTGGTCTCCGGCCGTGAGCACGTCGGCAGCCTCGCCGCCCGCCACGCAAGCGCCGACCGGCAGGCCGCTCGCGAGCGACTTCGCGACCGTGAAGACGTCGGGGCGGACGCCTGTCAGCTCGAACGCCCACAGTGTCCCGGTGCGCCCCATGCCGCACTGGATCTCGTCGAAGACCAGCAGCGCGCCCGTTCGGTCGCACGCCTGACGCGCCGCGAGCAGCATCTCCTCCGAGATCGGCCACACGCCGCATTCGCCCTGCACGGGCTCGATCATGACCGCGGCGGTCTGCTCCGTGACGGCCGCTTCGAGGCGATCGGGGTCGTTGCGCGGCACCACCACGAAGCCGGGCACCAGCGGCTCGAAGGGCTCCTGCTTGGAGCGCTGCGGCGTCGCCGAGAGGGCTCCCAGCGTGCGGCCGTGGAAGGCGTGCTCGAGCACCACGATCTCGCCGCCGCGGCGGCGCTTGCGGGCGAGCTTGATCGCGGCCTCATTCGCCTCCGCTCCGGAGTTGCACAAGAACGCGCGCGCGCCCGGCTGAAAGCTCTCCGCGAGCCGCTCACCGAGCCGGACGCCGGGCTCGGTGTAGAAGAGATTCGAGACGTGCCAGAGCCGGCTCGCCTGCTGGCGGAGGGCCTCCACCACGCGCGGGTGGCAATGCCCCGCGTTGCAGACCGAGATCCCGGCGAGGAAGTCGAGGTACGCCTCGCCGTCGCGGTCGTAGAGCGTCACCCCCTCGCCGAGCACGAACTCGACCGGCGCCCGCTTGTAGGTCTGCATCAGATAGCGGGATTCGGTCGTCGCCACGTCGTCCACTACCTCCCCACCTTCGTCCCGATCCCAGCGTCCGTGAACAGCTCGAGCAGCACCGAGTGCGGTCTGCGACCGTCCACGATGTGCGCGGAGCCCACGCCATGCTCGACCGCGTCCGCGCACGCGTCGAGCTTCGGGATCATCCCGCCCGTGACGCGGCCGGCAGCGATCCCCTGCTGGATCCGGGCGACGTCGGTCTCGGAGATCAGGCTCGCCGGATCCGCAGGGTCTGCAAGCCATCCCTCCACGTCGGTCAGGAAGATCACCTTGTACGCGCCGAGCGCCGTGGCCACCGCGGCCGCGGCCTCGTCGGCGTTCACGTTGTACGAGCGGCCTTCGGCGTCTGCCCCGACCGAGGCGATCACGGGAATGTAGTCCTCGGCGATGTGGTTCACGACGCTCACGTCGACGTGCTCGATCGACCCCACGAAACCGAGGTCGCGAGGCTTGCCGTCGTCGCCCGCGAGCATGCGCTTCGTCACCTGGAACAGCGATCCGTCGTCCCCGCAGAGGCCGATCGCCGACTGGCCGTGGCGATTCAGACGCAGCACGATGTCCTTGTTGACCTTTCCGATCAGGACCATCTTTACGACCTCGACAGTCTGCTCATCCGACACGCGCAGCCCCTGCACGAACTCGACCTCGAGGCCGAGCCGCTCCATGTACTGCGTGATCTCGGGACCGCCGCCGTGCACGATCACCGGATTGATGCCCACGTACTTGAGCAGCACGACGTCGTTCGCGAAGGCCTCGCGGAGCGATTCGTCTGCCATCGCCGAGCCTCCGTACTTGATCACGATCGTCTTCCCGAAGAACTCCCGGATGTAGGGGAGCGACTCCAGCAGCGTCGCGACCTGAGGGGCGCCGCTACTCACGTTCCCGCTCCAAAGACACAAGTCATGTCGAGTACTCCGAGTTGAAGCGCACGTATTCCTCGCCGATGTCGCAGAAGAACAGCTCGGTCTCGGCGTCGCCACCGGGCAGCTCGACCTGGATCTCCACCTCCGCGCGACCCATCGCATCGTCGAGGCGCCCGCGGGCATCCGCCGGCAAAGGCAGGTCCTCGCCGCGCTCGACCAGCCGGATGCCCTCGATCGACAGGTCGATCTCGCCCGAGCCGCCGGCGAGCGCCTGACCAGCCGCCTGGAGGATGCGCCCCCAGTTCGGGTCGCCGCCGTGGAGGGCGCACTTGACCAGCGGCGAGTCCCCGACCGCCCGCGCAACGGGCTCGAGCGCGGCCTCCGGCCCGCGCACGACCAGGCGCGCGACCCGCGTCGTGCCCTCGCCGTCGGCCACGATCTCGAGCGCAAGCTGGCGAAGCAGTGCGTCGAGCGCCACCGCGAACGCGCGCTCGTCCTCGCTTCCCGGCAAGACCGAATGCCCGGCCGCGCCCCCGGCGAGCGCGAACAGCGAATCGCTGGTCGAGAGCTGCCCGTCGACCGTGATGCGCTCGAACGAGCGCGCAGCCGCGCCTCGCGCGAGCCGCTCGAGCGTCGCAGGGTCGACGCGTGCGTCGGTCTCGACGAAGCAGAGCATCGTCGCGAATGCGGGCGAGATCATGCCGGCGCCCTTTGCCTGCGCGCTCAACACCACGCTGCCATCCGTGAGGGTGACCTCCAGCGAGGCCCGCTTCGGTCCGCGGTCGCTGGTCAGGATCGCCTCGGAGAAGTCGATGCCGCCCTCGGGCGAGAGCGCCTCGACCACGCGGTCGATCCCCGCCACGATCCGCTCGCGCTCGAGCTGCACGCCGATGATGCCCGTCGAGGCGACGCCCACCCGTGTCGCGTCGACACCCAGGCCCGCGGCGACCGTAGCCGCCATCGCCTCCGCGACCTCCACCCCGCGCGAGCCGGTCCCGACGTTCGCGTTCCCGGCATTGACCACGACCGCTCGCAATGCGTCGAGCCGTGCCCGCCGCGAGACCTTGACGGGCGCCCCGACGACCGCGTTGCGCGTGAAGAGCGCGGCGGAGGCGGCATCGTCTGAGTCGCAGGCGAGCACGCCCACGTCGAGGCGGCCGGAAGCCTTCGACCCGGTCGCGGCCGCGCCGGCGCGGAAGCCGGCCGGCAACCTCCCCGGCTCGAGCTCGGTGACGCCCGCGGGGCACCCGACCCAGCGCGAGCGGAAGAAGGTCTCGACCCCGGTGGCCACTATCCGAGCCCCGCGGCCTCGTCGAGCCCGAGCATCACGTTCAGGTTCTGCACCGCCTGGCCGGCCGCGCCCTTCCAGAGGTTGTCGATCGCACAGAACACCAGCACGCGACCGCCCCGGCCGACCGCCGTGTGGATCCGGGCGAGGTTGGTGTCGCGCACGTCGCGCACGCCGGGCGGGCGGGCGGCGGCCTCGATGAACGGCTCCTCGCCGTATGCATCCTCGAACAGCGCCGTGAGCTCTTCGCCGGTGAGCTCCCGTGCCGGGGTCACGTAGCAGCTCGCGAGCAGGCCCTGGTCCAGCGGCACCAGGTGCGGCGTGAACGTCACGCGCACGTCGCAGCCGAGCGCCGCCAGCTCCTGGTCGATCTCGGCACCGTGCCGGTGTCCGTCGACGCCGTAGGGGGTGACGTTCTCGTCCACCGACACGAAGTGCGTGATGTCGGTCGCGGCGCGGCCGGCGCCCGACACGCCGCTCTTGGCATCGATGACGGCGTCGGCGATCAGCCCCGCGCGGGCGAGCGGCGCAAGCGCCAGGATCGCGGCGGTCGTGTAGCAGCCTGGGTTTGCGACCAGGGCCGCCTGCGCGACCTCGCCGCGGTGGAGCTCCGTCAGGCCGAAGACAGCCTCTTCCTGAAGGCCCGGCGCGCGGTGCGGCCCGTACCAGTGCTCGTGGAGTGCCAGATCGTGCAGACGGAAGTCGGCCGAGAGGTCGACCACTCGAAGCCCGCGAGAGCGCAGCTCGGCGACGACCTCGGCCGCCGCGCCGTGGGGATAGGACACGAAGGCGACATCCGCGCGGTCCGCCAGCCGGTCGGCATCGAAGGGCTCGAGGTCGAGCGGCACGCGGTACCGCGGGTAGAGGTCGTCGAGTCGGCGGCCGGCCTCGGCGCGGGCGGTCACAGCCTCGAGCGCGACATGCGGATGGCGCCAGGTGAGCGCCGCCGCAAGCGCCCCGGCGAATCCGGATGCCCCCACCACGCAGGCCCGCGCGAGCGGGTCGCCGTCGAGCGGCTGGCGGGTGGCGGCGTGGGTGTGCGGCCTAGGCACGAAGCGTCCCTCCCACCTCGCTCGCAAGGCGCGCTTCGATCCGCTTCCGGATCGCCGCGACGTCCTCGTCGGTGAGCGTGCGCTCGGGGGAGCGGAACTCGAGCCGCAGCGCCAGCGACTTCTTGCCCGGGCCGACCTGCTCGCCGCGGTAGAGGTCGAAGATCTGAACCGAGCGCAGCTCCGGGCCGCCGGCCGCGCGCACGGCGTCCGCGACGGTCTGCGCCTCGACCGCGTCGTCGACGACGACCGCGATGTCCTGGAGCACCGCGGGATAGGTGATCAGGTCGTCGTAACGGCGCTCCTTGCGCTCCGCGGCGGCGACCACCTGGCCGAGATCGATCTCGAAGACGGCGGGCGGCTGCTCGAGCTCGCCCAGCCCGAAGTCGCGCGCCACGGATGGATGCAGCTCGCCGATGTAGCCGACGTCGTGGGCCTCGACGAGCACCTCCGCGGCGCGTCCAGGATGCAGGAAGGACGGGCCGCCGTCGACCAGGCGCCACTCGACCCCGAGCGCTTCGAGCAGCCCTGCGAGCAGTCCCTTGACGACGTAGAAGTCGGGGCGCCGTGGCTCGCTTCGCCACGTCTTGGGCTGCCACTCGCCGGCCAGCAGGACGCCGACGTGGAGCCGCTCCTCCGGCTGCACCTCCTGCCCGTTCGAGAGAAACACCCGGCCGGTCTCGAACATCCGCAGCGAGCGCCGGTCGCGCGCGACGTTGTGCTGGGCCGCGTCCAGCAGGCCGGGCAGCAGCGTTGTCCGCATCGCCGCGTGCTCCTCGCTCAGGGGGTTGGTGATCATCAGGACACGCGTGCGCGCGTCGTAAGGCGCGAGGCGGAGCTTCGCGGTCACCTGCGGCGAGATGAAGCTGAACGTGATCACCTCGCTGAGGCCGCGGCCGCGCAGCAGGTCGGCGGCGGTCCGGCGGAGCTTCTGGGCACGGGTGAGCCCTCCGACCGCGTGTCGCCTCGAAGGCAACGTGGCCGGGAGCCTGGAGAGCCCGCGGATGCGCGCGACCTCCTCGATCAGATCGGCCTCCCGCCGGACGTCGCCGTCGCGGAAGTACGGGACCTCGACGTCGAGGTCGCCGTCGCGTGGCTCGACGCCGAACGCGAGGCGCGCGAGGATCGCCGTCGACTCCGCGGGCTCGATCCGCTCGCCGAGCAGGCCTTCCACGCGCTGCGAGCGCAACTCGATCCGGTGTGCGGGCGGGACCGGCTGGGCTACGTCGATCGTGCCCGGCGCCATGCGGGCTCCACTGACCTCGACCATCAGCCGGGCGGCCAGCCGCTGCGCGGCCAGCGCCAACTCCGGATGCAGCTGCCGCTCGAAGCGAGCGCTCGCCTCGGTGCGCAGTCCGAGCTTCGTCGAGGTCTCGAGGATGTTCGGGCCGCTCCACGTCGCGGCCTCCATCGCGATCCGCCTGGTGTCCGCGGAGACCTCGCTCCGGGCACCGCCCATGATCCCGCCGATACCGGTGGGGCCGTCCGCATCGCAGACCAAAACGGCCTCCGCGTCGAGCACGCGGTGCTCGGCGTCGAGCGTCACCAGGCGCTCGCCCTCATGTGCACGGCGCACGGTGAGCGCGGGACCCGCCACCCGGTCGAGATCGTAGGCGTGCAGCGGCTGACCGAGCAGCAGCATCACGTAGTTGGTGATGTCGACAACGTTGTTGATCGGACGCTGGCCGATCGCCGTCAGCCGCGCCTTCAACCAGAGCGGCGACGGGCCGACTTCGACGTCGGTGAAGATCCGCACGCTGAAGCGGGGACAGAGCTCCGGGTCGGCGACCGTCACGGCGAGCAGGTGACCGGCCTCGCTCTCGCCTTCGGCGGGCGCATCCTCGGAGCCCGGATCCGCGGCCAGCGGCGACTCCGTCACGGCGTGCAGCTCGCGCGCGATCCCGTACACGCACATGCAGTCCGGCCGGTTCGGCGAGACCTCCAGCTCCAGCACGTCGTCGCCGAGCGTGACGTAACGGCCCGCCTCCTCGCCGGCTTCGAGCGAGTCCGGGAGCACCATGATCCCGGCGCTGTCGGTTCCGAGCTGGACCTCGGTCTCGGACAGGATCATGCCGTCGGAGACGACGCCGCGGAGCTTTACGCGGCCGAGCTTGGTGCCGTCCGGCAGCACCGCGCCCGGGAGCGCCACGAGCACCGTCTCGCCGGCGGCCACGTTGGGCGCCCCGCAGACGATCGTGCGCGTGTCGGAGCCCGCCAACTGCACGTTGCAGACACTCAGCCGGTCGGCGTCGGGATGCTGCTCGGCGCTCAGGACCTTGCCGATCCGGAAGAAGCCCGGATTGCCGTCGGTGCTCGGCACGCCCACGCGCAGGATCCGCTCGAGCTCGGTGCCGCTGAGCGACAACCGCTCGCCGATCTCCTCGGACGAGAGCCCGGGGTCGCAGTACTCCCTGAGCCAGGCGACCGGCGCTTTCAAAACTGCTCCAGGAAGCGCAGGTCGTTCTCGAAGAATAGGCGCAGGTCGGGAATCCCGTGCTTCAGCATCGCGATCCGCTCCACGCCCATGCCGAACGCAAACCCCTGGACCCGCTCGGGGTCGTAGCCGTGGTCGCGCACGAACTCGAACACGTTCGGGTCGACCATCCCGGCGCCCATGATCTCGATCCAGCCAGAGCCCTTGCAGAGCGAGCACAGCGACCCGTCCGCCTGCCGCCCCGAGGCCTTGCAGGCAAAGCACGAGACGTCGACTTCCACGCTGGGCTCGGTGAACGGGAAATATCCGGCCCGCAGGCGGACCTTCTGGCGGGGGCCGAAGGTGGCCCGTGCGAACTCGAGCAGCGTGCCGTGGAGATCGGCGAGCGTGATGTCCTCGTCTACCGCGAGCCCCTCGACCTGCGTGAACATGGGCGTGTGGGTGGCGTCGGAGTCGCGCCGGTAGACGACACCGGGGATCACGATGAAGATCGGCGGTGGCTGCGCCTCCATCGACCGTGTCTGCATGGGCGAGGTGTGCGTCCGCAGCAGCAGCTGGTCGGAGAAGTAGAAGGTGTCGTGCTCGCGCCGCGCCGGGTGGCCGGGCGGGATGTTGAGGCTCGTGAAGTTGTAGTAGTCGGTCTCGACCTCGGGACCCTCGACCACCCGGTACCCCATGCCGGTGAAGACGTCCTCGATCTCCCGGCGCGTCTGCGTCAGTACGTGCAGGTGCCCGGTGTCGAACGGGTCGCCGGGCAGCGTCAGGTCGATTCGCTCGCGCCGCAGGCGTTCCTCGAGGTCCCTGGCGCCGACCGTGTCGCCGTGACCGGCGATCAGCCCCTCGAGCGTCTGCCGAACCTCGTTGCCCCGCTTGCCGACCTCCGCGCGCTGGTCGGGCGGCAGGCTCGGCAGCGAGCGCAGGATCTGCGTCAGCTCGGATTTGCGGCCAAGGAAGCGAACCCGCAGCTGCTCGATCTCCTCGGGTGAACCTGCCTCCCGGAGGACCCGCTCGGCCTCCTCCGCGAGGCGGTCGAGACGCTCCAGTGCCTGTCCGGGCTCGATGTTCGGGGACTCAGCCAAGGCTCGGCGACAGTCTATGGACGGCGCTCTCGTAGAGGCACAGGGTTGCGGTCATCGCGACGTTGAGAGACTCGGCGCCGCCGGGCGCGAGCGGGACATGCGCGACGACGTCGCACGACTCGACCAGGCTCTCCGGAAGCCCACCCCGCTCGGACCCACAGACGAAGAGCACCGGCGAAGCGAGGTCGAGCTCCCGAAGCGGCGTGCCGGCGCCCGGCACGAGCGCCACCGCGCGCGCGGCCAGCGCCGTGCGGGCCTCCTCGAGGCCGGCCCGCGCCACCGGCACGGCGAAGATCGCGCCCATGCTCGCCCGTACGGCCTTCGGGCCGAATGGGTCGGCAGTGCGCTCGCCGAGCACCACCGCGCCCGCGCCGAACGCATGCGCTGAGCGGATCGCGGTGCCGACGTTGCCGGGGTCGGAGACGTCGTGGAGAAACAGCCCACCGCGGTAGGGAAAGGGCCCACCGAGAAGGGTCCATTGAGCCTTGAAAACGCCAATCACCCGGGCGCCCGAGCCCAGGGTGCTCACGGCCGAGAGCACCTCGCTGGTCGCCTCGAAGTGCTCGACCCCGCCCGGCAGCTCGAACGGCAGGCCCGCGCCGTGCACCGAGAAGGTCGTCTCCGGGACGACGCCGTGCCTGAGCGCCTCGGCCACGAGGTCCTCCCCCTCGGCCACGAACAGCCCGGTCTCCCGCCGGTGCTTGCGGTCCTGCAGCCGCATCAGCTCCTTGAGCCTCTGATTTTTCTTGCTCGTTATCACAATAAAAAGGGCGGAACCGAAGTCCCGCCCGAAGGATTTGCGCTTGACCCTGAACTCAGGATCCGGCGGTCGTCACCCCCCGGGCTTCTTTGGCTCGCTCCGCAAATCGCCGGAAGGTCTCCGGGTCGTGCACGGCCACATCCGCAAGCATCTTGCGGTTCAGCTCGATGCCGGCGATGCGTAGGCCCGACATGAGCTGGCTGTACGACAGGCCCTCCTGCCGCGCGGCAGCGTTGATCCGTACGATCCACAGCGAGCGGAAGTCGCGCTTGCGCGCGCGCCGGTCGCGGTAGGCGTACGCCCCCGACTTCATCACCTGCTCCTTGGCGCGCCGGTAGCTGGAGTGCTTCTCGCCGCGGTATCCCTTGGCCCGCTCCAGCACCGCCCTGCGCTTCTTGCGGGCGTGTACCGAGCGTTTGACGCGCGTCATTTCTTCCGCCCTCCTCCTGCGAGCAGGCGCTTGACCTCCGTGCGGTCTCCTTCGGAGATCTCGACCGGGCGGCCGAGGCGGCGCTTGCGCTTGGCCGACTTCTTGCCGAGGTTGTGCGAGGTCATCGCGTGGCGGCCCCGGATGCGCCCGGTGCCTGTCTTGCGGAAGCGCTTCTTCGCGCCGGAGTGTGTCTTCACCTTCGGCATGGTCCGCTATTGAAGCAGATGCGACCAACCGGTCCCACGAGCCGGCGCGTGCGCCGGGGCGCCGGCGTATCCTGCGTTGCAAGCTCTGGCAGGGGTGCTGCTAGGCGGAACCACCACGGGCGGGGCGGTCGGCAACGGCTGCCCCTTCTGCGTCGAGGACCAGGACGTCGAATTCCTCCACGCGACCACGGAAGGGCTCCAACCGCTGCCCCGCGGGCCGGAATCCCGCGCGCCTCGCGACCGCCTGCGAGGCGGCGTTGGACGGCGACACGTGCACCTCCACCGAGGGCAGCGCGAGCTTTCCGAGCGCCCACCTCGCCAGCACGTGGACGGCTCGTGTGGCGATGCCCTGCCCGCGCGCCGGCGCCGCGAGCCAGTAGCCGATCTCGCCGTGCAACTCCGGTTGCCGAGGGATCTCGAGACCGACCGCGCCGAGCCGCGCCCCACCCTCCGCCTCGACCACCAGCAGGTGGTACGCGCTGCCCTCACGCGCCATCGACTCGGCGAGCGCGACCCAGGCCAGACCATCCTCGTTCGTGTAGGGCGAGCGCACGCGCGTCCAGCGCGGAATCTCGGGGTCCGCAACCGACTTCACGATCCAACGCACGTCGGCCTCGCCAGGGGGACGAAGCCTGACCACCCCGTCGCCGAGGCCGTCGCTGGGGAAGCGTGTGGTGCCCGGCGCGCCTATTCGACCGGAGCCGCGCCGTTGGCGTCGGCGGGCGGCGGTGGAGCTTCTTCACTGGAGGCCGCGGGCGCATCGGGCGCGGGCGCATCGGCGGCCTCAGCCGCCTCTGGCTGCGCGGCGGCCGCGGGCGCAGGCTCAGGGATGGCCGTAGACGCGGCCGGGGTCGCGGCCGGGGTCGCGGCCGGAATGGTCTTCAGCGGCGCGAGCATCATCGTCATGTTGCGCCCCTCCTGGTTCGGCTGCTGCTCGATCACGCTCAGCTCGGCAAGCTCGCCCGCGAGCTTTCGCAGCAGCGCCTCGCCGCGCTCCGGGTGTGCCTGCTCACGACCACGGAACATGATCGTGACCTTGACCTTGTCGTTCTGCCGGAGGAACCGGAGGATGTGACCCTTCTTGGTCTCGTAGTCGTGCGTCGCGATCTTCGGCCGCAGCTTCATCTCGCGGATCGTGACCTGCTGCTGGTGCTTGCGCGCGGCCTTCTTGCGCTGCTCCTGCTCGTACTTGTACTTCGAGTAGTCGAGGATGCGGACCACCGGCGGTTTCGCCGTCGGGGCGATCTCGACCAGGTCGAGGTCGTTGTCCCGGGCGCGATCGAGGGCCTGCGCGGTCGGCACCACCCCGACCTGCTCGCCCTTCTCGTCGATCAGCCGCACCTCGGACACGCGGATCCGGTCGTTGATGCGGGTCGTGTCCCGCTCGGGCGGGCGCCGGTCGAACCTTCGCGGGATCGGCACTAGCTGATCACGGGCGAAGAATAAAGAGAAGAGACAAAGAAAAGGACAGGCACGCGCGCGGTGTTCAACGCTCCTGTGGTCGGTGACTGCCCCTCATCTGGCGCGAGTATAGCGATGCCACGGGCGGTTTCAGGCTGCATCCTTAATCCGATCGGCAACCTCCGGGAGGGGCATTAGGCCCAGGTCGCCTTCCCCGTGGCGGCGCACGGACGCGCCCGTTGTGCGCTCCTCTTCGTCGCCTACGACCAGCATGAACGGCACCTTCGCGAGCTCGGCGTCGCGGATCTTTCGCCCGACCGATTCCGAGCGCTCGTCCAGCTCCGCCCGGATGCCCGCGCCGCGCAGGACGTCGAGCACCCGTGCGGCAAAGGCGGCGTGGCGGTCGGCGATCGGGAGCACCCGCGCCTGGACCGGCGCGAGCCAGACCGGGAACTCGCCCGCATGGTGCTCGATCAGGATCCCGAGGAACCGCTCGATCGACCCCAGCAGCGCGCGGTGGATCATCACGGGCGTGCGCTGTTGGTCGTCGGCGGTCGTGTAGGTGAGGTCGAAGCGCTCGGGCATGAAGAAGTCGAGCTGACAGGTGCCGCACTGCCAGGAGCGGCCGAGCGCGTCGGTGATGTGGAAGTCGATCTTCGGGCCGTAGAAGGCGCCGTCCCCTTCGTTCACGGTGTAGGCGCGGCCCATCTCGTCGAGCGCGCGCGCCAGCGCCTCCTCGGCCGTGCGCCACTGCTCGTCGGTGCCGATCGACTTCTCGGGTCGCGTGGACAGCTCGACGTGCGCGTCCTCGAAGCCGAACTGCCCGTAGAGCTCGTCGATCGCCTCGGTGATGTCGGACACCTCGGCCACGATCTGATCTTCCGTGCAGTAGACGTGTGCGTCGTCCTGGGTGAAGGCGCGCACGCGCAAGAGGCCGTGGAGCACGCCCTCGCGCTCGTTCCTGGTGCAGAGCCCGAACTCCGCGAGGCGCAGCGGCAGGTCGCGGTACGAGCGCCGCTCGGAGCCGAACACGAGGCAGGCGCCGGGGCAGTTCATCGGCTTGATCGCGTACTGCCGGTGCTCGTCGCCGGTGAAGAACATGTTCTCGCGGTAGTTGTCCCAGTGCCCGGAGCGGTGCCACAGCTCCACGTCGAGGAGGTTCGGCGTCTTGATCTCCTGGTAGCCGCGCTTGTCGAGCTGCGCGCGCACGGCGCGCTGGATCTCGTTCACGACCACCATCCCGTGCGGGAGGTAGAACGGCATCCCGGGCGACTCCTGGCGCAGCAGGAACAGCCCCAGCTGTGGCCCCAGCCGGCGGTGGTCCCGCGCGCGCGCCTGCTCGAGCGCCTCGAGATGGCGCTCGAGCTCCTGGTTGGAGGAGAACGCGGTGCCGTAGATCCGCGTGAGCATCCTGTTGTGCTCGTCGCCGCGCCAATAGGCGCCCGCCAGCGAGAGCAGCCTGAAGGCCTTGATGCGCCCGGTCGAGGGCGCATGGGGACCGCGGCAGAGATCGGTGAACGGGCCGTTGCGGTAGAGCGACACGGTACTCACGCCCTCGTTCCCGACCAGGTCGCGGATCAACTCCACCTTGTAGGGCTGGTCCTCTGCGGCGAAACGCCGCTCGGCGTCCTCGACGGGCACGTCGCTGCGCTCGAACGGCTCGTCGGCGCCGATGTGCTCGCGCATCCGTGCCTCGATCTGCTCGAGGTCGTCATCCGAGAGCTTCACGCCCTCCGGGAACTCGAAGTCGTAGTAGAAGCCGGACTCGATCGGCGGGCCGATCGACACCTTCGTGCCGGGATACAGCTCGGTCACGGCGGTCGCCATCACGTGCGCGGCATCGTGGCGGATCAGCGGGAGCGCCTCCGGCGAGCGGTCCGTGACGATCTCGAGCTGCGCGCCGTCGGGCGGCCGGGCGGACAGGTCGCGGACCTCGCCGTCGACCTTCACGGCCAGCGCCGCCTTCGCGAGCCCGGGTCCGATTGCAGCCGCCGCGTCAGCGCCCGTCGCGCCCTCGGCCAGCTCGAGCTCCTTGCCGTCTGGAAGCACCACCTTCATCGCGGCGTGATGCTAACGCGGGGGGCGAAACGGCTAGCGACCCGCCCGCTCCGGCAGGCCGGCGGCTGCGAGGGCTTCGGCTCGGTCGGTGAACGTCCGCATCCGCACGGCCCTGCCGTCCTTGATCTCGTAGAGCCAGGTGGCAGGCTGGTTCTCCAACTCGACACCGCTGGCTCGTCCGCGGGCGCGCCAGCGGCCGAGGACGAGGACCCGGTCGCCGAGATCGCGGTACTCCTCGTAGCAGGGCTCGAAGTACTCCCAATCCCTGGCGAGCTCCTCGAGCCAGAGGCGGACGCCGTCGCGTCCTCGATACACACGGCCTTCCAGCGCGGCCATGATCGGGATCCACTCCACGTCGGGGTCGAGCAGCTCGATGAACGAAGGAATGTCGCCGCGGTTGTACGCGTCGATGAGGCGCCGCGTGACCTCGAGGTTGTCCTGAGACATCGCCCGCGCAGTATCTCGCAGGCCAAGGCTCGACCTACGCGCCGGCGGCGCAAGCAGTGGGGATCGCCATGTGTGCGATCGGTCACAGATTGACGCATAGTCAACTAGGTGTTGCTACGGTCGCTGATTGACGAATCGGTCAAGGGGTACGCACCGGTGACTTCGAGTCCCTGCTACCCACAGCCCCGCGCCGACACGACGTTCGCGGCGGGGACTGACGCAAAACGACGCGGTAACGCTTTTGGGCATGAGCGCGCTCGAGAAACGTGCGCTCGGCTGGATGTCCATCGGCACGCCGCCTGAAGGAGGTGGCTGACTGGCGAACGCTGCAAGAGGGAGAGAGGCCGACATCTGACCAGCGACATGAGGAGGACCATTGAAGGCCCCCCTGATTGCCGTAATCAGCGTCGGCATCGCAGCAGCGGCACCAGCAGTTGCGATCTCGGCCAAGGAGCCGAGCAGGGCAGTGAGCCAGCCAACGGCGCAAAGCCCTGTGACTGACCCACACCAGCCCATCGGGCCGGTACTGATCGATGAAACGGCAAATCAAGACAAGCAGCACAAGCAGCTCGTGAAGCGGTTCCTGAGGCTCAGAAACCGCGCGAACCGCCTGATCGCAAAGCGCGACGGGCACCGCAGGCCAACGCACGTGCGCACCGCCAAGCAGGTGCACTGGTCGAACCATGGGCTGCGTGGCGAGATCCGCAAGCTGAGGAAGCGGGTCCGCAAGGTGAGCAGGCGCCTGCGCGGTCAACGCGCGGGGCTGAACTCGGGCGTGCACTCGGTGCTCGAGCGGATCGCGGCCTGCGAGTCGCACGGCAACCCCCGTGCGATCGGAGGCGGTGGCGCGTTCCGCGGTAAGTACCAGTTCACATACGGCACCTGGGCGGCCGTGGGCGGCAGGGGCGATCCCGCCTCCGCCCCCGAGCCGGAGCAGGACCGCCGCGCCGCAATGCTCTTGCAGCGGTCGGGCTCGTCGCCCTGGCCTGTCTGCGGTTGAGCAGGACGCCCGGCATGACACACGGCGACCGAAATGGGCCGCGCCTCAGCGCGGCCCGTCGTCGTGCTGGCTGCGTTCGCCGAGTGGCACGACGGCCGTCAGGCCACGGATCACGCCTGAGGTGATGTCCGGACGGGAGATCGCACCGTCCTCCACCTCGAGGATTTGGGCCTCGGGCAGGATCGCGCGGGTCCGGCGCGCGACCTCGATCGGGAACCAAGGATTGGTCCCGTCCTCGAGCAGCCACAGGCGCTCGCCGAGCACCAGCGCCTCCTCCTTCACGTCGTCGGCGATCCAGTTCTTCATGCGCGGGAGCGCCGCCTCCTGGGGCACCATCTCGACCGTCACGGCAACCCGCTCCCGCACGTCGTCCTCGTCCCAGTCCGGATTGGCGGTCGTGAACATGGTGCGCAGGGCGCCGCGGTAGTCGTTGCCCATCATCTCGACGAGTGCGCGCAGCACCGACTCCGAGCCGGCGAGCGCCTCCGTTCCCTCGACCGCGTGGAGACCGACCGGATTGCCGGCCGGGCTGACCACCGCGCTCACGAGGTCCGGCCGGCGCGCGGCCACCCGCACGGCCCGGTTGCAGCCGTCGGCGAATGCGACCACCACCGCCTGCGCCCCCGCGGCCTCGATCACGGCCTCCAGGTCGGCCGTGTCGGTCCCGCTGTCGTAGGGTCCCCGGCGGGTCGAGTCGCCGGTCCCCCGGAGGTTGTAGGTGACGACCCGATGGTCACGGGCCAGGTCGGAGAGCAGGCCCTCGAAGGTCTCCGCGCGGCCGAAGAACTGGTTCGCGAGGACGACCAGCGGGCCCTCGCCCAGCTCGTCCCATGCGAGGTCGACTCCGTCGGGGCGCGTCAGGTATCGCATCGGCTGCTCAGGAAGTCGACTGCTCGCGCTTCGCCGCCTCGGCCAGCGCCTCCAGCGTCTGATCGGTCCAGCGGCGATAGAAGCGTTTTCCGGTGAGGACGTCGATCATCTTGTATGCCGGGCTGTGCGGGTCCATGCCGGCTTCGAGGTCGACGAACGTGCCGCCGGCTGCCTCGGTCACCACGAAGCGGTTGAACGTTCCGCTGTCCAGGCATCGAACCATCAGCTCGTGGCAGTCGTCGAGCTTCTCGATCTCAAGCGTCGTCTCGTCGGTCCCCACCGGTGTCTTGAAGACACGCCGGTAGGTGCACCCCTGGCCGATCTCGTCGCATTTGACCTCGACCACGCGCGGGATCCACTCGGGATGACGATTCGGGTCCGAGACGAGATCCCAGATCACCTGCACGGGAGCGTCGATGTGGGCCTGACGCCGAAAGGCCGACACTAGACCAGCGCGCGCGCCCAGCGCGCAAGGTGATCCACGCCGAGGCGCTCGAACTCGGCCGCGGCCTTGTCGAGCAGCGCGTTCGCATCGGCCTCCTCGGCGTGAGCGAGCAGGTGCCCGAGCAGCAGATCGCAGACCGCGGTGTCGAGCGGCCGCCCGAGGCCGTCCCAGAGGTCTCGTGCCTCCTGCATCTGGCGCCTGCACTCGTCGGTGTCCGCGGCAGTCGTGGCGAGCGCCTCCAGCGCCGCCGCCTCGCCGACCGGATAGTGCAGCCGCTCGGCCAGGTGCCCCGCCTCCTCGGCCGCCTCACGGGCGACGCCGGTCTTGCCGGAGATCTTGAGCGTGATCGCGCGCGCCGACATCGCCTCGATCGACTGTGCGATCAGGCCGGCGCGCTCGCACACGTCGAGCGCACGGTCCAGCTCGGTGATCGCGCCGGAGTGATCGCCGCGATCGCGCAGCGTGCGCCCCAGCCAGTAGAGCGCCGAGAATGCGACCTCGGACCAGCCGACCTGCTCGGCTAGCTCGTAAGCGCGCCTGCACCAGCGCTCGGAGTCATCCCACCTGCCTTCGCGCCACGCGAGCACGCCGCGCAGCACGCACGGGTAGCAGAGCTTGCCCACGAGGCCCTCCCGCTCGGCCAGGTCGGCGCTGGCCTCGGCTGCCTGCTCGACCGCGTCCCAGTCCGCCCGGTAGGAGGCGACCTGCGCGATCGACGATTGCAGCTCGACCTGCGCCGGCAGGTCGCCGATCTGCTGGGCGAGCGCCAGCGCCTCTCCGTAGGCCTCGCTCGCACCCGCGTAGTCGGCTTCCGACACCTCGAGGTGGTGGCCGAGCGTGAGCAGCGCGCGGATCGTCTCCGCGTCGTCGGAGTCGCGCGCCAGCTCGACCGACCGCTCGAGGTTCTCGCGCGCCTTCGCGGTATCTCCGATCCGCCCGAAGACCCTGCCGAAGATCCCGTGCGCGCGGCTTGCGACGCGGGTCTCCTGAAGCTTCTCGGCCAGCCGCAGCGCCTTTTCGGAAGCATAAATCGCAAGCATGTTGTCGCCTGCGTGCATGTACAGGGAGGCCGCCTCCTCGTAGAGGTGCACCAGCTCGAGGCACGGCGGGCCGTCCTTGAGCAGGTTGATGCCCTTCTGGTAGCGCTCGATCGCGAGCTTGCGCTCCCCCATGTGCCACAGGCCGGCGCCGATCTTGCGGTGGAGGTCGGCGACGCGCGTCAGGTCCTCCTGGCGGCGGTGGTACTCGAGGCACTCCTCCCAGAGCTCGACCGCGGCCGCCACGCGGCCCATCCGGAACGCCACGTCGCCCTGCTTCTCGATCACCCGCGCCATCGTCTCGGGGTCATGTGGGCACTCGATCCGGCGCACCGCCTCGTAGTGCTCGAACGCCTCGGGGTTCGAGTAGAGCGCCGCGGCCGTGTCGCCGGCCGCCTCGAGGAAGTGGAGCGCCTTGTGGTGGATCGGCTCCATCTCGACGTGCTCGACGCCCGCCTCGGCACCGAGCGTCGCGGCCCGCCCGTAGTGCTCGGCGAGCAGCGGCACGACCTCCTCGGCCCGCTCGCCGGCGCGGTCCTCGATGAACTGGCCGATCTCGAAGTGCTTCCGCCAGCGGACGCTCTTCGGCAGCATGCCGTAGGCGACGTCGCGGATCAGCACGTGCTTGAACGCGTACTCGCGCTCCCCGGCAAGCCGCATCGTCTCGTCGGGCACGATGATGTCCTTCTCGCGAAGGTCGAGGAGCGCCTGCCGCAGCTCGTGGCCGTCCGGGACCGCGGCCGCGAGCGCTCCCTCCCAAAACGTGCGTCCCACGACCGCCGCGTGCTGGACCAGCCGGCGCTCGAGCGGCTCGAGCGAGTCCAGACGGGCCGCGAGCAGGCTCTGCACGCTGTCGGGGAGCTCGACCAGCTCGCCGCTCGACTCCTCCGCGAGCCTGCGGGCCATCTCCTCGGCGAAGAACGGGTTACCGCCGGCGCGCTCCGCGACCGCCTTGACGGCGCTGTCACCGGAGGCCGCACCGTCGGGCAGCAGCGCCTCGACCAGCTCTTGGGTCTGCTCCGTCGTGAGCGGGTCCAGCAGGATCGAGGTGGCCTCGAGGCGACCGCCGCCCCAGCCGGTGCGCCGCTCGAGCAGCTCGTCCCGGGCAAGGCAGAAGATCATCAGCGGGCCGCGCACCCACTGCGCGAGGTACTCGATCAGGTCCAGCATCCCGTGGTCGGCCCAGTGGATGTCCTCGAACACGAGCACGAGTGGATTGCGGAGCGCCATTCCCTCGATCACCGAGCGCACGGCCGAGAAGAACGACTCGCGCATCCGCTGGGGGTCGTCCCCGTCGGCGAGCGCGGCGTCCTGCGCGACCTCGAGGCCCAGCAGCCGCGCGATCACCGCAGCTCGGCGTTCGATCGGCTCGGCCTGCTCGGCGCCCGTGAACTCCATGAGATCCTCGATGTACGCCAGGAGCTTCTCCCAGGCCTCCTCGCTGCTGTCGCCGTCCACGATCCCGGCCTCGGCGCGGATCACCTCGCCGAGCGCCCAGTAGACGATTCCCGAGCCGTACGGCAGGCAGCGTCCCTCACGGAAGGTCGGCGGCCGCTCGCCCGCCGTCAGCCGGCGCCCGAGCTCGAGCCGCAGCCGGGACTTGCCGACACCAGCCTGGCCGATCATCGTCACCAGGTGCGGACGGGCCTCGCGCGCGACCCGGCCGTAGATCGACTCGAGCAGCTCGAGCTTGTCCGTGCGCCCGACCAGCGGCGTCTCCGCGGCGGCCCCCCGCCGGACCGGCTGCGCCGCGAACAGGCCGACGGCCTCCCAGGCCGGGACCGGCTCCGCCTTGCCCTTCAGGGTCAGCGGCTCCAGCAGGCGATACTCGATCGCCCGGCTGGTCGCCCGGAAGGTCCTTTCGCCGACGGTCACAGAGCCGGGCTGCGCAGCGGTCTGGAGCCGCGCCGCGACGTTCACGGTATCCCCGATCACGGTGTATCCGTCCCCGATCGCGCCCGCCGCGACCTCGCCGGTGTTGACGCCAACGCGCAGCGCGAGGCTGACACCGTAAGAGGAGGCGAGACGCTCGTTGATCTCCCCCATCGCCTCCTGCATGCCGAGCGCGGCGCGTACCGCGCGCTCGGCGTCGTCCTCGTGCGCCACGGGAGCGCCGAACACCGTCATCACGTTGTCGCCGATGTACTTGTCGACCGAGCCTCCGTAGCGGTCGACCTCGTTGCCGAGCCTCCGCAGGGCTCGGTCGATCAAGCTCTTCACCGCCTCGGGGTCCATGCGCTCGGCGACCGCCGTGTAGCCGGAGAGGTCGGCGAAGACGACCGTCACCTGGCGCCGCTCCTCCGGCGGCAGCTCGACCCGTGCCGGTGCCGGCGCGGGCGGCGGCCCGGGCCTGGGCGGCGCCTGCGTAGGACCGGGCGGCGCCTGCGTGGGCCCGCCTGCGAGCGAGGCGCCGCACGACATGCAGAAACGTGCCTCTGCCGGCGCCACCGTGCCACACGCCGGGCAGGCGCGCTCGAGCGCATTTCCGCACGACATGCAGAAACGTGCCTGCTCCGGATTATCGTGGCCGCAGTTCTGACAGACCCTGGCCATCCACATACCAAGATACGGCATGCCGGCCCCGATCCGGGGTCGCTTTCCGGGGAGTTAGAAGGAGCGCCGGGTCTCGCGGGCGAGCGCCGCGAGGGCCGCCGCGAGCAGCAGCGTGGTCAGCAGCACGATCCAGAGCGGGCCGGCCTCACTGTTCCCGTCGACGCTCGCCAGCCGCTCCGCGAACGAGGTGCTGGCGACCGCCGGCCCCGGAGCGGTGCCACCGGCCACGCCAGGCTCGGTCCGCGTGAGCGGCGCGATGCCCGGAGTCACGACCCCGATCGGGCCGAAGGGCCCCCCGACGAAGGGGCTCAGGGCGTGGAAGGCGGAGATCGTCGCGACCGGCATGCAGCCGTCCGTGCGAGAGGCGGTCTCGAGCTCGGCCAGGGCGGTGCGCTCCGCGCGGCCTAGCGATGCGGGCGACACACCGAGCACCGTGGCCAGCTGGCCGCGGGAGAGCGGCTGCCGGCCGTCGATCCCGGTGCGCACGGTCAGCACCTGTTGCTCCCAGGGGGTAAGTGCGTAGAAGCAGCCCGCGAGCGAGGCCACCGCGAGCGCGAACGGATCGTTGCCGCCGGCGCCCGGCCCACCCCCTCCGGGGCCGAACCGGAAGCCGCCGAAGCCAAGCGCCCCGGGGCCGCCGGGGGAGCCCGGGCCGCCAGGGCCGCTACCGCCTGGGCCCGGGCCGCCGCCGGGTCCACCGGAGCCGCCCAGCGCGGGCACCAGGCCGCCGTTGCCGGAGCCGCCCGGGGCCGTCCCGGTGACGGTGCCCGGCCCGCTCTGCTGCAACGTGCCGCCCACGAGCCCGCCGCTCGTGCCGCCGGAACCCGACGGGCTCAGGGCGCCGCCGATCCCACCACCGCCGGTGGTGGTGGTCGGGGAGGTGACCTTCGGCGTCGAGAGCTGGGGCACGGTCGCCTTCGGGGTCGAGGTGCTCGGGACGGACGCCTTCGGGGTGGTGACCGTCGGCGTCGTGGTCTTCGGCACGGTGACGACCGGCGTCGTGGTCTTCGGCACCGTCACGCTGGGCGTGGTGACGACCGGCGTCTGGACCTTGGGCGTGGTGACGGTCGGCGTCGTGAGAGTCGGCGTGGTCGTCGTGGGCAGCGTGAGTGCTCCCGCGCTCGCCACCAGGGCGAGCGCAAGACCCGCGAGCATTGCCAAGATTGCTGCGATCAGCCTTCCCATGGCCATCCGTAGAGACTCCTACCTCATGCAGGAGTGACCGAAACCTGTTCGGCGGCCAGAGGGTGAGAGCGGCGGGCTCTTACGCCGCGTGCGGAGCGACCCGAGCGTGCTCGGAGTGCTGCCGGGCGCCGCGCCAGCGATAGACGGCGAGCGAATTGCCGAGCCGCTCGTGCAGGAGTGCGGCCAACGAGGCCTCCGGGGGCAGCGCCTGAGCCATCCGGCTCACGAGCATGATCCCGCGGGCGACTAGCTGCTCGCGCTCATCCGAGGCGATGTACGGCGAGATGCTGCCCACCGTGTCGCGCACGTAAGACTCGACGTCTTCGACGTCGCGTTCGCAATATGGCTTCGTAAGGACTCGTGGCATGCGTGGCAAGGTAGTCAGGGTTTAGGACATATCGACTGCGGTTCCTGCTTTACGCACTGTGAGCCAGGCCGGGTTCGACGGAGACCTCGAAGCCAGGACGATCTGTCCTGGCGAGAGGAGACCCTCCGCCGATGCCAAGACCAAAGAAATACCCCGACGAGCTGCGCGAGCGCTCCGTGCGCCTCGTGTTCGAGTCCGGTCGCCCGATCGCGCATGTCGCGCAGGACCTCGGCATCCACCACGAGTCGCTACGCAAGTGGGTGCGCCAGGCCGAAGCCGACGTCGGCAAGCGTGCCGATCTGCTCACGACAAGCGAGCGTGAGCGGCTGAAGTCTTTGGAGCGCGAGGTGCGCGAGCTGCGCAAGGCCAATGAGATCCTCAAGGCCGCCTCTGTTTTTTTCGCCAAGGAGCTCGACCCACCCCGACCGAAGTGAGCGCGTTCATCGACGAGCACCGCGAGCGCTTCGGGGTCGAGCTGATCTGCCGCACCCTGGGCGCGTCGGCGTCCGCCTACTACGAGCGCGCCGGCGGCGGGCGATCGGCCAGAGTGGTCGAGGACGAGCGCCTGCTGGCGCGCATCCGTGAGCTGCACGGCGCCAACTACTCGGCCTACGGCTACCGACGCATGTGGCTCGCGCTGAAGCGCGCGGGCGAGACGGTCGGTCGGGGCCACGTGCAGCGGCTGATGAGAGCAGGCGGCATCCAGGGAGCCAAGCGCCGCGGCAAGCCCTGGCGCACGACCAAGCCAGATCCCCAGGCCCATCGCCGCCCTGACCTCGTCGAGCGTGACTTCACGGCCGCTGGCCCGAACGAACTCTGGGTCGCCGACCTGACCTACCTGCGCTGCTGGGAGGGCGTGGTCTTCTTCGCGTTCGTGATCGACGCCTTCTCCCGCATGATCGTCGGCTGGCAGATGGCCTCGCACATGCGCACCGACCTCGTGCTCGACGCCCTGCGAATGGCGCTCGGACAGCGCGGGCCCGGCGCCGACGTCGAGCTCGTGCATCACTCAGATCGCGGATCGCAATACACCTCGATCGACTACACCCAGACGCTCACCGATCATGGCGTGCTCGCGTCGGTGGGCTCCGTCGGCGACGCTTACGACAACGCCATGGCCGAGTCCTTCGTCGACTCCTTCAAGACTGAGCTGATCGCCGACCGCGTCTGGCGCGCTCGCACCCAGCTCGAGCTGGGTGTGGTCGAATACATCTCCTGGTTCAACCACGTCCGCCTGCACGAGTCGCTGGGTGACATCCCGCCGGCCGAGTTCGAGCAGGCTCACCTCGCCCGGCCGCCCGCCCACTCGCTTCGTTCGCCCTACGGGCTCACTGCGCGAGTGGGCGCTACACCTCGACCCTCTACGCTGATCTTGCCTGACAAGGAATCCAACTAAAACGGTCTCCGTGGAACCTGGTCCGGCTCAGGTGTAGATCACTTGCGCGGCTTGGACTTGCCGGCCTAGCATCTGGACGAGGTCCGCTTGAGCGTCGTAATGCAAGTGTGTTTCGGCTTCATCAACCAAAAGCACAGGTGGCACGCGGGCCTCGGGATGCCGGGTGAAGCCCAGAAGGGCGATGAAGGTACGCATTCCGTCGCTACGTTCCGCGATGTCTTGGTATCCGCCTCCATCCGTGCTCACAAAGATGCGCAAGACCGTGCCGTCAGTGTTCAGACGAACACTGACTGCGGATTGCTCCCAGGCGTTCCGAAGCCGGTCATTGAGAGTGTCGTTCGCAGCTATGAGCATCCCCTCGGCGGTCCCGGCGAAGCCACCAACAATCTCGTCTCGAAGATCGCCCAGGTCTAGCCCAGCTAACCGCGCAAAGCGCCGAAGAGCTGGGGGTGGGTTGTACGCATCCGCTTCAAGGTCGTAGGTGGAGTTGAGAAGCAGCTCGCCCGGTTGAAAGAAGATGAACTCGGGAACCGTTCCCCGAAGGTCCTCGGCGGCTCCATCGGTTGGATGCAGTCCCGATTCCTCGTCGGCGAGGCCATTCAGGCGGTCCGGGATGTCGGCTGCATACTGCGGGGCTCCGTCCGGCGTTGCTTCCCTGAGGCTTGTGAGCGTACTCGCCAAGGCGCGAAGCCCTTCAAACGCAGGGGGTGCGAGCCTCTGCACGCCTGACCGGAGCGTCTCCTCGACAGCGTCGAGTTGGCCTAGTTCGAACGCGTTGTGCGGGTCCTCGGCGGCTCCTTGTGTCCACGGACTCCTCCCTAGTCGGGCGAGCACGTCCGCGAGCCTTAGGCGGTCTCTCACATCACGCTCAAGCGAGGGACGAAGCTCCGGTTCCAGCGGCCCCTCCATCCGCTTTCTCAGGATGTACCAGCGCGGCTGGGGCGAGCCGTGCGGAATCTCGATTGTTGCGAGGTCAGTGTCCTCTAGGAGAAACAGTGCTTCAACTACGGCGGTGAGGTTGTCCGGAACCTCGTAGAACTTTGAACGGCGGTCCTCCCGCCCTGTCCGCTCCGTTGGGGAGCGTTCGGGGCGCTAACCAAGTCCGAGAGGACAGGAGGAGCCGCCATGAAGAAGGTACCCGCCGTCAAGGTCG
>JBBQKG010000033.1:0-24035 GCA_038326655.1 Solirubrobacterales bacterium
CCGATTCCCAGCGAGACCGTCGTCACCTGATTGGGCGTCCATCCTCCCCGCGCCGCCCAGCGCGCGACGTACTTCGAGTAGGGGCTGACGAAGAAGGTGGTGAAGAAGCCGTCGTTTGCTTTCACCGCGGAGTCGAGCAGCACGCGGTCCTCGTCATAGGAGGTGATTCGCACGGCGGCGTCCTTGGCCTCGCCGCGCGAGAGCGGCCGCGCCCAGAACAGCTCGCGCAGGTGGCTGATGCCGACGTGGACGCCCGATCGAACGAGCCCCACGACCAGCAGCGAGGCCGCATCCTGAGGGGCAACCGCGAGCCAGCGGCCGAGCGCCGCCTCGTCCTCCGCCGACAGGCGAACATCCCGAGGGTCAGCGCCCGTGACGTTTTCCGGATCCGCTGGCTCGTCCTCGGGCGCCTCGCCCAGCGCCGCGCGCGCAAAGTAGAGACGCCAGCTCCCCGCCTTGCGGTCGAGCTCCTCCTGCCAGGGGCCGGGGACAGGTGACACGAGCACCGCAAGGCGCTCGGCGTCGTCCGCGAGTCCGGCCCGGTCGGCGGCGGCGACCTTCAGCACGCCGAGGAACCTGAGGTTGGGCGCGCGCACGGCGTGGTAGGGCGAGGCCACGCTCAGCACCCGTCCGCGGGCGGAACGGGCGCGAAACGCGAACCCACGTCCGATCCGCCGGCCGGTGCTGAGGATCCCGGTCGCGAGGCGCGGGTCGGCGAGTAGACCGGCGAGCGCCTCGCGGTGGGTGACGACGTCCGCACAGGCGACCACGAGGTCGCCGTCCGCTCCCCGCGCCACGCGCGCGACCAGGCTCAGGTCCTCGGCGGTGTCGCGCGATACCTGGAGCTCCACGGAGCCGGTCGACGCCGAAAGGCCGGGCACGTCGAGGAACGGCCTCAGCGCCTCCTCCCAGCCGGGGCGGGTGACGACGTGCGCCGATCGCACGCCGAGCCCCGCAAGCTGTTCGAGCAGCCGCCGGAGCACGGTCCCATCTTCCCACGGCAACCCCGCGGCCGGCCCCCCCTCCGATGCGGGCGCGGTCGCAAGCACGACCGCCGTGGCGACGCCCTGCGAGGGCCGCCTCGCGGCCGGCCGGGCGCCGTCTCCAGGCGCGGCCGGGCGCCCCGGCGCGGGCGCGGGTGGCGCCGAGCGTGTGTGCGGAACGCCGCTCGTCAAGAGATCGGAGACTAGCTCCCGGCCGCGATGCGGCTTTCGGCGGGCTCGCGATCGGCCACGGCGCCCAGCTCCGCGAGCAGAACCTCCCACCGGGATCCGATCGCCGAGATGTCGTATTCGCGCGCCTTCTCCAGGGCCGCTTGGCCGTAACGCCTGCGCCGGCCCGGGTCCTCCACGAGCTCGAGCAGCGCGGCCGCGAGCCGGTCCACGTCGCCGGCAGGAACCAGGATCCCGTCGCGCCCGTCGGCGACGATCTCGGACGGGCCACGGGGGCAGTCGAAGCTGACCACCGGCAGCCCCTTGCTCATCGCCTCCACGATCACCATCCCGAACCCCTCGAAGCGGGAGCTGAGCGCAAACACCGAGGCCTTGCCGAGCTCCTCGCCGAGTCGTTGCGCACGGCCCATCAGCGACACCTGCCCGCCAAGGCCGCGCGCGGCGATGGTCGCCTCGAGTCGCGCCCGCCATGGGCCGCTGCCGTAGATCCGCAGGCGCCAGTCGGGATGCGCGCAGGCGACCTGCTCGAACGCCTCGATCAGCAGGTCGAACCCTTTCTGGCGGTTCAGCCGGCCGGCCGCGACCACCACCTTCTCGTCGAGCCGGGAGACCTCGCCCTCGAGGCGCGAGACGGCATTGGGAATCCTCACGACGCGGGTGCGCGCGCCGGACAGGAGCCGGCCGTAGTCGCGAAGGTCGTCGCCCGTCAGCACCGTGAGCACGTCGAGCTTGCCGTAGTGGCGCCGGATGTCTGCGCGAAGTCGGGATCGCTCGTGGCCCAGGAAGTTCAGGTGCTCCTGCCCGATCGTCGTGACCCCGGGAGCAGCCAGCCGGGCCGCGAGGAGGTTCAGCGCGGGCCTGGTGGTGATGAGGACGCCCCCGCCGAGCGAGCGCAGCCACCGCACCAGGAGCACGTCGGTCCACAGGCTGGCGTCTGCGTAGGCGTAGTCGTCAGGATGGATCAAGAGGCTCGGAAGGCGGCGCAGCAGCGAGGCGAGCGGCGCGACGGTGGACCCTTCGCGCCGGTCGTCGAGTGCCGTGATGCGGACGCCGGGCGGGACTCCGAAGAACACGCTCTTGCGGCGGCGCACCAGCGAGAGCACCTCGACCTCGTGGCGCTGCGCGAGATGTCCGGCGAGGTTCAGCGTGGTGCGGATCGTGCCGCCCATCCCGTAGGCGTGCACGAGCAGCATGCAAATCCTCGGACGGCCGTTGCCGCCGGCGCCCCGACGGCGGACGAGTGGGCGCACGAGCCGGATCGCGAGCCGGTGGAGCCAGACGGCCGGCGCTCCCAGCAACCGCCGCCGGAGCCGTTCGGGCACCCGCGGCTCCGCCGGGCCGGGTAGCGTAGTGGGGTCTTGCAGTACCTGGACTTCCTCAAGAGGGTGCACGAGCTGCTCGAGCCGCCGACGTACCTCGAGATCGGCGTCCGGCACGGAAAGAGCCTAGCGCTGACCCGGTCGCCGAGCGCGGGCATCGACCCGGCGCCCGAGCTTCACACCGAGCTGCCGCCCGGGACGGCGCTCTACCAGGAGACCAGCGACGAGTACTTCGACCGCCCGGACCTGCTCGAGCCGCTCGAGGGGCGCCGGGTGGCGCTGTCCTTCATCGACGGGATGCACCTGATCGAATTCGCGCTGCGCGACTTCATCAACGTCGAGCGCCAGGCCGATTGGACCAGCGTCGTCGTCTTCGACGACATCTATCCGAACGAGGTCCAGGAGGCGAACCGCAAGCGGCGCACGCGCATGTGGACGGGAGACGTCTACAAGGTCGTGCCGATCCTCGGCCGCTACCGGCCGGACCTGATCCTGCTTCCGGTCGGGACCGAGCCGACCGGGCTCCTGCTGGTGCTCGGGCTCGACCCCGAGAGCCGCGTGCTCGACGAGCGCTACGACGACATCCTGCGGGAGACCGTGATGCCGGATCCGCAGGAGGTCGCGCCCGACGTGCTCGAGCGCCAGGGCGCCCTCGATCCGGAGACCGTGCTGTCCGCCTCGTTCTGGTCCTTGCTTCGCGAGGCGCGCGCGGAAGGGACGCCGGCCGGGCCCGGCATGCGGCAGCTCCGCCGGCGGGTCCGCGGTGAGTTGGGCGCAGGGGTCATCGCTTCCCGCGCGCCGCGGCTCGCCGCCTTGCGCGCCTGAGGATTCCCGCCAGCCGCGGAAAGCGGCGTGCGACCCTGCGGCGAAGCGGCGGATGCCGGAGCAGCCGACCGTCGCGCGTGGCCACGAACGTGAGCGGCTTCGGCCGCCGCCGCAGCCACCGGCGGGAGACCGTCATGACGGGCCCGATCGCGGTCCACCCGGCCACGTTGATGATCGCGTGCACTCCCCACTGGCCGCGCGGCAGCCGCGCCCCCGCGGCCGCCTCGGGAACGTCGATCTCGGCAGCCGCGTTCAGCGCGGGCCGCTTCGCGTCGCTGCCGGGCCCCGCCCGCAGCATCAGCAGCTCGGAGCGCGTCTTCACGACGAACTCGCTGCGGTCGCGCCGCGCCCGGAGCACCACGTCGACGCTGGCCTTCGGCAGGTCGTCGGTGACATCGAGGTCCATCCCGGAAAGCTCGCCGCGAAGCGACTCGGGCGGCACCCAGACCATCCGGCTCCCGCGCCGTGCGAACCCGAGCGGCTCGCGGTCGCCCACGAGCGCGGCCTCGAACTGAACCGCCAGCGTACGCTCGCCCCAGTCGAGCCGGCGCACCTGGTTGTTTGCGCGCAGGCCGCCCTCGAAGGAGGCGAGCGTCTCGAGCGATTCGTAGCTGCTGCCCTGCAGCAGGCGCGAGCGTGGGCGGAGGTTGAACGGCAGCCACTCGTCGACGGACGGTCCGTACCGCTCGAGCGCCAGGCGCCGGATCTCCTCGTGGAGGCGCTTGTTGTAGTCCGGATCGCGGTTGAGGAACGGGACCCCTCCGACCCGCCCGAGCATCTTGCCGCGGTACCAGTGCGAAAGGAGCTTGTCGCGCCGCGGGCCGGGCTCGGTGTGGTGCTCGACGATGTCGAGCACCTCCCGCACGTTCTCGAAGTAGCCGACGGGGTCGAATTGCGTGTAGGAGACGTTCGCGGCCGAGTCCGCGTCTCGCATCATCCAGTGGTAACAGGCGTAGTTCGCGAGCACCGAGATGCGGTTCGCGTGGAAGAACGCGTGCACGGTGAACGCGTGGTCCTCGAGGCGCCGCCGGCCCTCGGGGAAGCGAATCGCGTGTTCGTCGAGCAGCGACCTGCGGAAGAGCTTGTGCGGCGTCAGCAGCCGCAGCAGGGGCGGCCATTCGAGTGTCACCTCGGCCCGGTTGCGGCGGAAGAGCGTGCGCGGCACGACCTTGCCGTGGCCCACGACCTTGCCGATCACGATGTCGGATTCGTGGCGCAGCGCCGCCTTGTGGAGGCGCTCGAGCGCACCGCGCGCGACCCAGTCGTCATTGTCGACGAAGTACACGAACTCGCCACGCGCCATGTCGAGGCCGATGTTGCGCGGGCGCCCCGGCCAGCCGGAGTTCGGAGTGTGCTCGACCCGGACGTGGGCATGCTCGGCGGCCAGCTCGTCGAGGCGCGCCGGCGTCTCGTCCGTCGAACCATCGTCTACGAATATGAGCTCGTACTCGTCCTCGGGCAGAGACTGCCCGAGCAGGGACGAGATGCACTCGTCGATGTTGTTGCCCGGGTTGTAGACCGGGACGATGACGCTGACCTTGAGCAAGTGGGGGAGACCTCCGCCGCGGCACGCCCGCGGGACGAGCGCAAGATAGCCCACCACCAAGCCGCCGGTGAAATGCCGCCCGGCGATCGACCGGAAGCTACGCTGACCCGCCGATGACCTCACGTCTCACCCTGCCCCTCTTCGCCACCATGCTCGCCTCCGCGCTGGTGGTACTCCCCTCGCCGCCGGCCCGCGCCCAGTGGACCGGCCCGTGCATCGCGGGAAGCACCGCCCCGATCTGCAACTTCTGGCGCGGCAAGGTCAAGTTCGTGGACGACGGCGACACGATCGACGTGCGGCTGCAGACCTCGACCGGGAAGCGCAAGACGGTCCGCGTCCGCGTTACCGGGATCCAGGCGATGGAGCAGAGCGTCTACACGAGCCATCCGCGCAAGCGCCGGGGTGACTGCCACGCGCTGCCCGCGACCGCACGGCTCGAGCAGCTGATCAGGAAAGGGCACGGGACCGTGCGCCTGGCTGCGCAGGACCCCCGGAGCACCACGGGTGGTCGCCTGCGCCGGTCGGTCGCCGTGAAGGTCGGCGGGCAATGGCTGGACGTCGGCAAGGTGCTCGTCGAGGAGGGCCACGCCCTGTGGCTTCCGAATCCGGTCGAGTACGCATGGAACGCGACCTACAACGAGCTCGCCCAGAAGGCCGCGCTGGCGGGGGTCAACCTCTGGGACACGGAGGCTTGCGGAGTCGGGCCGAGCGCGGGCGCGTCGCTCGATTTCGCGGTGCAGCCCGACGCTCGCGGCAACGACTTCGACAACGTCAACGGCGAGCGCGTGACGATTCAGAACCTCGACCCCGCGACGCCGGTGCCGCTCGGCCACTGGTGGGTGCGCGACTCGGCGTTGCGACGCTACACGTTCCCGAGCGGCGCGGTGATCCAGCCCGGAGGGATCGTGACGATGCGCGTCGGCGTGGGCACGAACACCGACACCACCTTCTACTGGGGCCAGAAGCGCCCCGTGTTCGAGAATCCGAAGCCCGACGGCCGCGGCATGGGAGACGGGGCATACCTCTTCGACCCGCAGGGCGACCTGCGCGCGTGGATGATGTATCCCTGCCGCCTCGTAGACTGCTCGCAGTACTAGCCTCTCGACCGCCGAGGGGCGTGCACCGGGTCGCGCGCTCCTAGACTTCGTGGCATGGCGACCGGCCCCGCCTCCGAGGCGCCGCCCGCGCCCGCCGACTTCGGGCCCACGCTGCCGCAGCTTCTGCGGCGACGCTTCGGCATCCGTGAGCGGGCCGTGACGATCGTCGCCGTCGGGCTCGTGGCAGTGGTGGCGGTCGCGGCGCTGGTGCGCTCCTACGCGGTCGCGCCGCGCCACCTTGTCTACCGCGCCGGGCCGACGTTCAACCTCCAGTACCCGGGGAAGACGCTCCACAGGATGCCTCCCCGCGCGGGAGAGCTGGTCCGGCTCGAGGCGCACCGGGGAAGGCTGGCCGCCTCGATCACGGTGAGCCCGCTGCACCTTCCGCCCTATGCCGGCAACGTCACGTCGGGGCTCCTGCCCGTATACGAACACGGCTACGCGGAGCGGCTGCGCAGCTCGTCGCCGGGCTTCAGGCTTCGCGACGAGGGCAGCGCGCGCGTCAACGACGTGCCCGGCTACCAGCTCGGCTTCGGCGAGCGGCCCCCGGGCGGGATCACATGGGGTCGCGACATGCTGCTGGTCCCGGGCGACGAGCACGTGCGCGAGGGGGTTGTCCTCAAGTTGCGCCAGACAAAGATCGGCGGCCCATTCACAAAGCGCGACCAGCGCTTGCTCGATCGCGTGAAGAAGGCGTTCAAGTCGTTCCGCTTCGGAACGGACCCGCCGTAGAGCGCGCCGGCCATGCGCCCGGCCCGTCGCTTCGTGTTTCGTGCGTCGTAGACTGCGACGGGTGAAGCGAGCGCTCAATTCGGCCCTGGCGCGCGCGACCGGATACGAGCTTCGCAGGATCGGGGTGCGCACCCGGTACCGTGCTCCGGAGTCCCGCACCCGCCTGCTGACGGCGCCGACGTTCGTGCTCTGCACGGTTCGGTCCGGCTCGACCCTCCTGCGGGTGCTGCTCGACAGCCACAGCCAGGTGTGCGCGCCGCAGGAGCTCAACCTGCGTGATCTCACGGTGGCCGTCAGGGACGAGTACGCGGAGAAGTCGCTGGAGGAGTTCAGCCTCGACTCGAAGCAGCTGGAGTACGTGCTCTGGGACTGGGTGCTCAACCGCGAGCTGGAGGAAAGCGGCAAGCAGCAGCTGGCCAGCAAGGCGCCGCGGAACGTGTTCGTCGCCGACCGCATCGTCGAGTGCTGGCCCGACGCGCGCTTCATCTTCCTGCTTCGCAATCCCGCCGCGATCGCCCGGTCGCGGCATGCGCTGCGCCCGCAGGACACCGAGGAGCGCAACATCGACATGGTCCTGCGCTACGGCAACGCGCTCGAGGAGGCGCGACGGCGCCATTCCGGGCTGACGGTGCGGTACGAGGACATCACGGCCGATCCGCGAGCGGTGACGCAGGCTCTCTGCCGGTTCCTCGGCGTGCCCTGGCAGGCGTCGATGCTCGAGTACGGCCGCTTCGCGCACGGCCGCTACCGCCAGGGCATCGGCGACTGGAAGGAGAAGATCAAGTCGGGCCGGGTGCAGCCGCCGGAGCCGTCTCCGCCTGCGGAGGAGGTCCCGCCCGCCCTGATCCCGCTCTGCGAGGCGTGGGGATATCGCCCGCCGCGGGCCGGCACCCCCGAGTCCGCGCTGGAGAAGGCGTGGCAAGAGGGTTGAGCGCAAGTGCAATTGCGCTGCACGCTGCGCTTAATGCGGTGTTGACCAGCGCCCTCGATCCCTAAACTGGTGCCCCCGATGCCCGCGCGCCTGAACGATCCGGTCTACCGGCATCGCACGGTTCAGCTCCTCGTCGACGCGGCGCTGGTGGGCCTTGCGTACTTCCTGGCCTATCTGCTGCGCTTCGACCAGGGCATCCCGTCAAGGTACCGCGAGCTGCTGACCGCGACGATCGCGTTCGTGATCGTCGGCAAGGTTGCGATCTTCGCCGCCTTCGGCCTGTACCAGAAGTGGTGGCGCTACGTGGGCCTGCGCGACTTCGAGACGATCCTGAAGGCGGTCGTGGCGGCGAGCTTCGTGCTCGTCAGCTTCCTGTTCGTCTGGTCGCCGACGGACAGCGACCTGCCGCGCTCGATCGCCGTGATGGACCTGCTGCTGACCGCGGCGCTGGTCGGCGGTGTGCGCCTCGCCGTGCGCAGCGTGGTCGAGCGCCCGCCGCGGGGCTCGGTACTGGCGAAGGGCCGCGAGGTGCTGATCGTGGGAGCGGGCGAGGCGGGCCAGTTGATCGCGCGCGAGATGCAGCGCAGCCCGGAGCTGCGCGAGACCCCGCTCGGCTTCGTCGACGATGACCCGCGCAAGCGCGCGATGCGGATCTTCGGCCTGAAGGTGCTGGGCACGACAGACCAGCTCCCGCGGCTGCTCGACGACGTCGAGCCCGACGACGTGATCATCGCGATCCCGTCGGCGCCGGGCGTCGTCCGCGAGAAGGTCGTGCGGGCCTGCCGGGACCGTGACATCCCGGTGCGCACGCTGCCCGGCGTGTTCGAGCTGATCTCCGGCTCGGTCAACCTGATCCGCCAGGTGCGCGAGGTGCGTGTGGAGGACGTGCTCGGGCGCGAGCCCGTGCCCTTCGAGATCGAGCAGGCGGGTGCCTGGCTCCGGGACCGCACGGTGGTCGTGACCGGTGCGGGCGGCTCGATCGGCTCCGAGCTCTGCCGCCAGATCGCGCGCGTGCGCCCCCGGCTGCTGGTGATGGTCGACCACGCTGAGGACAACCTCTTCGAGATCGAGCGCGAGCTGATCCGGGACCGCCACTTCACCGGCTGCGAGTCGATTCTCGCGGACTGCAAGGAGCCCGAGCGGATGCACGAGGTGATGCGCCGCTTCAAGCCCGAGGTCGTGTTCCACGCGGCCGCGTACAAGCACGTCTCGATCACCGAGGACAATCCGCTCGAGGCGGTGCGCAACAACGCGATCGGCACCAAGGTCTGCGCGGTCGCGGCGGCCGAGGCCGGCGCCAGGATCTTCCTCCTGGTGTCGACCGACAAGGCCGTCAAGCCGGCGACCGCACTCGGCGCCTCCAAGGCGATGGCGGAGTGGATCGTCGAAGCGCTGGAGCACCGCTACCACGACACCACGTTCTGCTGCGTGCGGTTCGGCAACGTGCTCGGCTCGAGCGGCAGCGTGGTCCCGCTGTTCCGCCGCCAGATCGAGCAGGGCGGTCCGGTGACCGTCACCCATCCGGACATGGAGCGCTATTTCATGACCGTGCCGGAGGCGGTGCAGCTGATCATCCGGGCCGGCAATCTCGCGCGGGGCGGCGAGGTGTTCGTGCTCGAGATGGGCGAGCAGGTGCGGATCATCGACCTGGCCCGCAACATGATCCGGCTGTCCGGCCAGCGAGTCGATCGCGACATCCCGATCGAGATCGTCGGCGCGCGGCCGGGCGAGAAGCTGCGCGAGGAGCTCTTCAACGACGACGAGCGCCCCGTGCCGACCGATGCCGACAGGATCATGAAGGCAGAGCGGGCGCAACTCGACCCGGAATGGGTCGAGGGCGTGATCGAACGTGTGGAGCGACTCGTGGAGCAGGGAGACGAGACGTTCCTCGCGCAGCACGTCTCGGAGCTGGCGAGAGCGGTCCACGCCGGCGACACGGAGGACTTGAGCCCACTGGCGAAATAGCTTGAGACGTTTCGGGATGGGCCATCGATGGACCTGATCGAGCGCATCGGCTCATACGTGGGCCTGGCGTCGTTCCTGGGTCTCGCAATCCTCGCGCTGCTCTACTTCTCGCAGGCGCGCGATCTGCGCCGCCTGCGCGATTGGGCAGGTCGCGCGCCCGAGCGCGCCACGGAAGGGCCGGCGCGCGTCGCCGAGACAGCGCCGCTGCCCGCCGCCCAGCACAGCCTGCCCGCGACGCCGTTCGCCGCGACCGCGGTGCGCAAGCGCAAGCCGCTGCGCGAGCGCCTCCGCAACGTCCACATCCCGCAGCTCCGCTATCTGGCGCTGACTGTCGCAGGCGTGCTCGTGCTGGGCGGCGCAGCCTACGGAGCCGTCCAGCTGATCGGCGGGAACGACAGCGGCGACCAGGCCAGCAACGCGCAGCCCAAGCAGGGACCGCGTGGCAAGGGCGGCGGTGGGGGGCGCCAGTCGAACGTCGACCCGTCGCGCGTGACGGTCGCGATCCTGAACGGCACGACGGTTCAGGGCCTCGCCGCGAAGGTGGGCGAGGAGGTCCGCGCCGGCGGGTTCACGCTGGGCACGATCGGGAACGCGGCGCGAATCGACCAGAGCCGCTCTCAGGTGCTCTTCCGGAAGGGCCAGGCGGCGGCCGCACGCGCGGTCGCGAACCGCCTCGGCATCCAGTCGATCGCGCTGGTCGACTCCGTCAACACGGAGATCGCCGGTTCCTTCGACGCGGTCGTGCTGGTGGGTTCCGACCGCGGTCAATGAGAAAGCCAAGCCGGCCCTCCGTGGGGGCCATGGTGTTCGCGGCGCTGGTGGTGGCGACCGTCGGGGCGTTCTTCGTCACGACGCGACTCAAGCGCTCGGCGCCGGCGATCGAGCAGCTGAAGTTCAACCGGCACTTCTCCCCGAACGGCGACGGGGTCGTCGACTACGCACGGTTCGGCTTCCGCCTCCGGCGGCCGGACGAGGTGACGGTGTCGATCGTGATGCGCGACGGAACCAGGGTCCGGACACTCGCCGACAACCGCGAGCTGCGCCGGGGGAAGCGGTACCGGTTCCGCTGGGACGGCCGCACCGACAGCGGGGCCGTCGCGCCGGACGGCGAGTACCACGTCCGCGTGAGCCTCCGGCGCCAGGGCCGCTCGGCGACGTCCCCCCGCAAGGTCTTTCTCGACACCAAGCCGCCGCGCCCGGTCGTCGCGTACGTGAAACCGGACGTGATCACTCCCGGCGCGCCGCGCCCACGGCTGCGTGGTGCGACGGTTCGCTTCACGGGGCCGCGCCGGCGGCCGATGCTGCTGGTGTACCGGACCGATGCAGGCCCTGCGCGCCTGGTCGCACAGGTCCGTGGACGCTCGCGCGTTCCCTCGATCCGCTGGAATGGGCGCGTGCGCGATCGGGACCGCCTGGCCCCGGCGGGCAGCTACCTGGTCGCGGTTCGCGTGCGAGACGCGGCGGGCAACAGCGGGCCGTCTCGCTTGCCCCCGACACGGCGAGCGGTTCGCGGCCACCCCGGAGTTTTCGTGAGGTACCTCGCCGCCGTGCCGCCGTCCGGTCCGGTCGCGGCCGGCGGGGTCGCCTCGTTCCAGGTCTTCGCTGCCGGCAGGCGCTACCGGTGGCAGGTTCAGAGGCTCGGGTCCGGCCACAGCGTTGCCCGTGGGCGGTCGCGTTCGGCGACTCTGCGCGTGCGGGTGCCGAGCGGCGCGTCCGGTGTCGCGCTGCTGCGCCTTCGCGCCGGCTCTCATTCCTACGTGGCCCCCTTCGCCGTGCAGGCGTCGCGACGCCTGCGGGTGCTCGTGGTGCTGCCGGCCGTCTCGTGGCAGGCGGTGAATCCGGTCGAGCAGAACGGCGACGGCTATCCCGACGTGCTTCCGCTAGACCGCGCCGTCGGGCTCTCGCGCCCGTTTGCCGACGGGGGCGTGCCGCCGACATTCCCTGGAAGCTCCGCGCTGCTCGCCTACCTGCGCCGTGCCCGACTTCGCTTCGACCTCACCACCGACGTCGCGCTTGCGCGTGCGGGAGCGCGCGCGCTCCGCGGTCACGGCGGTGTGCTGATCGCCGGTCCGGAGCGGTTCGCGCCCGCTCCGCTCACGCGCTTGCTCGGCGGCTACGTGCACGGAGGCGGGCGCTTGGCCTGGCTCGGCACCGGTGGTTTTACCCGCGCGGTCTCGCTGACGCCGGGAGCGATCGTGCGCGGTAAGCGCGGGATGTTCCTCGGCGAGCGCGTGCGAACCGAGCGCGGCCCGCGCGCCGTCGTGGTGCTCGGCGACCGGATCGGTTTCTTCGCGGGCGTCGCAGCGCCGCTCGGCCCGTTCGAGCGGCTCGAGGCGTCCCTGCGCCTGCCCGCCGGCGCACGGCTGCTGGCCTCCGCCGGCGCAGACCCACGCCGAGCGGACATCGTCGCCTACCGGCTCGGCCGGGGCGTGGTCGTGCGCGTCGGTGTGGACGGTTTCGCGCAGACCCTTGCCGCCTCGCCCTCCGCCGCGCGGATAATGCGCAGGCTATGGACCCTGCTCTCGCGGTAGTCCAACCTGCGGCAAAGCTCGGCGTGGTGCTCGCCGCGGTCGCTGTGGCCGGCGTCCTCCTCGACCGGGACGAGCGGCGGCGGGCGATGTTCGTGGCCGCGGCGCTCGTGCTGACCGCGGTGATCCTGGTGGGACACATCGCGGACACAGACCAGTTCCACGCAATCAGCGACGACCCGCGCAAGCTCCTCGCGCTCTCGGTCGCGGGGCTCATCGCTGTCGGCGCGCTCGCATTCCTGTTCGACCGCCGCCCCGAGGCGCTGCCCCTGCTGGCGATCGGGGTGCTTCCATTCCGCATCCCCGTGGCCGCGGCGGGCAGCACGGCGAATTTGCTCGTGCCGCTGTACGTTGTGATCGCGGGTGCTTGCGTTCGAGAAATAGCCGTCCGCCGGCAAGCCGGCGTTCGAGAAATAGCCGTCCGCCGGCAAGCCGGCGGACGGGTTAGCCGAAGGACGGGCGCTGCGCGGGATGCCGAATCTAGTGTGCGGTCGCCGCTCTCGGTCGCGCTTGCGGTGTTCATCGTGCTCTACGCGCTCCAGTCGCTCTACTCGCGCGACTTTGCTCAGGCGCTCGAGCAGATGGTGTTCTTCTACGTGCCGTTCGCGTTGCTCTACCGGCTGCTCGTGGACGTGCGGTGGTCGCGCGGACTGGTGCTCGCCTGCGCGGGCGTGGCGGCGGCGCTCGCCGTCGTGTTCGCGGGGATCGGCTTCTGGGAGTACCACCGGCGCGAGCTGCTCTGGAACCCGAAGGTGATCGCCGCCAACCAGTTCGAGTCCTACTTCCGCGTCAACTCCGTCTTCTGGGACCCGAACATCTACGGCCGCTTCCTGGCGTTAGTGATGGTCGCGGTTGCCGCCGTGGTGCTCTGGGCGCACCGCACGCGGGTCGTGCTCGGCGCCGCGGCAGTCCTCTTCATCCTCTGGGGGGGGCTGGTGCTGACGTTCTCCCAGTCCAGCTTCGCCGCCCTGCTCGCGGGCCTCGCGGTGCTGTCCGCGCTTCGCTGGGACGCCCGGCGGACCGCCGCCGCGGCGGTGCTCGGCCTGGTCGCTGCGACCGTCTTCGTGCTCGCCTTCCAGAGCACGCTGAGAATCCACCTCGGCAGCTCCTCCGGTGTCAACAAGGTCACGAGCGGGCGCGGCGACCTGGTCGCGGGCGGCATTGAGCTGATCGGCAAGCGACCGCTGTGGGGGTACGGCTCGGGATCGTTCGGCCGCGCCTACCGCGAGGTCCGCAAGGGAAACCAGCAGGAGTCGGTCTCGGCCTCCCACACGATGCCGATTACGATCGGCGCCGAGCAGGGGCTGATCGGCCTAGCCGCCTACGTGGCCGTGCTCCTGACCGCCTTTGTGACCCTGTTCGGCGACGGCGCCGCTCGCCTGCGCGCGCCGCCGGAGCCGGACGGCGCCACGCCGGGCGCGCTGCTGCCGGCGCGCGTGGCGCTGGCCGCGATGTTCTTTGCGCTGGTCGTGCACACGATGGGGTACGCCGCCTTCCTCGAGGATCCATTCACGTGGGTGATCCTCGCGCTCGGCATCTCGCTTGCGCCGCACGCGCGGCTTGCGAAGGCCCGCTCACCCGAGCCGGCTGCGGGAAGGCAACCGGTCCCGGCGCCGGCGTCCTAGGAGCGGCTCACTCGCCGATCACCTTGATCACGAGCCGCTTCGAGCGGCCCCCGTCGAACTCGCAGTAGAACACCTGCTGCCGCGGGCCGAGGTCGAGGCGCCCCTCGGTCACCGGCAGCACCACCTGATGGTGCACGAGCAGGTTCTTGAAATGCGCGTCGCCGTTGTCCTCGCCGCCACGATGGTGGCGATAGTCCCCGTCGTCCGGAAGCAACTCGCGGGCGACCTCGCCGACGGGCTCCTTCCAGCTCGGGGGCGCGATCTTGTCCAGCCACTCGAGCACGTCCTCGTGAATCCCGGGCTCGTCGTCGTTCACCCAGACGCCCGCCGTGATGTGCATCGCCGACACGAGCGCGAGCCCCTCGGAGACACCCGCGTCGTCGACCGCCTCCTGCACCTCATCGGTGATCCGGACGAGCTTGCGCCGCTCCTCGGTGCGGAATGTCATGTAGACGGTGTGCGATCTCATCGCGTCCGCGAAATGGTACGCCGCCTGCCTCACGGTGATAATGCTCGTCCGTGACGGTTCTCGAGATCGCGTTCTGGACCGCGCTCGGCTTGATCGTCTACGCGCACGTCGGCTATCCGCTGCTGCTCGCGTTGCTCGTGCGGCTCCGGCGGAGGCCTGCCGCCCCCGGCCCCGCGCCGCCGCCGCGTGTCAGCCTGATCGTGGCCGCGCACGACGAGGAGGCGGTGATCGAGCGCCGCGTCGAGAACGCCGTCGCGCTCGACTACCCGCCGGAGCGGCTCGAGGTGATCGTCGCGTCCGATGGATCGACCGACCGTACGGTCGGGCTCGCGCGCGCGGCCGCCGCCACCGCCGGCCCGGGAAGGGTCATGGTGCTCGACCTGCCGCGCCGGGGCAAGGTTCGCACGCAGGACGCCGCCGTCGAGCAGGCGACCGGCGAGGTGCTTGCTTTCTCTGACGCCAACGCGCTGTGGAAGCCCGACGCGCTGGGCCTCCTCGTCACCCACCTCGCGGAGCCGGGCGCGGCGTATGTCTGCGGCCGTCTTCGCTACCTCGCCGCAGACGGCGCCAACCAGGAAGGCCTGTACTGGCGCTACGAGACCGCGGTTCGCGCGCTCGAGACGCGCGCGGGGTCCATCACCGCCGGCAACGGCGCGATCTATGCCGTGCGGCGCGATGCCTATCTCCGGCTCGACCCGCGTACCAGCCACGACCTGTCGTTTCCCTTCAACCTGGTCAAGCGGGGACGGCGCGCCGTCTACGAGCCGCGCGCGGAAGCGGTCGAGCGCCCGCTCGCTTCGATCGAGGGCGAGTTCCGCCGCAAGCGCAGGATGATGAGCCACGCCTGGCCGGCCGTGCTGGGTGGCGGCATGCTGGACCCGCGCGGCTACGGCCTCCTGTACGCGCTCGAGATCTATTCGCACCGCCTCCTGCGCTACGCCACGCCGCTCCTGCACGTGATCGCGCTGGGGGTGAACGTCCCGCTCGCGGTCGGCTCGACGCTCTACCGGATCACGCTGGTCGCGCAGCTCGCATTCCTGGCCGCCGCCGGCATCGGCGGCCTCACAGGAGGTCGCCCCCGCCCGCTGGGCCTTGCCTACTACTACGTGCTCGTGACCGCATCGCTCGCAGTGGGGCTCTGGGACTGGCTCCGGCACGGCACCCCGGCGACCTGGGAGCGGGCGGAGGGCCGGCCGTGACGCCCGGCGCGCGCCCCGTTCCGCCTGATCCACGACCGCGCGTCGCACGGTCGCTGAAACGGCTCGTGGATTTGGCCGCCGGCGCGCTGCTGCTGGTGCTGTCGGCGCCCGTGCTCTCGCTCGCCTGCGTCGCGATCCGAGCGGAGTCACGCGGCTCGCCCGTGTACCGGCAGCGGCGCATCGGCAAATGCGGCGCGGAGTTCGACCTGCTGAAGCTGCGCACGATGGTGAGCGGCGCCGAGCGCATGGGGGCGGGACTCGCCGTGGACGAGGGTGATCCGCGCATCACGCGCGTCGGCGCGATGCTGCGGCGCCTCTCGCTGGACGAGCTGCCGAACCTGGTCAACGTGCTGCGCGGCGAGATGAGCCTGATCGGGCCGCGCCCCACGGTCCAGGTCCAGGTCGCGCAGTACTCGGACCGCCAGCTCGGGCGCCTGTCGGTCGAGCCCGGCGTCACCGGCTGGGCGCAGGTGAAGGGCCGCGCCGCGCTGCCGTGGCACGAGCGGATCGAACTCGACCTCTGGTACATCGAGCATTGGTCGCTGCGGCTCGACGCCCGCATCGTGGCGGAGACGATCCGGCTGCTGCTCACGGGCCAGGGCCTCTATCGCGGACCCACCGGAGGGTGGCGTCCGCCGCCGGGTTCGCGCCGCTAACGGACGGTGAGCGCGATCGGCGCCGAGCGAGCGCCGATGTTCCTGGCGTCGGGAAGGGTCGCGATCCGGACCTTGTAGCTGCCCGCGCGGGCAAACCGGAAACTTGCGCGAGCCTTGCCCGCCCGGACCCGCACGAGCTTCCGCCCGACCCGGCGCTTGGTGCCGCCGGCACTGAGCCGGTAGACCAGCAGGAGCGCGACGCGCTTGGCGGGGCGGACCCCGGCGCGCACGAGAACGCGGCTTCCCGGCGGGATCGCGGCCGCCGCGGAGGGCCCGAGGCCCGCGGTCACCTTCGGGCGCACGCCCACCGTGAGCGGCTTCGACTGTGCGGCGAGCAGCCCCGGAGCGCCCGCGAAGCGCATCCGCACCGCGTGGTTGTACGCAAACCGCAGGCGTGTCGAGACCGCCCCGGCGCCGTCCGTCGTCAGGCGCGTGAGGGTCTTCCACGCGCCGCTGCGCCCGAGCAGCTGCGCGTCCACCGGTTGCCCGGCGAGCGGCGCGCTCGAGGGACCGGTGAGCGTGGCGTCGACCCTTGCCTTCGAGCCGTAGTCGATCCGGATCGACGAAACCGGCAGCGTGACCACGGTGGTTGCGAGCGGCGGACCCGGGATCACCATCTGCCGCAGGTGCGGAAGCTGGGCGTAGAGACCGTCACCGGGGCATGCGGTCGCGTCGCCGTCGCGGTGGCCGGAGATCCGGTTGAGCGTCACCGTTGCGACGGCCGGATAACGGTTGAGCGAGCCGCCGGTCGAGGTCACCTGCACGGTCCCCGTCGGCGGGACGCCGTGCAGGCCGAGCTTCCAGCCGAGCAAGCGCGCGAGCGCGTCGAGGCCGGCGGGAGTTTGGCCGGCGGTGCTGAATGTGCCGAGGTTCGCGATTCCGGTCGACTGGGCGTTGTAGCCCTGGGCCTGGGCACCGACCACGGCTGCTTCGACGCCGCCCGCGCGGCCCTCGAAGATCTGGCCGTACTTGTCGACGAGGAAGTTGTAGCCGATGTCGTTCCACCCGTTCGAGTTGCGGTGGTAGAGGCAGATGCCGCGGACGATCGCCGCCGAGTCGGCGGGCGAGTAGCTGTTCGCGGTGACCGTGTGGTGCACGAGCGCGAGGTTGACCTGGCCGTACTGCGGCACCGCGCGGGGCGGGCACTGGGCGCCGCCCCATTCTGCGCGCGTGAAGATCGGCGGCGCTCCAGGTGACGGCACCACCGGCCGGGCGGCGCTGGCGATCGCGCGGCGCCCACGGGCGGCCGTGGTCGCGGTCCCCTTCGTGTCGATGAAGTGGAGGCGCAGGCCGCGCACGCGGCCGCGTGCGCGCAGCGAGTACTGGACCCCGTCCGCCTCGCCGGCCCACACGGGGTCCGAGAAGCGGGCACCGGAGCCCTGCTCCCGGGCGCCGATGTCCGGCGCGTGATCGGGGCTCACGGGGACCTTCGTCCAGCGCCCCCACGCGCCGGCCGCGTGCACCCGCAGCGAGAGCCCGGAGGCGCCGGCGCCCCGCCAGCTGAGTCCGACGAGGTTGAAGTGCCTCCCGGTGCGGACGATCGACGCCACGCGGCTCGCGCGAGCGGCCGCCTCGCCCGGCGCAGACCCGGCCCGCTCGAACTCGACCGGCTGCGGCGCGGGCGACGGGGCTGCGAGCGCCGGAGCCGCCGGTCCCGCCGCGATCGCGGTGACCACGGCGGGCAGCAGCGCTTTGAGGGAGATCGCTTTTCTCATCCGATGTGGGCCGATGTCGTGCGGGGCCTACGGGATTGCGAACACCCGAGCGGCGCGGTGGTTGCGACTTTTCGCCGTACTCGGCATCGATCGCAAGCCACCGACCGGCCACATGGCCGGGAGCAGCCGGGCTAGAAGTGCGTGGGCTGCGTCTCGAGCGGCTCGGGCGCCTGGCCGAGATAGCGCTGCTTGAAGGCGCGGATCACGTCGAAGGTCTTGTCGGTGACCTGCTTGCACCCGGCCAGATGGCCCCAGGCCGTGAGCGCGAGCTCGTACGGCATCGAGGCGTTGGGGAACAGCACCATGTACGCGGGACTGTCGTTGAAGAAGCCGCCCAGTTGCGCGACCCGCTTGGGATCGAGGGTGGGCGAGTACTGGATCTCGACGCGGCCGTGCTCGAGCGTGTGGACGAGATGGTTCAGCGGCGGCATCTTCGTGTACACGCCGTCGTCCTGCGGAATCGGATAGTGGTTGCCCGAGGTGGGCGGGTTGGTGTGGTACTTGACCTTGCTGGTCACGTGCGTGCGGCCTTCGATCGGCGGATTCTTCAGCGTGCAGCCCGCGGCCTTCGCGGCCTGCTCGAGGTTGCCGATCTTCTGCGGAGGCGGAGCCGAGGCGTTCTTTGCCTTGGTGCTGAAGCCGAACGCCGCGTCGTTGCCGCCGCCTCCGCCACCCGCCGCGACCGCCACCACGACCGCGACGATCGCGCCCAGCACCAGCACGGATCCCGCCACGATCGCGTAGGTGCGGCGCTTGCGCGCGTCGTCGAGCTGCGCTCGCTCCCGCTCCAGCCGCTCCCGGCGGCGCTGGTCCTTCTCGTCACGCCTGCTCGCCATTGGCCTGAGATTAGCCGAGAGCCCCGCGCCGTCCGGCAGTCGCGGAGACGGCTGTACGGGCGCGCCCGTCGCCGGTAGGGTGTCCGCCGGTGGCGTTCCTGCGCAGATCGACGGACAAGCCCCCGCGCGAGACGGACGTCGTGGTGGTCGGGGCGGGACTCGCCGGAATCGCCGCCGCGCGGGCAGTCGAGCATGGCGGCGGCAGCGCGCTCCTGATCGAAGCGCGCGATCGCGTCGGCGGCCGGCTCGAGTCGGTCTCGATCGGCGGCGGCAAGTGGGTCGACGTCGGTGGCCAGTGGATCGGCCCGACGCAGAACCGGATCGAGGCGCTCGCGCGCTCGCTCGGCCACGAGACCTTCCCCACCTACGCCGCCGGCGAGAACGTGGTCGAGATCGGCGGCAAGACGATCCGCTACACCGGCACGATCCCGCGGCTCCGCCCGCACGTGCTCGCCGACATGGGCCAGGCGATGCTGCGGCTCGACCGGATGGCATCGAAGGTGCCGCTCGACGCGCCGTGGGAGGCGCCTCGCGCGAAGGAATGGGACAGCCAGACGACGTGGTCGTGGATGCGCCGTAACGTCGCGACGAGAGCCGGCCGCACGATGCTCGAGCTTGCGGTCAAGGCGGTCTGGGCGGCGATGCCCAACGACGTATCGCTGCTTCACCTGCTCTTCTACATCCACTCCGCGGGCAAGCTCGACCTGCTGCTGGACACCGAGGGAGGGGCGCAGCAGGACCGGTTCGTCAACGGTGCGCAGAACGTCGCCGCGGCAGCCGCCGAGACGCTCGGCGACCGGCTCGTGCTCGGCGCGCCCGTGCGGCGCATCGAGCACTCACGAGACGGCGTCGTGATCCACGGCGACGGCATCACGGCGCGTGCCAGGCGCGCGATCATCGCGGTGCCGCCCACGCTCGCCGGCAGGATCTCCTACGACCCGCCGCTGCCGGCTTACCGCGACCAGCTCACCCAGCGCTTCCCGATGGGGTCGTGCGTGAAGTGCCTCGCGTTCTACGAGGAGCCGTTCTGGCGTGCGGACGGGCTGTCCGGCAGCGCCGTGAGCGATCCGGGGCCGCTCTCGATCGTCTTCGACAACTCACCTCCGGACGGCTCTCCGGGGATCATCGTCGGTTTCCTCGAAGGCCACTGGGCCCGGGAGCTCGGCCGCGTGAGCGAGGAGCAGCGGCGCGCCGCCGTGCTCGCCAACCTGGCCTGTTTGTTCGGACCGCGCGCGGCCCGCCCCGAGCGCTACCTCGAGCGCAACTGGGCGGAGGAGGAGTGGAGCCGCGGCTGCTACGTGGGCTACACGCCGCCCGGCGTGCTGACCGCCTACGGCCCCGCGATCAGGGCCCCGATCGGGCCGCTCCACTGGGCCGGCACCGAGACGGCGACGGTCTGGAACGGTTACATGGACGGGGCGATCCAGTCGGGTGAGCGTGCGGCCCGGGAAGCACTCGCGGGGCTCGTGCCCACGGGCGCGGCGGAGTCGCCGGAGGCTGCCGCGGCGGCGGAGGCGATCGAGGCGGCGGTCTAGGCTAGGCGGACGCCGACGCCCTGCGGCGGCGCTGGCCGGCGCGCTGCGGCATCCAGCACTCGTCCAGGAACGCGGCGATCTGGTTCGAGAGACGCCGGGGCCGCAGCCGGAGCTCGAAGATCGAGTCCGCCTCGATCAGCCGGCCGTTCGGAAGCTCCTCGGAGAGCATCTTGGCGTCGGAGAAGGGATGGATCGCGTCGCGCGGGTGGCCCAGCACGAGTGCGGGCGCCTGGAAGGTCTTGCGCTCCTCGCGAGGCGGCGCGGTGCGGCCGAAGAAGAGGCCCTGGAGGAGCGATGCCGACGGACGGGGCTCCTGGCTGACCCAGTCGAGCCAGATGTTCGGGTAGTGGCCGAACACACGCGGAACGCGCCTCATGAGCGCGGCCAGCGGGCGCGTCGCGGGCTCGCCGAACGTGAGCGCCACCATCAGTGGTGTGAACGCGATCGCGCAGGCCAGCAGCGCGTTGTCCAGCACGGGCATCTCGATCACCATCCCGCGCAGTCGCGAGGGCGCCAGCGAGGCGACCTCGAGCGTCGTGTTGGCACCCAGCGACGTGCCGCCGACGACCGCCTCGTCGAGCTCGAGGTGGTCGAGCAGCGCAACCACCTCGCGCGCGAAGATCGGCATCGAGTAGCGCCACATGTCCCGCGGCCTGTCCGAGTTGCCGTGGCCGAGCAGGTCGAGGGTGATCACGCGATTTCCGCGGTCCGCGAGCGCGTGTGCAAGCGGATCGTGCATCCGGCTCGGCAGCAGCAGGCCGGGCAGCAGCACGAGGTTACGGCTTCCCTCGCCGTAGACCTCGTAGGTCAGCTTCTGTCCTGCGTGCGTGAAGGCCGGCACCGCGGGCCAGTCTAGTCGGGAAGCGATCTCCGGGCGAGCCGAGCTGCGCAAACTCCGACGCCCGCCCAGCCGCGGCCCCGGCGGCCCGTGGGATAGAGTCCACCGCCGCGGGGCGGCCCTGAGCGCCTCGTTCCGAGCAAGTTGAAGGTTTCCGTTCCAAAAGAGACGACGCCGGGGGAGCGCCGGGTTGCGCTCGTGCCCGAGGTCGCCGGCAAGGTCGCCGGCGCGGGCTTCGACGTCCTGATCCAGGCCGGCGCCGGCGCCGAGGCACACCTCCCCGATGCCGACTACGCCGAGCAGGGCGCGACGGTCGTGCCCGACGCGAGTGAGCTGCTGCGCCAGGCCGACGTCGTGACGAAGGTGGCGGCGCCCGAGGCGCCGGAGCTGGAGCTGCTCCGCGAGGGCACGGTGCTGATCGGCTTGCTCTCGCCGATGACGAACCAGGACCTCGTCAAGCGCCTGGCGGAGGGCAACATCACGTCGTTCGCGATGGAGGCGATCCCGCGCACGACGCGCGCGCAGGCGATGGACGCGCTGTCCTCTCAGGCGGTCGTGGCCGGCTACCGCGCGACGCTTGCCGGCGCCCGTCACCTCGGCAAGTTCTTTCCGATGCTGATCACTGCCGCCGGCACGGCGAAGCCATCACGGGTGCTGGTGCTCGGCGCGGGCGTCGCAGGGCTCCAGGCGATCGCCACGTCGAAGCGGCTCGGCGCGGTGATCGAGGCCTACGACGTGCGGCCCGCGGTGAAGGAGGAGGTCCAGAGCCTCGGCGCCAAGTTCGTGCAGATCGAGATGGAGCAGGAGGCCGAGGGCGGCGGGTCCGGCCAGTACGCGAAGGAGCTCTCCGAGGACCAGCAACGCCGCCAGCGGGAGCTGCTCGCGCAGCGCGTTGCGGCCGCCGACTGCGTGATCACGACTGCCGCAGTGCCGGGCCGTCCCGCACCGCGCCTGATCACCGAGGAGATGGTGCAGTCGATGAGGCCCGGCTCGGTGATCGTGGACATCGCCGCCGAGACGGGCGGAAACTGCGCCCTCACGGAGCCGGGCCAGGTGGTCGTGAAGGCCGGCGTGACGATCGACGGAACGCTCAACCTTCCAAGCCAGATGCCATTCCACGCGAGCCTTCTCTACGCGAACAACGTCGCGAACCTGCTGCTTCACATGTCCAACGAGGGCCGCGTCGAGCTGGACTTCGAGGATGAGATCATCGCCGGCTGTGCGATCACCCACGAGGGACGGATCGTCAATGACCGCGTGCGGGAAGCGATCGAGTCCGGCCCGCAACCGGTCTCATGACGCTCATCTCGGAGATCACGATCTTCGTGCTCGCCGTGTTCGTCGGCTTCGAGGTGATCTCGAAGGTGCCGACGATGCTCCACACGCCGCTGATGTCCGGCACCAACGCGATCCACGGCATCGTGCTGCTCGGCGGCCTGCTGGTCGTCGGCCACGAGGGCGCCGACACGCTCGTGAAGGTCGCCGGCACGGTCGCAGTGATCTTCGGCACGATCAACGTCGTCGGTGGTTTCCTGGTCACCGACCGGATGCTCGAGATGTTCAAGGGCCGGGGCGAACGCAAGCCGACGAGCAAGACCGAATAAAACCGAAGTGACGCAACCCGATCCCGCCACAAACCCGTCGATCTGCTTGCAGATCGACGGCCTTTTCTGAATGTTGGCCACCTTCAGCCTGCGCGACCCCAACTTCATCGATGCGTGCTACATCGTGGCGTCGGTGCTGTTCATCCTCGGCATCAAGGGCCTCAGCCACCCGCGCACGGCCCGCCGCGGAAACGAGCTCGCCGCGATCGGCATGCTGATCGCCGTCGCGGCGACGCTGCTCGACCGCGACATCCACAACTACGGGCTGATCATCGCCGGGATCGCGATCGGCGCCGCGATCGGCGCGTTCTCGGCGCGCGCGGTGAAGATGACCGCGATGCCGCAGATGGTCGCGCTCTTCAACGGCGTCGGCGGCGGCGCGGTCGCGCTGGTCGCGCTGTCCGAATTCCACGACCGGATCCCGAGCCCGGGCGAGATCCCGCTTGACACGCTGATCCCGATCCTGATCTCCTGCGTGATCGGCGCGGTCAGCTTCGCGGGCTCGCTGATCGCCTTCGCAAAGCTCCAGGAGCTGATGACGGGGCGTCCGATCGTGTTTCCCGGCAGCAAGTTCGTGAACGCCGGGCTGTTCGCCGGGATCGTCTTCCTCGTGATCTACCTCGCCACGGGCCAGGAGAGCGAGGGCCTCTTCGTGCTGATGCTCGGCGCCGCGCTGGTGTTCGGCGTCCTGCTGATCATCCCTGTCGGCGGCGCCGACATGCCGGTCGTGATCTCGATGCTGAACGCGTTCACCGGCCTCTCGGCGGCGGCCGCCGGCTTCGCGCTCGACAACACCTCGTTGATCATCGCCGGCTCGCTCGTCGGATCCTCCGGAACGCTGCTCACGGTGATGATGGGCCGCGCGATGAACCGATCGCTCGCGAACGTGCTGTTCAGCGGATTCGGCGCCGCCCCCAAGGGGGGCGCGGCGGCCGCCGTGGACGGCGACCGGGAGGTACGCTCGGCGAGCGTGAACGACGTCGCGACGATGCTCGCCTACGCCGACAAGGTGATCGTGGTGCCTGGCTATGGCCTCGCGGTCGCACAGGCGCAGCACAGCGTGCGCGAGCTGGCCGACGAGCTCGAGAAGCGCGGCGTCGAGGTGAGCTACGCGATCCACCCGGTCGCGGGCCGGATGCCCGGTCACATGAACGTCCTGCTGGCGGAGGCCGACGTCCCCTACCCGGCGCTGAAGGAGATGGACGAGATCAACCCCGAGTTTCAGCAGACCGACGTCGCGCTCGTGATCGGCGCCAACGACGTCACGAACCCGGCCGCACGCGAGGACCAGGCCAGCCCGATCTACGGCATGCCGATCCTCGAGGTCGACAAGGCGCGCAACGTGGTCGTGCTCAAGCGCAGCATGAACCCTGGCTTCGCGGGGATCGAGAACCATCTCTACTACGAGCCGCAGACCGTGATGCTGTTCGGTGACGCGAAGGA
>JBBQKG010000034.1:0-23887 GCA_038326655.1 Solirubrobacterales bacterium
ACAAGGTCCACGGCCGCCAGAAGAAGGAGTCGGCCCGCACCTACGACGAGGCCCGTCGCATGAAGGCCGCCCGGCAGGCGGACATCTCCCGCGGCGAGTTCCACGAGCAGACGCGCACACGCTTCCGCGACTACGCCGAGGAGTGGGTCGAGCGCTACCAGGGCCGCGGCAGCCACGGCTTCCGCGAGTCCACGCGCGAGGACTACGAGCGCGACCTGCGCCGCTACGCGATCCCGTACCTCGACGAGAAGCTCGGGCGCCGGCTGTCTCAGATCACGCCGCGGGACGTCGCGACGTTCGTCGCGTGGCTCTGCGACGAGCAGGCCCAGCTCCGCCGGGCCGAGCAGGAGGAGCGAGAGCGAGAAGCGGAGCGACTCCGCATCGAGCGCGAGACCGGCAAGCGCCAGCGGCGCACGAAACGGCGCGCGCCGGTCGTGCGGCTGACCGACGCGAGCGTGCGGCGGATCGTGAGCCCGCTCCGCGCCTGCATGCGGACGGCGGTCCAGGAGGGCCTGATCCGGACGAACCCAACCCGGGACCTGGCGCTGCCGCACCGGCCCCGCGTGGAGCTGGAGGAGGACGCTCAGAAGGCGCAGGCGCTCACCCGCGAGCAGCTCGCAGCGTTCCTGGCGATCGTGCACCCTCAGGTGCGCCTGTTTTTCCGAGCGCTGGCCGAGACCGGCCTGCGCGTGTCGGAGGGGGTCGCGCTGGAGTGGCGCCACGTGAAGCTCGACGGATCCCACCCGCATGTGAAGGTCCGCCAGGCGCGCGTCCGCGGCCGGCTCGGGCCTCCCAAGTCGAAGTACGGCCGGCGCGACGTGCCCCTGTCGCCGGCACTCGTGTCCGCGCTCCGGGCGCACCGGGCCGGCATGGACGTCGACGAGCGCGCTCTCGTGTTCACGACCGGCACGGGCACGCCGCTGCGGCCCGAGAACGTGCGGAGCCGCTACCTGCGGCCGGCGGCCGAGGAGGCCGGTGCGCCCTGGGCGGGCTTCCACGCGTTCCGGCACACGTGCGCCTCGATGCTGTTCGAGCGTGGCGCGAACGCGGTCCAGGTGCAGCGGTGGCTCGGCCACCACTCGCCGGCCTTCACGCTCGCGACCTACGTGCACCTGCTCACCGACGAGCTCGACCAGCCGCTCGATCTCGCCGTCGAGCTCGCCCCGAAAGGGGCAACCCCGGTGGCAACCCACCCCACGGGACCCCACGGGAATGACAACCCCGAGAGCCCTGCCACCGGTGCCGACGATCCCGCCTTGGGAGCGGAAAACAGCAACCCGCTCGACTCAGCCGGAATCGCGCAGGCGCGCTTTTAATCCGGGAGTCGTCGGTTCGAACCCGACCGGGCGCACTGCGGCTCTGTGTGATCTCCACTCCCGGGTCTCACGGTCGGCACGCCTGACTTCAACTCGCAAAATGCGAGCGCGATCGGGTCCTTGCGGGTGACGGTCTTCTGCAACGATGGCGGTGCCGGCGAGCCGGCCCCGTGCTCGACGGCGCCGGGTGCGGCGGGGCGCTCGCCGATTACACCGGCAGCCTGCTGGTGAGATCCCGAGCGTGCGGATCACCGACAAGAACAGCGTCGGGTTCGGCAGCGCCACGGTCCAAGACCTCGCGCTTCGGTTCCCGGTCACCTGCACGACACCGTGTTCGCATGGTCGGGGTGTTCTTTCCCTGAAAGGCGCCGAGCGGCCGCGCTCTGGACGGACGTAGCTCGGCCGGCGGTAGGCTTGCGAGATCGACGGCAAGGGGTACGATCCCTGGAGGGAGTCACGCCGGACAAGGGAGGATGGGATGACTGCCGCCAGGAGACGATCGCTGCCCGTCCTGTGTCTTGCTATGGGATCGATGGGGCTGTTGATCGTGCCGCAGCTCGCGGGCGCAACGCACGTGCGGCCGGCGGGAGCGACTCCCTTCAGAGCCTCGTTCGTGACCGCGTACAAGCCATGTGCGGCACCGAACAGGTCGCACGGTGCGCCGCTGTCGTTCCCATCCTGTGGGGCGCCGGCGCAGGCGTCGAGCTTCCTCACGGTCGGCACGCACGACGCTAACGGCGCCGATGCACAGTCGATCGGCTACATCCTGGTGCGGGTGAAGACGACCTCGCCGGAAGACGTGCTGATCACGTCGTCGATCTCGGACGTGCGTTGCAAGCCGGGCACGAACGCGAGCGTGTGCAACTCGCCGAACGCGGCCGACGGCCCCGACTACTCGGGCCAGTTGCAGAGCAACGCGACGCTCCGCCTCAGCGACCACTACAACGGCCCGAACCTCGACGAGGCCGCCACCGTCCAGGACATCCCGTTCCCGGTGAGCTACTTCTGCTCGAACACCTCCGATACCTCGACCGGCGGCTTCTGCACCATCAACACGACGGTATCGGCTCAGATACCGCCCTACTCGTTCGACGGGAAGCGCTCAGTCGTAGGGCTCGGCCAATTCGAGGTCAGCGACGGCGGGGCGGACGGGAACGTCGGCACCGCCGACAACACCGCCTTTCTACGCCAGGGGGTCTTCGTCCCATAGGATCGACGCTCGTGTCCGTCAAGGCCAAGACGCTGCTGGTGCTCGCGTTCTGTGCAATCTGTCTGATGGGCATCGCACAGGCGGCGAGCGCGACCCATCCACGGCCCAAGGGCGCCACGCCCTTGAGGGCCTCGGTCGTGCCGGCCTACAAGGCCTGTGCCACGCCGAACCGCACGCACGGTGCGCCTTTGGCGTTCCCGTCCTGCAACCCGCCCGCCCAGGCGTCGGACTTCCTGACGGTCGGCACGCCAGACGCCAACGGCGTCGCGGCGGCCAACTCCGTCGGGTTCATCCGCCTGGATGCCAAGGTCGGGGTCCCCGGTCCGCCCGACGACTCGGACATTCTCGTGAGGGCCAGCATCTCGGACGTCCGGTGCAAGCCGGCGACATCCGCGTCGGTCTGCTCGAGCGCCAATGCCGCGGACGGTCCCGACTACTCGGGCGAGCTGCAGGGCAACGCGACGATCCGCGTGACGGACCACTACAACGGCCCCAGCCTGACCGAGGCCGCGACCGTGCAGGACATCCCGCTGCCGGTGAACGCCACGTGCACCATCACCGCGGATACCGGTACCGGCGGGCTCTGCACCATCAACACCTCCGCCAACGCGGTCGCGCTGGGCGCGGTGAAGGACGGTGAGCGGGCGCTCGTCGAAGTGGCTCAGATTCGGATCGACGACGGTGGCGCCGACGGCCAGGTGTCGACCGCCGACAACACGATCTTCGCCAGGCAGGGAATCTTCGTCCCTTAGGACGGTCCGCCGGGCGACCCGGCGCCTGCGGAATACTTCCGGGCATGTCGGCCGATCGCCATGCCGCGTGAACAACGAGCAGTTCCTCGCGTCGCTCTCGTTCGAGTTTCTCGAGCCGGCCACCGCCCGAGGCGGCGAGCGCCGCTTCTCGCTCGCCCGCGAGGGCCGGCCGCCGGCGCGCCTGCTCGAACTGCCGCATGCGCCGGTCGACGCCCTGAACACACGGTTGCCGGCTGAGAGCGAGGACGCGCGGGCGGCGCTGCGTGAGCTTTGCGAGATCCCGAGGATGTCGACCTTCGCGATCGCGGCGCTGATCGATCACGCTGTGCGGGGCATGCCGAAGGGCCATGCGTTTCTGAATGTCGGCGTGTGGGCCGGCTTCACGTTCCTGGCGGGGGTCCGGCGCAATCCGGAGCGCCGCTGCCTCGGCGTGGACGACTTCTCGGGCTTCGGCGGCCCCCGGGAGAGCTTTAGGGCGCGATTCGAAAAGCTGCGCTCGGACCAGCACAGCTTCTTCGAGATGGACTACCTGCGGTACTTCGAGGAAATCCACCGGGAGCCGCTCGGCGTCTACATGTACGACGGCGACCACGCCTACGAGCACCAGCTCGAGGGTCTGCGGGTTGCGGAGCCGTTTTTCGCTTCCGGCTGTCTCGTGCTCGTGGACGACACAAACCGGGACGAGCCCCATCGCGCGACGCTCGACTTCGTCGCGCGAAGCGATCGTGAATACCGGATGTTGCTCGACTGCCAGACGGCCGACTCGGCGCATCCCACGTTTTGGGACGGGCTGATCGTGCTCGAGGCCACTGGTAACCCTGGCCAGAGCGCTCAGCCGAGCCCGGATCCGAGTCCGGAACAGGCAGCCGCGCCCGCGTCGATCCCGATCGCACCGGACGCGACCGCGGTTTCGCCCGGCTCCGAGCCCTTCGTCAGCATCGTGCTCGTGGATGACGGCGACGCTGCCGGCACGGACGCTGCGCTCGAAGCCGCGCACGCGCAAACCTGGCCGAACTGCGAGGTGCTGGTGACAAAGCGTGACGGGATCCGCGGTGCGATCGACGCCACGAACGGTGACTACGTGGCCTTTGCCGACGCCGCACGCCCGTTGCGCGAGACCGCGGTCCACATGGGGCTGGCACTACCCAATCATGTTCAGTTCTTCCGCAGCCTGGGTGACGCCCGCTACCGCGAGCGCGAAGATTCGCTGCCGGCCCTCGGGCGCCGGTGAGCGCATACCTGTCGATCGTCGCGATCTATCGCGACGAAGCGGTCTATCTCGCGGAATGGCTCGAGTTCCACCGGTTGGTCGGCGTCGACCGTTTCTTTCTCTACGACAACTTCAGCGTGGACGACCACCGGGAGGTGCTCGCTCCGTACGTGGAGGAGGGAATCGTGGCGCTCCACGACTGGCCGGTCTTTCCCGGGCAGGTGCCGGCCTACAACGACGCGCTGAAGCGCCACGGTGGCGAGTCACGCTGGATCGCGTTCATCGACATCGACGAGTTCCTCTTCTCGCCGACCGGCCGGCCGCTGCCCGAGGTGCTCGCCGAATACGAGCAGTGGCCAGGCGTGCTCGCGAACTGGGCGATGTTCGGCTCGTCCGGGCACATGACGAAGCCTCCCGGCCTCGTGACGGAGAACTACCTCCGCCGGTCCGACGACGAGGACGCGAGACGCATGGCCAAGAGCATCGTCGACCCCTCACGGGTCGAGCGCTGCGGAGACCCCCACTTCTTTCTCTACAAGGAGGGGTCGGCTGTCGACGAGCTCGGCGCACCCGTCCCGTACGGCCGGACGAAGCCGGCGACGTGGGAGAAGCTGCGGCTGAACCACTACTGGACGCGCTCGCTCGAGGAAGCACGGCGCAAGCTCTCACGACGCCGGCCGACCACGGGCGCGATCCGCAAGGCGGCGCTCCGCCGCCTGGAGGAGTCCGACCAGTCGCTCAACGCTGTCCCGGACGAGACGATCTTGCCGTACCTGCCCGAGCTGCGCCGGAGGCTGGCGGCGCGGGCTCAGCCCGAGTCGTCGAACTGAAGCGAGCCGCCGCTCGGCTTCGGCGCCGGCTTGGGCTTCGGCGCCGGCCGGCGGATCACCGGCGCGGGACGCTGGATCACCGGGGCAGGCTTCCGGACGACCGGCGCTGGACGGGAGACCGGATGGAGCGCCGGCGTCGGAGCCGGCGCTCGCGCAACCGCGATCCGCGGCGCGGCGACCGCGTGATGGACGCGGTGGTGCCGGCGCGTGCGATGGTGGACAGCCGGCTTCGGCGCCGGCTTCGTCTGGCTCACGGGCTTGAAGACTCGTGTGGTCAGGACGCGCGAGGAGGCATCGGCGAGCTCCTGCTTCGTCTTGAGCACGGCGGGCGGGCCGGCCGCGCCACCGGGCGCCGAGTTGATCAGAACCGCGACGCCGAGACCGGCAAGCGCGGCGATCGCAAGGGTGATCGCGTACTCGCGGAGCCCGTACTGCCTGAGCAGGATCAGGAGGGGCATTGGACCGGCTTGGTCGGCGCAGTCGGCATGAGGCACCGATCGATGCGGGCGGGCGGGCGGCCCTTACGGATCTGGAACTGGACGTACTTCCCGATCGTGCCCGGCTTCGTCACGAAGATCGTGATCGATACGCCTTTCTTCAGCACGCGCTTCTCGAGCTGCTTGATCCGCAGCGAGGAGGACGCGTGCACCTTCCCGTTGCCGGCGTCGCCGTTGCCCGCGGACCGCGCGGTCAGCCGGAACGGGCAGCTGCGGCCCTTGCACATCACGACCACGCGAGCGCCGGTCGGTGCGTCGACCGCAAAGAGGCGCAGCCGCGTTCCGCCCTTGCTGATCCGTCCTGCCAGGCGAACCACCGGGAATGGCGTCAGCAGGCTGTAGGCCGGGCCGCTCGTGCCGAGTTGCGCGGGCGTCGCGAGTGCCGGCGGCGGCGGGGGCTGCACCACTACCGTCTGCGCTTTGGCGTCGGTGAGATCCTCGCTGTCGACCACCTTGAGGCCAACCGTGTAGCTGCCGGCCGTCGCGATCGAGAACTTGACCTCGGGACCTTCGGCATCGTCGTACACGCCGTCGCCGTTCAGGTCCCACAGCCACCTGTCGAGCGCCGTGTCGGGGTCGATCGCGGTCGAGACGAGCGTGAAGGTCGATCCCGCCACGGGCGACTCGGGCAGCACCACGAAGGACGCCTTCGGAGGCTGGTTGCCGACCGCCACGACGTCCTCCGCGACGGCCTTGGCACCATCCTGGTCCTCGACCTGGAAGCGCACCGTGTAGGGGCCAGGCTTCTTGTAGGACTTCGTCAGCGTCGGGGTTGCTCCGTCGTCGAACGCGCCGTCGTTGTCAGAGTCCCAGCTGATCGCCTTGACACGTTTCTCGGGATCGTTGTACGTGGGCGTGAACGTGATCAGATCGCTGGTCTGCGGGTTCTTCGGTGAGTGGTCGAGCGAAGCCGTGGGCGGGCGGTTCGGGATTGTGATCGTGCCCGTCGCGACGTCGGAGATCGCGCTCGCGTCGATCACCCTCAGCTTGAAGGGATACGTGCCCGGGATCGTGTACTGCTTCTGAGCGGTCGCCCCGGTTGCCTCGAAGCTGCCGTTGTTGTCCAGGTCCCAGGCCGCCGTGAGCGGCAGGCCCTCGGGGTCCGTCGACGCCGAAGTGAAAGTCACCGGCCCATCCGTGGTCGGAGCCGCCGGCGAGGTCGTGAAGGCGGCGACCGGGGGCTGGTTCAAGGGCGTCAGCGTCTTCGTCGCGGTGTCGGTCGCGCCGTTGGCGTCGGTCACCCTCAGCTTGACCGTGTAGGTATTCGTGACGGGGAAGGCACGCTGAGCCGAAGCGCCCGTGCCGTCGTCGAACTGGCCGTCGTTGTCGAGATCCCAGGCGTAGCTTGCGATCGTGCCGTCGGGATCGGTCGAGGTCGAGGTGAAGGTGATCGGCTCGAGTGTCTTCGGCGCGGCCGGCGCGAACCCGAAGGACGCCACGGGCGGGCGGTTGACGACATCGACCGAGAGCGTCTTGACGTCGGTTGCGCCGTTGCTGTCCGTCACGCGGAGCTGGACCGCGTGGCTGCCGGGTGTCGCGAACGAGGCCTGCACGCTTGCGGCATTGCCGTTGTCGAACTGGCCGTTGTTGTCGGTGTCCCAGGCGTAGCTTGCGATCGAGCCGTCGGGGTCGGTCGAGGTCGACGTGAAGGTCACCTGGTCGGCGGTCTTGGGCGCCGCCGGCGTGAACCCGAAGGACGCGACGGGGGGCCGGTTGGCGACCGGCACGTCGACGCTCTGCGTCGTGGTGCCGCCACTGTTGTCGGTCACGCGCAGCTTGACGGTGTAGGTGCCGGGCGTGGCGAAGGCCTTGGTTGCGGAAGCGGCCGTGCCATCGTCGAACTGGCCGTCGTTGTCGGTGTCCCAGGCGTAGCTTGCGACCGTGCCGTCGGGGTCGGTCGAGGTCGACGTGAAGGTGATCTGCTCGGCGGTCTTGGGCGCCGCCGGTGTGAACCCGAAGGACGCGACGGGGGGCCGGTTGGCGACCGGCACGTCGACGCTCTGCGTCGTGGTGCCGCCACTGTTGTCGGTCACCCTGAGCTTGACTGTCTTCGCGCCCGGGGTGGCGAAGCTGGCCTGCGCCGAAGCGGCCGTGCCATCGTCGAACTGGCCGTCGTTGTCGAGGTCCCAGGCGTAGCTTGCGATCGAGCCGTCGGGGTCGGTCGAGGTCGACGTGAAGGTGATCTGCTCGGCGGTCTTGGGCGCCGCAGGCGACACCGTGAACGACGCGGCCGGTGGCCGGTTCGCGATCTGCACCGTGCCCGAGGCGATGCTCAAGGCGCCGTTGTTGTCCACCGCCAGCACCCTCACGGTGTGGGGGCCCGGCAGCGCGAAGGAGGCCTGGGCCTGGCTGCCGGCGCCGTCGTTGAAGTTGCCGTCGTTGTCGAAGTCCCAGGCGACGCTGGCGATCGTGCCGTCCGGGTCCGTGGAAGTCGATGTGAAGGTGACCTGGTCGCCCGTCTTCGGCGACCCGGGCGAGCTCGTAAACGATGCGCTCGGCGGCCGGTTGGCGACGTCGACCGTCAGGGTCGCTGTAGCGGTCGCGGCGCTGTTGTCGGTCACGCGCAGCTTGACGGTGTAGGTACCGGCGGTGGCGAAGGTCTTGGTTGCCGAAGCGCCCGTGCCGTCGTCGAACTGGCCGTCGTTGTCGAGGTCCCAGGCGTAGCCTGCGATCGAGCCGTCAGGGTCGGTCGAGGTCGATGTGAAGGTGACCTGATCTCCGGTCTTCGGGTTCTGCGGGGCGATCGAGAAACTCGCCGAGGGGCCGCGGTTTGCGACCTGAACCGTCACGGTCGCGGTGTCGGTCGCGCCATTGTTGTCTGTCACGCGCAGCTTGACCGGGTGCGACCCGGGCTTGGCGAAAGTCGCCTGCGTGCTCGCCGATGAGCCGTTGTCGAACTGGCCGTCGTTGTCCGTGTCCCAGGCGTAGCTCGCGATCGAGCCGTCGGGATCCGTCGAGGTCGAGGTAAAGGTGATCTGGTCCCCGCTGCCGGGAGTCTGGGGCGAGAAACCGAATGCAGCCGTGGGGGCGCGGTTGCCGACCTGAACCGTGACCGAGGCGACGTCGGTCGCGCCGCTGTTGTCGGTCACCTGAAGCTTGACCGTGTGGCTGCCCGGCGTCGCAAACGAGGCCTGTGCCGTGGAAGCGCCGCTGTCTCCGAACTGGTCGTCGCCATTCAGGTCCCAGCTGTAGGAGACGATCGAGCCGTCCGCGTCGGTCGACCCGGAGGTGAAGGTGATCTGGTCACCGGTCTTCGGGCTCGATGGCGTGTAGCCGAATGCGGCTTGGGGAGCGCGGTTGGCGACGTCGACGGTGTGCGTCGCGACATCCGTGGCGCCGTTGCCGTCGGTGACCCTCAATTTGACCGTGTACGTGCCGGGCGTCGCAAACGCCTTTTGCGCCGAGGAGCCGGTGCCGTCGTCGAACTGGCCGTCGTTGTCCGTGTCCCAGGCGTAGCTTGCGATCGAGCCGTCGGGATCGGTCGAGCTCGAGGTGAAAGTGACCTGGTCGCCCGACTTCGGCGACTGCGGGGAGAAGTCGAACCCGGCCATCGGGGCGCGATTTGCCACGTTCACCACGAGGCTTGTCGAGTTGCTCGCGCCGTCGTTGTCGGTGACCTTCAGGCGGACGGTGTGATTGCCGGGCGTCGCAAACGGCTTTTGCGCGGACGCCTCGGCGCCGTCGTCGAACTGGCCGTCGTTGTCGAGGTCCCAGGCGTAGGTTGCGATCGTGCCGTCCGCGTCCGTTGAGGTCGACGTGAACGTGACCGTGTCGCCAGAGGCCGGGCTCAGCGGCGTGTAGCCGAACGATGCAACCGGGTCCTGGTTGCCGACGCTGACCACCTTCTCGGCGACGTCGGCGTCGCCCTGGTCGTCCGTGACGCGAAGCTTGACCGTGTAGGTGCCGGCGAACGGGAACGACCGCTCCGCCTGCGAGCTCGAGCCGTCGTTGAAGTTGCCGTCGTTGTCGAGGTCCCAGGAATAGCTCGCGATCGAGCCGTCCGCGTCCGTCGAAGTCGACGTGAAGGTGACGTTCTGAAGCGTCGAGGGCGAGCTCGGAGAAGCGGTGAAGGCCGCCGAGGGAAGGCGGTTGTGGACCACGACGCTCGCGGCCGCAGTGGCGGTCGCCCCGTTCGAGTCGGTGACCTGCAGTCCGACCGGGTAGGTGCCCGGCGCGCCGAAGGAGTGCTGGACCTGGGAGCCGTTCGCGTCGTCGTACACGCCGTCGTTGTTGAGGTCCCAATCCTCGCTCTGGATCGTGCCGCCAAGCAGGCCGGCGGTCGAAGTCGACGTGAACGTCACGGTGTCCCCACTGAACGGGGAGTCAGGAGAGACGGTGAACGACGCCGACGGAGCGGTCGGGTCGAGGCTGTCCGCAGCAGCGATCCGCGAGACCGCGCCGATGCACAAGCCGACCGCGGCGAGAAACACGATGCTCCGGTACGGAGATCTCAGAGAGCGCGCTATGCGCGCCAGCAGGGAAGGGTTCTTGCGATCCACAGACTTCGTCGCCTCCATGCGCATTCTTCGAGGGCTTCCTGCCCGGGGGCCAAGATCCGGCAGTGGCTCAAGCATAGACAAGCGTTCGATCCCCTGCCACGTTTTCTAAAGGTTTAGACGACCGCGGAGAGCGGAACTAGCGGGGCCCGAGCGAATCGAGCGCGTCGCTCTCCTGGATGTAGAGGCGAAGCTGGGTGATGAGGCGGTCTTTGACCGTGAAAACGTCGGCCATCCGGCCCTCGATCTCGAACTGGCTGCCCTTGCCGCGTGCCCGGACCTGGACGATCACGGCGACGTCGTCGCCGGCCTGCAGGAACTCCGCCGGTCGCGCGTTGTAGTCGGACCACGACTCGAGCCAGCCCCGCAGGTACTGCGCGACCAGCTCGCGGCCACGTGGCGTGAAAGCGGCCACCATCTCGACCACGTCGGGGTTCTTGTACACCTCCACATCGGGCGCGCACAGCTCCAGCACGGCGTCGAGATCGTGCTGGTTGAACGACTCGTAGAAGCGCCGCAGGAGCTTGACGTTCTCGGCTGACGCCTGCTTGCTCATCGTTGACGTAGCTTATGGCCGGCTCGGAAGGAAACACCGATCCGCCAGGACGACCCGATCCCCCTTCTTTCATGAACCACCAGCGCGCGAGCGTCGAATGGCACGGCCGGCGACGGAGCCTCGCCCGGGCCGCGGCGCTCTTCGGCGTCACGCTCGGCGGGTACTGGCCGGTCTGGCTCGTGCAGGTCGCGCCGGTGGCGGGGGAAGGCCGGCGCGCACGGCGCGGACGCATCGCGATCACGGCGGCGACGCTCGTGCCGGTCGTGAACGTGATCTTCGAGGTCCTCTTGGCGCTGTTCCTGCCACGCGGCATTCGCCGGCTGGGCGAGAGCCGCGGGGACGCCACGGCACTCAACACCGAGACCCAGACGTTCCTGCTGCTCGCGGCGCCCGCCGGGGCGATCGCGCTGACCGTCGCACTCGGCCTGCCGTTCTGGCTCGCCGGCTACCTCACCTGGCCGCTGGAGCTGCCCGCGGCGCTCGCCGTGCAGGCGGCGCTGAACCGGCTCGAGCCGGCGGCCCCCGGCACAGGGGCGGCCCGCCGGCCGCGGCGGATCGACGCCGAGCTCGCCGTCTCGGCCGCGATCACGATCGCGATCGCGATCGCGGTGGTCCTGGCGATCGTGCTCGGCGGCGACGAGCACCACGATCGGGCTCGCGCCAAAGCTCAGCAACCGCAGCAGCAGGGCGGCCAGGTCTCGGACCTCGCCGTCACCCCCGGCGCGCTCTGGGTGACGCGAATCTCCGACAACCTGGTCGAGCAGTTCGATCCGGCGACCGCCCGGCCGACCGGCGAGCGCGTCCCGGTCGGGCGCTCGCCCTACGACATCGCGGCTGGGTTTGGCGACCTGTGGGTAGCCGATTACCGGAGCGACTCGGTGAGCCGGGTGGACCCGCGAGCCGCACGCCAGATCGGTGCGCCGATTCCGACCGGACGAGGCCCATTCGGCGTCGCGATCGGCTATGGCTCCGTGTGGGCGACGAACGAGGTGGATCGCAACCTGGTGCAGATCGACCCGCGCACGAACAGGGTGCGCAGGAAGATCACGGTTGGGCTTGCGCCCCGCGGCGTCGACGTCGGCGCGGGCGCGGTCTGGGTGGCCGGCGCCGGCTCGTTCGGCGTGATCCGGGTCGATCCGAGCTCCGGCGCGACGAAGCGGATCGCGATGCCGTCGCTCTGCCAGGACGTCGCCGTCGGCGGCGGCAGCGTCTGGGCGGTGCTTCCCCAGGCAAACGCGGTCGCCCGCATCGACGCGGCCACCGGCCGCCGCACGGGCAACCTGATCACCGCCGGGCTCGGGCCCTCAAGCATCGGCTATGGGGCCGGCTCGGTGTGGGTCGCGAACGGCGACGGGACGCTTGCACAGATAGACGCACGCACGGGCCGCGTGGCGGGGAAGCGGGCGGTCGGCTCGCAGCTCGTCGACGTCGCCGTCAGGGGGCGCGACGTCTGGGTGCTCGGCGCGGATGGCCGCGTCCGGCGGGTTCGAGCGCGCTAGCCCTACCGGAGGGCGACGATACCCGCGAAGATCGCCTCGTCGAGCTGCTCGGCGAAATCCTGGTCGGCCGGGGAAGGGGCGCGCTGCTCTGCATCAAGCGCGCTCTCCTCCGCGTCCGCCTCTTCGACGGCCCAGTAGCCGACGACCGGATAGGTCGAGCCAAGCTCGGGGGCGATTGCCTGCGACGCGTGCATAGGAGTCCTTTCCTCGGTGGAGCGAGCGTGAACCAAGAGTCTCACCTGTTTGTGCAGGTTCCAAAATCGTGCATCCGTCCAGAGCCTGAGCGCTCAGCCGCTTCGGGGGACGCGCTTCGCCCGGCTAGTCTTGCGCCTGACAACGAGTCGAGGAGGGCAACTTTGAATAGTCGGTTGAAGGCTCTGGGGTTTGGTGCCGTGCTCGCCCTCTCGCTGATCGCGGTCGCCGGTTGCGGCGGCAGCAACAACAACGACAATGCGAGCACCACCACGAGCACGACGCAGACCAGCACGGCGCCCTCGGGAAGCTCGGGCGGCGGTTCGAAGATCAAGGTCTCAGCCGATCCGAGCGGAGCGCTGAAGTTCGACAAGGACACGCTCAACGCGAAATCGGGCAACGTGACTATCACGATGGACAACCCCTCGCCTGTCCAGCACGCAGTGGCGGTCAAGGGGAACGGCGCGAAGGCCGCCGGCAACACCGTCGGCAAGGGGGGCGTCTCGACCGTCACCACGGATCTGAAGCCGGGCAAGTACGAGTTCTACTGTCCGGTGGACGGACACGAGCAGGCCGGCATGAAAGGCACGCTCACCGTCAAGTGAGCGAGTCGATGCCCGCGCGGCATCGCGCCGCGCGGGCATCTCGCTTGACCTGCTCGCTACCGGGGCTCGCGCTCGACGACGCGCTCGCGGTAGGCCGGTTCGGCCGCCACGGCGCGATCCGCGACTACGGCGTGACGCCGGCGGTCTGCCCAGATCGTCATCCAGAGCAGCGACAGCAGCAGGCCGACGATGCCCACCACCATCAGGATCACACCGACCACGTCGAGGTCGACCCCCGATACGCTCGCGGTGACCGCGTACTTGAGGATCGCGCCTATGGCGATCAGGAAGATTGACGTTCCAATTCCCACGTTCGATGACCTCCTTTGGGGCCTCCCGCCTTGTGGAGGGGCCTTGATGTCTTTACCCCGGACCGCAGGCGCGCTCACCTAGAATCGAGCGGGCGCCGCCATCGTCTAACGGCCAGGACGCGGCCCTTTCAAGGCTGAAATCGGAGTTCGATTCTCCGTGGCGGCATTTCCGCTTTGGGAGCGGGATCGCGGGTTTCCCGCTTCCAGATTGGCAACAAATTGGCAACAGGCCAGCGTGATGCCGCTCAAGCCGTGCCTCACCTGCGGCCGCCTGATCCCCTCCGGCTCCTACTGCCGCGCCCACCGCAAGAACGCGGATGACCACATCAGGGTCGTACAGCTCGCGAAGGGCATCCGTGTCCCCCGCGTTCCACGCCTCGGACATCTTCTCCAGAACGCTCAGGGTCTCCTGCGACATCGCCCGCGCAGTATCCCGCAGGCCGCTCGACGGCTTCAAGGGGCGGTCTTTTGAGTGCGTTTCCGTGCGGGCTCTCCGACCGCGCCGCGCAAAAACGCTACAAGTCCGAGCCTGCGGTGTCGTCTTCATCGCTGTACGGTCAGCACGACGGATCGACCACGGAGGATTCCGCATGCACAAGCTTCTTGGCCTTCTGGCGGCTCTGGCCGCCGCTACAGCCCTTCTTTCTCTGACTGCCGGGCAGGCGCTCGCCAACCACGTCCATTGCGGCGACGTGCTGACGCAAGACACGACGCTCGACTCGGACCTACTTGGCTGCTCTGACCCAGCTCTGAGACTGACGCACAACAACATCGTCCTGAACCTGAACGGACACACGGTCAGTAACAACATCCTCTCTTACGATCAGGACAACGCACCGTTCCCCCCGGACTCGGGCGAGTTTTCTAAGACGACCGACGTGACGGTCACGAACGGGACGGTCGAAGGCCGCGTCTCGCTCTACATCTACAGGTCCGCCACGGTCACGAACGTCACGAGTACCGGCATTGGCGTCATCGACTCGACAGCTGGCTTCGTGGCCAACAACCATGTGGAGGGCGGCCAGAACGGGATCACGTTCGCCTTCACGCCGAACGGGCGGGCGGAGAACAACGTTGTGATCGGCTCGCAGCACATAGGCATCCACTTCGCGCGAGCCGCCGGAGGCGTGGCAACTGGCAACGTTGTCCTGGGCTCCGTGGAGGACGGGATCGCCGGCGCGATACGGGATGGTGGGGACATCACGATCACGAACAACGTCTCCGACGGCAATCGGGACGATGGAATCGACACTGAGGGCAGCAGCGCCACGATCAGCGGCAACCACGTGTGGAGAAATGGCGACCTCGGAATCGAAGCGCTCCCCTTCACAGCTGGCGGCGACAACTGGGCCAAGCACAACGGCAACCCGGCTCAGTGCATCCCGGGCTACCTGTGCAGCACCACGGGGAAGCCGAAGAAGTAGTCACGGGTGAACTCCACATCGGGGTCCATCAGGACCAGGTAGGCACCGAGGTCGCGTCGGTTGAAGGCGTCAATCACTCGGTAGACGAGTTCCACGTTCTCCTGCGACATAGCGCGCGCAGGTATCCCGCAGGCTCAGGAGTCGGCGTGAGCGTCTTGCTTCGACAACCCCGCCGCTTCGAGGGCTTCGTTGGGGTCCGGGAACGACTTCATAGACAGGATCGCGCCGTTACGAAGCGTCCAGAGGTGCCCGTTTCCCACGACGAGGTCAGCACTACCGCCCTTGGGACGCGCGCGCCGCGTGAGCAAGATCAGGACCTGATCGCCGAACTCGAAGGCCTCCTCGGGCTCAAAAACATGCTTCTCGAATGCCGCGAAGTAGTCCTCACCGAAGCCCTGAACCGCCTCGCGTTGCCGATGCGTTCCGGCATCGGGGCCTCGTTGGGTCGTCATCTCGAAGTCCGGGTGCATGTCGCGAAATACCGCATCCCAGTCGCCGCCATTCATGGCGTCGTAGACCCGGTGCACGATCCCCACGTTCTCATGCGACATCGCCTACTCCGACAGGCCTACAGCGGCTTCGAGGGCTTCTCCGACTGGCTTAGATATGCGTTTCACGGCGCGATTGGATCGAGGGCGTCCTCCGAGACGCCCAGGTCCCTAAAGGCATCCTCCCTGTGGGCGTAGCCCTTAAAGGAGGTGATGAGGCCACTCCTCCACCGCACCACCGCAGCGATGGGGAGCGTCACCTTCGCGCCGCTCTGCCCCCCGCGCCCGTGGAGCATGTAAAACCCGATCGTGTGCTCGTCCAGATCGAAATACGCCTCCGATTCGGCGTGAATCTCGTCTGCCCAGACATCCTCGAAGTCCCGATGCCACTGCCGAATCCCATCATGTCCGTGGTAGATAGCGCCACCGACCGCCGCGAACGTCGAGTGCCACTCGATGCCCGGGTCGCAGTAGGCGATGAACGCATCTATGTCGCGCGCGTTGAACGCCTGGATGGCGCGGCGGTGAAGCTCAACGTTCTCCTGCGACATCGCCTACTCCGAGAGGCCCACGGCTTCGAGGGCTTCTTCGCGTACGGAAAAGATTTCGCAACCGACCATCTTGCCGTCGCGCATCGTCCAGAGATGCCGAGTCCGAGTCTCGACCAGCGCAAAGAACCGCTCCGGTGCAACGACCACTTCCTCGAACGGCTCGCGCAGGTCCTCCCAGAAGCGCCTCGCTGCGTCGCGCCCTCGATGTGTCCCGGCGTTCATCACCCGATTGCCGGTCGTCAGCTCGAAGTCCGGATGCCAGTCGCGACTGGCGGCGTCCCAGTCGCCGTTGCTAACGGCCAAGTATGCGGCGCGAAGGGTCTCGATATCTGCTTCCGACATCGCCCGCGCAGTATCCCGCAGGGCCCGCACGCCCGTGGTCTCCGGCTGGATCGTTCCTTGCCGGGCCAGGATCGCAAGCACTGGAGCCTGTGGCTCGGAGAACAGACAGGGACTGGGCCCCGCCTACTGCGACAGCCCCACGGCTTCGAGCGCCTCGGCTTCACTCCGGAAGGTGTGTCACTAACACCTCTCTCATGGTGCTCTTAGCTTCCGGCGATAGAAGCCGGAGGATGCCTCAGGGTCGCAGAGTCCCGCGCGCCGGCGCGAGGACCCGCCCGGCGCGCCGGTACGACGTCGCGCTGCATCGAGTCGTATCCCCCTTGGCGCGGGCCCTGCTTCGCCGCCGCCCGGCAGGGCAGGACTCAGGCAAGGTGTTCATCTTGTTGATGCACGCCTGGGGCATGGGCGGGACGATCCGAACCACGCTCAACGTGGCCGGCCATCTGGCCCGGGATCGCGAGGTCGAGGTGATCAGCATCGTGCGGAGGCGGAACGACCCCTTCTTCGAGTTCCCGCCCGGTGTGACCGTCACGGTGGTCGACGACCAGCGCAAGCGCCGCCCCGGTCGAGCGCCCGGGCTCCTCAATCGTCTGCTCCGCCGCCTGCCGAGCTTGCTCGTGTATCCGGGCGACCGTGCCTCACGGTCCTGCAGCATGTGGACGGACCTGATGCTGGTGCGCACCCTTTGGCGAGTGCGCTCGGGATTCCTGATCGGAACCCGCCCGGGCCTGAACCTGCTCGGCCTCCTGGGGCGGCGCCCCGGCACGGTCGTGATCGGTACCGAGCACATGCACTACTCCCAGCACTCCCCGATGTTGCGGGCGCGCATCAAGAAGTGCTATCCCGCCTTGGACACGCTCGTGGTGCTGACCGAGCACGACCGGAGCGAGTACGGCGAGGTGCTGCCGGGCCGGCCGCCCACCGTGCGGATCCCGAACGCGGTGCCCCAGCTGAGCCAGTCGACCGTGGACGAGCGCAAGCCGGTGGTGCTGGCGGCCGGCAGGCTCGGACCCCAGAAGGGGTTCGACCGGTTGATCGAGGCGTTCGCACAGGTCGCTCCGGGGCATCCGGACTGGACCGTCCGGATCTGCGGCCGTGGCCCTGCGCGCGACCGTCTTCAGCAGCAGATCCTGGAGCGCGGCCTCGCCGAGCGGGTGATTCTCATGGGGGCGGTCCAGAACGTCGAGGCGCAGATGGCCGAAGCCTCGCTCTTCGTCTTGAGCTCACGCTTCGAGGGGCTTCCGATGGCGATGCTCGAGGCGATGAGCATGGGCCTGCCGGTCGCGAGCTTCGATTGCCCGACCGGTCCGGGAGAAGTGCTCGAGCACGGTCGCGACGGCCTGCTTGTGCCGAACGGCGACGTCGAGGCGCTCGCCGCCGCGATCACCAGTCTGATCGAGGACCCGGATGCGCGACGGCGCCTCGGAGCCGCGGCGACCGCGAAGGCTGCCACCTACTCCATGAGCGTGATCGGGCCCCAGTGGGAGGAACTGCTGGCCTCCCTGGCGTCGCCCGGAAAGAGAAGCGCCCGGTCGATCAGTCAACCGGGCGCTTCGAGAGGCGTTACAGCAGGGGTTCTTGACGCCCCTTGTCCCTCCGGGAGAACGGAGAGAACCGGAAATCTAGCGTAACCGACCGGAGAGTCAAGTAAATCGAAGCGATTCGGTGCACTTTTTCGCTCGTTTCTGACAAATCGTCCAGTCACTGCGTCAAATTCAGCAGATTCCGCGGGTCAGCCCCCCGTCGACGACCAGATTCACGCCGCAGACGTAGGAGGCGCGCTCCGAGCACAGGAACGCAACCACGTCGGCAAACTCCTCGACCCGCCCGAGGCGGCCGGCGGGCACATCGCCCTGCGGCTCGTCGGCGATCTCCTCCAGCGGGCGGCCCATCGTGCCGGCGATCCGGTCCGTGGCGATCCGGCCCGGCGCGGCGCTGTTCACGAGCACTCCATCTCGGGCCAGCTCGATCGCGAGCGTCTTGAAGGCCCCGACCGCTGCCAGCCGGTGGCTGTTCGAGAGCATCAGTCCCGGGATCGGCTCCTTGGTCGCGGACGAGGTGATGTTGACGACCCGTCCCCACCGCGCGGCGCGCATCGCCGGCGTGACCGCACCGACCAGCGCCAACGGCGCCAGCACGAGGCTGCGATAGGCAGTTTGCCACTGGTCGAGGTCGAAGCCGAGCGGCTCGCCCATCGGCGGTCCGCCCGTGTTGGTGACGAGGATCTCGATCGGGCCGAGCGCGGCCTCGACCTCGCCGGCCAGCGGCGGCATGCGCCCGACGTCGTCGGTGTCCGCGGCAAACGGGCGAACCTCCCCGCCCGTCTCGGCCGAGATCGCAGCCGCGGCCGCCTCGATCCGCTCCGGTGAACGGCTGGCCACGGCGACGCGGGCGCCCTCGCGCGAAAGCGCGCCCGCGACTCCTCGGCCGATGCCCTTGCTCGCGCCCATCACGAGCGCGACGCGGCCTTCGATGCCGAGGTTCAAGCGCGCGCTATTGCTGCGGGACCGAGAAGGACGAGATCTCGTAGGGCCTGCCAACCGTGCCGCCGAGCGCGAGGACCCGGGCCGCCCGGTCACGGGTCACGAGCTTGCGCTTCTGGCCGGCGCCGACCCGTGCGAACACGCCCGGCACGAGCTGGTGCTCCTCGCCGTCCGTCTGGAGGATCGCGGCCCCTTCGAGGGCCGTGTAGACCTCCTCCTGCCCGTCCTCGGCGTGATCGTGCTCGGGATACTGATCTGCGTTGGCGGGGAGGTCGAACACCTGCAGGCCGAACGACTCGACGCCGAGCCCGTGCCGAACGAGCTTCATCGCCCCCCCGAACGCGCTGTCGAACTCCTCCAGCCGCATGACGGTAACGTCAGCCATTCACTTCCCCCTGTGTTCGCGAGGTTGCCTCTCGGGCCGAACCCTACCGCCACGAACCGCTCGGGGGCGAGCGGCGCCCTGCGACTACAATCGTCGCCACGGGGGCGTAGCTCAGATTGGTTAGAGCGCCGGCCTGTCACGCCGGAGGCCGCGGGTTCAAGTCCCGTCGCTCCCGCTTATGTCGCAGTTGGCAGCAGAGCGCTGCGAAGCATGCGAGAAGGGCACCCCGCCGCTCAGCGAAGCAGAGGCAGCGGTGCTGTCCGCGGACGTGCCCGCTTGGGAGCGCGAGGGCAATCAGCGCTTGCGGCGGACCTTCGAGTTCGCCAACTTCCGCGACGCCTTCGGCTTCGTCGCGCGCGCGGCGCTCGTCGCCGAGGCGGAGTTCCACCACCCCGACATCGAGCTCGGCTGGGGCCGTGCGGCGTTCGAGCTGACCACGCATGCCGCCTCGGGTCTCACGCGGAACGACTTCGTGATGGCAGCGAAGCTCGACCAGCTGGAGCAGGGATGAACGAGGGCGAGATGAGCCTCGAAGGGGAGATGCTCGCCTTCATCAGGGCCGGTCTGGACCATCACAACGCGACCTGCCCGATGCCCGCCCGAGCGATCCTGCTCAACACCGGGAACTATGAGTTGTTCGGCTGGGACGAGCTCTACGGGCTGCCGGTGGAGCCGCGCGACGAGATCCCGCCGAAGCGGTTCCGGATCGACTGCCCGGGCTCGGCATTCGGCATCGAGGACGAGATCGCCGAGGCGATCGGCGAGCCCGTCCCGCTTCGCATGGTGCCCGAGACGCCCGCGGTCGAGTAGCGCTCAACCGCCTCGTTCGACACCCTCGGGCAGCCTTCCCTCGTGGTCGAGCTTGTCGAGGTGAGCCTCGAGCGTGAGGGCCGCGGCGGGCCGCAGCACCGCCGGAGCGTCGGCCCAGACCTCGTCGAGCAGCGCCTCGCGGCTGCGGCTGCCCCGCTCCAGCGCCGCCAAGAGCCGGCGCTCCCGGTCGAGCCGGTGCTCGATGTACTCGGTCAACTTCGCCCGCGGCTCCCACACGACCGGCCCGTGGCCAGGGCAGAGCGCCTCGAGATCGAGCTCGCGGAGCCGGCGAAGCGAGTCGAGATAGCGCCCGAGAGAGCCGCCGCCCGGTGGGATGAAGACACTTCCCTCGCCGAGCACCGTGTCGCCGGAGAAGAGGACCCGCCCCGCCAGCAGTGAGATGTGGTCGGCGGAGTGGCCGGGGGTCTCGTGCACGACGAACGGCCCCACCACCTCACCGTCGCGAAGCTCACGCGCGATCTGGAGGCCGACGGCGGCCGGTTCCGAGAAGCCCTCGGGATCCGGCCCCTCGGGGCCGGCCAGCACCGGGACGCCGAACCGCTCGGCGAGCACCGGGGCCGCCTCCGCGTGGTCGAGGTGGCGGTGCGTCAGCACGATTCCCTCGAGCGGCCCGCGATCGGCGATCGCGAACTCCAGGCGCTCGAGGTGGCCCGGGTCGGAAGGACCGGGGTCGACGAGCCACACCGGGGCTCCGACCAGCCACGAGTTCGTGCCCGACAGCGTGAACAGTCCCTTGTTCGGCGCCCGGATCAGGGTCACGCGATCGGGAACGGAGCCGTGTGCCTGCCGGAGCTCGTCTGCCACGAGCCCGATTATCCGCGGTGCGGCGTCGTCATATAGTCAAAGCCGTGGTGACCGAGCCATCGAAGAAGCCGCCGGTCGGCCGCGCGGATCGAATCGTCCCCGGGATCTGGCGGATCCGGCTGCCGCTGCCGTGGCCGGGCGTCCCCCACGTCAACGCGTGGGCGATCGAGTCGGCGGACCGGAAGGGAATCGTGCTGGTCGACACGGGCATCCACGGCGACGGAGCGCTGGACGAGCTCGAGCACACGCTTCGCCTCGCGGGCTACGGCCTCGCAGACGTGAGCCTGCTGGTCTGCACGCACGCCCACAGCGACCACTACGGCCTGGCTGCGCCGATACTCGAGATTGCCGGATGCGAGCTCTGGATGCACCCGGCGCATGCCCACATGTCGCGCGCCGCGAGTGATCCCGAGCGGGCGCTGGAGCGGCGCATCGAGGTCGCCCGCCAGAGCGGCGTGCCGCTCGAGCCGCTCGAGCGCTGGGCGGAGGAGCGACGCGACCAGACGCCTGGGATCGCGGGAGTCGTGGAGCCCCACCGCGACCTCGTCGACGGCGTCGAGGTGGAGACCGGCCAGGGCTTGTGGACCGCCTACCAGACGCCTGGGCACGCCCCTTCGCACGTCGTGCTCTTCCAGCCGGAGCGCCGCATGCTGATCAGCGGCGACCATCTGCTCGGTCGCGTGTCGCTGTACTTCGACTACGGCTGGACGCCCGATCCGGTCGCCGAGTTCGTCACCGGCCTCGACACGATCGAGCGCCTGGACGCCCGCCTGTGCCTGCCCGGGCACGGCCGGCCGTTCACGGACGTGCGCGGGCACGTCGCGGCGAACCGGCGGGAGATCGACGAGCGGGTGGCGGCGACGCTGGCAGCGCTCGGCGGCGGCGAGGCGACCGCCTTCGACCTGGTGCCGAAGGTGTTCGGGGAAGGGTTCGACCGCATGATGATGAGCTGGGCGCTCACGATCATGCTCTGCTTCCTCACCCACCTCGAGCGAGCTGGGCGCGTGGAGCGCGTTACGTCGGCCGACGGGCTTCCTGAGCGGTGGCGAACGGCCGCTCGAGCGGAAGCCACGCTCTGAGCGCCGAAAGGATCGCACGCGTCGCCGGCGACTTGTTGAGCGTGTAGAAGTGGATCCCGGGTGCGCCTCGGGCAAGCAGGTCCGCGCACTGAAGCGCCGCATACGAGACCCCGAGCTCGGCGACCGCCTCCTCGCCCTCGGCGTTTCGCGCCTCGAGCTGCTCGTGGAGGAGCGGCGGGATTGTCGCCCCGCACAGGGTCGTGAAGCGCTTGAGCTGGTCGAAGTTCGTGATCGGCATGATGCCCGCGATGATCGGCACGTCGATCCCGTACTCGCGCGCGCTGTCGACGAAGCGGAAGTAGTCCTCGTTGTCGAAGAACAGCTGCGTGATGAGGAAGCTCGCGCCGGCGTCGACCTTGCGCTTCAGGTAGCCCAGGTCCTGGTCGAGGTCGGCTGCCTCCGGGTGCACCTCGGGAAAGCAGGTCGCGCCCACGCAGAAGTCGTAGTCGGAGCAGATCAGCTCGATCAGGTCGACAGAGTGGTGGAGCCCGTCGGGGTGAGGCGTCCACTCCGCCTCTCCCCTGGGCGGATCGCCGCGGAGGGCGAGCACGTTGTCGATCCCCGCCCCGGCGATCTCGTCGAGGATCTCACGGAGCCGGTCGGTCGGCTCACCGACACAGGAGAGGTGCGCCATCGCCTCCAGCCCGAGGTCCTCCTTGATCCACTTGGTGACCTCGACGGTGCGTTCACGGGTGGAGCCCGCCGCGCCGTAGGTGACCGAGACGTAGTCGGGCGCATCCTTCTTCAGCTCGCCGAGCGCTTCTTCCAGGCTGCGCTGTCCCTCGTCGGTCTTCGGCGGAAAGAACTCGAACGAGAAGACGGAGCCGGGCGCCTCGAGGATCCGGTCGATTCGCATCCGGGGAATGGTAGTGACGGAAAAACACGGGGCCGGCTCGCGCCGGCCCCGCCTTGCGTCCGTGCCGCTCCTCGAAAGAGGCAATTCTGCCTCTCGAGAAGTTCCTCAACGCGGCGTCCATGCCTGGAGGAGCGGAATTCCTTTCCCGCGTCAATGTCTTCGGCGGCGCTTCGGTGGGCGGTGAAGCCGCGACGGTCGAGTTGGACGAACGTTGGAGCGCGGGGGCCTTCGCCAAACCCGTGGGTCTGCTCGCAGACCCACGGCCCTTTAATCGAAGTCGAAGTCCTTCGGCGGCTTCTGCTCGAACCACAGCCGGTCGTGCTCCGGCGTCTCCTCGAGGAATTCCGGGGTCTCCTCGAGCACGTCCTCGCCGGCAGGTGGGTCTTCTGCCTTCGCTTCCCAATCGTCGGGTGGGTCCTTGCGGGGCGCCTGCGCCTCTCGCGGAGCGGGAAGGGGGTCGGGCGCGGTGTAGGAGCCGTTGGGCTCGAGGGAGTCCTCCGGAAGCACCTCGTCCCGGTCGAGCACGCCCTCGTCGGTCCAGCCGCCGGCCGGCTCCGCCGCCGCGGCCTCCGCGGGCTCGGTGTGCTCGGCGGCAACCTCGGGCTCACGTGCCGCGGGCTCCGGGGGCTCCTCCTCCGGGGGCGCAGCCTCCGTGGCCGGGGGCCTGGCGCCGATCGGCCCGAACGCCTCAGCCTCCTTCTGCTCGAGCTCGTTCTCGGGCGCGCCGAGGCGGCGCTTCAACTCGAGGTGCTCGCGGATTGCGTCGTCCAGCGTTCCCATTGCCTTCCGTAGGGTTGCAAATGCGGCGGCTTCACGCCAGGACCGTGTAAAACCGCGCCTATACTTTGGCGGACCCGGGGCTATAGCTCAGTTTGGGAGAGCGCCTGGATCGCACCCAGGAGGTCGCCGGTTCGAGCCCGGCTAGCTCCATCTCTCAGAAGCCCTGCAAATGTAGGGCTTTTGGGTGGGGCGGATCGACGGGAAGCGGGCAACGATCCGGCGAAATAAAGGCACTAGTGCCTTTTGGGCCCCCATTTGGCCCGGTATTCACGAGCGTTCCTGACTAGCCAGTGCCTGTCTGGGCTCACGTGAGCGCAGCGGCTCGCCCGCGACCAGCGCCTTCAGCCGCGCGCGCTCGGCCGGCTCACGGCGCATCAGGTGGGTGTAGAT
>JBBQKG010000035.1:0-22525 GCA_038326655.1 Solirubrobacterales bacterium
GGCGAACACGCTGGGCATACGCCGCATCATGTTCGCTGTCGACGACATCGACGACGTCGTTGCCCGCCTGCGCAGCCACGGTGCCGAACTCGTCGGCGAGATCGCGCAGTACGAGGACATCTACCGGCTCTGCTTCCTGCGTGGCCCTGAGGGCATCATCATCGGACTGGCCGAGCAGCTCAGCTGAAACCTCCATGGGCGCGGCCGGGGGCGGTCCCGGACGGTACTGGCCATCGCCCGCTCGGTGGCTGTGAGGCGATCCGCCGCACCAGCGCCATCTCCACGTACGTCAGGGCCAGTGTCCGGATCGCCGCACCAGATCTCCTGGCGGGCCATATCGCACAGCAGCACCACGAAAGCCCGGATTGAAAGCCTTCCAGGCAGAGCTTCTCGAACAGCCTCTGGTCTCTGCGACGGGCAGGCCCCACTCGGGGTCGTGATAGGCGCGGCGCTCGGACGGCGGGTCGCCCCAGAAGCAACGGACGACGCCGTCCTCGCCGCCGACCACCCTTCATCGATCATGCCTCGTGGGTACGTGAGGGGCTGCGCGATACTGCGCGGGCGATGTCGCAGGAGAACTTGATGACTGTCCGTCGGATCTACGACGCATGGAACGGTGAGGGCCTTGCCGGTGTGGAGACCTACATGAGCCACGATGTCGAGTGGGTCAATCCCGACTACGCGGTCGAGCCAGGTACCCGCCGTGGACATCAGGGTCTGGCCGCTGTCGTACAGGCAGTCGATGCCGCGTTTGCCGAGTACAGGCACGAGCCCGACGAGTTGATCGAGGCCGGAGACAAGGTGCTCGTATTCGTGACGTTCTGGGCTCGCGGCCGCGACAGCGGAGTCGAGCTGCACGTCGAGGAGCAGCACGTCTGGACGTTCGAAAATGTGAAAGTCACTCGCGTGGAGTGGTTCCACAACCTCGGCGACGCCCTCGAGGCCGCCGGTCTCGCGAACTAGCGCGCCTGCCCGGTGCCGATCAGCAGAGGACGGCGAGGTGAAAGGCGTGGTCCTCGGCAGCGAGGCCGTTCCGATTCCAGGCATACACGTCGACGGCGCTCGTGTTCCCCGCGTCGCCGCTCGTGCTGATGAAGTTGCCTTCGCCGGGCGCCGTGGAACCGGTGTCGCCAAGCGATGCGATGTAAGCGCAGGCGGTCACTGTCTGATTGAACGTGACGCGGTACACGCCGGTGCCGGTCCTGGTACTTGCCGTCGCGCCGCTCCCGCGCGAGAGCGAGCCGTTTGACGCAACCACCGCCCATAGCTTGGTGGCCGCGGTCCCCTGTGCACCGGTCGCGCCCGTCGGACCGGTCGCCCCGCTCGTTCCAGCGGATCCAGTCGTGCCTGTCGGTCCCATTGCACCCGTCGGCCCCGCCGGCCCTGTAGGGCCTGCTGATCCTGTAACGCCGGTTGCGCCCTTTGCACCCGTCGACCCGGCAGGTCCGGTCGGCCCGGCGGGACCTGCCGGGCCTGTAGCGCCCTGAGCTCCCTGTGGTCCCGTTGGCCCTCCTGCCGGTCCAGTCGGCCCGGCTGTACCGGGCACGCCCGCCGCACCGGGGGAACCGGCGGGTCCGGCCGCGCCTGGAAGCCCCGCGGCCCCCGGCGAGCCGGCCTGGCCTCGCGCCCCCGACACGATGACCCGCTCCGTCCGGGCACAACGCTTCTTCTTGGTTTTCGGGATGCGAAGCGCGCCCGTCTTCTTGTTGGCGCAAGCCCGAATCGTCTGGGGCCTGGATGGGGCCGCCGGCGCGCTTCCGCCGAGTAGCAGGAAAGCGACGGTTGCGGCGGTCAATGCTCGAGGAATGTTCCGGTTTGCAGGCATGATCCCGTCGTCTCCCATAAAGCGAGACGTCGGGCATGTATCGGCGGCGCAATGACCGCCTAAAGAACTGCGCTTGCGCGGTCGTCGACCCGGAATTTTCTAGTCGTTAGAAACGAGGGGATCCCGGGCAGGTTGTGCTCATCGGTTCCCTGGAAGCCCGCTACGACCACAGTGCTCGCCCGGCCTGGGCCAAGGCGCTCGTTCGGACGGTGCTCACCCTGACCGCCGCCTCGGTCCTGCTCCTCGGCGGCGGCCCCGCCGATGCTGTCGCCCGCCACGGCCAGAGCAATGTCTCGAGCGCGCTCGACAACGGCACGGTCAGGGTCGGCATCGACCTGGGTGCGGGTGGCTCGATCTCGTATCTGTCGCAGTCCGGCAGCTCCTACAACCTCGTCAACATCCGCGACAAAGGACGGTACATCCAGCAGTCCTACTATGCGGGGCAGAACCTCGATCGCACTTGGGAGGGGCAGTATCGATTGTGGTCGCCGTGGGCCTGGAACCCGATCCAGGGCGGCGACACGTACGGCGATGCCTCCCCCGTGCTCGCCTGGAGCAACAACGGCCGCACGATCTACGTCAAGACCCGGCCGCTCCTCTGGGACATGAGAGGCGAGACATGCCAGTGCGACTTCGAGACCTGGATCACGCTCGAGGGGCGGACGGTCCGCGTACGCAACAAGCTGACGACCTTCCGAACTGACTCGCGGTGGAGCGTCACGACTCGCCCCCAGGAGTTGCCCGCCGTCTACGCGATCGCCGATCTGAATCGAGTGCTCACCTATACGGGCAGGAGGCCGTTCAGCGGCGACTCCCTCACGCAGATAGCCGATACGCCGTCGTTCTGGGAGCAGTGGGCTGGGACCGAGCACTGGGCCGCCTGCGTCAACCAGCAGAACTTCGGCTTCGGCGTATACAGCCCCCAGAGGACCACCTTCACCGGAGGACTCTACGGGTCAACCCGGGGGCGCGAGCGGGACATCTCGACCTGCTACCTCTCACCGCTCGGTTGGGCCGCCCTCGCCAAGACGAGCACATACTCCTACGGGTACTTCCTGACCGTCGGCTCGCTCGATCAGATCCGGCAGGACGTCTACGAGCTCAATCGCCGACTCGCGGCCGGCGACTGACCTGGGCGAGCTCCGCTAGGTAGTTCTCTCGCCTGCGGGATACTGCGCGGGCGATGTCGCCAGGGAACGTGGAGATCGTGCGGCGCGTCTTTGACGCCTTCAACCGTCGGGATGTTGCTGCGTTTCTCGAGTTGCTCGATCCCGACGTGGAGTGGGTACCGATCCTGGCCGTGCTGGAGGGCCGTGTCTACCGGGGACACGCGGACGTTCGGCGATGGATCGAAGACCTCGCCACGGATTGGGAGCTCTTCGAGGTGCACCCCGAGGAGCTGGATGATCTCGGCGACCGCGTCCTGGTCTCTGGTCACTGGCGGGCTCGCGGCCGCGCCAGTGGCGTCGAGTTGGACAACCAGCCCGGCACATGGCTCTACGAGATCAGGGGTGGCAAAGTCGTGTCGATGCTCACCTTCACGGACCGCGACGAGGCCCTCGAGGCCGCCGGTCTGAAGGAATAGACCTATGGCGCTAATCCACTCGACAGGGGGCGGGCGGCCGTCCCTCGAGCGCGTCTTTGACGGGAGCCGCAATGCGATGCTGATCGCCGACGACGCGCGGCGGTACACCGCCGCCAACGACTCTGCCTGCGTGCTGCTCGAGACACCCAGGGAACGCCTGCTCACGTTGAACATCGACAACTTCACGCCGATCGCGATGCTCGACGAGCATCGGTTCGATTTTCATCTCCGCTTCGTGATGTCGGGCGATCCGGACCACATCGTGATCGATCTGCGCGGGCTTTCGTTCATCGACTCCTCCGGCATCGAACTCCTGCTCGGGGCCGATGCGCTCTCCCGTCAAGGCGGTTTCCGCCTTTGGATCATCTCGGGCGAGGGCCAGGTCAAACAAGCGCTCGACATCTGCGGTGTCGCCGACCGCCTCCCGCTCTGCGACGAACCGCCCGTGCTGCCCGATTGACCCCTGCGGACAGCGCACGCACTCAGGGCTCGAGCCGTCGCTGAACCGCCCGGAGCCAGCCCTGGGCACCACGCAAGGGCACCGACCGTCTCGAGTGCCTCCCGGCGCTGGACCACGACAAACGGACGATGCGCATTTTGGGGCGAAAATACGTCGGCGCAGCCGTGCTAGCGTGGAAGAGCAGGTGTCGAGTGCTCGCTGGGTCTGTCTCTCTTTCCTTCCGCGCGCAGGAGCCACCCAGAGGGGCCGGAGGGACTTCCATGTCAGACAGAAACCCAGCACAGCGGGCAGCGGGAGAGCGCGGGCGCGCGGTAGATCGGCTGATGGCCGCGGTATCGCAGCAAAGCCGCTTGCGCGAGGAGCACCAAGACGCGAAAGACACCGCCGACGAGGTCGCCGTGGATGCCTCATTGCGCGCCGCCGACGAGCAGGTCGCAGCGCGCGAGCGCTGGCTCAGGTCGGTTGACGACCACGCTTATTGACGAGCACGGGATCGGCTCCGGATCCCCCCGTGTCCGCCCGGCGGCGAAGTAGCCTTGGCACGTGGCCGGCGAATCGCTTTTTGACACGCGGAGCCTGCGGCCCGGTGACCCCGGCCTCCCAGGGCCGTTCCCCGTCGGTCGATGGGCGGAGGGCTTTCGCGACTTTCTGCGTGAGCGCCCGCGCGTCCTCCTGATCGGCGAGGTCAGCAACTTCAGGCAGGCCCGTGCGAATGCCTACTTCGAGCTCCGCGACGCGGATGGTGCCGTGGCCTGCTCGATCTGGACCTCCGACCTGGAGAAGCTCGGCCTTCCGGGCGGCGCGCTCCGCGACGGCGCCGAGGTGATCGTGGCGGGCGGACCGGATTTCTACCCGGGCACCGCCACCGCCTCGCCGGGCTTCAGCTTCCGCGTCACCTACCTGCGGCTGGCCGGTGAGGGAGACCTGCTCGCACGTCTGGCTGCCCTGCGCAAGCAGCTCGAGGCGGATGGGCTGTTCACGCCACAGAAGGCACTTGGTCGTCCGGCAATCCCGAGGACGATCGGGGTCGTCACCGCTCGAGGAAGCGCCGCCTGTGCCGACCTGCTCGCCGGGCTCGAGCGTCGGGGCTGGCGCGGGACGATCGTCTGGGCGGATGCGCCGGTCCAGGACCGGCGCGCGGCGGGGGCGATCGCGACTGCGCTGCGCAATCTCGCCGAGCTGCCTCAGGTCGACGTGGCCGTGGTCTGCCGCGGCGGCGGCAGCCTCACGGACCTGTGGGCGTTCTGCGACGAGACGCTCTGCCGCACCGTGGCACTGCTTCGGCTGCCCGTGATCAGCGCCGTCGGCCACGAGTCGGACCGAACCCTGATCGACGACGTCTCCGCGGTCTGCTGCTCGACTCCCACCCATGCGGCCGACGCGCTCGTGCGGATCGATCTCAACGATGCCCGCACCGGCCTTCGCTCGTTCGCGAGCCTCGCCGCACGGTCCGCCTCGACCGCGATCGCTTCGCGGGGACGCCGGCTGGCGGAGCTCGCGCAAGGGCCGGAGCGCAGCATCCGACTCGAGCGCAGGCGCCTGCACCAGCTGCTGCGCGAGGTGCGCGCGTCGGCGACGCGCGGGGTCTCCACCGGAACGTCGCTTGCGTCTCGTCACGCCCTCGTCCTGAGCCGGAAGCAGGAGGCCTTCGAAGCGGCGGATCGCGCTGCGCGTGGTCAGCTCGGGCGCTACGGGCGCGCCCTTGGGAGCAGAACGGCGGTCACGCTCGGCAAGGAGTCGCAGCGAATCGATGCCCTCTCGCTCGCGGAGCGCGCGCACGACCCCGACCGCACCCTCGACCGCGGCTACGCGCTTGTCGCCGGCCGCGACGGTGATCCGCTCGCCTCGGCGGCCGCGACGCGCGACCGTGGACGCATCGTGATCCGCTTCGCCGACGGCTCTTTGCCGGCCCGGGTCGAGGACCGGGATCGGGATGAATGAAAAGCCTGAGAGCTACGAGGTCGCGGTCGCCCGGCTGGAGACGATCATCGCCCGGCTGGACTCGGGCGAGGCCGAGTTGCGCGAGACCCTCGAGTTGTGTGTCGAGGCGAAGGAGCTGATCGAGTTCTCCAAGGGCGAGCTCGACGCCGTATCGGGCAAGCTGCGCGAGCTGAAGCTCGACGAGTTGGTCGCGGAGCTCGACGCGCCCGCAGGGGACGCGCGCGAGAGCTGAGTCTTTTGCTGCCGCGCAGTAGGCTCCGCGGACGATGACCCTGGAGGACGCCAGCCTCGAGCAATCGCCGCTTCCGATGAGGCCGGCGATCGATGGCTCGGACGTTCGCAAGCTCACCGACGCAGACGTCCCGAGGATCGCCACGGCGTTGGCGCGCGCCTTCGCGGATGATCCTGTGATGAGCTGGATCTTCCAGGGCGACACCGAGCGAAAGGCTCGCCTGGAAGCAGCATTCACGCTCTTCCTCCAGCGGATCTGGCTTCCGCAAGGCGAGTGCTATGCGGCTGAGCGGCTCTTCGGAGGTGCGCTCTGGCTGCCGCCGGGCAAATGGCACCTAGGCCTCGGCGAGCAGCTACGTCTGCTTCCGAGCATGATCCGGGTGGCGAGGCGGAGCCTTCCGCGTCTGATCGCGGTGCTCAACATGATCGAGAAGAGCCATCCGAAAGAGCCCGACCATTATTACCTCGCGGTGCTCGGCATCGAGCCCGAGCTGCAGGGCCGGGGCTTCGGCAGCGCGTTGATGCAGCCGGTGCTCGCCCGCTGCGACCAGCAGCAGGTCCCCGCCTACCTCGAGTCCTCCAAGCGCCGCAACGTCGTCCTGTATGAGCGCCACGGCTTTCGCGTGCTCGAGGAGCTGAGGCTTCCCAAGGATGGGCCGCCCATGTGGCGGATGTGGCGGGAGCCTGCCCGCTAGCGCGCTGCTGCCTCAGCGGAGCGGGCGAATCTGCCCGGAAGTCGCCAGACGCAGCGCGCGACTCGGCGACGGGGCGTAGATCTCGATCTCGAGGTCCTTGCCCGGATAGGCGACGTAGACGCTGTTCGGCTTGCCCTGGCCGTAGACGGCGATCCCGCCACCAGCGAGGTTCCGGACCGACGATCCGGGCTTCTTCGAAACCTTCTGCAGGACGCCGAAGGCGCCGCGGTGCGGGTACGTGCCGACCGTGAGGAAGTTCGGCCGCTGGTCGTTGGGCTCGACGCCGGCCGGCAGGTAGCGCACGAAGATGTTGCCCTTGCTGGTCTGCGTCAACTCATATGTGAAGCCACTCTTGCGGCCGGCCCAGAAAACGTCGTGGCCGACCTGCTGGGGAAGTGCCCGAAGCTTGGTCGCGGAGGCGGCAGCCGCCGGTGCGCGGGTCGAAGCGCTGCTCCCGTTGCCGTCGCTCTTGAAAAGCAACCAGACCACCAGCCCAGCGCCGATCGCGGCTGCGACGATCAGCGCCAGCCGGATTCGCCTGTGGTTGGCAGACGTCGTGAACCGCTCGGCCGTATGAGCTCTTTCGCTCATGTAGGCCTTATCGGACCGAAGCGGGTGGGTCTTGAGCGATCACGATCGCCGGCCCCCCACGGAGCCCACTACCAAGCCGGTTTTGGCGTAATGCGCGCTGCCGGTGGTACCCTGAATGGAGTAGTCCTCGCTCGCCGGGTCTGTCTCTCTTCCTTTCGTCCGAGTCGCCACATAGAGGGACAGAAAGGCGGGTTTATGTTGTTGACCAAGTCGGCTAGACGCTCGACGGTGCGTGCCCGATGAAGACGCTGCACGATCAGCGTGAAGAGCGGCGGCGCGCCAAGCTGAAGCACATGCAGCGCCAGATCAAGTCTGGCAAGCTGGTGGTCAGGCAGATGACAGCCGAGGAGCGGGGGCGGAATCTGCCTCTTCCCCGGAAGCTCTCCGCGCCGGAGAGCGGGGGTCCGGAGTGAGTGTCGTCCTCGCGATCGTCGCGCTGGTCGTGCTCACCGGCCTGGGCCTCCTGAGCGTCGTACGTAAGCGCCAAACGCAGTCCGTGGAAAAGCAAGAGGCACACGTACGCTCACACGTGGGCGACGCGCAGCACGAGCGTTCGTCCAGCCGCCTCGCGGGCATCAGGTCGGACGCGACCGAGTCCGAAGCCGAGGGCAGCACCGCCGCCCCCGGCACCGTCGACTAGCGCTCAGCCCGTCGGCCCGCGCCCAGCCGCGCGGGCACTGATCGTCTCGAGCATGCCTCGCACGAGGCGCGCGTGTGCGCCGCTGCCGATCACCAGCGCGCAATAAACGCTGCCGTGGACGCCTGGAAATGCTGCATGTGTGGCGGCCCGAAGACGCGCGCGGTCGTTCCCGAGGTGATCGATCGTGAACGTCAGCGCGTAGCGGGAGAAGCGATGCTCCCCGGCAAGCGCCAGCTCAGCGGGGCGCACAGCCCGCAACACGCGAAACCCGGTCACGGTCGAGCCGGCTTGCTCGAGATCCCCGCTCGCCGTGCGATCCTGGCAGCCCAGCAGTGCCGCGAACCGTTCCGAGCCGCGCCTGCTGCGCTGCATCGTCGCGACCAGCGCCCGCCAGACGCGCTCGCGATCGGCCGCGATCTCGAGCTCGAGCTCGTCCACGAATGGCAGGTCCGGGGTATTCGCGGCGGCGGTCACGTCGTCTTGGGACTCCGCCATGCTCACAGGGTACGAACAGCCCGTAGGGGGCACCAGAAGCCCGCAAGTTTTCCTTTGACCGACCGTCCTTACCTGGGATACAGTCGGTCCCGTCTGTAGTTTCGCCTCGTCCAGGGATTGAGGACTCCGATCAGCCGCCTTCTTGGCCTCGCTTGCCGCAGGAGACCACTACGCGTGGTCTTTGCATTCGTGCTGCTCAGCGTGCTCTTCGGTCTCGGGGCCGGCCAGCAGGCCCGGGCCGCCGACCCGGTCGTCGCGGCGGTCGGAGACATGGCCTGTCCCCCGACCGATCCCAGCTACAACAGCGGCAACGGCACATCGAGCCGATGCCGTCAGCGGTACGTCTCCGACCTCGTCGTGAATGCAGCGCCGGCGGGCCTCCTCGACCTGGGGGACAACCAGTACACGAACGGCGAGCTTGCCAACTACCAGGCCGTCTATCACCCGACCTTCGGCCGCTCGAACGCGGTTGTCTATCCCAGCCTCGGCAACGCCGAGTACAACACGGTCGACGCCCAGGGCTTCTTCAACTACTTCTCCAGCGTGGGAGTCACGGCGCGGATCGGCAGCAGCGGCGCGGATGCATCCCACTTCGCGAACGGCTACTACAGCTTCGACATCGGCTCGTGGCACCTGATCGCGCTCAACTCGAACTGCCCCGAGGGGACCGTGGGCGGCTGCGGGACCGGGAGCACGCAGGAGACGTGGCTCAAGAACGACCTCGCCGCGCATCCGAACCGGTGCACGCTTGCGTACTGGCATCACCCGCGCTGGAACTCCGGCTCGCTCGGCAACGACAACTCGACCGCGGCCTTCTGGACCGACCTCTACAACGCCCACGCCGACCTCGTGCTCAACGGCCACGGCAACCATCACTATGAGCGCTTCCTGTCCCAGAGCCCTTCCGGCAATCCCGACACGAACGGGGTTCGCGAGTTCATCGTCAGCACGGGCGGCGAGTCCCACGGAACTCCGCCGGGAACTCCGGGCGACCCCACCACGAGCCAGACCACCAACTACACCAGCTACGGGATCCTCAAGCTGACTCTGCACGCGACCAGCTACGACTGGCAGTTCGTGCCAGAGGTGGGCGGCAGCTTCACGGACTCGGGTTCCGGTTTCTGCCACTCGACCGCGGCAGCTCAAGCGCCTGCCGCCCCATCCCTGTCGGCTTCCGCGGGCAACAACAGCGTGCATCTGTCGTGGTCGGCTCCGGCCGATGGCGGCTCTGCGATCACGGGGTACAAGGTCTACCGGGGGACCACGGCGGGCGGTGAGACGCTGCTGAAAAGCGTCGGCAACGTGACCTCGACCGACGACAATACGGCGGTCAACGGCACGAAGTACTACTACCGCGTCTCGGCGGTCAACAGCATCGGCGAGGGCGCGCAGTCCAACGAGGTGTCGGCGACGCCGACCGCGACGCCCGCGTTCCCCCGCACCGGAGTGTTGGACAGCTTCGCGCGGGCGGCAGGCGGCCTGGGGTCGAACTGGCAGTCGCCGGGCCTTCAGGATGCCGGCACGGTCACGATTGCGAGCAGCGGCCTGACCAAGAGCTCGTCGGCGGAAAGCTCGGCGACCTGGAGCCCGAGCACCTTCGGCGCAGACCAGGAGGCCTACCTGACCGTTCCCACGCTGCCGTCAGGCGGGAACTTCATCCAGGTGGCGGGGCGTGTCAGCACGCTCAGCTCGTCCGGTGTCTCCTGTTACTTCCTGCGGGTCACGCCGTCGTCGAGCACCTGGGACCTGCGCGAGAAGCTCAACGGCAACACGTCGACCTCGATCGCGACGTTCACGGCACCCCTTGCGGCCGGAGACGGGATGGGATTGCAGCTGGTCGGCTCGACGATCACGGCCTACCGGAAGCCGGGGTCGGGGGCCTGGACCTCGGTGGGCTCTGCGACCGACACGACGATCCCGGGCGCCGGCTATGTCTCCTTCACGCTGGGCGACACGGCGATGCGCGGCGGAGCCTTCGGCGGCGGCACGATCGTGGCCGCCCAAGCACCCTCGGCACCCGTGCTCTCGGCGACGGCGGGCAACGGCTCGGTGCACCTCTCCTGGACCGCTCCGGCCGACGGCGGCGTTGCGATCACCAACTACAAGGTCTACCGGGGAACCGCCGCCGGAGCCGAAACTCTGCTCGCCACCCTCGGGAACGTGACTTCCTACGACGACTCCACGGCCGGCAACGGCACCAAGTACTTCTACCGCGTCGCCGCGGTGAACGGCGTCGGAGAGGGATCGCAGTCGAACGAGGTCTCCGCGACTCCGGTTCCCTCGATCTCGGTCGACGACGTCTCCCACCCTGAGGGCAACACGGGGCAGACGGACTTCACGTTCACGGTTTCGCTATCGGGCGCGAGCACCAGCCCCGTCACGGTCGACTACGCCACGCAGGACGGCACCGCGACAACTGCGGGATCGGACTACGCCGCGCTGACGTCCACCACGCTCACCTTCGCCGCCGGCCAGACGTCGAAGACCGTGACCGTAAAGGCCAGCGGCGACACGGCCTTCGAGACGGACGAGAGCTTCACGCTGAAGCTCTCCAATCCAGCGGGCGCGACGATCCTCGACGGCAGCGGCCTCGGCACGATCCAGAACGACGACGCCCAGCCGAAGATCTCCGTCGACGACGTCTCCCACGCCGAGGGCGACACGGGCCAGACCGACTTCACGTTCACGGTGTCGCTCTCGAACGCCAGCTATCAGCAGGTCCAGGTGAGCGCGCAAAGCCAGGACGGCACCGCCACGACCGCCGGCTCCGACTACGCCGCGCTCGCGTCCACGGTGCTCACCTTCACGCCTGGGCAGACTTCGAAGACGGTCACGGTGAAGGCCAACGGCGACACCACCTTCGAGCCCGACGAGACCTTCACGGTCGCGCTGTCGACCGCGACCGGCGCGACGATCCTCGACGGCAGCGGCCTCGGCACGATCCAGAACGACGACGCCCAGCCGAAGATCTCCGTCGACGACGTCTCCCACGCCGAGGGCGACACGGGCCAGACCGACTTCACGTTCACGGTGTCGCTGTCCAACCCGAGCGCGCAGGCGGTCACGGTCGACTACGCCACCCAGGACGGCACCGCCACGACCGCCGGCTCCGACTACACGCAGGCCACGGGCACGCTCAGCCTCGCCGCCGGTCAGACCTCGAAGACGGTCACGGTGAAGGCCAACGGCGACACCACCTTCGAGCCCGACGAGACCTTCGCCCTGAAGCTCACGAACCCGGCGGGCGCGACCGTGCTCGACGACACCGGCGCGGCCACGATCCAGAACGACGACGCCCAGCCGAGCCTCTCGGTGAACGACGTCTCGGTGCTCGAGGGGGACTCGGGGCAGAGCGACCTCATTTTCACGGTCTCGCTTTCGCACCCGGGCGACGGATCCGTCACAGCCGACTACGCCACGCAGGACGGCACCGCGACGACCGCGGACGCCGACTACGACACGGCCGGTGGCACCCTCACCTTCGCGGCCGGCGAGATCACCAAGACGGTGACGGTGAAGGTCAACGGCGACGCAGCGATCGAGGCCGATCAGAGCTTTGTGCTGGTGCTGTCGAATCCCACCGGCGCCACCTTCGCCGATGACACCGGTGTGGGCACGATCCGAAACGACGACCTGAGCTATGCGCGGCCGAAGGGCGCAACGCCGGTGTACGCCTCGCTGGTGCCGACCTACCAGGAGTGCACCACGCCCACCAACACCCACGGGGGGGCGCTGGTCCCGAACGGCTCGTGCGACCCGGTGCAGGGCTCCTCGAACCTCACGGTCGGCACGCCGGACTCGGACGGCGCTCCTGCCGCGAACTTCATCGGCTCGGTGCGCCTGAGCGTCTGCGCCTCGGCAAGCTGCGGAGGCACCGACGTGGCGGTGAAGACGAGTCTCTCCGACGTGCGCTGCCAGAGCGCCGAGACGGCCTGCGACGTTGTTCCCAACGCGGGCGGCGAGCCCGACTACACGGGCGAGCTTGGACTGGACCTCTCGGTACGTCTCACCGACAAGAACAACGTCGACACGCCGGGAGGCGCACCCGAGCCCGGCACCGTCGAGGATCTCACGGTCCCGGCCACGATTCCGTGTACCGCCACGGCCGACTTGTCGACCGGAGGTCGCTGCGAGCTTTCGACGACCTTCAATGCCCTGGTTCCGGGAACGCTCACCGCCGGCGCGCGGGCGATCTGGCAGCTCGGCCAGGTCAAGGTCGACGACGCCGGTCCCGACGGCGCGCTCTCCACGCCGGACGGCACCGCGCCGTTCGCCGTCCAGGGCGTCTTCGTGCCGTGACGAAGGTCCCGCAGGCCGCTTCGCCCGATCTCAGCCGGTAGCATCGGCACGGGTCCCGCGCCGGCAATCGATGGAGGTCACATGACGTCAATCCACAGCGATTTGGAGCATGTGCTGGTCACCGAACGGGAGCTGTGGCAGGACGGCCCGCCGCACGACCTCTTTCGCAGGCTGCGGGCGGAGTGCCCGGTCCACAAGACCGAGCGCATCACCGAGTACCCCAAAGAGGCCGGCTTCTGGTCCGTGACCACCGCGGACGACGTTCAGACCGTCAGCCGCGACTGGCAGACATATTCGTCCGAGCGCGGGGGCGTCACGGCGGTGACCTCCGTGTTTCCGCTCGAGCTTGCGCGCGCGATGTTCATCGGCATGGACCCGCCCAAGCACGATCGCATCAAGGCCCTGTTCCAGGCCGGCTTCACGCCCAAGCGGATCGCCGACCACGAGGACGCGATCCGGGCGATCACCGTCGACGTGCTCGCGCGGCTCGAGGGCCGCGAGACCTGCGACCTCGTCACCGACATCGCGCAGCCTGTCGTCTCGCGCGTGATCGGCAGCTTCATGGGGATCCCGCCGGAGGACGACGCGATCTGGGCGAACCTGATGAACTCGGCGCTCGGCGCGGGCGACCCGGACCTGAACCCGGACGGAGTGCAGGGCGTGGTCGACAACGACATCCCCGAGATCTTCGAGCGCTGCCGGCGCATGATCGCCGAGCGGCGCGAGCGCCCGACCGACGACCTGACCAGCGTGCTTGTCCATTCCGAGGTCGACGGACAAAAGCTCGAGGAGCACGAGATCGTGATGGGCTTCTTTTTGCTGGTCGCCGCGGGCAACGACAGCACCAAGGCGACCTACAGCAGCGGGATGCGGGCGCTGATGGAGAATCCCGACCAGCTCCAGTCGGTGCTGGACGACCCGTCGCTGGTCCCGGGCATGGTCGAGGAGTCGCTGCGCATGTTTCCCGCGTTCGCACACTTTCGGCGCACCGCGACCTGTGACGCCGAGCTCGGAGGGCAGCAGATTCGCGAGGGAGACAAGGTCGTGATGTGGTACGTCTCCTCGAACCGCGACGAGTCACGCTACGAAGACGTCGACCGGTTCGACTCCGCCGGAACGCCGAACACCAGGCGTTTGGTGCCGGCGGCCGTCATTTCTGCCTCGGCGCGGCACTCGCCCGGCTCGAGCTGCGGATCCTCTTCGAGGAGACGCTCGCGCGATTTCCCGCGATGGAGCTCGCCGGGACGCCGAGGGTCGCGGAGTCGCCCTTCATCAACCAGCTGAAGACCTTGCCGGTGCGCCCGGTGCCGGTGCCTTGACAGCCGATGAGGACCGCCACGCGATCGTCCGTGACAGCGTGATCGCGGACCTGCGCGAGCAGGCACACCGGCTCGCGCAGGATGGGCTCGGCGCGAGCGAGATCGAGCAGCGCCTCGTGCACCAGGGTCAGACAACGCCTGAGCGCGCGCTCGCGAAGTCGCTTGCACTTGCCGCCGAGGCGGGCGCACGCCATATGCGGGTCGCCGAGATACTCGACTCCGAGACGCTCGCCGAGCAGCTGCGCGAGCGCGGGGTCCGGGAGCCGGACTAGCAAGCTGTTCGAAAAGGGCGCGACCGGTGTTGCTGGGCGGCTAGGTGCGGCCGTTGCGACTGCCGGTCCAGCCGCCCTCGCCGGTGTAGGCGCGGAACACCGGCTCGGCTGCTCGCAGCGCCGTCCGGGCGATCACATCTTCGTCGCGGTCCGGGTCGCGCGCCCGCGCTCGCGCCCATGCGACGCCGTAGGCGAACCCCCAGTCGGCCAGGTCGAGCTCGCGGTCCGAGAGGTCGCGCTCGCCGTCGCGCTCGAACATGACGCTCAGCATCGAGGCGTTTGCCGCGTCATCGCGCAGCGCGGCGCTCACGTCGCCTACGACCGGGTCCGCCGGCGGCTCGTCGCCGTGCTCGCGCGGACCATCGGAGAGCAGCGCCGAGGCCACGTAGGCGCGTACGGCACGGTCGAGCTCGCGCCGTGTGTGCTCGACCACCCGGTCCAGGCGCTCGTCGACACGGGGAGGGGTTCCTGCCTCGCCGGCCGGCTGCGGGCCACGCCTGCCGGTCAGGGCGTGCACAGCCCAGCCCGCCACGAACGCGGCAGCGATGACGCCCAGGACGATGATCTGCTCTCTGGTCAATGTTTGCGCCCCCGAGCGCCGGACCCTAGAAGACTCCCGCACGATCCACAAGGGAAGGGAGAGCTACACCTGCCGACAGTTTCAAAGCCAAATAAGGCGCATTTTCCGTCTTTTGCCGGGCCAATCGCCGAAGTCGCGGTTGACGGCGCCCCATCGGGTCGATAGGAAGCCGGACCAGGAAGCCGCGCGCTGCCCGGGTCGACGTGCTCTTTGCCCCCGCCGACCTCGGAACAGCCTGCAGTCGCAGCAAGCCTGCAGATGTAGGCCGGCTCGGCTTCCCGTAACCACGACTGACACGAGTCAAGGAGGGGAGCCTCGAATGTCACGACCCATGTACCGTCAGACGGCAGGTGTGATCTTTGCCGTCGTCGCCCTGATCCTCGGCATCACGGCAGCGGCCGCGATCGGCTGGGCGGGCGAGGAGACCAACCAGGGCGGAGAAACACCGACCCAGACTGAGAATGATCACGGCGGACAAAAGGATCACGGCGGAAAGCAGGAAGAGGGCGGACAGCCGCCCACCCAGACGGAGCAAACTCCGCCGGCGGAGACTCCGCCGACGGTGACGCCGCCGGCCCAGACGACGACTCCCCCGCCGGTCACGGCGCAGGGCCCGCCGTCTTCGCCCTCGACGCCCACCAGCCCGCCCGTCACCACGGAGCAGGTGCCGCCACCGACGACGTCCGGACCGCCGACCACGACCACGACCACACCGAAGGCGCCTCCGCTGGCACCGGTCGCCGAGCGCAAGAAGCTCGCGAGCACCGGGCTCAGCCCAGCGCTGATTGCCCTCTTCGGTGCGGCATTCCTCGGCGGCGGAGCGTTCCTGTTCCGTCGGTCGCTGGTCCGAGGCTGATCGAGACCGAGCAGCGCCTGCGCCGCTGATGGCCGCCCCTCGCCCGCAACTCGCGATTCCCGGCGTGTTCCGCCAGCCCCCGCGGCTGCGGCTCTCGCGCCGCGCGAGCGGGTTCGTCGGCGGCCTGGCGCTGCTCATCGGTCTGGTGCTTCTCGCGGATGCGCTGGTCACGGTCATCTGGGGCGATCCGCTGACCGCTGTCTTCACGCAAGAGGAGCAGAAGGCGCTCGGAAAGAAGCTGGATGCGGCCGAGCACGCGCCGCTGCCGGCGAGCACGCTCGAGCTGGCCAGGCGTGCCGGCTCGGAAAACGCGCGCATGGCCGTGCTGGCCGGTCATCTGCGCGCAACCTCGCGGTCGGGCGACCCGCTCGGCCGCATCTCGATCCCGAAGATCCGCTCCGGGTTCGTGTTTGTCGCCGGCACAGGCGAGCAGAGCCTGAAGAAGGGACCCGGCCACTACATGGGTGCGGCCCTACCAGGCGAACGGGGAACGGTCGGGATCGCCGGCCACCGCACGACCTACGCCGCCCCGTTTCGCCGTCTCGACAAGCTCCGCCGCGGCGACCCGATCGTGCTCACAATGTCCTACGGCCGGTTCACCTACCGGGTCGAGGGTTCACGCGCGGTGCCGCCGACCCAGACGAGCGTGCTCCGAAACAAGAACTACGAGCGCATCGTCCTCACCACCTGCACGCCCATGTTCAGCGCGGCCAAGCGGCTCGTCGTGACAGCCCGGCGGGTGAGCGTGACGCCCCGCGGCGCCGCGATCAAGATCCTGCCCGTGGCGCCCCGCCCGCCACAGTGGAGCGCCGGCGCTCCCGCGGGCTGAAACAGTCGTTTAGCCGACATCCCGGCGCGGTACCTTTTCCGGGAGGGGAGAAAACCTGGGGGAGAGGAGACGACGTGGCCGAAGCACCGAGTTCGACCGCCGTGGACACGATGGGCGAGGACGAGCGTCGTCTCGCGGAGCTCGGCTACAAGCAGAGCCTGAACAGGGCGTGGAGCAGCTTTTCCAACTTCGCGATCTCGTTCACGATCATCTCAGTCCTCGCGGGGTGCTTCACCACCTACTTCATCGCGTGGAACAACGGCGGCCCGATCGCGATTTCGTGGGGCTGGCCGATCATCTGCGGCCTCATCCTGCTGGTCGCCTTCTCGATGTCCGAGCTGGTCTCGAGGTTCCCGACCGCCGGCGGCATCTACTGGTGGGCCTCGACGCTCGGTGGCCGCACCTGGGGATGGTTCACCGGCTGGTTCAACCTGATCGGGCTGGTCGGGATCGTCGCGTCGGTGGTCTACGCCTCGGCGCAGTTCCTGTACGCGCTGCTGAGCCTCTACGGGCTCGACCTCGGCTTCGTCAAGTTCGGCGACACCGACCACGTGCTGCTCGAGACCTTCTGCCTGTTCGTCCTGATTCTCGGGATCCATTCGCTGATCAACATCTACTCATCGCCGCTCGTCGCCCGGTTGAACAACGTCTCGGTCGGATGGCACGTGCTCGGCGTCGCGGTGATCATCGGCATCCTGATCCTGGTCCCATCCGACCACCAGAGCGTCAGCTTCGTATTCGGTCACCGGATCAACAACTCGGGCTTCAGCAACAGCATGTTCTGGTTCTACGTGCTGCCGCTCGGCTTCCTGCTCACGATGTATACGCAGACGGGGTACGACGCTTCCGCGCACATCAGCGAGGAAACGCGCGGCGCAGCCCTGGGGGCGGCGAAGGGCGTCTGGCGATCGGTCTTCTGGGCGGGCGTGATCGGCTGGCTGGTGCTGCTCGCGATCACCTTCGCGGCCACCGACACCAAGTTCATCAACGACGCCTCGAATGGGATCGGCCTCGGCAGCTCGCTCGCGATCTTCGACAGCGCGCTCAACCCATGGGCGGCGAAGATGGTGATCCTGATCTCAACCGTGGGACAGTTCTTCTGCGAGATGTCGTGCCTGACCAGCGCCTCGCGCATGTGTTACGCATTCTCGCGCGACCGCGCTGTGCCCGGGTATCGGCTGTGGACCCGGCTCAACCACCATCGCGTGCCGCACCTGTCGGTGCTCGTGATGGCGCTCGCCGCGCTGATCATCACGCTCCCCGCGCTCAAGGGCGACGCGAACAACCTCACGTACGCGTTTGCCGCGGTGGTCTCGATCGCGGTGATCGGCCTCTACATCGCCTACGTGATCCCGGTCTACCTGCGCTGGCGCCAGGGCGACAGCTTCGTGCCCGGCCCGTGGACGCTCGGTCGCAAGTACAAGTGGGTGAACCCGGCCGCCGTGATCTGGGTCGCGATCTGCGTGGTGATCTTCAGCCTCCCCCAGGCGCCGACCGGCGTGCCGTGGCGTGACGAGTTCGACTGGAAGTACGTCAACTACGCCCCGCTCACGGTGATCGCCGTGATCGCCGTGGTGGGCCTGTGGTGGGTGATCTCCGCGCGCAACCGCTTCACCGGCCCGATCCGCGAGATCTCGACGGACGAGACCGGGCGCGTGGCCGAGGGAGCCGAGCCCGCGCCCGCCGCGGGCGGTGTGTCCCCGCGCCCGACGGTCTAGTGGCCCTTCCCGGAACGTTCGGTTCCGAGCAGGATCACTAACGTCACGGGCGTGACCGTCGAGCAGTTGAAGAAGGCGGTCGCGGACGGCACGGTCGATACCGTGTTGCTTGCGATCGCGGACATGGAGGGACGCCTCCAGGGCAAGCGCCTGACCGCTTCGCATTTTCTCGACGAGGTACTCGAGCACGGCGCCGAGGGCTGCAACTATCTGCTCGCCGTCGACGTCGACATGGAGACGGTCGGCGGCTATGCGATGTCCTCGTGGGACCTCGGCTACGGCGACTTCCAGATGAAACCCGACCTCGACACGCTGCGCCCGATTCCCTGGCACGAGGGGACAGCGCTCGTGATGGCCGACCTGCAATGGGAGGACGGCCGCGACGTGGTCGCATCGCCGCGCCAGATCCTGAGGCGGCAGCTCGAGCGCCTCGCGGAGCGCGGGCTGTCCGCGAACGCCGGCACCGAGCTCGAGTTCATCGTGTTCCTGGACTCCTACGCGCAGGCATGGCACAAGGGCTACCTCGGCCTCGAGCCGGCTAACCTCCACAACGTCGACTATTCGCTGCTCGGCACGGCGCGCGTCGAGCCGCTGATCCGCCGCATCCGCAACTCGATGCAGGCCGCCGGGATGAAGGTCGAGAGCTCGAAGGGTGAGTGCAACTTCGGCCAGCACGAGATCAACTTCCACTATGGCAACGCGCTCGCGGCCGCCGACGATCACGTGATCTACAAGAACGGCGCGAAGGAGATCGCCGCGCAGGAGGACGTGTCGATCACGTTCATGGCGAAGTTCAACGAGCGCGAGGGCAACTCGTGCCACATCCATTGCTCGCTCGCCCGCGCGGACGGCGGCAACGCGTTTGCCGAAGACCAAACGCTCTTCGAGCGCTTCATCGCCGGGCAGCTCGCGTGCATGCGCGAGATGACGCTGCTCTACGCGCCGCAGGTCAACTCCTACAAGCGCTTCGCGCCGGGGTCCTTTGCGCCAACCGCGGTCGCGTGGGGCAGGGACAACCGGACCTGCTCGCTCCGCGTCGTCGGGCATGGCAACTCCGTGCGCGTCGAGAACCGGCTGCCGGCGGCCGACGTGAATCCCTACCTTGCGCTGAGCGCGATGATCGCCTCCGGGCTGCACGGCATCGACTCCGAGCTGCCACTCGAGCCGGCGTTCCCGGGCAACGCCTATGAGTCCGACCATCCGCGCGTGCCGCGCAACCTCTATGACGCCCGCGACCTGTTCGGCGCCAGCGATGTGGCGCGCAGCGCGTTCGGCTCGGAAGTCGTGGACCACTATCTGAACCGGGCTCGCGTCGAGCTGGAGGCCTACGAGGCGGCGGTCACCGACTGGGAGCGCTACCGCGGCTTCGAAAGGCTCTGAGGTCGCCTTGAGCTGTGCGGTCGGGATCTGCGCGGCGGTCGAGCGCGCTTGCTGGGGCCCCTGGGAGGAGACGGTCACGATGGCGCCGCGCTCCTACGCCACGGCGGTGCAGAGGGCGGGCGGCCTCGCGCTCCTGCTGCCGCCCGACGAGCTTGCGGCGGAGGCGCCGGACCGGTGGCTCGACCGCATCGACGCGCTGCTCCTGGCCGGTGGCGCGGACGTCGGCACGTGGCCGGACCGTGACCGCTTCGAAATCGCACTCGCACGGCGGGCGATCGAGCGCGAGCTGCCCATGCTCGGCATCTGCCGGGGGATGCAGCTCTTGAACGTCGCGCTCGGCGGCTCGCTCGTCCAGCACCTCCCGGACGCGCTCGGTCACGACGACCACCGCCATACGCCGGGCGCGTTTGGCGATCACGAGGTCGTGCTCGAGCTTGGATCGATCGCGGCACGGGCCGCCGGAGCGGATCGCCTGACGGTCAAGTCGCACCATCACCAGGGCGTCGAGGAGCTCGGCTCCGAGCTGGTCGCGTCCGGCTGGTCGGTGCCGGACGACCTGATCGAGGCAATCGAGCTGCCCAGGCGCCAGTTTGCGCTCGGGGTCCTCTGGCATCCCGAGGAGGACGAGGGCAGCCACGTCGTAACCGCGCTCGTCGGAGCCGCACACGCGGAAGCAAGCACGCGATGATCGAGGTCATCGAACCCGCCACCGAGCAGGTGATGGCGGAGGTCCCGCGCGCCGGCGAGGCGGAGGTCGACGCTGCGGTGGCGCGCGCGAAGGCCGCCTTCCCCGCCTGGCGGGCGGTCGCGCCGGCCGACCGCGCCTTGCTGCTCGATCGGCTCGCGGACGCGCTCGGGGACCGGCTGGACGCGCTCGCGACGCTCGAAGCCCGCAACGCCGGCAAGCCGATCGGCGACGCGCGGGGCGAGATCGAGATGGTGGTCGACACGTTCGGCTACTACGCCGGCGCGCCGGAGCGCCTGCTGGGGCACACGATCCCGGTCGCGGGCGGGGTCGACATGACCTTCCGCGAACCGCTCGGGGTGGTCGGCCTGATCGTGCCGTGGAACTTCCCGCTCGTGACCGCCTCGTGGAAGGTCGCACCGGCGCTTGCAGCCGGGAACACGGTCGTGTTGAAGCCGGCCGAGCTGACGCCGCTGACCGCGCTCGAGCTCGAGCGGATCGCGCTCGAGGCGGGGGTCCCCGACGGCGTCCTGAACGTCGTCGCCGGGCCCGGCAGCGTCTGCGGCCGGCGGCTCGTGGAGCACCCAGATGTCGCGAAGATCGCCTTCACCGGCTCGACCGAGGTCGGCCGCGGCATCGCGCGAGGCGCGGCCGCGACGATCAAGCGCGTAACGCTCGAGCTGGGCGGCAAGTCGGCGAGCATCGTCTTCGCCGACGCCGACATCGAGAAGGCCGCCGCCGCGGCGCCGCCCGCGGTGTTCGGCAACGCCGGCCAGGACTGCTGCGCGCGTTCGCGGATCCTCGTCGAACGCGCCGCCGTGGACGATTTCCTGGCCGCGCTCGAGCACGAGGTACAGGCGCTGCGCGTCGGTGACCCGCTCGACGAGACGACCCAGATGGGACCGTTGATCTCGGCCGGGCAGCGGGAAGCGGTCGCCTCATTCGTGCTCGACGACGCGCCCGTCGCGATCCGCGGCTCGGCGCCCGATGGGCCGGGGTACTGGTTTCCTCCGATCGTGCTCGCGCCGGTCTCCAATGCCGACCGCGCCGCCACGGAGGAGATCTTCGGGCCGGTCGCGTGCGTGATCCCCTTCTCCGGCGAGCGCGAGGCGGTCGAGATCGCCAACGACACGATCTACGGCCTCTCCGGCGGCGTGTGGTCAGGCGATCCCGAGCGGGCCAAGCGGGTGGCGCGACGGATGCGCACCGGGATGGTCTCGGTCAACGGCGGCCGGGGCAACAACCTCACGCCGTTCGGCGGCTACAAGCAGTCGGGCAAGGGTCGCGAGGCCGGCAAGTACGGCCTCGAGGAGTTCCTCGAGATCAAGAGCATGCAGCTGTAGCTCCCGGATCCGTCCACCGCACCGGGTGCGGTCACCCCCGTCAGGGCCGGTGGCCGCACCCGCGTCGCGCCCGGGCGGCGTTCAGGAGCTGCGGCGATCGGCGGCGCGGTCGTCGACGGGCAGGCTCGGCGCCCGCAGCTGGAACCACACCCGCTTCCCGGCCTCGGTGGGCTCCGCGCCCCACGCGTCGGCGAGGAGCTCGACCAGCGCCAGCCCCCGCCCGGTGCTGGCGTCGTCGCCGTAGTCCTTGCGCTGGGGGAGGCGGCCCGTGCCGTCGCGCACCTCCACCCGGACGGCGTCGTCCGCCAGCTCGATCACCAGCTCGCCCGGCGTGCCGGCGTGGAGCACGACGTTGGTGACCACCTCGGACACGAGCAGCGCGACGGTGTCGACGAGGTCGGGGCGCTCCCAGCCCTCCAGCGCCTCGGCGGCGAACCGCCGGGCCTGGCCCACGGCCCGCACGTCGACCGCGATGGCGCAGCTACGACGGTGCGGGGAGATCGGCACCGGGATCAAGTACCGCAGCCGGACCCCGGCGCGCAAGACGGGCGCGCCGGCGGGAAACGGCGCGACGATCGGGCGATGGAGGGTGCGCCGACCGACCACCACGTCACCGTCTTCCCGACCGACCACCACGTCACCGTCTTCCCGACGGGGCCGGCGATGACCGAGATGGAGGCGCTGCGCCGCCGCTGGGACCCCGGCATGGCGGCCGTCATGGCCGCCCACGTGACCGTCGCCTACCCGGTCGAGGTGCCCGACCCCGCCACCTTCCCGGCCC
>JBBQKG010000036.1:0-17793 GCA_038326655.1 Solirubrobacterales bacterium
CGATGGGTGAGCACGAGCGACCGAAACCGAGCCTCACGGCCCGCGGCGAAACCTATCCTGTTCCCGTGTGCCCGGTGAGGCTCAACGCACCGCCGTCCTGGACAACCGCGGAAAGTCTGGTCGCGCTCATGCTTTGCGCGACGAGCAGGCGCCTCGGCCAGCGCCCGCCACACGCTCGCTCCGGACGAGAAGCAGGAGGCCGATCACTCTCGCTGGCTGCTCGATGGGGACCGGAACAAATCCGACCCCCTATCAACAGACCCGCTCAGACCGTGAGCGCGCAGTACTTCGTCTCGAGGTACTCCTCGATGCCCTCGAAGCCGCCCTCGCGCCCGATGCCGGAGTGCTTCACGCCGCCGAAAGGCGCGGCCGGGTCGGACACCATGCCGCGGTTCAGGCCGACCATGCCGTACTCGAGCGCCTCCATCACCCGGAAGGCACGCGCCATGTCGCTCGTGTACACGTAGGCGACCAGGCCGTACCGGGTGTCGTTGGCCCAGCGGATCGCCTCCTGCTCGTCGGAGAAGCCCTTGATCGGCGCGACCGGACCGAAGATCTCCTCCTTGAGCAGCCGCGCGTCGTCGGGGACATCGGTCAGCACGGTGGGCTCGAAGAAGTACCCCCTGCCGTCCTTGCGATGGCCGCCGACGACCGGCTTCGCGCCCCGGCTCACCGCGTCCTCCACCAACTCCTCGACCTTGCCGCGCTGCTCCTCGTTCACGAGCGGGCCGACCTGAACGCCGTCCTCGACACCCCGGCCGAGCTTGAGGCTGCCCATCCGCTCGGCCAGCCGCTCGGCGAACTCGCCCGCGAGCGACTCGGCGACGTGGAAGCGGTTCGCGGCGGTGCACGCCTCGCCGATGTTGCGCATCTTCGCGACCATCGCGCCTTCGACGGCGGCGTCGAGGTCGGCGTCGTCGAAGACCAGGAACGGCGCATTGCCGCCCAGCTCCATCGACACCCGCAGCACCTGCTTGGCGGACTGCTCGATCAGCTTCTGGCCCACCTCGGTCGAGCCCGTGAAGCTCACCTTGCGGAGGCGGAAGTCCTCGAGAATCGGCTTCGAGACGGAGCTCGAGCTGGAGCTGGTGAGGACGTTCAGGACGCCTCCGGGCAGGCCGGCCTCCTCGAGGATCTGCGTCAGCGCCAGCGCGCTCAACGGGGTCGCGCTCGCCGGCTTCAGGATCATCGTGCAACCGGCCGCGACCGCCGGGCCGATCTTGCGCGTCGCCATCGCTGCGGGAAAGTTCCAGGGCGTGATCAGGTAGGCAGGCCCGACCGGCTGCTTCATCACCAGCACGCGACCCTGGCCGCTGGTCGCAACCTGGTAGCGGCCGCTCACGCGCACCGCCTGCTCCGAGAACCAGCGGAAGAACTCGGCCGCGTACTTCACCTCCGCCGCGGACTCCGAGAGGGACTTGCCCATCTCGAGCGTCATCACCAGCGCGAGGTCGTCCACGCGCTCGATCATCAGCTCGTAGGCGCGCCGGAGGATCTCGCCCCGCTCGCGCGGCGCCCGCGCGGCCCATTCCTCGCGATGCTCGTGCGCGGCGGCAAGCGCCGCGGTGGCCTGCGCGGGCCCCGCGTCGGCGACCTCGGCGATCGTGTCGCCGGTCGAGGGGTCCTCGACCGCGAGGGTCCCCTCGCTGCCGTCGACCCAGCTTCCGTCGATGTAGAGCCTCTTCGGGACGGCCTCGACCGCCGTCCGCTCACGATCCGGGCTCGTCACAGCCGTTGCCGGGGGCTCAAGTCACGGGCGGGCATGTCGATGTCAATGTAGACCACCTGTGCCGGCCGGCAACCCGGCGCATCCGGCCCAGGAGTCGCCAATAGTGGGCCCCGCTCGTCGAAGCTCGGTTTCTTGGGGAAACGAGCGCGACTTGGGCCACGCGGGCGCGTTCGAACCAGGGATGAGACGAATCGCACTCACAATCGCCGCAGTCTTGATCGCGGCCGCCATGCTCAGCTCCACCGCGGGGGCGGCGACGCGCTGGTCGCTGCGCGGCGCCGGCTGGGGTCACGGGATCGGCATGAGCCAGTACGGAGCGTTCGGCTACGCCCAGCACGGCGCGGGCTACCGCGAGATCCTTCGGCACTACTACGCGGGCACCTCGATCGCCAACCGCAACGGGGGCACCGTGCGAGTCCTGCTGGAACCCAATCAATCGGCCCTGACGTTCCGCGCCGCGGCCACCGCGGGCGGCCGCGGCCTGAACACCGATGCTCTCTACAAAGCCACGCGGGACGGATCGACGGTCGTCCTGAGAAGCGCGACCGGGCGCATGCTGAAGCGGGTCCCGGGTGTCCTGACGGTCACCGGCGGACCGCGCGTGCGGCTGCTCGGGACCGCCGCAAACGGCGTGCGGGACGGCATCTACCGCGGCACGATCGAGATCCGCACCGCCGCCGGACCGGGTCTCAACGCGATCAACGCGCTCGACCTCGAAAGCTACGTGCGGGGCGTCGTGCCGAGCGAGAGCCCGTCCTCGTGGCCGGCCGCGGCGCTCCAGGCGCAGGCCGTCACCGCCCGGACCTACGCGATCACCACGAACGCGGGAGGGCGGAACTTCGAGCAGTACGCCGACACGCGCAGCCAGATGTACCGGGGCTATCTGAGCGAGACTCCGACCACGGCCGACGCCGTCTCGAGCACCCGCGGCGAAGTCGTCACCTACAACGGCGCGCCGGTCGTGACCTACTTCTTCTCGACCTCGGGCGGCTATACCGAGGACGTCGAGAACGTCTTCACGGGCGCCCCGCCGGAACCGTGGCTGCGAGGCGTCGAGGATCCCTACGACAACTCCTCGCCCTACCACCGCTGGGGTCCCTACACCTACTCGACACGGACATTCGGGTCCAAGCTCAGGAACCTGGTCCGCGGCCGGTTCCGGGGCTTCGAGGTCTTGAAGCGCGGAGTGTCGCCGCGCGTGGTGCTGGCTCAGGTGGAGGGCTCGAGCGGCAGCGTGCGGGTGAGCGGCCCGGCATTGCGGGCACGGCTCGGACTGCGCGACACGTGGTTCTCGGTGCGCCGCGTGTCGAGCACGACCAGCAGCGGCCTCCAGGCCCGCACGGTGAGCGGCACGCGGCCCCTGGTCGCGATCAGCGGCAGCGTCAGCGCCGGCAAGCAGCGGTTCGTCACGCTCCAGCGCAAGGCGGGCGGGAAGTGGCAGCAGGTCCTCGAGGTACCGCTCGAGCGCGACCGGTACCTGATCCACGTCGGCAAGGCGGGCGTTTACCGGGTGCTCGCCGGGTGGGCACCCGGACCCGAGCTTCGAATCGCGCCCTAGCGGCGCTCACCCGGTGAACTTGATCGTCAGCACGTCGCCGTCGGCGACCACGTAGTCGCGGCCCTCCGTGCGCAGCAGCGCGCGCTCGCGGGCGTACGCGAACGAGCCCGCCTCGACCAGGTCCTTCCAGCCGCACACCTCGGCGCGCACGAAGCCGCGCTCCATGTCGGTGTGGACGCGACCGGCCGCCTCGGGCGCGGTCGCGCCGCGCCGCAGGCTGCGGGCGCGGACTTCGGTCCCGCCCACGGCCGTGAAGAACGTGATCAGGCCGAGTCGCTCGTAGGCCGCCCGGACCACCGCGTCGAGCGCGTCACGCTCGAGCCCCAGCTCGGTCCGCATCGCGGCGGCCTCGGAGGGCTCCAGCTCCGAAAGCTCCGCCTCGTCGCGTGCACAGACGGCCACGGCGCCGCGCGCCGCAAGCGCTTCCGGAAGCTCGGCGCCCTCGCCCGTGTTCGCGACCACGAGCGCCGGCTTGGAGGTGAGCAGCTCAGCGTCGGGCGGCGCTGGGCGCCCCTCCTGCAGGCCCGCGACGATCGAACGCCAGCGCTCGGCCTCCCGAACGGCCGTCTTGTCGTTACTGCGGGCTGCCTTCTCGGCGCCTTCGAGGCGGCGCTCGGCGCTGTCGAGGTCGGCCAGCAGCAGCTCCGCCCCGACCGCCTCGAGGTCGGCGAGCGGATCGCTTTCGCCATCGGGATGCGCGACCTGAGGGTTGTCGAATGCGCGGACCACGTGCAGCACCGTGTCGACGTCGCGGATGTGGCCGAGAAACCGGTTGCCGAGCCCCTCGCCCTTGTGCGCACCGCGGACGAGGCCCGCGATGTCGACGAACTCGATCTGCTCCGGCAGCCGCCGTTCAATCCCGAGCGCCTCGCCGATCCGCTCCAGCCGCGCGTCCGGAACGGGGACGATCGCGACGTTCGGGTCCACGGTCGTGAAGGGATACTCGGCCGCCTGCGCGCCCGCCCGCGTCAGCGCGTTGAAGAGCGTGGACTTGCCGGCGTTCGGAAGCCCGACGATGCCGACCTTCATCGCAGTCGAGCCGCCTCGGCGGGCCCGATCGCCGCGCTCACTTCCGGAAACGCTCGAAGAACCCAAGCGGGTTTCCGACCCGCCGATCGAACTGCAGGCCTGCGCCGGCCGCCCGTTTCCGGAGCTTGCCCGAGGTGACCATGTGCGGGTCGCCGAAAAGCTCCCCGACGACGAGCCGGCCGCCCGGCTTCAGCACGCGCGCGACCTCCCTCAACGCGGCATCCTGGTCCGGGATCTCGCCGAGCACGGTGGTCAGCACGGCTGCGTCGAAGCTGTCGCGCGGATACGGCAGTGCCTGGGCGTCTCCGCGCGTGGGATGAACGTTCGTCACCTGGCGGCTGACCGCCTCCCGCATCACGTGATCGAGCATCTCCTGCTGGATGTCGAAGATCTCGACCGAGCCCTCGCCGAGCCGGCCGGCCAGATCGAACGTGTAGTAGCCCGTCCCCGGCCCGATCTCGAGCACGCGCTCGCCGAGCTGCGGCTCGAGCGCCTCGAGCAGCCGCTTACGGGTGATGAACGGGTGTGGCGCCTCGACCCAGAAGCGCTGTCCGTACGGGCACGCCGACGGGTTCTTTCGCCACCACAGCGCCGCCGCGAGCGTGCCCAGCGCCGCAAGTCCGAGGATGCCGCGCAGCCTGCCCATCGAGGCCGCGTTACAGCCCGGAGAACCCGACGCGGTGGTCGCCGGTGTCCAGCCTGATGAACACGATCGAGCCCGCGTTGAGCGAGACCGGGCCGTCGGCGGACTCGATCTCCGTCCAACCGCTTCCGCGCTGGACTTCCTTGCGGAGGCCGTCGTAGGCCTTCTGCGTGAGACGGAGCGCGATCGCCTGGCCGCCGGAAAAGCCGACCTCGACCCGGCGCGGTTCGTCGTCCCTGGCCATCACGGGTGCACTCCCTCCGCCGGTTGGACGAGCTCCGTCAGGACTCCGGCGGTGGACGCCGGATGCAGGAATGCGACGCGGCTGTCGCGGATCCCGCGGCGCGGCTCTTCGTCGATCAGGCGAAGCCCACGTGCCCGGCACTGCTCGAGCGCGTCGGTGACGTCCGCGCACCGGTAGGCGGTGTGATGAAGGCCCGGCCCCCGCTTCGCGATGAAGCGCCCGACAGGTGTGTCGGCGCCGAGCGGGCGGAGCAACTCGACATGCGACTCGCCCACCCCGAGGAGCGCCGCTTCGACGCCCTGCTCGGTCACGGTCTCGCGGTGCTGCAGAGGCATTCCGAGACCCTCTGCGTAAAGCTCGATCGCGGCGTCGAGATCCTCGACGGCGACACCGACATGGTCGACTGCCTCGAACATGGCGAGGCAGTCTAGTGGGTGGCTGCTTCGGGCTCCCGGTGGGGCGGCGGAGGAACGCTGCCCTTCGGCATAGGCGGCGCGATGCTGCCGTTCGGCACGTCACCGCTGGTCTCGCTGCCCTCAGCGGCCACCTCGGGCTCGGGCTTGGTGTCGGGCACTGGATCGGGCTCCGGGTCGGGCTCGTTAGCCTCGGGCGCCTCATCGGGCGCGTCCCCCTGGGCGATCAGCGCCTCGATCTCCTTCCGCTCGAGCGATTCATGGGAGAGCAGAGCCTCGGCGAGACGGTCAAGCAGCGCACGGTTATCGATGATCAGCATGCGTGCTTCGAACATCGCCTCGTCGACGAGGCCCTGCTGCTCCTGGTCCCGGCGATGCAGCGTCGCCTCTGAGGTCGACGCCTCGCTGCCGGATCCGCTTGAAAGGAACAGCTGGCTTCCCATTCCGTACTCCTCGATCATCGCGCGGCTCGTCGTGACGACGCGCTTGAGATCGTCGGCGGCACCCGTGGTCGTGCGCTCGAACACGACCTGCTCGGTGACGTAGCCTCCGAGGAGCATCTTGAGGTAGTCGAGCAGGTCCGGCTTGGACATCAGGTACCGGTCCTCCTCGGGAAAGTTGATCGTGTAGCCGAGCGCCTGTCCGCGGGGCACGATCGAGATCTTGTGCACCTTCGGCACCGACGGGAGCAGTTCGGATACAAGCGCGTGACCGGCCTCGTGATAGGCCAGCACCCGCTTCTCCGACTGCTTGATCACGCGGCGCGTCTGGAGGCCGGCAACCACGCGCTCGAGCGCGTTGTCGAAGTCCGCCGCCGTGATCGTGGACTGGTGCTCACGGCCGGCGAAGATCGCCGCTTCGTTGCAGAGGTTTGCGAGGTCCGCGCCGGTGAGCCCGGACGTCCGTCGCGCGACCAGCTCGAGATCCACGTCTTCCACCGGCTTGTTACGCGTGTGGATCTTGAGGATCTGCTCGCGGCCGCGAAGGTCGGGCGGCGAAACCAGGATTTGGCGGTCGAAGCGGCCGGGCCGCAGCAACGCCGGGTCGAGCCCGTCGATCCGGTTCGACGCCGCGATCACGATCAGGTCGCCGCGGTCGGCGAACCCGTCCATCTCGACCAGCAGCTGGTTGAGCGTCTGGTCCTTCTCGCGGGAGAGGTCGAAGCCGCGCTTCAGGCCGACCGCGTCGAGCTCGTCGATGAAGATGATCGCCGGACGGTGCTTCTTCGCGATCTCGAAGAGACGGCGGATCCGGGCGGCGCCCAGGCCGGCGAACATCTCCACGAACGCGCTCGCCGACTGGCTGAAGAACTGTGCTCCGGACTCGCGGGCGACCGCCCTCGCAAGCAGGGTCTTGCCGGTGCCGGGGGGCCCGTGGAGGAGGATGCCCTTCGGCACCGTCGCACCGAGCTTCTTGAAGCGCTCAGGCTTCCGCAGGAACTCGACGACCTCGCGCAGCTCGTGCTTGGCCTCTTCGCAACCGGCGACGTCGGCCCACTCGATCACGCCTGCGGCCTCCGGCTTCACCTGCTGCGGCTTGGTCCGCGGCATCATCTTGAGGGTCCGCCAGACGAGGTACACCAGCGCAACCATCAGAAGGATCGGCAACCAGGTCAGAGACCAGGTCTCGATCTTGTCCATCAAGGTAAATGCGAACGGGAACATCCGTGCCCCCCGCCCGTGTCAGGGCAGTCGAACCAACGAGGACCGTTGAACCAACATAGCCTCGACCGACCCCCAATGCACCTCTGATTCAGGTGACCAGCTCCATGCGGTCGTTGGGAGCGAGCTCACGCCCGGTCTTCGCGCACGGCCGGCCCTCGACCACAACCACGTCGGCGGTGAAGTCGTTCTCGCCGCGGAGCAGGCTCGATCCGACGCCGTACGCGTCGACCGGCACGCGGTCACGCTCGAAGTCGCGAATGCGCTGCACGTTGAAGCCGCCCGAGACGACGATCCGGACGCCGGCGTGACCGGCTTCGTCGAGCGCTTCGCGCACGAGTCGCACAAGCTCCGGGTTGACCCCGCGGGGGTCGAAGCGGCCCATCCGGGTCAGGAGCGCGCGGTCCACGATCGTGTGGGAGGTGTCGAGCCGTACGCCCCAGAGTCGCTCGCCGAGGGCGTCCGCGACCTCGAGCGAGGTGCGTACGGAGTCGTTCTCGAAATCGACCAGCACGACGATGTTGGTCTCCCCCGCGAAGTGGTCCGCGAAGGCACGCGCCGCTGCCACCGTGTCGCCGCGAAAGCATGCGATCAGCGAATGCGGCACGGTCCCGATGCCGCGGCCGCCCCACCACGATGCCTGCGCATCGGTCGACACGCCGATCGCGCCCGCGACATGCGCCGCCCAGCCGTCGCCGGTCTGGACCAGCCAGTGGTCGTGGCGCGCCGGGAAGTACAGGATCGGCTTTCCGTTCGCGGCCGCGACGACCTCGACGACGTTGCGCATGATCAGCGTGCGCCTCGCGAGCGATCCTAGGTAGACCGTTTCCAGGTGCGCGAACAACGAGTAGTCGCCCTCGATGTGCATGACGCTCTCGTACTGCGAGATCTCGTCGCCCTCGTGGAGCGCGCGCACGGTCAGCTGGTCCCAACCGGGTTCCCACTGTCCCTCGACCCGGCGTCCTGCGCACAGCTTCAGGACCGCGATCGCCTCGTCGATCCCGCCGAGCACCGAGTGGTGCTTCTGGAAGACCTGCATCACGACTCGCGGATGCCGGTCGTGCGCCTCGAGCAGCTCCTTCGTGAGGTTGAAGTAGGCGTCGGAGTAGTAACCCTCCCGGATCTTGTCGACCGGAAGCCGGAAGACCTCGGGGTCGAGCCGCTCGCCTCGCTGCGCCGGCTTAGCGACCGCCAACCGAGGGATCAACCTCCACGCGAAGGATCTCGGCGAGCGCAGCGCGACCGACCTGGAGCTGGTCGGCGGTCGGCTCCCGGGTCGCGAACAGGCGCTGCATCTCGAAGCCCGGCCGGTGAAACGCCTTCGCCAGAGGCCGCTCGGGGTGGCGGTCCGACCAGGCGAAGAGCTCGACCGACAGAGCCATGCTGCCGAGCGCCACGCCCGCGCCGGCGAGCGGGCCACGCGCCTTGAGCAGGCTGCGCACAACGATGTTCCCGGCGAGCGTCGAGAGCAGCATCGGCGCGACCAGGTTGGAGCCACAGCGGTCGTGCTCCTTGGCGGCCTCGGACGCGTCGGTCCCCTGCTCGTACCCGGCGATCGCCTTGTGCTCGACGCCGTGGTAGGCGGCGAGATCGGAGTCCTTCAGCGCAAACGCCGCAGGCGCGACGCCGAGCAGCGTGAGGAAGCTCTCGCGACCGGGGGTGCGGCCGCCGCGGCGCACAGCGGCCGAGACTGCGCTGGAGGCGACCATCGCACCAAGCACGCGTGCGTCCTCGAACGGGAGCCGGACCTCCGGAACCTCCCGCTTGATCAGGGGAAGGAGCGCGAACGCCTCCGCCAGCCGGGTGACCCCACGGATGCCGGGCAGCTCCGTGGCCCGCCCCTTGAGCCGCGGCTTCTCCCCCGACCGGACCTTCACGTCGCCGTCCGGCGTGCGCACCGCGACCGCCCAGTGCCCGGGACCGTGGACCAGCAGGCCGTTGCGGAGCGCCATGCCGCCGAGGCGAAGCTTTTGCGTCTCGCTCATCGATCAGATGCTACGCGAGCGCCTGCACCGCCATGCTCGTTGCGGCCACCACGAGCACCACGCCGATCGCCTGGAGCAGCCGTTCTTCGGACAGCTTGCCGGTCAGGCGCGACCCCAGCAGCGCGCCCGGGATTGACGCGGCGGCGCCGATCCCGAGCAGGTTCCAGTCGGGCGAGGCCGATGGAAGGTGGCCGATCACCCCGGCGATCCCGACCACGAACCCGACCGTGACGTTCGTGCCGACAGCTCGCGCGGGGACCTCTCCCACGAAGCGGATCATCGCGGGCATCCGCAGCGAGCCGAGAATCAACCCGACGATCCCGCCAAGCAGCCCCACGACGAATCCCGTGATCACCGCGGCGCGCTTGTCCAGGTCTCGCCTTGGCCCGCGCACCGGCCGCCGTCGCGGGCGCAGCAGCTCGAATGCGCTGTAGTAGAGGACCACCGCGATCGCCCCGAGCAGCAGGTCGCCGGGCAGCACCCCCGACACGTAGCCGCCGGCGAGCGCACCGACGACCGAGGGAGGCGCCATCCAGCCGAAAAGCCGCCAGTTGATGCGCCCGGCACGGACGTGCGCGACCGAGGCGGTCGCCGCCGCGACCGCGCTGACGCCGATGTTTGCGCCCGCGCCCGCGGCGGGCGAGGTCGCAAGCAGCAACACGACCGGCAGCCGCAGGTTGCCAAGCACGAGTCCGACCAGTCCGCCCCCGAGCGCGACCAGGAAGCACCAGACGGCAAACGCCACGTAGTCCATCCGGCCGCGCACTCTAGGGCTAGTCTGAGCCTGTGGAACGTCTCTTCGAAACAGACCAGGCAGCACGCGGACGGCCGTCGGGGCCGGTTGAGGGCGAGCCGCTCGCAGCCCGGATGCGTCCACGCACGCTCGACGAGTTCGCCGGCCAGGAGCACCTGCTCGGCAGTGAATCGACGCTGCGCACCGCGATCGAGGGCGGAACGCTTCACTCGATGATCCTCTACGGGCCGCCCGGCAGCGGCAAGACGACGCTCGCGCGGATCGCCGCCACTCAGACCGGCGCGGCCTTCGAGGAGGCCAGCGCCGTGCAGGCAGGGCGCGCTGAGGTGCGCGCGGTGATCGAGCGTGCCGCCCACCGCAGGGACGCGAACGGCACCGGCACCGTGTTCTTCCTGGACGAGATCCACCGCTTCAACAAGGCACAACAGGATGCGCTGCTGCCGGCCGTCGAGGAGGGACTCGTGATCCTGATCGGCGCGACCACCGAGAACCCGTACTTCGAGGTGAACTCGGCGCTGCTCTCGCGCTCGCAGATATACGAGCTGCTTCCGCTCTCGGAGCATCACGTCGCGGAGCTCTTGCGCCGCGCGCTCCGAGATCCCGGGCGCGGCATCGCCGACCCGCCCGTCGTGCCGGACGACGTGATCGAGTTCCTGGCGAAGCGCTCCGGGGGCGATGCGCGTGCCGCCTACAACGCCCTCGAGCTTGCGAGCGAGACCGCGGTCGCGCTGAAGCGGGACGTCACGGTCGAGCTCGCCGAGGACGCCATGCAGAAGAAGGCCGTCCTCTACGACAAGGGCGGCGACAAGCACTACGACTACATCTCTGCCTGGATCAAGGCGACCCGCGGCTCCGACGTGGACGCCTCCGTCTACTACCTCGCGGTGATGCTCGAGGGGGGCGAGGACCCGCGTTTCATCGCGCGCCGCATGATCGTGCTGGCCTCCGAGGACATCGGCAACGCCGACCCTCAGGCGCTGCAGGTCGCGATCGCCGCCGCGCAGGCGGTCGAGCACGTGGGCATGCCGGAGTGCGCGCTGAACCTCAGCCAAACCGCGGTGTACCTGGCACTCGCACCGAAGTCGAATGCCAGCTGCAGGGCGATCGCCAGGGCCCGCAAGGACGTGCGCGAGCTCGGCGCAGAGACGCCGCCCTCCTATCTTCAGGACGCCCACTATCCGGGCGCCCAGAAGCTGGGGCGCGGCGTGGGCTACGAATATCCGCACGAGCTGCCCGGCGGGGTTTCCGACCAGCCCATGCTTCCGGAGGTCCTTCGCGACCGGCGCTACTACGAGCCGACCGAGCGAGGCTTCGAGGCGAAGCTGCGTGAACGCGTCGCTGCGCTGCGGAAAAGGCTGCGCAAAGCCGCTTCCTAGCCTCTACAGTGTCAAACAAGCCGATGGGAAGCACTCGCCTCAGGCAGGGGCCGCGACACGGCAAATCTTGGCGCTCGACTTTTCTGGGACTCGTCCTGGGGGTGGGGCTGCTTGCCGCTGCGCCGAGCACCGCAAGCGCGGCACTGAGCGTGTCCGGCGGAGTCCTCACCTACGACGCACGCGTCGGCGATCAGAACGACGTCGGGATCTCCTTCAACGGAACCGACTACGCCGTGACCGATTCTGTCTCGATCGATGTCGGAGCCGGTTGCCTCGCCAGCGGCCCCACAGCGGCCACTTGCTCCGGCGCCAGCTCGATCAAGGTGTTCGCGCGGAACCTGAACGACAGGGTGACGATCGACGCCTCCGTGACGGCCTCGACTCAGCTTTCCGGCGGCGACGGCGACGACATTCTTTCGGGAGGCGCCGGCAATGACACCCTGACCGGCGGTGCGGGCAACGACACCCTGATCGGCAACGCCGGAACCGACACCATCGATTACCTGGGGAGTCCCGCAGGCATCGACGCAAATCTCGCTGGCGGCAGAGTCACCGGTGAGGGGTCCGACCAACTGGATCCACACCAGAAGTCGACGATCGAGAACATCCGTGGGAGCAAGCAAGGGGATGTGATCAACTCACGTACCGATTCCCCCAACAAGGTCGTCTGCAGCGACGGTGCTGACTCGGTCCTGTCGGACCCGGTCGACGCCGTGTCTGCCGACTGTGAAGACAACGACGACGCGGTCGGTCCGACGACAACTATCACGGCGGGACCCGAAGGGCCCACGACCCAGCTTCTGCCGATTTTCGAGTTCACGGCCTCCGACAAGGACCCGTTCACCTTCCTGTGCTGGATCTCGAACAGCGTCGACTCGAATCCGACCGCGTGCCAGTCCCCCTTTACGCCAACGGCCGACCTCGGGGACGGCCCCCATACCTTCTTCGTCGCGGCGAGGGACAAGTACGGGAACTCCCGATCTGCCTCCCGTGACTTCGTCGTCGACGCGCTCTCGCAGATCGCCGACCCGGGCAAGATCGTCAATACCAGCACGCCGAGCCTGACTTTCTCCTCGAACGATCCCGACGCGACCTTCACCTGCCGCTTCGACGACGGCAATTTCTTCGAGTGCACGTCGCCGGTCGTCCCGAGTCCGCCGCTTTCCAACGGGGAGCACACGTTCGAGGTTGCCGCGATCGACCATGCCGGGAACCTCGACCAGACGCCCGCGCATGTGACGTTCATCGTCAACGCGCCGATCCCAGCCCCGGAATTCGGCGGGACCACGACCCAGGTCGGCGCTTCGAACGTGATTCTCGGCTCGCTGGTCCTGATCTCGGGCCGCAGCGTCAAGCTCGTCAAGGGCAAGCTGGTCCCGATCACGCTGACCTGCGCCGGCCAGCGCACGTGCTCTGGGCGCGTCACGATCAGGACCGACAAGCCCGTCAAGAACGTGAGGAAGGGCAAGAAGCGCAAGGCACGCGTCCTGAGTCTCGGCTCGAAGAAGTTCTCGATCCAGGGCAACCGTAAGAAGAAGGTGCTCGTGCCCCTGAGCAAGAGCAAGGCGAAGCTGCTCAAGCGCCTCCGGCGCGTCAAGGTGCGGGCAACGATTCACGAAGTCGATGCGCACGGCAAGCCGCGGATCTCGATGCGCACTTTCATGCTCCGCGCCCGTTAGCGGAACGGGCGGCGCAGCGGCCCGAAAGTAGAATCGCCTCACCAGCGCACGCGAGGAGGCGACCAGATGGCCTTGACCACGAAGGACCAGGCAGACCAGGCATCGATCAACGGCGGCCCGCCCGCCGAGCTCGAATCGTTCAACCCGGCGACCGGCGAGCGCATCGGCGCCGTTCCGACCGTCACGCCCGGGCAGGTCCAGGCGATCGTCGACCATGTCGCCGAGGTCCAGCCGTTCTGGGCGCAGCTCTCCCCGAACGAGCGCGCGAGCTATCTGCGCCGCACCGCGCAGGTGTTGCTGGACCACTCCGACGAGATCTCATCGCTCCTCACCCGCGAGCAGGGGAAGCCTCGCCTCGAGTCCTACACGATGGAGGTCCTGCCGACGATCGACCTCCTCCACTGGTGCGCCGACAACGGGCCGAAGATCCTCGCGCAGGAGCCGGTGCGCTACCCGCAGCTGATGATGAAGCAGAAGAAGAGCGCGTTCAGCTACGAGCCGCTCGGCGTGGTGGGGGTGATCGCCCCCTGGAACTACCCGTGGTCGATCCCGTTCGGAGAGGTCGCGATCGCGCTGATGGCCGGCAATGGCGTGGTGCTGAAACCGGCATCCCTCACCCCGCTGATCGGCCAGCGGATCCAGGAGACCTTCGAGCGCGCCGGGCTGCCGCCCGGACTCGTGCAGACGGTGCACGGCGGCGGCGCGGTCGGCCAGGCGCTGGTGGAGTCCTCGGCGGCAAAGATCTTCTTCACCGGTTCGGTGGAAGTCGGCCGGCGAGTCGGAGAGGAGTGCGCACGGCGGATGAAGGGGTCGGTGCTCGAGCTCGGTGGCAAGGATCCGCAGATCGTGTGCGCGGACGCGAACCTCGCGAACGCGATCTCGGGCGCCGTGTGGGGCGGATTCGCCAACGCCGGCCAGACCTGCTCCGGGATCGAGCGGGTGTACGTCGTGGACGAGGTCGCGGACCGCTTCATCGACGGGGTCGTCCGGAAGGCAAGCGCGCTCACGGTCGGCGATCCCTCCGACTGGAACACCGAGATCGGCCCGATGGTTTCACGGGAGCAGTTCGAGCTTGTCCGCGAGCTCGTTGACGACGCGCTCGCCGCGGGAGCGAAACGGCTTTGCGGCGGCCCCGTCGAGATACCGGGATACAGCGGTCATTTCATCGCGCCGACTGTGCTGACCGACGTCACCCACGACATGCGGATCATGCAGGAGGAGATCTTCGGCCCTGTCCTACCGATCATGCGCGTGCGAAGCGAGGAGGAGGCGATCGCGCTCGCGAACGACTCCCGGTTCGGTCTGGGCGCGTCCGTGTGGACACTCGACCGCGAGAAGGGCGAGCGCATCGCCCACCAGATCCAGGCCGGCATGGTGTGGATCAACGACCACTCCTACACCCACGGCACGTGTCAGTGCGCCTGGGGCGGCGTGAAGGAATCCGGCCTCGGCCGCTCGCACTCGAAGTTCGGCTTTTACGAGTGCGCGAACATCAAGATGCTCTCGTGGGAGCCGTCCCGCATCGCGGACGCGTGGTGGCAGCCGTACGACGAGACCCTCGGAAAGGCGATCCGAGCCTCGATGCGACTCCTCTACGGCCGGAGCGACCAGCGCCGAGACGCGCTGCGCGACGGAGGCATCCCGCTGCTGAGAGTGACCGCCCGAGCGATCCGCGCGGCGCGGCGATAGGGTCGTCTCGGTCTAGCCAGACACTGCCAGAGAAGAGGCGGTGCCAACCTTTAGCGCTTCTACATAACTCTCAGAAGCATTGGGGGACCCGCCGGTAAGCGACTCGTGCCAGCACTGCATCTTCGCGTCAGATGCCGAGCCGATAGTCGCGTTGAAAACGATCGTTGCGGGAGCATGTTCGACGCTGTTAGCGCTGGTGACCGGACCCCGTTCATCGGTCCACCCCTTCTGAGAGTTCGGGGTTGCCTGATCCGTTCGTTCCTTCGATTCGCTGCCAGCTGGCAGCGAATCGGCTCGGCGACATCATGCCAAGCGCCGAGTGCGGATGCTCGCGGTTGTAGTCGCGCTGCCAGTCGGCGGCGAGGAAGCGGGCCTCGGCCAGGTTGGCGAACTCCTCGACGTCGAGGACCTCGTCGCGGAAACGGGCGTTGAGCGACTCCACCCAGGCGTTCTGCCAGGGCGCTCCGGGATCTATGTAGGCGGTGGCAGTGGATCCGGCCTCGCACCATTCGCGCAACACGCGGGCGGTCAGCTCGGGGCCGTTGTCGGCCCGGAGGTTCTCGGGAGCCCCGCGCTCGGCCGCCAGCCGCTCGAGCACTGCGACTGTCTGGTCGGCGTCAATCGTGCGATCGACCTCGATGGCCAGCGCCTCGCGGGTGAACTCGTCGACGACATTGAGGAACTTCAGCTCGCGGCCGTCGGTGGTGGCGTCGTGCTGGAAGTCGAGCGCCCAGAGGTGGCCCGGGTGGGTTGCGCGCAGGCGATCCGCGCCCGCGGCTGTTGATTGCCCGAGCCGCCGGCGCTTGCGCTTGCGTGCGGGCACTCTGAGCCCCTCCTCGCGCCAGATCCGCTGCACGCGCTTTCTGTTGATGTTCCAGCCTTCGCTCAGCAGGTGGCCGTGGGCGCGACGGTAGCCCCAGCGGGGCTTGGAGGCCGACAGGCGGCGCAGGCGCCGGCGCAGCGCCCCGTCATCAGGCGCAGCCTCGGGCTCGTGGCGCTGGGTCGATCTGTGTTGTCCGGCGATCTCGCACGCCCGACGCTCGGAGAGCTTCAGACGGTCGCAGAGCATGCGGACCGCCTTTCGCCTCCGGGCCGGGCTCAGAAGTTTCCCTTTGAGATCTCCTTGTGGGCGAGGATCTCGAGCTCCTTGTCGGCGACCAGGCGCTTGAGCTGGGTGTTCTCCTTCTCGAGCTCCTTCAGCCGCTTGGCGTCGTCGGCCTTCATCCCGCCGTACTGGTTGCGCCAGCGGTGGAAGGTGTTCTCGGAGACCCCGAGCCCCTTGGCGACCTCGGCGGTCGTCTTGCCTTCGCCGAACATCAGCTCGGCCTCGCGGAGCTTGCGGATGACCTGGTTCGGGGTGTGGCGCTTTGCCTTCACCGTGTCTGGTTCCTCCTTGCCCATTGTCGTGGGCGGGAAGAACTCTCAGACGGGTCGGACCGATCTCAGGGGGTCGGGCCAGCCGATCTCGACAGACACCGCCCGACGGTCGTGTATTGCTGGGACTCGATATGAGACATGAGCCCACGAGCCGCGTGCCGGCTCGAAACGCTTGGTTTCTCGGCGGTCCATGACTATGTAGCCGGCAAGCAGGATTTGGCTCGCCTATGGACTGCCTTCAGAAGGCGATAGGTCTGGCCTTCCCACGGCGGGGACTTCGTGCGCGAGGACGTCGTCACCTGCGAGCTCCGCGATCGTCTGGGATCGGTTCGACAGAAGGTGGCACAGTCCGCTTACGGCTTCGCGCTCGTGGTTTCAGCGACGGGCGTCCTGCTCGGTCGCCTCAGGCGAGCGGCCCTCGATGGGGATCCCGATGCGACCGCCGAGCAGGCGATGGAGGCGGGACCGTCGACCGTGCGCCCCAGCAGCGACGTCGCCTTGCTTCTCGAGCGGCTTCGGGCGCGGGATCTCGGGTACGCAATCGTAACCACGCCCGACGGTGTGCTGGCCGGGATCCTGCATCGCGCCGAGGCCGAGGCGGGCCTGGCTTCCTGACCGAGTCGGCGGCCTCGGCGACGCGTGCACCGGCGCGCTCGCGATCCCGGTATGTTCGGGTCGTGAGCCCGAAAGCTCAAGGCGTAGTGCCGGGCGAGGCGACGCCCGGGATCCACGAGAGCTCCGAGGCAGGGCTGGTTCAGAGGGCGCGGGAGGGAGACCCGCGTGCATTCGAGGCACTCGTCCGAGTCCACGCCGAGCGACTCTATGCGGTGCTCCTCCGTTTCACCGCGGACCCAGAAGAGGCGGAGGAGGCACTCCAGAACGCGCTCATGCGAGCGTGGCGCGGCATGCGGAAATTCGAGGAGCGCTCGAGCTTTTTCACTTGGCTATACCGGATCGGTATCAACGAGGCAAAGCGGCGCGCCGAGCGCCGCTCGAGACAGGGAACAGTCGTTTCGACGGAAGATGAGTCGCTCGACCAGCTTCACGACCTGGGTCCCGCGCCAGACGCCCTCGCGGCACAGCTCGAAGTCCGCGATGCACTCGAGGCGGCGATCAGGGAGTTGCCGCTCGATTACCGGATGCCGATCGTCTTGCGCGACATAGAGGGCCTGAGCACAAGTGAAGCCGCTGCGATCATGGAGCTTGGCGAGGCTGCCTTCAAGAGTCGGCTGCACCGTGCGCGCATGGCAGTGCGTAACGACCTCGAGGCATTCTTAGACGAATGACCCGTGAACCAACCACCTGGTAGCGAGGGTCGAAGCCAATGACGATGCGATTGATGTGGCGCAAGCTGAACGCCCCTCGAGACCACCGATGGGCAGGCCCACGGCTCTCGCGGTTTCTCGAACATGACCTGCCTCCGCGGCAGCACCGGCGGTTGGAAGCGCACCAGGGCATATGCCCTGAATGCCGCCGGGCGCTGCAGAGCTTGAAGAAGCTGCTCGCCGCGCTTCCGCGATTGCGCGAGGACGACCCCGACCGCCGCGCGCGCGTGGACCAGGCATTGCGCAGCGTGGTGGAGCAGATCCAACACGAACCGCCGCCTACGCCCTAAGAACTCCTTTCGAAAAGAGGTTCTGAGCCAAAGGCGGCGAA
>JBBQKG010000037.1:0-17552 GCA_038326655.1 Solirubrobacterales bacterium
TCGCGGGCGAAGACCGTCGCAGCCGCCGGAGCGCCGCCGATGACCGACGCGTACGAGCCCTCGACGGCGATCAGCTCCATGTTGTCGTTGAGCGTGCCCGAGAAGACGACGAAGGCTCCTCCGTGGAAGCGGGAGACGACACAGAAGACGATCGGGCCGTCGAAGTTGACGACCGCCCGGCCGATCTCGGCCCCGTACTCGAGCTGGAGCTCGCGCAGGGACTCCGGCGAGCCGTCGAAGCCCGACAGGTTGGCCAGTACCACCAGGGGCCGGTTGCCGCTGGCGGCGTTGATCGCGCGGGCCGCCTTCTTCGACGACCGTGGGAAGAGCGTCCCGGCCGTCCACTGGTCGGGTCCGTCGGCGGGCAAGAAGCCGCTGCGGCGCAGCGGCCGGGATTCGATGCCGAGCAAGGTCACCGGATAGCCGCCCAGGTGGGCATCGAACACGACGGCGCTCTCGGCACCCGCCATCGCCGCCCAGCGTTCGAGTGGCCGGTGGTCCTGGTCAGCTACGGCTCGCATCACCGCGCGGATGTCAAAGGGCTTCTTGCGCTCGGGGTTCGTCTCCATCGAGAAGATGTCGCCCACGGTCTGGAAGTCGCTGTTCGGAGCGTTGTGCGGATAGCTGCGGACGTCGCGGTCGACCGGGTCGCTGCTCGCCGCGCGCCGGGGGAAGCGCTCGCCGGGCGCGACGTATGCGTGCTCGTAGTGAGCGAAGAGGATCTCGCAGGCGGCCGTCAGGTCGGCCGCCCAGTACTGGGCCTGGCCGTTCGGTCCCATGATCCGGTCGTAGCCACCGATTCCGAAGTTGTCCTCGGCCGAGACGCCGCCCGAGTAGTCGAGGGCCTGCTTGCCGGTGAGGACCATCGCGCTGTCGGGCGTCATCACGAGGATGCCGCGGGTGTGCAACAGCATCGTGGCCTCCGCGTTCCAGTAGGGCTGGGCGCCGACGTTGATCCCGGCGACGATGACGTTGACCTCGCCCTGCGCCTGCGTGAACGTGATCAGGCGACGAAGCACGCGTGAGATCCAGTCCATGTTCTCCGAACCGCTCTCCAGCGAGATCTTCGCCCCGGCCGACACCGCGAGCCACTCGACGGGCACGTCCATGTCCTCGGCGAGGTCGAGTGCGCCCATGATGCGAACGGCCTCGGGCTCGGCGATCGCGCCGAGTGCCTTGGTCGGGTCGCCGAAGATCGCGACACGCACCATGCCCTCGGGATAGCGGTCGGTGATCGTGCGCACGACTCCGACGACGATCCCGGCGCTGTGGCCGCCGAAGGGACGCTCGACCGGCACGAGGCGGCCGTCGTCGTCGAGGTCGTACTCGGTGAACGTCCCACCCTCGCGAGTCAATGCGGGAACGAGCTCGTACGGGTACACCGTCCCACGGCGCCTCGCCCGCAGCGCCTTCTGGGCGTAATCATCGACAGTCGGCAAGGGCTCGGTCGGCGGCTCCCCGACGGAGAGCGTGACCCCCACGCCGGGCTGATAGGAGAAGCCGAGGGCCGTGTTGCGCAGCTCGCCGTCCGGGGGAGTCGGGACGTTCGCCTCGATCAACACCTCCTCCAGGCCCAGCCCGGCGGTGATCGGAGCCAGCGTCCGCGTGACCGCAAGCAGCTCGTCGAGCGGCACCTCGACGGACGGCCAGACGTAGAGGAGCACGCGGTTTCCGTGCAATCGCTTGTTGGGCGGGCGCTGGACCTGTACGCGGCGGATGCTGTCGAGACATGCCGCGAGGACGCGCTCGGGCTCGGGCAGCGCGGTGAGCCGGCCGGACGCGTCGCGCACCGGTGTGAGATCGCGCACCTCGGCCAGCGCCACCAGGCGCTCGTCAGACGGGTTCTCGTGGGCGGCGCAGTGGAAGATGTGGACGTCCTCGGCCGCCGGCACGCGCGTGACGTCGAAATTGGCGAGCCGCCAGAGATGGAGGCGCCGCGCGATCATCGGGTGGAGACCGCGGGTGACGCGCTCCTCCAGAAAACACCCGTCGGCCGGGCGGAACGTGAAGTGATGCACGTCGGCACCGGCCCGTCTGCCCACGGCCACCGCCACCCTCTGCACCGTCGGGGGCAGCTCCGCTCCGTTCACGGCTGCGCCGAGCTCGGCGGCCATGGTGTCGGCATCGGGCGGTGGCTCGCTCCAGTGAAGGTAGAAGTCGACGACCGACTCCGAGGCGGAGGCATCGGACGCCAGCGCGGCGACGGCCGAGGCGGCCGCGGGCAGCTCCGAGGCCTCGGCGAGCGTGGTGATCAGCTGGACGCGCCGGCCGTCGAGCGAGTAGCGGGCGGTGACGAACTCCCGTCCGTCCAGGCGCGACGAGCGCATGTCCTCGAGCGGACGGATCTTGTAGAAGCGGCGCGTGAGGAGCTCGAGGAGCGGCCCGTCGCCCGCGGGCCCGCCGATGCGCTCTGCCAGCAGCCGGGTGAGCGGCTGCGGGCTGGCGACGAGAGCCTCGATGCGCTCGGCCCGGTCGTGGGCATCGGGATGGGCGGCGAGGTAGCCCAGTTGCTGCCGGGCGGCGGCGAGGACACGCTCGCGGGCCTCCTCGATGACGGGTTGATCGAAGATCCTGAAACGCACGCTACGGGCAAGCTCGCCGATCACCGGATGCCGCAGCTGCGCCGCGACGATGAGTCGGTCGAGCGTTTCGTGGAACTCGTCGCGCAGTGGCCCGGGCAGCGCGTCGGCATGCTCGAGGCGTCGGTCGAGGAGCGCCATCACGGCGGGTAGTTGTGACGGCGCGCGCTGGTGGGCGAGGAAGATCCGGTAGACCGCCTCCTCGAGCTCGGGTCTGGGCTCCAGTTCGTTCACGTCGTAGTGGGCCAGCGCGCGCGAGAGCCTGGCGACGAACGCCTCCGGCAGGCCCTCGCGCTTGACATCGAGCGAGTGGAGGTAGGACCGGAAGTGCTCGCGGGGGCTGCGGACGCGTTCGCCTTCCTCCTCGTCGAGGTCCTCCCGCTCTGCCGCCGGCCAGTTACGGGAGAGTTCAGCCAGGTCGGCGAAGATCGTGAGGATCTCGAGCTCCCCGTGAAGCAGCTCGGGATCATCGGGAGGCAGCTGGTTCCGTGCCCGCTGGAACTCGTCGACGAGCCGGCGGGCATCCTCCACACTCACGTCGAAGCCCATGATCAGGCTGCGCAGGGCATCGAGGTGCTCGCGCGCGCGGAGGCGGGCGCCGGGGTCCGCCGCCGCGGTCAACGCGCCGAAGCCGATCCGCGGGCCCTCGTGTGCCGCCGCGCCTTCGACGCTCGCCGGCTCGACGCTCAGAAGCGGCGCTCCCGCGTCGACGTGGGTGCTGCCGGCTACGAGGACCTCCCCGACCCGCCCGGCGTGTGTCGCCACGATCGTCATTTCCATCTTCATCGCCTCCAGGACCGCGACCGGCGACCCCGCCTCCACCTCGTCGCCCGGGGCCACGGTCACGGCCACGACGAGCGCCGGGGCCGGGGCCCGCACGACCGCTCCCTCGTCTCGCGACACGCGATGGGCGATCCCCTCGACCTCCACGAGGTGAGCCGGGCCGTCGGTGACCGACTCGACTGTGAACACTCTGCCGCCGATCGAAAGCCGGCGCGCGTAGCGGCGGAGGGGCTCGACCTGCACGTCGACGGTCGCGCCGTCGGCGTCGATCTTGTACCGACGCGGGCCCGTCTGCGCGGCGGCGACACGGTAGGTCCACCCTCGGTGGCGGAGATCGACCGTACGGCCGATCTCGTGGCTCGCCCGGGGCCGGCCGCGAGTGGCGGCCGCGAAGAAGCCGCGGCGCTCGAGCTCCTCCTCGGTGTCGTACATGTCGATGGCGGCGGAGAGCAGAGCGACATCGGCGTGGCGCGTCGGGATGTGGCCGTCCGAGGCGACGAGGCGGTCAAGCCAGCCGGTGTCGGCCGTGCCGGCGATCATCTCCGGACGGTCGAGCAGATCGAGCAGAAGTGCCCTGTTCGTCGTCCCCCCGCGCACGACCACGGTCATGTCCGTCAGGGAGCGGCGCAACCGCGCCCTCGCCTCCGCGCGGTTCCGCCCCCAGCCGACGACCTTGGCGACCATCGAGTCGTACTCGGAGGGGATGACGTCGCCCTCGGCGACGCCCGTGTCGACCCGCACCCCCGGCCCGGAGGGCAGCATGAGGAGCTCGATCGTCCCGGGCGCGGGGGCGAAGCCACGTTCGGGGTCCTCGGCGTTGAGCCGGGCCTCGATCGCGTGGCCAAACGCGGGTGGCGGCTCCCCCTCCAGGTGCCCGCCCCCGGCAACGTGGAGCTGCAGCTTCACGAGGTCGAGCCCCGTCGTCATTTCTGTGACGGGGTGCTCGACCGGAAGGCGCGTGTTGACCTCGAGGAACGCGAAGGCCTGCTCGTCGGGTTGGTAGAGGAACTCGACGGTGCCGGCGTTGCGATAGTCGACCGACCGTGCCAGCCTGACGGCCGCGGCCCGAAGCTCGCGCTCCTGCTCGGCGCTCAGCGCCTGGGAGCTCGACTCCTCGATCAGCTTCTGGTTGCGACGCTGGATCGAGCAGTCGCGCACGCCCGCTGCCCAGACAGCGCCGTGGTGGTCGGCGATGACCTGAACCTCGACATGGCGCGCGCCGGTGACCAGGCGCTCGATGAACAACGTCGCGTCGCCGAAGGAGCGCAGCGCCTCGTCTCGCGCCCGCTCGAACGCCGAGGCCACCTGCTCCTCCGCAGCAGCGAAGCGGATGCCGCGCCCGCCCCCGCCGGCCCGGGCCTTGATCACGACCGGATAGCCGATCGTCCGGGCACTCTCGACGGCGGCATCCGCCGTCTCCACCGGGCCGCGGCTCCAGGCGGCGACCGGCACGCCCACCTCCTCCGCGAACCGCTTGGCGTCGATCTTGTCGCCCAGGCGCCGCATGACCTCGGGCGGCGGACCGATGAAGACGACGCCGATGCGAGCGCACATCTCGGCGAAGGCGGGATCCTCGGCCACGAAGCCCCACCCGACCCAGGCCGCGTCGGCGCCGCTCGCGCGGAGCGCCCGCTCGAGCTCGCCGTGGTCGAGGTAGGGGCGCTCGCTGCCGATGATCACGGACTCGTCGGCCTCGCGCACGAACTTCGCCCGCCGCTCGGCCTTGGTGTGCAACGCGATCGTCCGCATACCGCAGCCATGCTCGAGGTTGAGCTCTCGTATCGCGCGGATCAGGCGCACCGCCGCCTCGCCGCGGTTGACGATCGCTACGCGGGTGAATCCGGGGTCACCCTCCGAACGCCGCTCGGACATCTTCCAACGTGGTGGCGACGTTCCCTTCCGGAGCGGTCATCAGCTCGGCCTGCTCGGCCCCTTCTTCGGCCACGACGATGGCGGGGTCGATGCGGATGACCGTGTAGCCGCCCACCGCGCCGGCCCCGAAGGCCGGCGTGAACACGCGCATCGACCGGTCGATCGCGCCCTCCCGGACGGCGTCGTAGATGGCGAGCGGAATGCTGGCGGCGGAGACGTTCCCCACCGTCTCGACATTGAAGTAGAGGCGATCAGGCGGGAGTCCTGCCGCGATCGCCGAGTTTGCGACCATGTTCTTGTTGGCCTGGTGGGGAACGACGATGTCGATGCCGTCGAGCAGCGAGCTGCCGTCGGGGGCGGCAAGCGCGTGCAGCTCGCTCATCATCTGGTCCAGATAGCGCTCGACCAGCGCTTTCACCTCCGGCCCATAGACGGTGAGGTCGTTGTCGAACTCGGGGTTGGGCCAGATGATCGAGTTCACCTGGCTGACCGGGCCGCTGGCGTAGATCTGCACGACCTCGACGTCGGGTGGCGCACCCGGTGCGGCGGGACCGACGACCAGCGCGGCTGCCCCGTCGCCGAAGATCATCCGGGACGGGCGGACGCTGCCGATCTTGTCCGAGAACTTCTCGGCGCAGACGACGAGCACGGGGCGCTTCACCTCCTGGAGGAAGCGCACCGCCTCAGCCAGGCCGTAGGGAAAGCCCGCGCACGCGGCGATGAGGTCGAACGAGCCGTGCGTCTGGAAGATCCCGAGCTGCCCGGAGAGCCAGGTCGCGACGGACGGGACCAGCCTCGTGCTCGTGCACGAGCAGAAGATGACCGCTCCGATCTCCTCCGGCCGGCGCCCGGCGCCCTCGAGCGCCGCCCGGGCCGCCTGCAGAGAGATGTGCTCGAGGCGGCGCTCGGTGTAGAGCCGCTGCTTGATCCCGGTCTTCTCCTCGATCTCGTCGGCGGTCATCGGCGACCAGCTGAAGGCCGCGTTGCGGATGACGTCCTCGTTCGTGCAGACGTGCTCGCCCTTGACGACCGCGAGCGCCTCGATGCGGGGCATGAGCGCGAACTGCTCTCGGACGACGATGGGCAGGAAGGGCTCGACCGGCGCTCGCGCCTCGGTAGGGGGTTGGGGCCGCGGGCGCGCCGGACGCCCGGCCTTCACGCGCCGGATGAACTCGAGCACCTCGTGGTTTCGCGGAACGAAGGCCACGACGAAATCGTCGTCGCCGATCTTTCCGACCTCTCCCAGCCGCGTCCGGGCCAGGTCCCACGGGTACTGGTTGTGGAGGACCATCGCCAGACGGTGCAGCGGCTCGAGCTCGGGCACCGTCTCCGTGCAGTCGAGAATCTCCTGGTAGCTGTGGGTCGAGTAGTCCGGGTCGTGGGTCGGGAAGCAGAAGGTGAGATTGGCCGGATTCCTCGTGATCTCCGCCACGGTCTGCTTCACCGGCGGAAGCTCGGCCGCGTGGTGGCGCTTATGGCGGAAGATGTCGAACAGGCTCGTGAAGATCCTGTCCTCTGCGTCGGCGTCCCACCTGGGGGGGAGTTCGGTCCACGCCGCAGCTACGGCGGCGACCTTTCGCTCGCCCTGCTCCCAGGGAGTCAGCAAGGGCAGGAAGACGTCATCGCGGCCGCGCGGAAGGTCGCGCCACCGGGTCGGACGCTTCTCGTACATCGTCATCGCGTAGCGGTTGCCCCAGACCAGGTTCATGGCAAGGTCGCGCAGCAGTTCGTAGCGGGAGCCATAGGCGTCCGAGTCGACCCGCTCCAGGATCTCGGTGCCGGTCGGCGCCTTGTCCTCGAAGTCGCGCCTGATCACCGCCGCCAACTGCTCCAGGGTCTCGAGAACCGAGAAGTCCAAGTCGGCGCTGAAGTTGGAAGGGAAGACCAGACGGTCGTGGCTGTTGACGACGAACGGCTTCATGGCTCCCCCGCCCCCGCGCTCGCCGTCGCCACGCGCGTCAGACGCACCTCTTCGGGCAGGCTCCGAAGCGTTTGGATCATCACGTTCGCGTCCTCTCCCGACACGGAATCCGAGGGGTCGAGCGTCGTATCGTCGCACCTCTTGGAAAGCGCCATCACTTTGCCTGCCGGAGAGCCCTGTGCGGCGGCGTCGAGGCAGGTGGCCACTCCCCCACGCGGCCATCCGCCGCGCGGAGGTGACCGCCGCGCGGAGGTGACCGCCGCGCGGAGGTGACCAAGGCGGTGCTCTGCCTGTACTCGCGTCCTAGCAGCATCTGGCAATGATCCTGCTGGAGCGCGCTCACCAGACTCGGCCTCTGGGTGCTGACCACCCCGACGAGCGTCGCCGGGCGATCACGGCCATGAGCCAGATGGTGCTCGGGCTAACCGGGACCGACGCGCGGTAGGCCACCCCCACCGGCTGCGACCCGACGAGCCACGGCTGCTGCTTCGCGTGAACTTTTGGAGGCGCTCACCCTCCGTCGGCGGATGGATGACGACCGCGACGGGTACCCCACGGCCAAGCCCATGGCGCGCCGACCTTCCCCCGCGATGGTGGTTGCCTGCGTGGCGCTCGTCGCCTCACTCGGCGGCACCGGCTACGCCGCGATGACACTGCCGCCCAAGAGCGTGGGCCGCGAGCAGATCCGCAACGGGGCCGTCGGCAACCTGCAGATCCGCGACGGGGCGATCACGGCCGGCAAGCTGCGGTCTGACACTGTCACCGGCGGCAGGATCCGCAACGGCAGCGTCGCGGCCAAGGACCTTGCCAAGGGCGTGCTGCCCGTCGCGACGACAACGCTCCAGCAGACCAGTGGCAACCCCCTGGCGCCCGGAGTCGTGGGCGCCGTCAGCGCCCAGTGCCCGGCGGGCCAGCACGCCACCGGTGGCGGCGGTGGGTTCGCCGGTCCGCCGACGACCAACGACAAGGTCGTCGACTCGCTGCCGGTCGGCGATGAGCGCCCGGTCGTCCGCTGGCGCATCAGCGTCTTCAACGGTGGCACCGAGCCGCGCACGCCCGTGGCCTACGTCATCTGCACCGCGCCCTGAGCGCTGCGGTGACCTCACAGAAGCGTCAACGGCCCGCCCGGGTCCTAGCGATGCAGAGATCCTGACGCGGGACACCGGGTCAGAAATGGACCTGGCGCCGACCACCTGCACGAGGCGGGATCACACCAGGTTGATGATGCCCTGGCCCGAGAGCCGTCCGAGTTCGGCATCGCTGAGCCCGAGGAGGCCTGTGAGCACTTCGGCGGTGTGCTCGCCGGGCAGCGGCGCCCGGCGCACCGGCTCGCGCGGCACAGCGGAGAAATCCAGTGGCGTGCCCGGCATCCGGTAGCGCCCGACACCGGGATGCTCGATCTCGTCCCACATCTCGGAGTCGGTCGCGACGCGTGGATCGTCGTCGACGAGCTGGCGGAAGGTCTGATAGGGCCCCCAGGAGACGCCGGTGCCTTCGAACGCCGCCCGGATCTCGGCAAGTTCCCGAGACTCGAACCACGGCCGCAGGATCGCGGCGATGAGGTCGCGATCCTCGAAGCGACCGGATTCCGTATCGAGGTCGACGCCGGTCGCCTCGTTGATCTTGGCCATCTGCTGGCGGGTGCCGGTCACGTCGAGCAGCGCGGTCCATTGCCGGCGTGTCAGCGCGACGACCATCACATGACGCTCGTCGCGGGTCAGGAAGTCATGACCAAAGGCGCCGTAGAGGTAGTTGCCATCCCGCCGCGGCGAGTCTCGGGCGGCGAGCTGCGCCTCGGCGACTCGGCCGAGATGGCCGACCACGGCAAACGCCACATCAGACAGTGCGATCTCGACGAGCTGCCCCTCCCCCGTGCGGGTCCGGTGACGATCGGCCGCCAGCAGCCCGACGGCCGAGAGCTCGCCCATCGCGATGTCCCACGCGGGCAGTACTGAGTTCAGTGGCTCGGTCAGGTTGCGCGGCCCGGTCGCCCACGGAAAGCCTGTGGCCGGGTTGACCGTGTAATCGACCTCGCTGGTGCCATCGCGGTTGCCCTTGAGGTGGACCATCACCAGATCCTCGCGTCCGGTCCGCAGCGTCTCGTAGGCCAGCCAACCGCGCGCCGGGAAGTTCGTGAGGAATGTCCCGGCGGCGGCAATGACGGCTGAGACGAGCTCACGACCGGCGTCGGAGCGCAGGTTGACGCGCAGCGACCGCTTGCCCTTGTTCAGCCCGGCCCAGAAAAGCGACTGCCCGCCCGCGGCCAGCGGCCAGCGCGTGTGGTCGAGTCCTCCGCCGAGATCGTCGAAGCGGATCACGTCGGCACCGAGCTGCGCCATCGTCATCCCGCCCAGGGGCGCCGCGACGAAGGCCGACCCCTCGACGATCGTCAGTCCGTCGAGGATCCCGGTCACGGAGTGCTCCCGGTCATGGCACCAGGACGATCAGGCGCCAATCCAAGACGTCCCGCTCGGCACCGTCGCCGCCGGTGGCCGACGACCGCACGCGCAACCGGACGATGCCGCCCTCCCCAAATGCCTCCAGCCCCGTGATCTCGATCCGCGAGTGCAGGCGATCGCCCTCGAAGGTCGGCCCGAGGTGATCGCAGGACTCCCACGCCAGGATGGTCGCAAGGTCGGGCAGGGCGCGAGTGACGTGCGCGGCCGCAATGCCTATGACATGACCGCCGTAGACGAGCCGGTCGCCGTGCGCGCCGGCACTCGCGTCGGTGTGCGTGTGGGCAAGGTTGAGCGACAGCCGCGCGAGCTCGGTCGCCGCCGTCACCGTCTCCGCCGCCTCGATGTCGTAGGTGTCGCCCTCCCGCAGCGCGGCAAACAACGTCCCGAGGGGATCCTCGCGCAGCGGATCCAGGTTCCAGTCGTCCGGAATGAGGGCGGCCACATCCACGGGCCGTCCGAGGCCGGCGAGGTCGTCGGCGTCCTCGCTCGCCGCGGCGCCAGTGGCGCTGGGCAGCAGCGGAGCGCGCCAGAAGTCAAGAATCGGCCGGCCGGCGGCGTCAACGGTCGTGACACGCAGGACGACGATCCCGCGACCGCGCGAGGCGCCGCGCCGCGCGACGATCTCGGTCGTCGTCCGGAGGGTGGTGCCGATCGGAACCGGTCTCGCGCCGAGCCCACGGTAGAACAGGTTGCCGAGGACTCGGGCACTCGGAGCGGTGGACTGGCCGATGGCAACGTCGCAGACGAGCATCGGATGCGCCAGAAGCCCGGGCGTTCCGGTCACCGCCTCGTAGAGTGCCCCGTCGAGCGACAGCCGCAACCGGTCGCCGACGACCGCCTGGTGCAGCGCGGCATGGCCGCTGGTCAGCGTCACGCCTGGCGCCCGGAACACCGCCCCGCGCGGCAGCTCGTCGTAGAACGGCGCGGCAACGCGATGGAGCGCCGTCTCGCCGGCGGGCTCCTCCTCATAGGGCATCGCCAGGAGCCGCTGCGCCTGGCGCACCATCGCCTCGTCGACCATCGCCCCGTCGACGATCGCGGCCGCCCCGCCGCCGGCCGCCGCCGCACCAGTCGCGTCCGTCACCGCCTCCGCCCAGCGCCGCTCGTGCGAGCTGGACGCGAACGCAAGGTTGATCGGTGCGACCTGCGACGGGTGAATTGCCCATTTGCCGTCGAACCCGAGCTCTCGTACTCCCCATGCCGCGGCTCGGACGCCGCGCTCGTCATGGAGGCCGAAGAACGGGCCGTCGATCGCCTGGGCCCCACCGACACGCGCGGCCACCAGCAGCGTCTCCTGGGCGACCAGCCACCGCCCCAGGTCGCGTTCGGCGCCGCGACGGCCCAGCGACGCCGCGAGATCCGCGTAGCCGAGGATCAACGTCACGACGGACGCATGGGCCGCAATCGACGCCGCAGCGGCCAAGCCCGCCGGCGTCTCGATCAGCGCCTGCACACCCGCGACGGCCGCGGCGGCCTCCACGTCGGCCGGCGACTGCACCTTGGGCACCACGATGGTCAGCCCGGGGAGAGCTGCCGCAGCGCACATCGCCAGGTCCGCGGGCTGCTCTGCAGAACCACCAGCATTCACGCGCACCGCCACCTGACGTCCGACCCACCCCGGTGCGCCCAACGTCATGGCCAGCTGGTCGCGTGCAGCGTCCTTCGCGTCGCCGGCGACAGCATCTTCGAGGTCGAACACCACCTCGTCGGCGCCGGCGCGAAGTGCCTTGGCGTGCATCTTGGCCTGGTGGCCGGGAACGACGAGGCAGGATCGACGGACGGTCACAGACGATGCTCTTCTCCATCGGCAGGGCGAGCGACCCGGACCTGGCAAGCGGTCGGGCCGCCGCAGCCTAACGCGCCCCGGTCCCAGAAGCCGACGCTGAAGAACGGCGAGGTCGGGTCACCTTGTTTCGGGCTTTGATCGCGGCCCTCGCGACCTGCTGCACAGACGGAGAGCGTCGCGTGACGCTCAACGAGGAGACGCCGAGATGTGGATGGTGGCCGCTGACGGGGCCGCTGGGGGCGTTCCCGCGGAAACCCCTGCAAACGATGTCGCCCCTGCCGCAGCAAATCCCGCTCCAAATGAGCAGGATTGCAGGGATGTCCCGGATTGTCGGTCCGGGTCGTATCAGTGGAGACGGCGGGAATCGAACCCGCGTCCGCAATCGCGTAAAAGATGATGTCTACGAGCGTATCCGGCGCTCTGATCTCACCTCCGAGTCGCCTCGCCGGCGGGGTTCTCGGAAGCCAGCCCTCTGAAGATGTCCCCGGATTGGCGAGGGCGGGCCGCCCCGGGTTGAGCCGGCATCTGATCCAGGCGATCCCCACGGCCGGCAGGCGGGGGCCCAGAGCTCACTGCCTTAGCTAGGTGCTAAGCGGCGAGCGCGTGCTCGTGAGAGTACGCACGTATTGTTTCCCGGGGTGTTTTACGAGGCCTCCCCGGACCTCGACTCGCAACCATCCCTACGAACCGACCGCGTCGAAGCCTGTCGTCCCCTAGGGCACTGCACGTCTGAGTCTAGCGGCACTAGTGTACTTGACCTACTGGTTATATAACTGCTAGGTTCAATACATGGCAGCAGACCTCGACGCGACGTTCGGAGCCCTCGCGGACCCCACGCGCCGCGCGATCCTCGAGCGCCTGCGTCACGGCGAGGCGACGGTGACCGAGCTGGCCCAGCCCTTCCAGATGTCGATGCCGGCGATCTCCAAGCACCTCAAGGTGCTCGAGCGCGCCGGCCTCATCACCCGCGGTCGCGACGCCCAGCGCCGCCCGTGCCGGCTCACCGGCGCGGGTCTGCGCAGCGCGCACGACTGGACGGAGGGCTTCCGCCAGTCCTGGGAGCAGCGCCTCGATGCGCTCGACGACCTGCTCGACGAGCTCCAACATCCCAACGACGCCCAAGGAGGCGCGACATGACCAGCCCCACCGAGTACAAGGCCAGCCTCGAGCTCCCGGCCGACACAAACATCCTCATCACGGGACGTTCGAGGCCCCGGCCGACCTCGTCTACCAGGCGATGACCACGCCCGAGCAAGTCCGCCGCTGGTGGGGTGCCGGGCACGGCGAGGTCACGACGTGCGAGATCGACCTGCGCGTCGGGGGCAAGTGGCGCTTCGTGCTGACCCAGCCCGACGGCTCCGAGGTCGCCTTCTCCGGCGAGTACCTCGAGCTCGATCCCCCGGGGCGCACGGTCCACACCGAGCGCTACGAGGCCGTGCCGGGGCCGCCGAGCACGATCACGACCAGCTACGAGGAGCACGACGGCGTCACCACGATGCGCGCGCTGTGCCGCTATGACTCCAAGGAGACGCGCGACGCGGTCATCGCCAGCGGCATGGAGACGGGCATGAACGCCAGCTACGACGCGATCGACGCGCTGCTGCCCACCCTGCGCTGACATCATCGCGGGCCGTGACCGAGGCCGAGACGCAGCACGACGAACGCCGCGTCTCGGCCCTCGAGCTGTTCTTCGACCTCGTCTTCGTCTTCGCGATCACGCGGACGACCGAGCTGCTCGGCGAGGACGCGACGTTCAGAGGCCTGCTGCACGGCCTGCTCGTGCTCGCGGTGGTGTGGTGGGCGTGGGACGGCTACGCCTGGCTGACCAACGAGGTCGACACCGAGCGCGACGCCGTCCGGCTGTCGATCTTCGCCGCGATGGCCGCCATGCTGATCGTCGCGCTGGCCATCCCCGGCGCGTTCGGCGCCGACGCGACGCTCTTCGCCGTCGCCTACGCGGCGGTACGCCTCGTGCACTTCGTCCTCTACCGGCAGGGCTCGGGGCGCGAGGGCGGACGCCACGCGGTGCTCCGCCTGATGCCGTCGATCGCCGTTGCCTGCGCGCTGCTGCTCGGCGCCGCGGCAACCGAGGGCACCACGCGCACGCTGTTCTGGGTCGCCGCGGTCGCGGCCGACTACCTCGGCCTGCTGCTCGCAGGCACCTCGGGCTGGCGGGTGCAGGTGTCGCACTTCGCCGAGCGCCACTCGCTGATCATCCTCATCGCGCTTGGCGAGTCCGTCGTCGACATCGGCGCGGGCGTGCGCGCGGAGACCCTCGGGGCGGGCGTCGTCACCGCCGCCCTGCTGGCCGCCGCGGCGATCGCCGCGATGTGGTGGGCCTACTTCGACGTCGTCGCCCCGGTGGCCGAGCGGCGCATGCTCGCCGCCCCGCCGGAGGAGCGCGTGGCCATCGCCCGCGACTCCTACACGTTCCTGCACCTCCCGATGGTCGCCGGGATCGTGCTGCTGGCCGCCGGCATCAAGGAGGCGATCGGCCACGTCGGGGACCCGCTGGCGACGGTGCCGGCGGTCGAGCTGTGCGGCGGCGCCGCGCTCTACCTCGCCGCCCACGTGGCCTTCCGGCTGCGCAACGTGCACTCGGTCAACCGCCAGCGCATCGTGGCCGGCGCCGTGCTGCTCGCGCTCATTCCGGTGGCGACGCGCGTCTCGGGCCTGACCGCGCTGGCGCTCGTCGCCGCGATCCTGGCCACGCTGATCGCCTACGAGGCCCTGCGCTTCCGCGACGCTCGTGCGCGCGTACGCGCCGGCGGAGGCAGCATGCGCTTCTCGCCTCCGTCCTGATGCCGACGACCGAGCGCGTGCTGCTCCGGCGCTTCGCCGCCGCCGACGCCGACGCGTTCGCGGCGCTGAACGCCGACCCCGAGGTCATGCGCTTCATCGGCGACGGTACCCCGCTCTCACGCGCGCAGAGCGACGAGCTGCTGGCGCGGATCGCCGCGCACTGGCGCGCGCGCGGCTTCGGCCTGTGGTGCCTCGCCGAGCGCGACGCGCCCGAGCGCTGCCTGGGCTTCGCGGGCTTGGCCGTCCCCGCGTTCCTGCCCGAGGTCATGCCCGCGGTCGAGGTGGGCTGGCGCCTGGCGCGCGACACGTGGGGGCGCGGGCTGGCCACCGAGGCGGCGCAGGCCGCGCTGGCCGAGGCGTTCGGCCCGCTGGCCCTGGCGTCGGTCATCGCGATCGTCGCCGAAGGCAACGAACGCTCGGTGCGCGTGGCGGCCAAGCTCGGCATGCGCCGCGGCGCCGATCGCCTGCATCCGAGGCGCGGACGGCTGCGCATCTACGAGATTTCTGCGCACGATGCGGCTTCTTCGCCGGGCCGGTCTTGACCCCTGCGGGACCGGCTCGTACGTTGAATCCAGACGCGGATTCGAGTCGCAGAGAGCGAGGCCCAGGGATTGCGAGGCCCGCCCCTCTGAAGCTTGGAAGCCCTTTCGGGGGTGGACCGAGTGGAGAGGATCCCAGGCGACTCGGGCCCGCGTCGCTTTGCGTTGAGCAGCCGCTCGGTCAGGGGGCTCCGCAGGTTGCCGGTCTATATGACCGCGAACCCCGGAACCCGAGCGAGGTCGGTGTGGCACTCTGGGGACATGAGCGCAACCGACCAAGTGCATGACGTCGCCTGGGACCTCGATCCGCTCGTCGACGGCGAGGGCGACGTCGGCGCCGACCGGCTGCTGGCCGACGCCGACGAGCGCGCCGCCGCGTTCGCCGCGGCCCACCGGGGCAAGGTCTCAGAGCTCGACGGGCCGGGTCTCGCCGCCGCGATGGACGAGCTGCAGACGATCGTCGACCTCGTCGGTCGCGCCGGCTCCTACGCGGGACTGCGCTTCGCCGTCGACACCGCCGACCCTGCCACCGGCGCCTTGATGGCGCGCGTGCAGGAGCAAGGCACGCAGGTCGAGACCAAGCTGCTGTTCTTCGAGCTCGAGTGGGCGGCGCTACCCGACGACCGCGTGGAGGAGCTGCTGACCGCCGACGGGCTGGAGACCTCGCGCCACCACCTACGGACGATCCGCCGCTACCGCCCGCACCTGCTCTCCGAGCCCGAGGAGCGGCTGCTCAGCGAGAAGGCGGTCACCGGGCGCGAAGCGTGGACGCGGCTGTTCAGCGAGCTGACGAGCGCCGTGCGCGTGCACCTCGACGACACGCCGGAAGCGGGCGTGCAGCTCGACGTCGCCCTCAGCCGCCTGGTCTCCCCCGACCGCGACGTGCGCCGCGCCACCGCCGAGGCGGTCACCGAGGCCCTGGAGCCCGGTCTGCGCACGCGCGCCTACGTGTTCAACACGCTGCTGGCCGACAAGGCCACCGACGACCGCCTGCGCCACTACCCAAGCTGGCTGGCGAGCCGCAACCTCGCCAACGAGGCCACCGACGAGTCCGTCCAGGCGCTCGTCGACGCGGTCCGCGCGCAGTACGACCTGCCCCAGCGCTGGTACTCGCTCAAGGCGCGCCTGCTCGGCCTCGACCGCCTCGCCGACTACGACCGCATGGCCTCGATCGCCGACACCGAGGTGTCGGTGGAGTGGGACGAGGCCAGCGAGCTCGTGCTCGACACGTTCGGCGAGTTCTCTCCGGTCCTGGGCGACACCGCGCGGCGCTTCTTCGACGAGCGCTGGATCGACGCCCCCACGCGCCCGGGCAAGCGCGGCGGCGCGTTCTGCGCCTACACGACGCCCAGCGTGCATCCCTACGTGATGCTCAACTGGACGGGCAAGCGCCGCGACGTGCTCACGCTCGCCCACGAGCTCGGGCACGGCCTGCACGCCGCGCTGGCGATCCCGCGCGGGCCGCTGGAGCAGGGCACGCCGCTGACGGTCTGCGAGACGGCGTCGGTGTTCGGCGAGACGCTCGTGTTCAAGCGCCTGCTCGACGCCACCGACTCTCCCCAGTCGCGTTTGGCGCTGCTGGCCGAGAACATCGAGGGCTCGATCGCCACCGTGTTCCGCCAGACCGCGATGAACGGCTTCGAGCACCGCGCGCACACCGCGCGGCGCGAGGAGGGCGAGCTGAGCGTCGAGCGCATCGGCGAGCTGTGGGAGGCGTCGCAGGTCGAGCTGCTCGGCGACGCCGTCGAGATCACCGCGGGCTACCGGTCGTGGTGGTCCTACGTGCCGCACTTCATCGGGACGCCCGGCTACGTCTACGCCTATGCCTACGGGCAGCTGCTGGCCCTGAGCGTCTACCGCCGCTACGAGCAGGAGGGAGCGGACTTCGTGCCCCGCTACCTCGAGCTGCTGTCGGCCGGCGGCTCCAAGAGCCCCGAGGAGCTGGCCGCGATCGCCGGCCTCGACCTCGAGGATCCGGGCTTCTGGGCCGCGGGCCTCGACCTCGTGCGCGAGCAGCTCGACGCCGCCGAGGCCGCGGCCGCTGAGGTGTCCCGATGACCCTCGAGACCGCGCAGAAGCTGATCGCCGCCGGCGTCGCCGAGGCCGAGGCGCAGGGCTTCAGGCTCTCGTTCGTCGTGGTCGACGCGGCCGGGCACCCGGTCGCGCTCGGGCGCATGGACGGCGCGCCGTTCGCTACGCCCGACATCGCCCACGGCAAGGCGTGGACCGCCGCGGCGTTCCGGCTGCCCAGCGCCGCCCGCGGCGAACAGGCCACGGAGCTCGTCGCGTTCTCGAGCGCGATCTCGGCCGCGACGCACGGGCGCTACATGCCGCAGATCGGCGCGCTGCCGATCGAGATCGACGGCGAGCCCGCGGGCGCGATGGGCGCCTCGGGCGCCCAGGGGCACGAGGACGAGGCGGTCGTGCAGGCCGCGATCGCCGCCGTGCTCGGGTCCTAGAGACCGGCGAGGAAGCCGCGCACCGCGTCCACGTAGGCGGCGTTCTCCTCGAAGAACGTCATGTGGGCGCTGTCCTCGAAGACGACGATGCGGCTGCCGGGGACGCCGGCCGCGATCGCCGAGGACGCGTCGACCGCGCATGCGCGGTAGTGGCGCCCGGCGAGCACCAGCAGCGGGTGCGTGACGGCGCCGAGGCGGTCTTCGACCTCGATGCCGCCATAGCCGTTGGAGGCGACGTGGGCGAGCACCTCGGGGCTGTAGACGGCGTCGCCCATCGCGGCGATGGCGTCGGCGATGCGCGGGTCGCGCGGGTCGGCGAAGTGAAACGGCAGCTGGTCGGCGAGCAGCGAGG
>JBBQKG010000038.1:0-17459 GCA_038326655.1 Solirubrobacterales bacterium
GAGCTTGCCGACGAGCTCGAGAAGCGCGGCGTCGAGGTGCTCTACGCGATTCATCCGGTGGCCGGCCGGATGCCCGGCCACATGAACGTGCTGCTGGCGGAGGCCGACGTGCCCTACCCCGCGCTGAAGGAGATGGACGAGATCAACCCCGAGTTCCCGCAGACCGACGTCGCGCTCGTGATCGGCGCCAACGACGTCACCAATCCCGCCGCCCGCGAGGACCAGGCCAGCCCGATCTACGGCATGCCGATCCTCGAGGTCGACAAGGCCCGCAACGTGGTCGTGCTCAAGCGCAGCATGAACCCGGGCTTCGCGGGGATCGAGAACCACCTCTACTACGAGCCGCAGACCGTGATGCTCTTCGGCGACGCGAAGGACAGCGTCAACAAGCTGGTACATGAGGTAAAGGCGGCCTGACGGCAGCCTGCGCTCGCCCGGCTAACCTGTAGCCAGTTCCCCACCTTCGCACTGAGAGGTCTTTCCATGACCGTAGTCCTGATCGTCGTCCTCGTCCTGATCGTGATCGCCGTGATCTACGTGATCGCGACGTTCAACAACCTGATCCGGCTGCAGACGCGCGCCGACGAGGGCTTTTCCGACATCGACGTGCAGCTCAAGCGCCGCCACGACCTGATTCCAAATCTGGTCGAGACGGTGAAGGGCTATGCCTCACACGAGCGCCAGGTGCTCGAGAACGTGACCGCCGCGCGCAACGGTGCCGTCGCCGCGACCGGGCCGGAGTCCCAGGCGCGCGCCGAGAACCAGCTCACCGGGGCGCTGCGTCAGCTCTTCGCCGTGGCCGAGAACTATCCGGACCTGAAGGCGAGCCAGAACTTCCTCGAGCTGCAGAACGAGCTCACCGACACCGAGGACAAGATCCAGGCCGCGCGCCGCTTCTACAACATGACCGTGCGCGACCTCAACATCAAGGTCGAGACGTTCCCCTCGCGGGTGATCGCGAACATGCGCGGGATCCAGAAGCGCCCGTTCTTCGAGCTCGACGAGCCGGCTGAGCGGGCCGTGCCGGAGGTCTCGTTCGGTGCGCCGTCCGCCTCGGGCGCGTAGCCGGAACGGGCGCCGCCGCCCGGCCGGCTGACTGCCATGTACAAGCAGATCAGCGCAAACAAGCGGAACTCGATCTTCCTCCTGATCGGATTCCTGATCCTGTACGGCGCGCTCGGCTGGGTGTTTTCGCTGTGGCTGGGCCAGGCCGCGCTGTTCCTCGCAGTCTTCATCGCGGTGTTCATGGTGATCATCAACCTCTTCATGGGAGACGACCTCGTTGCGCTGGTGAGCGGCGCGCGGCAGGTGAAGCGCAAGGAGGAGGCGCCCGAGCTTTGGCGGCGGGTCGAGAACCTGGCGATCACCGCGGGGCTGCCGATGCCGCGGGTCTACATTTCGAACGAGGACGCCCCCAACGCTTTCGCCGCCGGCCGGAATCCGACCCAGGCGATCGTCTGCGTCACCACCGGTCTGCTCGCGCGCCTCGACGAGGAGGAGCTCGAGGGCGTGCTGGCCCATGAGTTGAGCCACGTCCGCAACTACGACGTGCGGCTGATGACCTGGGCTGCGGTGCTGGCCGGCTCGATCGCCCTGCTCGCGAACATCCTGATTCGCATGCTGTGGTTTGGCGGCGGAGACCGCGACCGGGGTGGCGCAAATCCGCTCGTGCTGGTCGCCGTGATCGCAAGCGCGGTGCTCGCGCCGATCGCTGCGATCGTGATCCAGGCCGCGATCAGCCGCCGCCGGGAGTACGTCGCGGACGCAGCGGGAGCCGAGCTGACTCGCTACCCGCAGGGCCTGGCTTCGGCCCTTCGGATGATCTCGGCAAACCAGAAGCCGTCGGCGTCGCTCTCGAATCCGTCGATCGCGCATCTGATGATCGCACCGCAGCTCGGCGCCTCCGGCCGGGTTTCGCGTCTGTTCTCGACGCATCCGCCCACCGAGGACCGGATCGCACGCCTGGAGGAGATGGCGGGCGGCAGCCTTCACCGCCACGAGACGCTTACCGAGGGCGCCGCGCTCCCGCGGGCCGCGGCCGAGCCGGCGGGCGCCTAAGAAGCGGTCGCAGCGGCTGCGGGCTCCAGCCGTGCGACCTCGGCGCCTTCGCCGGAGACCTGTACAACCACGATCGCGATGTCGTCGCGCGGCCGGTCGACCTGCGCGTCGGTGAGCGAGCTCTCGATTCGCTCGGCGACCTCGGCCGCGTCGCAGCCGACGCACGCCTGGACCGCTGCGGTCAGGCCCTCGATCCCGAACATCGAGCCGTTCTCCATGCGCGTCTCGGTGACGCCGTCGGTGTAGAAGATCAGCGTGTCGCCCGACCGGAGCTCGAGCTCGGTGGGATGGAGCTCGATCTCTGCGATGACGCCCAGCAACGTGCCGGGCTGTCCGATCGGCTCGAGCAGCCCGTCCGCGTGCAGCAGGAGCGGTAGCGGGTGCCCGGCGCTCGCCATCGAGAGCACCGTCGCGGTGTCGCCCACCTCGAGGTTCGCGTATGCAACCGTGAGGAACTGCTCGCGCGGCGCCTCCGTCAGGAGCACCTCGTTGAGCAGCGAGAGCACGCGCTCGGGTCGCTGCGCGGCGCGAATCGCGGTCGCGCGGATCGTGTATCGCGCCATCGCCGTGAGCGCGGCCGCATCGGGCCCCTTCCCGCACACGTCCCCCATCGCGATCGCCCAGCTGCCGGTGCCCGTCTCGAAGATGTCGTAGAAGTCCCCGCCGACGTCGTAGGCCTCGCCGGCGGGCCGGAAGCGGGCCGCGATCTCGAGCCCCGGCACGTCGGGGAGGTGCGGCGGCAGCAGGCTCTGTTGCAGGCGCGCGGCGATGTAGCTGCGCTCACCGTACAAACGCGCGTTGTCGACCGCGACCGACGCCCGGCGCGCGAGCTCTTCGGCGGTTGCGATCGTGCGAGGTGTGAACTCCCGGTCCGTGAACGACGCGAGCGCGATCGTCCCGAGCGTCCTGCCACGGGCACGCATCGGCACCACGACCGCTGCTCGTGCGGGCCATTCACGGACGTCCTCCAGATACGACGCATCCGCCGACCACTGGCGCCGGACCTCCTCCGTGATGTGGTCGACGACCTGGATGCGGCCGGTCTGCAGCGCGACCGAGATCGGGTGGGGGCCCCGCAGGTCGAGGTGGTGCTCACGCAGCCGGTCCAGCACCGGCGCGACCATCCCCATGTTCGACGCCGAGGCCACGCGGTTGATCTGGTCGCTCTCGTCTAGGAGGTCCACCATGCAGCCGTCCGCCAGATGGGGAACGACGAGATTGGCCAGGCTTTGCAGAGTCTCTTCGAGGTCGAGTGATCGGTCGAGCTCCGCGCTCGCCCGTGCGAGGAACTCGAGCTCGCTCCGGCGCGCCTCGACGTCGGCGTACAGCCGCGCGTTGTCGATCGAGAGCGATGCCCTGCGCGCGAACTCGGTCGCAAATGCAAGGTCGCTCTCGTCGAAGAGGCGGTCCGACTCCGACGATATGAACGTGACCGCGCCGAACGTGTCGCCGCGTGCGCGCAGCGGCACCACCATCCCGGACCTGACGCCAAGCTCGCGCATCATCCGCAGGTGCGCGTCGTCCTGCGCCGTGGCCGTGAGAAGCTCTTCGGGGATCTCGGTGAACAGCAGCGGCTCGCCGGTCTTCAAGACCTTGGGGACGCCCTCCGGTTGGTCGAAGTGGGCGGGGTAGTGCTCCTCCAGGTCCCATGCGAGCCGCTCCATCTCGGGCTTGCTGTGGCGGACGGCGATCAGCCGGATCGAGTCCGGTCCTTCCGGCACGTGGATCGCGCACCAGTCCGCGAGACGTGGCACCACCAGGCGCACGAGGTTGCGCACCACGACCTCGAAGTCGAGCGACCCGTCGAGGATCTGGACCGCGTCGGAGATGAAGGCAGCCCGCCTCTGCTCGCGCTTCTGCTGGGTGACATCCCGGATGATCGCCGCCGTTCCGATCAGCGCACCGTCGGGATCCCGCAGCGGTGAAAGCGTGAGCGCCACGTCCACCAGGCTGCCGTCGCGGCGCATTCTCTGGGTCTGGTGGTTGTGCACCGTTTCGCCACGGTCGGTCCGCCGTACCATCTCCGCGGACTCCTCCGCGTAGTGCGGGGGCACGGTGAAGCTGATGTGCCGCCCGAGCGCCTCCTCCGCGGAGAAGCCGTAGAGCCGCTCGGCGCCGGGATTCCACGCCATCACCTCGCCGCCCGGCTTGATCGCCACGATCGCGTCGTTGGAGTGCTCGACGATCGCGGCAAGGCGCTGGATCGTTTCGGCGGCGCGCTTCTGCTCGGTCAATTCGCGCAGGTAGCCGGCGAACATGGGCGGGTCCTGGGTGCCGACCCGCGTGATCGCGATCTCGACCGGGAATTCGGTGCGATCCGCCCGCATCGCGGTGAGCTCGATTCGCCTGCCAAGCACGGCTGCCTCGCCGGTCTTCAGGTATCGGGCGAGTCCCTCCACGTGTGCCTTTCGCAGCGATGGCGGCACGATCAGATCGACCAGGTGCTCGCCCACCACGTCCGCGCGCCTGTACCCGAATATTTGCTCGGCGGCCCGGTTGAACTCCACGATGCGTCCCTCGTGGTTCATCGTGATCACACAGTCGAGCGCGGACTCGAGCACGGCGCCCCGCAGCGCCTCGCTCTGGCGCACCGCCTCTTCCGCACGCCGGCGCCCCAGCTGTTGGCCGATCTGGTTTCCGAGGCCGGTCAGGATCTTCATCAGCCCCGCATTCGGGCGGCGGCGCTTGCGGGTGAAGAGCTCCACCACCCCGCGTGTGCCGCGGGCGTCGCTGATCGGGAATGCAAGTGCCGTGCGAAGGCCTGCGGCGGCGGCCGCCGGCCCGCGCGGCAGGCCGCCCTCGGCCGCGAGATCAGCCACCCAGGCCGGCTCCTTGCTCTTCCAGACCGTGCCTGGCAGCCCCACGCCGGGGACGACCTCGAGATCGCGGCTGAGCGACTCGAAGCGGTCGATCTGGGTGTCCGGAGCCTGCCACGTCTCGAGGCACGTGAGCGTGCCCTCCCCTCCCGCCTCCCAGATCGCGCCCGCTTGCCAGCCCAGCACGTCGCCGATCGAATCGAGGATCCGAGGCGTCGCGTCCTTGAGCGTCGAGCTCGTCGCCAGCGCATTCGCAACCGCGTGTTCGAGCGCGACGCCGAGTTCGGAGTGATCGCGCGTCGCCGCGACTCGCACGGCGGCAAGCGCGGCGAGCGCCACCACGGCCGTCTTCAGGACGTGCTCGAAATCGCCGAAGATCCCATCGATGAGCCCGGCCGGAATGGTCAGCGCGATCGAGTAGAGCGCGACGATCAGCGTCTGGACCCGGCTTGCGCCGACCGCAGATATGAACGGCGGCACCGCCAGCAGTGCGATCAGCGTGACGACCCTGTCCGCGGTGATCGTGTCGAGCGCGAACACGCCGGTCGCAGCCGCCAGCCCAGCCGCGAACCACCGTGCGCGCCGACGCCGGATCTCAGTCCCGATGCTCACCTCCACACTTAGTGCAAGCTAGCACTACGTGCCCGTCTCGAAAGACGTTCGCAGGGCGGCTGAAAGCCGGCTTGGGAAGCACTACGGGCCAAAGCAGTGTCGTTCCTGAAGAGTTTGGCGGCGAGGCACCCGGGGCAGATCGCCCGGAGACGAAAGGAGCAGGCCCATGACCGAGTCCACGACCGAGCCGGAGCTGCCCCCGAACGAGAGCGCACCAGGCCGCGACGTGCCGCACGGCGAGCGCCCCGCGCAGCCGGACGAATCGCCGGCTGACGCGCCCAACGAAAGCGGACCAGGACACAACCCGCCGGAGGAGACCAGGCCGGGACGCCTGCCCAAGGAGGACGTGGAGTCCGAGCAGTCCTTCCCGGCGAGCGATCCACCCGCGAACTACTGACGCGTCAGCGCGCCGGAATTCGGACTACGGAAGCACGAGCGGCTCGACCGCGCGTGTCGCCGAGGCGAGCTCGCCGGCCGGGTGCCATTCGCGCTGCTCCGTGCGAGCGTCCTCCACCTCGGCGCCGTCGGCGTCGACGCGCATCACCCTCAGCAGCCGCGTGCCGTCGGTGAGGTATGTGCCCTCGGAGAAAGTCGCGTGCGGTTCGGGGCCCGGGGTGGTGCTGCTTGGAGTCGTAGACCTCATCGCGTTCGCTTTCCGCTGGTTCGGTGGTCGATGGGTTTGTCCTACCCAGTCGGTCAAAGTAAATGCCCCGCCGGAGGGACCTGGCGACCATGATCCTCGGCCGTCATCTCTATAGACGTCGCATTGAGCAAAAGGTTGCGCCGGGTCGCGGGCGGGTAACCGAACACCATGGCCATGCGGGTCGTCGTAACGGGGGCATCGGGGAACGTCGGCACGAGCGTGCTGGCCGCACTTGCGGACGAGCCGGCGGTCGATTCGGTGCTGGGCATCGCCCGCCGCCGGCCGCGGCTCGAGTTCCCCAAGACCACATGGGTGCAGGCGAACGTCGCAACGGATGATCTCGAGCCGCATTTCCGCGGCGCGGACGCGGTCGTGCACCTCGCCTGGCTGATCCAGCCCTCACGCGATCTGGCGATGCTGCGCGCCACGAACGTGGACGGCAGCCGCCGGGTATTCGAGGCGGCTGCACGCGCCGGTGCCGGGACGCTCGTCCACGCGTCGTCGGTGGGCGCGTACTCGCCGGGCCCCAAGGACCGCGCGGTTGACGAGAGCTGGCCGACGAACGGCATCCGGTCGTCCTTCTACGCAACCCACAAGGCAGAGGTGGAACGGCTGCTCGACTCCTTCGAGCGCGACAACCCCTCGATGCGAGTCGTGCGGCTCCGGCCGGGGCTGATCTTCAAGCGGGAAGCGGCGACGGAGATCAGACGGCTGTTCGCCGGGCCGTTTCTGCCGAACGTGTTGCTGCGCCCCTCGCTGATCCCGGTCGTGCCGCGGACTCCACGCCTTCGCTTCCAGGCCGTGCACTCCCTGGACGTGGGAGACGCCTACCGGCGTGCGCTCTTGGAGCAGGCGCGGGGCCCGTTCAACATCGCCGCCGAGCCCGTGCTCGACCCCGACGAGCTCGGCCGGTTGCTGCACGCCCGGCCGGTCCCGGTTCCCGCTTCGATGCTGCGCGCGGCAGCCCTGGCGACGTGGAAGCTCCGACTGCAGCCGAGCCCTCCGGGATGGGTCGACATGGCGCTTGCGGTGCCGATCATGGATACACGCCGAGCCCGCGAGGAGCTCGGGTGGACGCCGGCCTTCACGTCGGGTCAGGCGCTGCTCGAGCTGCTTGCCGGGATGCGCTCCAGCAGCGGTTTCCCGACCCCGCCACTGGCGCCGGAGACCAGCGGGCCGCTGCGCGTCCGGGAGCTGGCGACCGGCGTCGGGGCCACCAACCCGGCTCGCGATGTCGATTGACCGTCGAGTAGCGGTCGAGGTTATTCGGTCACCCGCCGTGGGTAACTCCCTGTAAGCCAATGAGGAGGAAGGGGGCAGATGGCAACCACAACTGGAACTGACGGGGCTGCGCGAGCAAACGGCGTTTCTCCGGAGCTTCGCGAGCGATCCGTGGGCGAGCTCGTGCACCTGCTGACGCAGCAGGTCTCCCAGCTTGCGCGCGACGAGGTCGAGCTGGCGAAGTCGGAGCTCACCAGAAAGGGCAAGGCTGCCGGTCTCGGGGGCGGGATGTTCGGCGCCGCGGGCATCGTGGCGCTGCTTGCGCTCGGTGCACTGACGGCGGCCGCGATCCTGGGCCTCGCAACAGTGATCGACCACGCCTGGATCGCTGCGGCGATCGTGGGCGCCGCGTACCTGGCGGTCGCCGGTGTCCTGGCGCTCGTGGGCAAGAAGAGCATTCAGAAGGCGTCGCCGCTCGTTCCCGAGCAGGCGAGCGAGAGCGTGAAGGAGGACGTCGAATGGATCAAGACACAGGCGCAATCCGCGCGGACATAGAGCGGGAGCGCCGCGAGGTGGGCGAAACCGTCGCGGCGCTTGCCGAGAAGGCCGACGTCAAGGGGCAGGCGCAGCGCAAGCTTGCCGAGACGCGCGAGAACATCGACCGGAAGAAGAGCGAGGTGATCGCGAGCGGCCAGCACGTCGCCGGGTTGGACGACGCGCCGGGCGCCGACAGGCGCCGGCAGAAGATGATCACCGGGGCCGCGGTAGGTGCGGGGATCCTCGTGCTGGCGGCCCTCGTTCGTCGCCGATAGGGGAACCGATCGCAACACCGAGGACTCAGGATCGAGGGGATCGCCCGGACAGCCGAAACGAGCAGGCCGCCGCGGGCGACGACGGCCGCGACCGGCGCGACGGCGCAACGGCGCCGGAGGGTCCGGGCGATTTGCGTGCGCGCGGCTGGTTCGCGACGCTGAAGCGCACGATCCGCGAGTTCAAGAACGACAACCTCACCGACTGGGCGGCGGCGCTCACGTATTACACCGTGCTGTCGATCTTCCCCGCGCTGATCGTGCTGATCTCGCTCCTCGGCCTCCTGGGCCAGAACCCGCAGACCACGAACGCGCTGCTCAAGATCGTCGACGACATCGGTCCGTCGAGTGCGGTCCAGACCTTCAAGGGCCCGATCGAGTCGCTGATCACGAACAAGAGCGGCGCCGGCATCCTGCTCGTCGTCGGAATCGCAACCGCGCTGTGGTCGGCCTCGAGCTACGTCGGCGCCTTCATGCGCGCCTCGAACCAGATCTACGAGACGGCGGAGGGTCGCCCGTTCTGGAAGCTGCGGCCGACCCAGATCGCGATCACGCTCGTGATGGTGATCCTGCTCGCGCTGGTCGGCGTCGCGGTCGTCGTGACCGGCCCGCTCGCAAGCGCGATCGCCGGGCCGATCGGGCTCGGGCACGCCGCCGTGACGGTCTGGGACATCGCGAAGTGGCCGGTGCTGGTGGCGGTCGTGATGCTGATGTTCGCGATCCTCTACTACTGGACGCCGAACGTTAAGCAGCCCAAGTTCAAGTGGGTCACGCCCGGCAGCGTGCTGGCGGTGGTCGTGTGGATCGTCGCCTCTGCAGCATTCGCGTTCTATGTCGCCAACTTCGGTTCCTACAGCAAGACCTACGGGAGCCTCGGCGGCATCGTGATCGCGCTGATCTGGTTGTGGATCACCAACATCGCCGTGCTGCTCGGGCAGGAGCTGAACGCCGAGCTGGAGCGCGAACGCGAGCTCCAGGCCGGTGATCGCCGGGCCCACGACACGATCCAGCTCGAGCCTCGCGACGCGCCCAACGACTGACGCACCGCTCGAGATCGGGGAACCATGGACGACCTAGCCAAGACGCGAGAGCAGCGACAGGCCGAGCGAGAGGTCGAGCCGGCAGCGCCGCTGCGGCCTGACGTCCAGGACCCGCGGAGCAAGGAGCCGCACGACGGGCTCAACAACCCCGCGACGGACCCGGATCCGACCGAGTACCCCGACCCCTACGACCGCCGGCCGGATCCGCGGGGGCCCGACAGTGTCGGCCCCGCCGCGCCGTCGACCAGCGAGCCGCATCCGCCCCGGAACTACGACGAGCTGAAGCCCGTGAAGGGCGATCGCGAGGACTAGGCGCGCGGCAGCACCCGGAGGGTGCTTGGTCCGCGGATGACTGCGATCATCCGGCCCGCGACCGGATGAGCACCGATGCGGAGATAGACGGCCGGCGGGACGAGACCGAGGAGGAGCGGCTCGACCGGAACATGGCTGAGCTCCTGAACGAGCTCCGCGTGGCGCTGCCGGGCGTGCAGGTGCTCTTCGCGTTCCTGCTGGGCGTCCCGTTCACGCAGCGCTTCGCGGACCTCGCTGCCTACCAGGAGGACATCTACTACGGCGCCCCGACCGTGGTCGCGACCGCCGCGACCGCATTCGCGTTCGCGCTGCTCTGGTACGGGATGCCGCTCAGCCGCAGGCGGCAGCTCAGGCGCCTCGGGCGCGAATAGCGGCGCTCACCCGGCCGTCCCGCGCTCACGCAGGTGTCACAGCCTGCCGATCAGTGAGTGTGATGAGTGCGACGTGGCCCAGCGCGGCCGGGGGCGAGACAGCCGGCCCGATCGCCCCTGCGAGCCCATCGCCGGCCCCGGGTGGGCACGGCCCTGCCGCGCTGCGCAGGGTGGCTCCCGACCGGTCCCTGATGGCGCGATGCCTGGCGTACCTGTTCGGCGCTGGAGCAGGGCTGGCGCTCGTCGCCTTGGCGCTGCCCGACACCTCGCAGACCGCCGCGACCGAGATCTTCATTCCCCAGGCCGGGTATGCGCTTGCTGCCGTCGCGGTGATGGCGATCCTGCTTGTGAACTTCGACCGGTTGCCGCTCTGGACGTTCCAGCTCACGCTGACGGCCGGCACGGCGTTGATCAGCTTCGTGATCTACGTGACCGGCGATCCCACCAGCGCGTACACGATGTTCTACGTCTGGATCGCGCTCTACGCGTTCTACTTCTTCAGCCTTCCGCACGCCTTCTTCCAGGTCGGCTTCGTGGCGCTCGCCTACGGCGCGGTGCTCCACTTCAAGGAGGGCGTCGCGGTCCCGACGGCACGCTGGCTGATCACGGTCGGCACCGTGCTCGCCGCCGGGATCCTCGTCGCGATGCTGAAGCGCCGGGTCGAGATGCTCGTCGAGCGGCTGAGCGAGTCGGCAAAGACCGATCCGCTCACGGGATTGCTGAACCGCCGCGGCTTCGAGGAGTACTTCGAGTACGAGCTCGAGCGCGCCCGGCGCGGTAGTGGACGCCTCACCCTGGTGCTGCTCGACCTCGATTACTTCAAGGCCGTGAACGACCGGTTCGGGCACGCGGCCGGCGATGAGGTGCTCGAGCGGCTCGGGGTCGTGCTGATGGCGATCAAGCGGCAGATCGACACGGCTGCCAGGATCGGGGGGGAGGAGTTTGCGCTGTTGCTGCCGGAGAGCGATGCGAACGGCGCCTTCGTCGTCTGCGAGCGGATTCGCAAGCGCGTGAGCGAGTCGTTCGCCGAGGCAGCGATCCCCGGCGTCGCCGAGCCCGGCGGGCTGCCGGTGACGGTGTCGCTCGGCGTCGCGAGTTTCCCGGCCGGCGGCACGACCCAGCCGGACCTGCTCAGCTCGGCCGACCGGGCGCTCTACGACGCGAAGCGGCAAGGGCGCGACAGGACCGTGGTGCACAGCGCGGGCGCGGTTGCCTGAGGCGAGGCGGCGTAGTGCGGATCGCGACAACTCGCGCGGCGGCCGACGACGGCTTCACATTGGTCGAGCTGCTCGTCGTGATCGTGATCATCGGGATCCTCGGCGCGATCGCAGTCCCGCAGTTCGTCGACCAGCAGAGCAAGGGGAGCGACGTCGACGCGAAGTCGAACGCGAAGTATCTGGCGCTGGCGCTCGAGTCGTGCGGCACGGAGACGAACGACTACGCCGCCTGCAGCAGCGCGACCGCGCTCGGGATCGGCACCGGTTTCAGCTACGGCGGCGGTCCGGGCGAGGTCCAGGTGGAGGTGGCCGCGAGACGTTGGTACCGCATCGCAGCGCTGTCGCGGGCGACCACCAGCAGCGTGAACCACCGTTTCGTGATCAGGCGCAACGACGACGGCACGGTCGAGCGGACCTGCAGCACCGGCACGCCCGACAACAGCGAGGGTGGCTGCCGGTCCGGCGCCTGGTAACGGCGGTGCGGCCCTAGCCTCTAAGCCACCTGTTCCAGGGCCGGGGAGGGGCGTGCTTCGATCAGGTCGATCACCGCGCTCTCGATCACGCGCCGCGTCGACTCCTGCTCGAGGCCGAATGCGTCTGCGCCCTTCTTCAGCGCGGGTGCGATCGTCCAGCCCGAGAGGTAGCGGTCGAAGACGCGCGGGTCGATGTACGACGTGCGCGCCACGGCCGGGGTGTTTCCGAGGAAGCCCGCGACCTGCTTGACGGCCTGCGCGATCGCGCGCTTGCTCGGCCTCCTGCCGCTGTCGCGCGCGTCGGCCGAGAGCGCCACCGCGGCAAGCATGTGCCGTTCCACGTGCGGAAGTCCTTTGCCGAGTAGTCGCCGCCCGTTGCCCGTTTGACGTACTCGTTGATGTCCGCGGAGGTCAGGTCGGCCCACCTGCCGTGCTGCCGGTGGGCAAGCAGCTCCTCGCCGCCCCCACGGCGCCGCTTGAGCTTTGTGACGATCCGCAACACGTCCGGATCCTCGATCTCCTGGACGCGCCGCTGACCGCTTTTCGCGACATAGTCGAAGCGCACCGCCGAGGGCAGGATCGTGACGTGCGACTTGAGGATCGTCGCGAGGCCGTAGCTGTCGTTCTGCTCCGCGTAGTCCTCGGAGCCGATCCGGAAGTAGCCCCGGTCGAGCAGCCGGAGCGCGCAGGCGAGGACCTGCGGCCGGCTGAGATCCTCGCAGCGCAGATCCTTCTTGATCGTCCTGCGCAGCCGCGGCAGGGTGCGCGCGAAGTCGAGCATCTTCTCGAATTTCTGCAGGTCCCGCCGCGCACGCCACTGCTCGTGGTAGAGGTACTGCTTCCGACCTGCGGCGTCGATGCCGGTTGCCTGCAGGTGCCCGTTTGCGTCCGCGCAGATCCAGACGTCGGTCCACGCCGGTGGGATCGCGAGCTCGCGGATCCGGCCGATCACGTCCGGCGACTGGACGCGCTTGCCGGCGGCTTCGAGGAACTCGAAGCCGCGGCCGCGGCGCCTCCGGCTGATCCCCGGTTGCGAGCAGTCGACTCGTTTCAGCCCGGCCACGAGGCTTGTACTGCCCGCGTCGGGAGGCGCCCAATCCGCAGACGACAGCGCGCTCCGGTACGGAGAGTAGAAGGGCAAAGGCGCGGGTACGCAGGCATCACCCGCAAACTGACCGAAGGAGCACGAACTGAGATGGCTGACCTGAATGCGCGTGACGCGAAGCTGGTCCAGTACCTGAACGAGGCCTACGGCAAGGAGAAGCAGCTCGAGCAAGCGCTCCAGGCGCACATCGGGCTCACGACACGGCCGAACTATCGCAAGCGGCTCCAGGATCACCTGCGTGAGACCAAACGGCACGGCGACCGGGTCGCGCGGCGGATCAAGCAACTCGGCGGAACCGCGGAGACCGTCTCGCTGCCCGGGCCGGACGCCTTCACGGAGGCGGCCGAGGCCGGGATGAGCGTCGCCCAGCGCGCGGTCGCGCTGGCAAAGGGCCCGCTGCACGCGGTACGCGGCACGAGCGAGTCGGAGAAGATGCTCAAGAACGCGAAGACGGAATTCTCGGAGGAAGCGGAGGAGATCGCCACCTACACGGCGATCGAGCACCTCGCGAGCACGGTCGGCGACAAGGAGACCGCGAAGCTCGCGAAGGAGATTCGCCGCGAGGAGGAGCGCATGGCGAGCTTTCTCCAGAGGCTCATTCCGCAGCTCGTGAACGCCGTCGCGAAGGACGAGATTCCCTCAGCGCTGCGCCGAAACGGTGCTCGCACGACGCGCCGGCGGACGACCTCGCGTCGCGCCACCGCGAGCAGCCGCTCGAGCGGCTCCGCCCGCGGCAGCGGCGCCACCAGCCGGAGGAGCTCCTCGGCCCGCACCAGCTCGGCGCGCAAGACGACTTCGCCTCGCAAGACGACTTCGGCTCGCAGCGGCGCTTCCAGCCGCCGCACGACCGCGCGCTCGGCGAGCACCCGCTCGTCGTCGCGGCGTACCAGCGGTGGTTGACCAGAAGCTGCTGTCCATATACCTGAACGACCATCTGGCGGGCTCGACGGTAGGCGTCGAGCTCGCCAGGCGGGCCGCCGCGAGCAACCGCGGCACGCGCTACGAGGAGTTCCTCGAATGGCTCGTTCAGCAGATCGTCGAGGACAAGCAGTCGCTGGTCGACTTGATGGAGCGCTTCGGAATCAAGCGGGACCCGCTGAAGCAGGCGGCCGCCTGGTCTCTGGAGAAGGTGGGGCGCCTGAAGCTGAACGGGCAGCTGAACGGCTACTCACCCCTCAGCCGCCTGGTCGAGCTGGAGGGCCTGTGGACGGGGGTCGAGGGCAAGCTCTCGCTGTGGCGGGCGCTGCTGGCGCTGCCTGCTGATGCCGATCCCCGGCTCGACCGCGCTCAGTTGTCGAGGCTCGAGGCGCGCGGGGAGGAACAGGGCCGGCGCCTCGAGGAGCATCGCAACTCGGCCGCGGCCGAAGCGCTCGCTGCTTGAGCCGGCGGCCGCTCAGCGCTCCTCGGTGGAGTTCTCTTCGTCGGGCTCGCCGTAGACCCCGGGGTCCGGCTCTGCTTCGACGTCGAACTGGTCGAGCCGCGGAATGCCCTCTCCGTCCTGGTAGGAGGCGTGATCGATGAGGTCGCGCTCGGCGACCTCGAATCCCTCCGCCTCGCCCTCCCCGGCTTCGACCAGCGGTCGCTCGGCCTCGTCGAGGTCCTGGTCTCCGGAGCGGCCGCCGATCAGGCCTGCCTCGAAGCCGGCGGCGTCCTCCTCTTCCCGTTCGTGGGCCTTGCGTTCCTCGTCTTCTGATGCCTGCATCGTGAGCCTCCTTTCGCACCGCATGTGCCCGCTCCAGCGCGTGCGGAAACCGGCGCTCAGCCGTGCGGCGCGAGCCTTACGTGGGTGGCTCGTCGACCAGCTCGAGATGCTGGTCCATGCGGGTGATGCGGAACACGCGATCGACCTCTTCGGGGGCACGCACGATCACGACCTTGCCGCCGCGCTCGCGGGCGCGGCTGTCGGCCGCGATCACGGCTCGTAGTCCCGTCGAGTCCATGAATTCGAGCTTCCTCAGGTCGAGCACGAGCTTGGGGGGCTCGGAGGACTCGACCCTTTTCAGCTCGTCTTCGAGCTGCTCGGCGGTGGCGAGATCGAGCTCACCGGTTAGCACCATGCGGGGCGTGCTTCCATCGTGCTCGATTGTCACCTCGAAAGGCTTGGACATGACGAAACCGCACTCCTGGAGCGTTCGACTACGACGACGTGTTTACCTCGGCAGTCCCCGAAGCGGCCCCGTCGAACCCGGAAAGATCGCCCTCCATCGCGCGGCGCTGTCGGGTGACGGCCGGATTCTACTTGGAAGGCCTATCAGATCGATAGGCCCCTGCACGTTTGCCGTCATCATGTGCGGCTGCTCGCCCCCCGACCGGAACGGAGATCCTGACCATGCCAAAGCCTCGCCGCTCGATCCCCGCCGCGCTTGCCCTCGCGGCACTGATCGTCCCCGGTTGCGGGGGCGGCGACTCGGGCACGACCACCCAGGCGATCCAGACGGAGACGCAGACGACTCAGACCGAGTCGACCACCAGCGCCGGCCAGGGCAGCCGCGCTCCGCGCGCAAGGAAGGTCGAGCCCACCGCCGCGGAGGCGGCGATCACGCGCAAGCCGAAGGTCCCCAGGGGCGGGGGAAAGGCGCCCGCGGGTCTCGTGGTGGAGGACCTGATCGCCGGCAAGGGCAAGAAGGCGGCGGCCGGCGACGTGGTCTCGGTCCAGTACGTCGGGGTCCTCTTCGACAACGGCAAGGAGTTCGACGCCTCCTGGAAGGGCGGCCGGCCCGGCCCGCCGTTCCAGTTCCCGCTCGGCGGCGGGCAGGTGATCCCGGGCTGGGACCAGGGCGTGGTCGGGATGAGGGCCGGGGGCAGGCGCAAGCTGATCATCCCGGCTGACCTCGCGTACGGCGCACAGGGGTATTTGCCGGACATCCCGCCGAACGCGGCACTGATCTTCGACATCGACCTGAAGAAGATCGGCTAGCCGAGGGTCGCCGCGTGTGACCGCATTCGTGACCGCCGGCGCGGGCTTCCTCCTCGCCGTCCTGTGGTTCGACCTGATGTTCGACGTGCAGGTCCTGCGCCGGCGTGGAGCCGAGGTGCCCGAGGACGTGCTGGTCTCGATCGCCGGCTACTACCGCCGCGTCACGACCGCCGCCAGGCCGATGAGCCGGCTGATCGGGGCAGTGATGCTGGCCACGATCGCGGCCGCGGTGGCCGAGCTCGCCGAAGGCGACGCGCCGCGGTGGGCGGCATTGACGTCGCTCGTGCTGCTGGTGGCCGCGATCGCGCTTGCTGCCGTGCACACGGTCCCGAGCGCGGTGCGCCTGGGCGCACGCGGCGATTCTGCAACCGTTCAGACTCACCTGGCCCGGTCGATCGGCCGTGAGCACGTGCTGTGCCTTGTAGCGATCGCCGCGGTGCTCACAACGCAGCTCGCGTTCGCGCGCTGATGCCCTGGAGGAGGATCAAGATGGGAAGGATCGTCGTAACCGAGTTCGTCTAACTCGACGGCGTGGTCGAGGATCCGGGCGGGAGCGAGGACTTCAAACACGGACGCCAACGAGTACGTCACGAACACGATCCACGGCAGCCTGAAGTGCGCCGGCAACTCGCCCGCGCCGCAGACCGGTGACTCGGCGGGCAGCCCGAACGAGGTGACGGGAGCTCGGACGGGTCAGTGCGCGGGCCTCTGATCGGTCTCCTCGCGCGTTAGTTACCCACAGGGCCGGTCCCGGCGTCCACCGGGGCCGGCCTCACGACGGCACGGGACCGGGAAAAAGCACGGCGGGGTCATGCCCCGGGCGGACGACGGCTCCGGCGTCGCGAAGCCCGCGCAGGCGGTCGGCCGACGCCGCCTGTGCGGTGAAGTCGTCGCCGAACATCGGGAACCGGTGGTCGTCCAGGCCGGAGGCGAAGTGGGTGACGTCGCCGCCGATGACGAGCCGCTCGCCGACGCGCACGGACTGGTGGCCGGGCGTGTGACCGGGTGTCAGCAACAGCTGGACCGATCCGTCGCCGAGCAGGTCGTGGTCGCCGTCGACGAGCACGATTTGCTCATCGACGGCGCGGTAGTCGACCGGGAGGTAGAAGTTCTTGGCAACTCGGGCCGCGTCGTGGCCCGCCTCCCATTCGCGGCGCTGTACGACGACCGGAACCGAGGACGGCAGCAGGGCCAGCCCGCCGGCGTGATCGAAGTGCATGTGCGTCAACACGACCTTGGTGATCGTGGCGAGGTCGATCTGCTCGCTGATGCTCGCATCGAGCTCGAGCTGGAACAGGCCGAGCGCGTCGGGCTCGCCGTAGTGGCGCTCCGCGTCCTCGACCGCGGCCGGGTGCAGACCGGTGTCGACTAGGATCCGCTCCTCGGCGGTCTCGATCACATACGCCGGGATGGGGAAGCGGACCTGCCGGTCGAGGTCGTCGTCCCGGCGCCAAATGCCGGCGGCTGCGGTGAACCACCCAACGTCGAGCATCTCGACCTTCATCTCTCACACGCTAGAGCCGGGGTGGGTATGGGATGCGACTCATCCGCTACGGTTCGCGACATGCGTGTCGGCCTCACCGCGGTGCCCGGGTGCTTCGACTCCGGCCTGACCACGCTCATGGACGTCTTCCGCACGGCGGAGCGGCTGCGCCCGATGGTCGACCCGTCGATCGACCCGATCGAGGTTCGGATGGTCGGCAGCGCGCCGAAGGTCACGACCGCGGCGGGGCTGACCCTGGCGATGGACCACGTCGTCGGCGACGACGACGCGCTCGCTGGACTGGACCTGTTCGTGGTGCCGGGGCTCGGCGTCGCCACGCCGGCTTCGCTGTCCGAGGCGCTCGCATCCGCCCACGTCCGCC
>JBBQKG010000039.1:0-11958 GCA_038326655.1 Solirubrobacterales bacterium
CAGCAGCTGCAGATCAACGACGGTGGAGCCGACGGTACGGTCGCCACTGCCGACAACACGCTCTTCGAGGTCCAGGGAATCTTCATTCCGTAAGGACTCGTAGAGCTGCTGCGCGCAAGCGCACGTGCGAAGGCCGGGAGCTCGCTCCCGGCCTTTGTCGTTCCTGGAGGTTTTGGATCGACCCTCAGTCGACGAGCGAGAGCTGCGTCACGACAGACGGGCTCACGGCGGAAGCGCCGCGGAGCGCCCGAAACTCCTCCAGCTTCGCGACCGCGAAGCGCTCGCAGCTGATCTCGCTGCAGGAGAGACTTTTCCGGAACTGCTCGATGTGCTTGGCCTCGTGAGCGGCGAGCTTCACGAGCCATTCCTCCCAGTCCCGGCAGACGAAAAACGGGAAACGGTTGCGCGGGCCGGTCTCGCCGGGTCCCCTGAAGTGGTAGTTGACCGGGCCCAGGGGCCAGCGCTCACGGCCATTGCCGAGTCGAAGCGTGACGAGATAATCGGCCGCGCGCGGCGCGTTGCTGATCTCGGGCACGCCGTTGTAGGCGCCGCCCCCGAGTGCGCCGTTCTTGACGTTGACGCAGACGCGGTCCATGTCGACCTCGGCGACTGCGAAGCGGACGAGGCGGTGCACGCGGCCCTCCGGGTACCGGCTGCTGTTGCGGATCCAGATGCGCTCGCGGCGGTACACGCGGCGGAGTGTGACGCTCGGTCCGGCGGCAGGCGGCCGAAATCAGGGCTGGACGGCTGTGCCTCGCTCAGCGCCCAGAGCGCCACGATCGGGGTCACGACGATCCCGAGCAGCACGCCGAAGACAGCCTTGTAGGTGCCTCGGAATGGCTCTCGGCGTCACACATGTGTCCGCAGGGGCTGAGCTTTCTCGCGTATCCCCGTTGGCACGGTAGATATACAGGTAGCTTGTATCGCGGGCAAGGTCGCGGAGCCTTTCCCGCCCCTCGGTCAAAGCACGGAAGCGATGCCCCTCACTGCGATCCCCGGCCAGGAGACGGCCGCGCCCAGTCGGCGCACCCATCTTGGCACGCTGTCTACATGCACCTTGCGCGAGGCCGGCGATGAGCGCCTGGTGGCGCTCACGCGCGGCGGCTCGGAGCGCGCCTTTGCCGAGGTCATGCGTCGCTACCAGCGTCCGCTTCACTATTACTGTCTTCAGATGGTCGGCGCGCCGCGGGCCGAGGATGCCGTCCAGCAGGCTTTCATGCAGGCATTCGTGGCGCTCCGCGATGGCGGGCACAGGGAGATCGCTCTGCGCCCATGGCTCTACCGCATCGCCCGCAACTGCGCGATCGACCTGCTTCGCAAGCAGCACGAGCACGACGAGCTCGATCCCGAGTACGACGGGATGGCGCAGCCGCCCGGCGTGCTCGAGCAGAAGGAGGAGCTGGCCCGCGTGGTCGCGGCGATCCAGGCGCTTCCGGAGGGGCAACGTCGCGCGCTCACGCTCCGTGAGCTCGAGGGACGCAGCTACGGCGAGATCTCGGCCGAGCTCGGTCACACCGACTCCGGCGTTCGCCAGCTGATCTTCCGCGCGCGCACGGCGCTGCGGAACCTCGGCGCGTTCGTGCTGCCGCTCGGCTCGGCCCGGTGGCGGCTGCTCGGCTCACCTTCCACGACGGCTGCCGACCCACATACGGTCGCGGTCGCGGCCGGCGTCTCCTCGAGCGGCGGCGCGCTCCAGGTTGCCGGCTCGGTGGTCGCGGCCACGCTGACGTTGCTCGGGGCGCCGGCGGCGCCGCGGGGCGATCTCCACGCCTCCGGGCCGGCAGCGGTCTCGAGCGCTTCGCCGGCGGCTGTCCTGATGGGGCCGCTGACATCCGCCGCCCACCCGCTCGCTCCGCACGCGGACCGCGCGAGGCGGCGGCCGGCCGACATGTCGGTGCTCGTCGCGCCGCAGGCGTTGTCCGCACCGGTCGTGCCCGCGCCTCCCGCGCCGGACGCGCCCGCCGCGCCACCGTCGGGCGATCAGCCTGCGTCGCTTGCCGCCTCGGCCGAGCCCGTCGCGGTGCTGAATGCCGCGTCCGCGACGGAGTCCGCGCCCGCGGCGGCGAAGAGCGAGCCTGCCCCGGCTGCTGCGCCGCAGGCGGCTCCGGCTCCTGTGACGGCGCCGAGCGCGCCGCCGAAGCCGGTAAACGCGCCCAGACCCGTCACGCCGGTCAAGCCTGCGCCGCCGAAGAAGCCGGTCGCGCCGAAGGCCGTGACCCCGGCAAAGCCTGCACCGGCGAAGAAGCCGGCGGTCGCAGCGCCCACGGCGCCCGCGTATCGGACAGACGCTTAGTCCCGCACTTCGTCGCGTGAGCTTCGCTGTAAACCCGCGTTAGTTGCAAAGACGCGGCCATGGGAAGCGGACCGTAAGGACCGTGAGGCCGGCGTCAGAGAGATTCACGACGGATGGTCTACACGCCTACAGCGATCGAGCCGCAGACGCCCTCACGCGAGGCACCGACTGCCGGCATCCCCCAGACGGGGGCGGTGGCGATCAAGACCGTCGCGGTCGTGGGTCTCGGGTATGTCGGCCTTCCGACAGGGGTCGCACTCGCGACCGCGGGGGTCGAGGTGATCGGCATCGATGTCAGCGAGCGGCGGCTCGCCGACATCAAAGAGGGGAGTGCCGACCTGCTCGACTCGGACCAGGAGCGTCTGTCGGACGTGCTCGCGGCCGACAAGATGACGCTCACGTCGGCCGCGGACGCACTCGCGGAAGCCGATGCGGTGCTGATCTGCGTCCCGACGCCGGTCGACGAGCAGCACAGGCTCGACCTGCGCTTCCTGTCGTCGGCGTGCGAGACGGTCGTCGAGCAGGCGCGGCGAGGACAGCTGATCGTCCTGACCAGCACCAGCTATGTCGGGACGACCCGCGAGTTGCTCGCCGCGCCGCTCGCGCGGCGAGGGCTCGAGCCGGGCATCGACGTGCACGTGGCGTTCGCGCCCGAGCGCATCGACCCGGGCAATGCCACGTGGCGCCAGGAGGCGGTGCCGAGAGTCGTGGGGGGAGTTACGCCGGCCTGCACGCGCGCGGCAGGGGGGTTGATCGAGATGATCGCCGCTCGCGTGCATCCGGTGTCCTCGCTCGAGACGGCGGAGCTGACGAAGCTGTACGAGAACTCGTTCCGCGCGGTCAACATCGCCTTCGCGTACGAGGTCGCGGGCCTCAGCCGGCGCTTCGGCCTCGACCCGATCGAGGTCATCGAGGCGGCGGGTACGAAGCCCTACGGCTTCATGAAATTCTATCCCGGGGCCGGGGTCGGCGGACACTGCATTCCGTGCGACCCGCACTACTTGCTGTGGGGGCTACGTGAGGCGCAGGCAACGGCGCCGGTGCTGGAGCGGGCGATGGAGGGGATCGCCCAGAGGCCGCGCGATGTGGTGGCACGCGCGACCGAGCTGCTCGAGCGTCGAAACACCGGTGTCGCCTGCGCCCGCGTCCTACTTGTCGGAGTCGCCTACAAGCCGGGCATCCAGGACACGCGCGAGTCTCCCGCGCTCGAAGTGCTCCACTGGCTGTGGGAGCTCGGCGCGACCGTGTCCTACCACGACCCGCTCGTGCAGTCGCTCCCCCTGGGAGAGGGACGCGGGATGCTCTCGGTCTCCGAGCCGCAGGCGGAGGACTTCGACATCGCGATCGTGGTCACCGCGCATCCCGGCTTCGACTACACGTGGCTCGAGGGCTTCGAGCAGGTGCTCGACTGCACCTACAGGACCGTCTCGGCCGCGCGCCGGATCCTGGTCTGAAGACAGCAGCTCGAGTTAGCCGAGGCTGCGCCGGGCGGAGTCGAGCTTGTACGCGATCGCCTGGAGCTCGGCCCGCAGCGTCAGATGCTCGGCCGGCGATGGCCTGAACGCCTCGGCCGTGAGCGCGCGGGCCGCGCGCTCGTCGAAGCCGAGGTCGAACACGAGTCGCCACACGATCGCGTCATAGTCGTCGCCGCGGGCCACGAGACGGCGTGCCGTCTTGAGCGCCTCCCGCCTATCAGGCGTCCTTGCCCGTCCTGGCATGTGAAGAGCATCGGCCCGTGCCGCCTGACGCTTGAGAATCAAAACTAAGCTTGCGCCGGTCCGCTCAGCCGCTCTGGGAGGTGGGGCGGACGAGCACCTCGTTCACGTCCACATGGGGCGGCTGCGCGACCGCGAACATGACCACTCGCGCGATGTCGTCCGCCTCGAGCGCCTGTTTCGGCCGGTTGTCGAAGAAGGGCGTGTCGACCATGCCCGGCTCGATCAGGGTCACGCGCACGCCCGTACCGTCGAGCTCCTGGCGGGCGGCCTCCCCCATCGCCGTCACGGCCCACTTCGTGGCCGAGTAGAGCGAGCCCGGCAAAGCCCGCCGCCCGGCCACTGAGCCGGTCAGAAGCAGGTGCCCCTTCGAGTCCGTCAGCGCGGGGATCGTCGCCCGGAGGGTGAGCGCGGCGCCGTAGACGTTCGTCAGCACCATCTCGCGCCAGTGCTCGACCGTCGACTCGAGGAAGCCGCGCGGCGCCCCGAAGCCCGCGTTGGCGAAGGCGACGTCGATCCGGCCGAACGCCTCCAGCGCGGCCGCCACGAGGGCCTGCTGGTCGTCCCACTCGGTCACGTCGCACCGGACCGCGATCGCCCGCTGCTCGCCGCCCAGGTCGGCGGCCAGCTTCGTGAGCCTGTCCTCCGAGCGCGCCGACAGCACGAGGCGATAGCCCGCCTCGGCGGCGCGCCGGGCGGTGGCCTCGCCAATTCCGCTGGAGGCGCCGGTGATCAGGAAGACGGGGTCGGCCACGGGCGCGAGATCCTAAGCGTTGATGCCGATCTGCGCGAAGCGCCCCCGCGCCCTCGCGGTAATCTCAGGCGGCAACGGCCTCGGGCACGCGCGCCTTCATCGCAGCCAAGCACTTCTCCTGGGTAACACCTCGACGGCTCGAGGCAATCACGATCGGCCTCATCGTCGTCGCATTCGCGGCGTCGAGCGTGTTCGTGAGCGGCACGGACCACAAGCAGCAGCCCGTTAGGTCAAGCGCGGCAGCGCCTCGTCCTCACTGAACCGGCCCCGCGACCTCGCGATGTGCGCGAAGACGCGCCGAGCGCGGCCGCTTGCGCGCCATCGCGCCCCAATCCGGCACGCTCGGCTGGTAACGGAGCAGGGCGGGCCAAGTGGCGGCGTCCAGCTTGCCGGTGATCGGAATGTAGGCCTGCACCTGGAAGCTCCGGACGGCCTGCTCCATCACCGTGTCGAAGGACCCATTGGGTTCGAGCGTCTGACCGGCGGCAATCAGGTGTTGCTGCGCCCACACGACCACATCGCCGCGAGCGCCCTTTGCAAGCGCTGGATAGGCGGTGGGCGACGGCGGCCCCGCGAGCGGCGCGACGGGGGCGGCAATCGCTTGCCACCCGAGATCGGAGGCGGCTTGCCAGCTCCACCAGCTCACGCCCTTGGCGCCGCGGGCAGCTGCGACCTGACGGAAGCGTGCGATGTCGGCCGGCGGCGGCTCGCCGTAGAGCTGCCCGAGCGGGAAAAGTGGGCGCCCGTAGACCTCATTCCACAGATAGGTGTGGGCGAAGGCCGCGTCGACGCTGGTGCCGATCGCCTTCCAATAGATTTGCGGAAGGTTCGCCTGCGCGCCGCCGGGGCCGAGAAACACCGAGTACGGAAAGGCGCCGTGGTAGTCCACGTACGGAAAGCCGGAGAGCCCGAGCGGATAATTCGCTCCCACTTCGTCCCTGAGCGCCTGCAGGTACTGCTGTGCCTGCGAGTACTTCCCTCCGTAGGCGGATTCGGCGTCGATCACGAGGCAGTCGGCGCCGGTCGATACGGCCCTGGCGCCCAGCGCCGCCTCGCCGGCGGGATGGTCGCCGTAAACGAACTGCCACGCGCAGACCTCCAAGCCCTGGGCCTTCAGCGCGGAGAGCAGCGCCGGCGAGAACTGAGGCCACCAGGTGGTCCCGTCGGAGCTCTTCACGAACACTGTGCGGACGCCGTGTTGCCTTGCCTGCGCCGCAATTGCGGCCAGGTCTCCGCGATTCGACTTGCTCACGTACCAAATCCACATCCCAGTGCCGTCGAACGGGCCCGTGTTCGACGAGTAAGGCATCGCCAGACGACGCTTGATCTTGATCGGACCGGCCGCGTTGGACCGCCGGCCCCGCCGTGACCGGACCCTGATCCGCCCCGACTTCGCCCACGAAGGCACCGTCGCGAGGAGGCCATGCGAGCGCCGCAGGCGAGGGGCGGCGAAATCCGCACGCGCATTCCGCTTTCTCTGGCCGGCGAAGAGCACGACCATTCCGGGCCTCAGGTTGCGGCCCTTGAACCGGAGCTTCCCTTCGGGAGCAACCGTGTGGGGGCTGCGACCGCACCCAGTCGGCGCCCAGCACCTGACCGAGTTGATGTGCGGGACGCGGGCGCGTTGCGAGGTGCCAAGCGCAGACCCGGCGGGCACCACGAGGATCAGGAAGACAAGCGTGACGAAAATCGGCCTGATCACCAGGACAGCGCGCAGCAATAACCCCTTCGTCGCCGACGAAGGCACTGTAGAGAGTCCTGAGTCGGTGGGAGGCGTCCTAGAACTTCGGGATCGCCTGGGCCGTCAGCACCAGGCCGACGCCCACGATCAGCACCGCCGAGGCGGCCGGCAGCGCCGTGACGAGCCTGGCGGGCACGCGCAAGCGCGAGAGTGCGCGCCGGGCGTAGACGACTGTGAGGCCGAGTCCGGTGAGGGTCGCCGCGAGGCCAAGGCTGAAAGCGAGGATCAGGACCAGGCCGAGGCCGATCTGGTGCTGCGCGATCGCGCCGAGCAGCACGACGAGCGCGGATGGACAGGGGATCAGGCCGGCTGCCGCGCCCATGCCGGCCAGCCCGCGCCAGGTCACGCGGTCGGGAATCTCGTGGGAGTGCTCGCGGCCGTGACCGTGACCGTGATCGTGATCGTGGGAGTGCTCGTGGGCATGAGCGTGGCCGTGATCGTGGTGCTGGTGGTGCTCGTGTCCGGGTGAGCGATGCGCTCTGGCCGCGCGCACGCGTGACCGCAGCACACCAAGCCCGACCGTCACCACGAGCAGGCCGGAGACCAGGTTCAACCACGGGTAAAGCTGCTCCGGCAGGATGTACTGGGACAGCAGCAGCGTGATGAACCCGAGCGTGAACACGCCGATCGTGTGCGTAAACGTCACGATCGCGCCGAGTCCGATCGCGTGGCGCGCGGTCCCGCGCGCGCCGATCAGGTAGGCGGCCACCATCGCCTTGCCGTGTCCGGGCGAGAGCGCGTGCAGCGCTCCCCAGCCGAACGCGATCAGGAGCAGCACGAGCAGCACCCCCTGCCCGTTTGCGGCATTGTCGAACACGCCGGCGAAGCCGTCCCCGGAACGGTCGGTGGTGGTCGTGCGGTAGTCACGCGGGGGCCGGGGAGCGTCGACCGTCCCGGATCCGAAAGACACCGTGAAGCTCGCGGTGCGCTGGTCGAGTGGGCTCGAGAGCGTGTCCTTCGGATAGCTCCGCAGGCCGTTCGTCGGGTCCTGCGAGAACACGCTTGCGCGCACCGCGGTGCCCTTCCCCGGAAGCGCTTGGATCGCCTTCCACCCGACGCGGTCACGGAAGGTGCCGTCCTTGACGGCAACCCGCCGCGGGTCGCTCACGGCCGCACTCAGCGGCAGCTCCACGCGCGTCAGCTTCAGCCCGCCCTGTCCGGGCGGGAAGGAGATCGTCGCGCCCGGCTCGGCCTCGAACGCCACGTTGCGGCCGTCCACTTCGAGGCGCAGGCCGCGGAGGATCTCGGCGCGCTTTCGCCGGAGCACCTCGGCGGGCGAGAACCGGCGCTCCTGAAACGTCGGGATCTCGGCCTGGTCGAGCACGTAGCGAGCGTCGACCCGGTCGCTCGAGACCCGGACCTGCGTGAGGTGGTTGATCGAGAAGTTTCCGAGCGGATGCGCCGAGGCGGCGGGCACGGCCAATCCCGCGATTCCGAGCACGAAGGCGAGCACGAGCAGCCGGGCCCTCATCGGAGGCCCTCCAGCGCGCGCGCTGCGCGCGGGGCATAGAGCGGCGACCAGCGCGGATTGTGTGCGAGCGACCGGGTCAGCCGGCGCCGTGCGAGGTCCGCTTGGCCCGCCGCCTTCGCGGCGATGCCCGCGTGGTACAGGAAGGCTGGATCGACAGATCCGAGTGCCAGCGCACGGCGTGCCCACGGGAGCGCCTCGGCGGGTCGGCCGGCGCGATCGAACGCCCATCCGAGCGCGTCGGCCGAGCGCACGCTTGGCGCGCTCGCCCAGGCCCGGCGCGCAAGCGCGACGGCGCGGCCAGGGTCGCCGTGGTTGGCCTCGAACAGGGCGAGCTCGGTGTCGGTGTTGACGCCGCTTCGCTGGAGCAGCCGCTGCTCGACTTCGACGAGCGCGAGATCGCGCTTCGCGGCAGCGCCACGGCCGGCTGCCTGCTCCGCCTCGCCCAGCGCGATCACGTGCTCGGGCAGCGGCAGCCGCGCAACGATCGCGCGGTAGCGGCGGATCGCCGCGCCGAGCCGGCCGCGCGCGGCCTCCACGCGGGCAAGCCCGGCCTGTGCCGGCACGTACTTCGGGTAACGCGCAAGGCCGAGCCGATAGGCGGCCCGCGCTTCGCGCAGGCGGCCGCGGTCGAATTGGAGATTGCCCAGCAACGTCTGCACGTAGGCCACGTTCTCCGGGGTATCGCCGCCCGCCGAGACCGCCAGCCGCATCGCTTGGAGCGCCCCGGGCAGGTCCCCGTGCAACTCGCGGAAATACGAGACGCGTGCATAGGAAGACAGGTTCGGCTTCAGGTCGACCATCTCCTGAAGCGTGCGCGCGGCGTCGCGGTAGCTCCCCAGCTCGACCTGGGCGTCGACGATCACGCCGTAGGGGCGCACGACTTCGGGGGCCGACACATGGGCCTTCATGCCGTAGCGCAGGCCCCCGTTGAAGTGGTGTCTTGCGAGCGCCAGGGCACCCATGCCGGTCAGCGATCCCGCATCGCGCGGATCGCGCTTCAACCCCTGCCCAAAGGCGGTCTGCGCGCGTGCGTAGAAGGCCGCGTCTCCCGTCTCGCGAACCTTCTGCAAGAAGGCGTTGCCGAGCGCGGCATACAGCTCCGCCTCACCCGGCCTGTCGGCGAGGTCGCGCTCGAAGGCAGCGATCTGGACGTCGGTCGAGGCGCCGGGCGAGACGAGCGCCGCGCCGCCGGAGGAGGAGCTCGCCGACGGTGCGGAGGAGCGGTTCAGCAGCACGATCGCGGCGAGTGTCGCGGTGAACACCGCGAGTGGCACGACAAGCTTGGTTTTGAGAGGCCGGTTGAGCGTCACAGTCACTCCGGAAGCCGAGGGGGCCCCGCCCAGGCGGGGCCCCTCTGGTTCGGTTGCTTGCTAAGGGGCCGTCGGTGGGAACCCCTTGATCTTCGAGTCGAAACCCGAATCCGTCTTCACCAGGTACGGGAACTGATCCGAGAACGTCTTGTCGTTCTGGTCCACCCCGTCGCCCAGCGCGACGTTGTTGCCGATCAGCGCGCCTGCGACGACACGCAGCTCGATGTCGGTCACGTCGTCGGTGAGACGGCGGCCGTTCGGGAAGCCCGCGTTGTCGCCCGCGAGCACGCCGAGGCGGCTCGGGTTTGACGACGGGGGTGTCCCGAGGTTGAGCTTGATCGTGTCGACCGGCTTGCCGGTCTGCTGGTTGAGTCCGGGTACGCCCTGCAGCAGCGCGAGGACGATGTCCGTGCGGTCTGTCTCCTTGACGCCGAGACCGAACAGCGCGTTCATCAGCTTCGCCAGCTCTGGATTGAGGACGAAGTCCGCGTACTGTGCGTCGTTGTCCGGCGTCGTCCGGTTGAACTTGTCCTTGAGCCCGAGCGGGATCACGACTTCGTTCACCAGTGGGTTGCCGAGGCGCGAGACCTGGACGTAGTCATCACCCTTCTTTGGGGTGTAGTTGTCGTCCGGGTTCGAGCCGTCGACCTGCACGCGCTTGCGCTCAGTCGACGCCCACACGCCCACAACGGCGTTCTTGCTCTTGTCCGAGTCGACCTGAGCACCGTTGCTCGTGACGTCTTGCTCGGGCACCTGGAGCACGATCGAGTGGACCCCGTAACCAGCGAGGTCGTCCTTGCCGCCGCCGTTGGCACCAGTGCCATTGCGGAGGTTGATCGCGTCGAATGTCGCACCGAGGTCCACGAAGAACGGGTCTTCACGCGGACCAGCGAACACCTTGCCGCCTCCCGGCAGGTCGGTGATCGCCTGGTTGGCGACCTTGTCGTAGTCGGGGATCGTCTTCGGGCCGACGTTGTTCGGGGCCACGAAGGCGTCCTCCACGACCTCCTGGTAACGGGAGTGGTTCCGCGCCCTGTGCCCGCGGCGGTGGTGCTTGCCACGGTGGTGCTTGGCGCGGTGCGTGCCACGGCGGTGATGCCGCGCGCGGCTGTGCTTGCGCCCCTTGCGGGACTCTTCCGCGTAGTTACGACCGCCCTTGTCGTAGACCAGCCGGTCCACGTCGTACGTCTGGTAGACGTTCAGGTTCGGGCTGTCGATCGAGTCGACGGTCGGAGCCGCGTAGAGGAACGACTTCGGGTTCCTCAGGTGGTCACGGAACCGGAACCGGTAGCGGACGTCAGGCTTCCCGTCGCCGGTGTTGTCGACATTGATGTAGTACCTCGCCTTGGGATCGAACTTGTAGAAGTTCGGGCCGCCGGCCGGGTCCTCGAATGGAACCCAGTTCGCCACCACCGTCAGCGCGTGCTGCGCGTTCGGTGCGGTGAACGCATAGACATCGGTGTCATCCGCGGTCGGGTCGATCGAGGTGAGCGGCGCTTCCCTGTGGCTGGAGCCAAGAGAGAGCGGAACCGCCACCCCGATCGCCAAGACCGCGGCGACGAGCGCGAGTCTTTTCATGCAGTCCCCTCCTTTGTAAAGGACGTTCTGCTTTCCACAGCGACGGCCGAACCTGGGGTAGGCCGCCCTTGCCCTGCCCTTACGCCGACTTGTGCAGACTGGATCACTAGGCTGCTTCGCTGATCCGCGCGAGGCCTCGCCGCGTAGGTAGAGCCAGGCCGCCGAGGTGGCGGAGGGGACCGCTTTGGACACAGACACTCTTCACCGACTCGCAGATGAGGACTTGATGCCGCTCGTCGAGCGCAACGACCCGACCGCTTTCGAGATCGTCTACAACCGCCACGGTGGCGCCGCCTACTCGCTCGCCTACCGGATCGTCGGGGACCGCGGCACCGCCGAGGACGTGACGCAGGAGGCGTTCCTGTCGGTGTGGCGCAGCGGCGCGAGGTTCGACCGCACGCGCGGAAGCGTGCGGACGTGGCTGCTGGGCGTCGTCCGCAACCGCGCGATCGACTCGCTGAGAAGGCAGGCCACCCGCGCACCGATCGTCGAGCTCGAGCTCGACCGCCTCCCCGACCGCGGGCCCACGGCCGAGCTCACCGACACCGAGGCGCTTCGCCACGAAGCCGCCCGGGAGGTCCGCGGTGCGCTCGAGACGCTGCCGGCGGAGCAGCTCAAGGTGATCGAGCTTGCATACTTCGGCGGCCTCACGCACTCGGAGATCTCCCAAGCGCTCGGCATGCCGCTGGGCACGGTGAAGGGAAGGATGCGGCTCGCGATGGACAAGATTCGGGCGACGCTCGCCGAAGGTATCTCGTGAACGTGAACGATCACGATCGCTACGACGAGGAACTCGCCGCCTTCATGCTCGACGCACTCGAGCCGGAGGAGGAGCGGGTGTTCGTCCAGCATCTCGGCGGATGCGAGCACTGCCAGGCGCGCGAGCGCTGGCTGCGGGCGTCCGTCGACGTCCTGCCCTCGTCGGTCGAGCAGCTCGAGCCACCGCCCGCGCTACGCGAGCGGCTGGTCGACGTGGTGAGGCGGGGAGCGGGGGGGGCGCAAGTGGCGGCGCGCCCGCGTACCCCCCCCCCCCCGGGGGCCCCGCGGCGTCGCGGCAGGGGGGGGGCAGCCTACCAGGCGGCCGCGGCAGCGCGGG
>JBBQKG010000040.1:0-10634 GCA_038326655.1 Solirubrobacterales bacterium
CCTTGGAGGCGACCACCACGTGGTCGTCGCCGTCGCTGACGTAGACGAGCGCGTTCGTGCGCCGTGCGCCGCTGCGGCGCCCGGTCGTTCGCAACAGCAGCGTCGGCGTACCGAGCATCCGGTGCCCGATCCGCCCGTCGCTGCGCTCGTAAAGGAACTGATGGACGGCGAGCATGCGTCCGAGGGCGCTCATGCGGCGAAATATACTCCCGCTACATTCGGGTTATGAGCCCGCCGAGATCGCCCTCCGGAGGTAGTCCTCGAGCATCACCGCCGCTTCGCGCTCATTGCCCGGCATCAGGTGCCCGTAGCGATCAAGCGTGACCGTGATGCTCGAGTGCCCCATGTAGGTAGAGAGCGCCTTGGCATTCACCCCCGCGGCGATCATGAATGCCGCGTAGGTGTGCCGGCACTCGTGCAGGCCGATCGGCTCGAGCTTCGCCTCTCGCCAGACCGCTCTTGCGCGCCGCGTCGCGGCCCCCGAGCAGAACGCCCTTCCGCTGCGACCTTCAAAGACGAGATCGTCTCCCCCGCTCTTTGAGCCGAGACGGTGGGCGGCGAGGCGTGCCCGAAGCGGCCGTGTGAGGGGAACTCGCCTTCTGCCCGCCCTGCTTTTGGGCTCGATCGGCCCGACGCGGTCATCCCAGCTGCGCTCGACGCGGATCACGCCGTGCTCAAACTCGACGTCTGACCAACGAAGTGCGCGCAGCTCTCCGCGGCGCAGGCCGGCGTAGAGCGCTGTCGCCCAAAGCGCCGTGTCGTGCTCGGGGAGCGCCTCGATCAGCGCCTTGGCTTCGGCGGGACGCGCCACCCTTTCGCGTCGCTCCCTGGTGGTTGGGAGGGCGAGGCCGAGAGTGGGATTGACCAACACCTCCGAGCGCGCAAGCGCGCGCCGGTAGATCGCGCGAAGGGGCAAGACCGTGTTCCGCACGGTCGAGGGCGAGCGGCCAGCGCCGACCATCTCATCGATCAGGTCCTGGAGCACGTTGCGGGTCACCGACGAAAGCCGAACGTGGCCCAACTGCGGCAGCACCGTCGCGCGCAGCACCTGTTCGTAGGCGCGCAGCGCGGAGGGCTTGTATTGCTCGCCCGAGCGGGTTCGAACAACGCTCGCCTTCGCCGCTGTGAGCCAGGCTTCGGCAGCGTCGTTGACCGTCGTGCGGGTGGGGGCGCGCATCGCACCGAGGCTGAGGGCGGACTTCGCCTGCGCGCGCCAGGCGCGTGCATCTGCGAGCGTGTGAAAGGTCTTTCTGATTGGCTTGTGGTCGCGCGCTGACCACACCTGGGCCTGGTAGCTCGGGTGGCAGTTGCAACGTGTGCCGGCGTTGCTCGCGCAGCGGCGCAGATGGCGCGGGACGATCCCTTCGGGGCGGCTGCGGCGCGGTTGGCTTTGGCCCATGCCAACACAGTTAGCTCTGTTGGGCGCCAAATGGAAGCCCCTATGGTCACCGCCGTGCGACTGTCGTGCGACTGCGAAAGAGCCTCGAGGACGGCCCTGCGCCGGCGGTTCGCCCCACGCCAGCCCGAACCGGCACGCAGATAACGGCCGGACGTCCGCCAAATCGGAAGCGGCATCTGCCGCTGTGGCGCGATTTGTGGGCGATCCAGGCCGCAAAGGCGCTTATGGGGGAGGCAGGATTCGAACCTGCGTAGGCTGAGCCGACGGTTTTACAGACCGTTCCCTTTGGCCGCTCGGGCACTCCCCCGTGCGTCGGGCGGGAATTCTAGAGGCGCAGGTCGTCCCCTCCGCGCCCGTAGAGGGTGCGCATCCAGACCTCTGTCAGCGTCGGCACCAGCTCGCCCTCTGCGAGGGAGGGGTCGATGCCGGCGAAGGACGTGTAGAAGCAGCGCTCGTTCATCCAGGTGAGCGCGGTCACGAGTGGCCGGGTGTCCACGCCCGAGGTCGCGGCGCCGCGCTTGCGCTCGGCCTCCACCCTGGCCGTGCTGCCGTCGACGAAGCGGGCCATGACGCCTTCCCACGCCTCCCGTACCGGCGGCACCGAGCCCCAGGCCTCGATCGCGGCGCGCATGAGCGGTCCGTGCTTTCGCCACTGCTCGGCGACCGCTTCGATCGCGGCGGAAATCGCTTTCCGCGGATTGTCGGCGACGCCCTCGAGCCGGAGCGTCACTTCTTCCTCCAACTCACGCGAGACACGCTCGGTGACCGTGATCAGGACGTCCTCCTTGGAGCCGAAGTAGAAGTAGAACGCCGACCGAGAGATCCCCGCGCCCTGCGCGAGCTCGTCGACCGAGATCTCGCCGACCGGGCGCTCCGCAAAGAGTCGCTCGGCCGTCTCGAGGATCGCCTGCTGCTTGAGATCCCCCTTGCTCGGTCCGGCCCGGCGGCTGCGGGTGGAGGTCGCCATGCAGGTCAGGATATCCCGCCGGATGCAGATAGTCAACATAGTGTTGACTTTTTGTGACTACGTGTCTACGATCCCGCCCATGACCGCCACCATCTCACCCACAGACGGTGCGGCCGCCCGCAGCGGCGGCCCTGTGCAGCACGTCCGCGTCGCGATCGTGGGCGCCGGCTTCTCCGGCCTCGGGATGGCGATCCGGCTGAAGCAGGAGTGCATCGACGACTTCGTCGTGCTGGAGAAAGCCGATGACGTCGGCGGCACCTGGCGAGACAACAGCTACCCCGGCTGCGCCTGCGACGTGCCCTCCCATCTCTATTCGTTCTCGTTTGCACCCAATCCTGAATGGAGCAGCACCTTTTCTCCTCAGCAGGAGATCTGGGACTACCTGCGGGACTGCTCGGAGCGCTTCGGCGTCACGCCGCACCTGCGCTTCGGCTGCGAGCTGCTGGACGCGACCTGGGACGCGCACGCCGGGCGCTGGCAAGTCCACACCGCCGGCGGCGACTGGACCGCCGAGGTGCTGATCGATGCAACCGGTGGCCTCAGCGATCCATCCTTTCCTCCGATTCCGGGACTCGAGTCTTTCGAGGGCGCCTGTTTCCACTCGGCGCAATGGAACCACGACCACGATCTCACCGGTGAGCGCGTCGCGGTCATCGGCACGGGCGCATCGGCGATCCAGATCGTGCCCGAGATTCAGCCCCGCGTGGCCGAGCTGAAGCTCTTCCAGCGCACGCCTCCGTGGATCGTGCCGCGCCGCGACCGCCCGCTCACGAAGCTCGAGCGGCGCATCTACCGCGCCGTACCCGCCGCCCAGCTGGCGATGCGCGCCGGCATCTACTGGGCTCGCGAGAGCCTCGTCTTCCCGTTCAACGGCCACAAGCGTCTACGCGCGCTGAACCAGCGCATCGCGCTCTCCCATCTGCGCCGGCAGGTTCCCGACCCTGAGCTCCGCGCAAAGTTGACGCCCACGTACGAGATCGGCTGCAAGCGGATCCTGATCTCCAACGACTACTACCCGGCCCTCGCCCGTCCCAACGTCGAGCTCGTGTCAGAGGGCGTCGCGGAGATCCGGCCTCACTCGATCGTCGGCAGCGACGGCACCGAGCGCGAGGTCGACACGATCGTGTTCGCGACGGGCTTCCACGTGATCGACGGTCCCTCGACCCACCGCATCCGCGACGCGGCCGGGCGCAGCATGGCCGACACCTGGAACGGCAGCCCCCGCGCCTACAAGGGCACCACGATCGCGGGCTTCCCGAACCTCTTCCGGCTCACGGGCCCGAATACGGGCCTCGGCCACAACTCGATCGTCTTCATGATCGAGTCACAGCTCAACTACATCGCCGAGGCGCTGCACCTGATGCGCGAAAAGCAGGTCGAGGCGCTCGAGGTGCGCTCGGACGCCCAGGACGCCTACAACCGATGGATCGACGAGCGCCTCGTCGGCACGGTCTGGAACGAGGGCGGCTGCGCGAGCTGGTACATCGACGCCACGGGGCGAAACTCGGTCCTGTGGCCGGGCTTCACATGGGGCTACCGCGAGCGCACGCGCCGGTTCGACCCCGCCGCCTACCACCTGCGGGCTGCTACTGGAGGTCGCGGAGCCCCTGGGCTTCAGGCAGGCGTTGCAGCTTCTTGAGCGTGTTGTTCTCGATCTGCCGAATCCGCTCCCGGGTCACGCCGAACGCGCGTCCGACCTCCTCGAGCGTGAGCGGCTGCCTCCCCGTGAGGCCGTAGCGCAACTCGATCACCTGGCGCTCGCGGTCCGGCAGCGCGTCGAGCGCGCGCGAGACGTTCTCACGCTGCATGATCACGGTCGCGCTCTCGAACGGGCTCTCGGCCGTCTGGTCCTCCACGAAGTCGCCGAGCGATGAGTCTTCGTCCTCGCCCACCGGCTTCTCGAGCGAGATCGGAAGCTGCGAGATCCGCAGGACGTCGCGCACCTCGCGCGGGGTGCAGCGAAGCTCCCCGGCGATCTCCTCGGCTGTCGGCTCTCGCCCGAGCTTCTGGACGAGCTGCCGCTCGACGTGCACGACGTTGTTGAGCTTCTCCACCATGTGCACCGGGATCCGGATCGTCCTCGCCTTGTCGGCAATCGCCCGCGTGACCGCCTGCCGGATCCACCAGGTCGCATACGTCGAGAACTTGTAGCCGCGCCGGTAGTCGAACTTCTCGACCGCCCGGATCAGGCCAAGCGAGCCCTCCTGGATCAGGTCGAGGAACGTGAGGCCGCGGCCGAGGTAGCCCTTCGCAATCGAGACGACGAGGCGCAGATTGGCCTTCACCATCTGCTCCTTCGCGCGAATGTCCCCCCGCTCGATGCGCTTCGCGAGGTTGACCTCCTCCGGAGCGGTGAGCAGCTCGACCTTCCCGATCGAGCGAAGGTAGAGCCGCAACGAGTCGAGGCTCGGCTCGACCGAAAGGTCAAGGGCCGGCTGGTGCCCTTGGGCCGGCTCCGCGGCGGGCTCGGGTCCGAGGTTGGGATCGGCTGCGGCGGCGCTCAGCTCAGCCGGGACCACGTCGACGCCGTGGTCGGCGAAATGCGCGTGAAGCTCGCGTACCTGCTCGTCGGAGAGGTCGGCCTCCTCGAGGCGTGTCGCGATCTCCTCCAGCGTGAGGAAGCCGCGCTCCTGCCCAACCTGGAGCAGGTCCTTGAACTCCTCGAGCTCGCCCGTCAGCGAACCGTCCGCGAGCAAAGCAACGTCTCGCGAAGCAACTTCCCCTACCGTCGATCTCCCAAGCGACGACATGCGCCCCGGCCTCACCCCTCAATGGGCGTGCGAACAAAAACGACCCTGTTTGTGATCCGCGACGTCTGCCGCGAGAGGCTGGGCCTCTTACTGTCACCATCGTGACCGAAGACCTCTTTAGCCGTCAAGAAGTATAGACCGGGATCGGTATTCTCGGTTTTCGATGAGTGCGCCACCGAATCGCCTGTCGATTATCGACGCCCCAGACGTGCAGGCCCGCGTTCCGGCGACGCGCATGAGCCTCTCGCGCGTCGGAGTCACCGGGGTCGAGAAGATCCTGCGGATCTCCACCAATGGGGACGAACAGCTCTACCACGCCACGCTCGAGTGCTTCGTGGACCTGAACCCACGGCAGATGGGCGTGCACATGTCCCGGTTCGAAGAGGTCGTGAACGAGGCGATCGAGCACGTCGTGCTGGGCGAGGCGTTCAAGGCGGAGACGCTCGCGGCGCACATCGCGGATCGCGTCCGGGAGCGGCAGGGTGGCATGCGCGCCGAGGTCACGATCCGCGCGCGCTATCCCGAGCACAAGCTGACGCCGGTGAGCGGGTCGAAGACCCAGGAGCTCTACACCCTGATCGGCACCGCGATCTCCTCCGAGCGAGGGCTTCGTCGCCTCGTCGGTGTGCAGGCGCAGGGCATGAACGCATGCCCGTGCGCACAGGAGCTGGTCGCGGGCGCCGCCCGCAAGCGGCTGGTCGAGGACGGTTTCACGGACGACGAGATCGAACGCGTCTTCGACGCCGTGCCGGTCGCGACCCACAACCAGCGCGGGATCGCGACGCTCTACGTCGGTTGCCCGGAGGGCTGCGACACGGAGCTGCGCGCCGAGACGCTGCTCGCAATCGCAGAGGACTCGATGAGCTCGGAGATCTTCGAGCTGATGAAGCGCTCGGACGAGCTGGCCGTCGTAGAGAAGGCGCATCGCCGTCCTCGCTTCGTCGAGGACTGCGTGCGCGAGATGGTGAAGGGCGTCGTCTCGTCGCTGCCGATGCTCGACGATGACGCGTTCGTGCTCGCGCGCCAGGAGAACCTCGAGACGATCCACCAGCACAATGTCGTCGCCGAGCGCTACGGCCTCGCCGGCGAGCTTCGCGCCGAGCTCGGCGAGAGCTCGCACTCGCGCCACCACGTCACGATGCGTGAGTGGCTCGAGGTCCCGCTGGCCGATTAAGCGGGCCGCGCGCGCTCGCGGCGCGCGTCCTCGACCCGGCGCCGGAGGCCGAAGAAGTAGTCGAGGCCCGAGGCCACGGTCGTGATCACCGCCAGGTAGACCAGCAGGTCGACCCACACCGGGGTCGAGGAAACCGCGATCACGGCAAAGATCGCAGCGACCTGGGTGATCGTCTTGAGCTTGCCGAGCATCGAGGCGGGGATCACGACGCCCTGCTCGAGCGCGAGCATCCGGAGCGCGGTCACGGCGGACTCACGCGCGATGATCACCATCGCGACCCAGGCTGCGACCCGCCCGAGTGACACGAGCGAGACCAGCGAAGCGATGATCAGCAGCTTGTCGGCGACCGGGTCCATCAGCTTTCCGAACGTCGTGATCGAGCCGCGCGAGCGCGCGATGTAGCCGTCGAGGCCGTCGGTGGAGGCGGCCACCGCGAAGACGATCGCGGCGAGCAAGTCTGCGTTCGGCGTCTCCTCGAGGAGGGCCACCACGATCACCGGGACCAGCAGGATCCGGACGACCGTCAGCAGGTTCGGGAAATTGAGCGGAACCATCGGCGGCTCCTGAGCCTACCGGCGCGCCGCCGCGATCAGGCGACGTCGCGAAGCGCCTCGAGCTCCTCACGGCGAGCGAGGTCCTCGAGCGCATCGTGCTCGATCTGGCGCACCTCCACGCGCGAGAGCCCAAGTGTCCGGACGACCTGCTCGACGGAGCGCGCCTGCTGGTCGGTCGTGAGCCCGTAGCGAAGTGCGAGCACGGACCGCTGCGGGTCGGGAAGCTCCGAGACGGCGCGCCGGACGCTCTCGCCCCTTGCGGTCGACTCGATTTCGTACTCGGGCTCGGCGTCGTCGGAGACGACGAAGTCGCCGAGCGACGTGTCGTCGTCCTCGCCCACCGTGCGATCGAGGCTCGTCACCGCCCGCGCCGCCTGGCGCACGTCGAACACCTGCTCCTCCGGGAGGTCGACCGCCACGGCGAGCTCGCTGTCGGTCGGCAGGCGCCCGAGCTCGGCCGCCAGCGTCTGCTCCGCGCGGGCGATCTTGCGCTCGCGCTGGAGGATGTGGACCGGCACCCGGATCGTGCGTGACTTGTTGGCGATCCCGCGCTCGATCGCCTGGCGGATCCACCAGGTCGCGTAGGTCGAGAATTTGTAGCCCCGGCGGTAGTCGAACTTCTCGGCCGCGCGGATCAGGCCGAGCACCCCCTCCTGGATCAGGTCGAGCAGCGAGATGCGCTGACCCTGGTAGTGCTTGGCGATCGAGACAACGAGGCGCAGGTTGGAACTAACCATTCGGTCCTTCGCCTCTTGGTCTCCGCGCTCGATCCGCTTGGCGAGCTCGACTTCCTCGGTCGCCGTCAGCAACCGGTGCCGAGCCACCTCGCCCAGGAACTGACGAAGCGAGTCGGCCTCCGCCGTGCGATTTCCGTCCATACGCATCCTCTTATTGCCTAACGCGGCAGGAACTAATCCGTTTCGCTGCTTACCCTAATACGATCGTCCAGTGGCCACTCTGAAGCCGCCCGTGATGCCCCAGCTGGCGCGCTCCCGTGAAGAGCTTCCACGCGGGGCAGGATGGTCCTACGAGCCCAAGTGGGACGGGTTCCGCGCGCTCGCCTTCGTATCCGGTACCGAGTTGTACCTGCAATCGCGCAACGGAAAACCTCTCGGACGCTACTTTCCGGAGCTCGAGTTTCCCGATGGGGACTATGTCCTCGACGGTGAGCTGGTGATCCTCGACGCCGCCGGAAGCCAGGATTTCGACGCCCTCCAGCAGCGCATCCACCCGGCCGTCTCCAGGATCGAGCGGCTCGCGAAGGAGACACCTGCGCGGTTCGTCGCATTCGACCTGCTGGCCCGAGACGGGGAGTCTCTGCTGGAGGAGCCGTTCGAGCGGCGCCGGGAGCTGCTGGAGGAGCTAGTCGTGAGGCCTGTCGAGCTGACGCCGTGCACGCGCGATCCGGGCGACGCGGAACCCTGGCTGCGCGGCGCCGAGGGCGTGGTCGCGAAGCAACTCGATGCGCCCTACCGGCCCGGCGAGCGAACCGGCATGGTGAAGGTGAAGCGGGTGCGGACGATCGATTGCGTGGTGGTGGGCTGGCGGCCCGGAAAGGCGCCCGGCACGCTCGGCTCATTGATCCTGGGGCTCTACGACGAGGCCGGCGAGCTGCAGGTGGTCGGGCACACCTCGGGCTTCAAGGCGAAGGAGAAGCGCGAGCTGCCCGTCAAGCTGGCGCCGTACGAGACCGGCGAGCGAGGCACCGGCGAGGCGAGCCGCTGGACCGCGGGGCGCGAGCTGGAATGGGTCTCGGTGCGCCCGGAGCTGGTGTGCGAGGTCGCGTTCGACCACGTGAGCGCACGACGGATCCGCCACGGGGCGAAGTTCCTGGGCTGGCGCGAGGACAAGCCTCCGCAGGAGTGCACGATCGACCAGCTCCAGAGCTAGCCGGCGGAGTTCCGCTTGCCGGGCTGCACCCCGGCGCGGCGCAGCCCTGACTCCGGGGTCGCATAATACGCGCGTCCCGTCCCACCGAAAGGAGACGTCGTGGCAAACGCAGGCGGTTTTACGATCGTCCACAAGGACGCGCTCGAGCGCGACGGCCGCTGGATCCTCGCGCGGCGCTCCCTCGGGTTGAGCGCGTTCGGCCTCAACATGGTCCAGATCGAGCCTGGCGACTCCCTCACCGAGCACGACGAGACCGACCGCGATCAGGAGGAGGTCTTCTTCGTCGTCGAGGGCGACTGTGCGGTGACGATCGACGGGCACGAGCACCCGGCGCCAGCCGGCACGCTCGCGCGCCTCGATCCGGAGCCGCGCAGGAACGTCCACAACCGCGGCGAGACGCAGGCGACGGTCGTGATCATGTCGGCGCCGCGCACGAGCGGCTACGAGCCGATGGGCTGGGCCTAGGGACCCGAGCGCGGCCGCTGGGCGGAGCTGCTCTCGACCACCTCGGCGGCGAGGTCGAGCAGCCGCTCAGTGTAGATGCGACCGTGGTCGGCCGATGCGTTGCGAGGGTCTCCCACGACCCCGGTATCGGTGAGCGCGTCGACTCCCTCGGCGAGGAATCGCTCGATGCCGGCCTCGAGGTCGCCCGTGTAGCCCGGCACGGCGCGGTCCATCCTGACCAGTTCGGGCCGCAGCGCGAGCATCATCGACGTCTCCCACTGGCCGCCGTGGATGCCGCCCTCGGATGCGGGCACGCCGAGCTCGGCGCCGGTGCCGAGCGTCGCCTGGATCAGCATCCCCAGGTCGCTGATCCCAATCACCGCGACGCCCTCGAGCGGGCCCAGCTTTTCGAGGGCAGACGCGAGCGGCGCGAAGTTGCCGCCATGGGTGGGCAGGATCACGATCCGCCTGAACCCGTGTCGTGCCCAGCCCCCGGCCAGGTCTCCGACGATCCCATGGAAGGTCTCCTCCTCGATCGACATCGTCCCGGGAAACGCGAGATGGTGTCGCGAGCAGCCGATCGGGATCGTCGGGGCGCGAAAGGCGTCGAGGCGCTCGGCCAGCCGCCGCGAGAGCTCGTCACCGAAGAAGGAGTCGGTGCCCAGCGGCAGATGGTGCCCGTGCTGCTCGACCGCCCCGAAGGCCACCACGACCGTGTCGCGGCCGGCTGCGATCTCGTCGCGGACCTCCGGCCAGGTGAGATTCTCCAGCTCGAGCGCGCCCATCCGCTCTATATATATGGCAACGGGGGCGCCGCTGCTCAGATGCGCCCGCTCAGCAGCGGCTGAGAGCTGGGCTGGTCGCTGCCACCGGGCGGCTCGGCCGTCACCATGACCTGCGTGGAGTCGTCGAGCCCGTCCGGGATCGCGGCCGCGCCGGTGCCGTCGCGGCGGACCTGGAAAAGCGCCGAGGGGACCGGCTTGCCGCCCTTCACCAGCCAGACCTCGTAGACCCGGTCCTTGCGCTGCGGCAGGTTCGAGACACGAAGGATGCCCTGATCGCCGTCTCGCACCAGCGATCCGGTCGTCTGGGGCGTCGCGGCGGTGCCTGTCACCGGCAGCGTCGTGCCGCCCGCGCCATCCCCACCGCCGCGGATCGCATACCCGGCGACGCCGGCCACGAGCACGAGCGCGACGGCGAACAGCGCAGCCGCCGGCCGCAGGGAAGCTGCGCCCAGCCAGTCGCGAAGCCGCTCGGTCGCAGAGCGGGAGGCGGGGGGCCGGGGGGGCGGGCCCCCCGGGGGCCCCCCCCCCCCACCCCCCCACCACCACCCCCCCCCCCCGGCCCGCGGGGGGGGGGGGGTGGTGTGGGGGGGGGGGGGGGGGGGGGCGGTGGGCGCGCCCCCCCCCCCTCCCCCCCCCTCCCGCTCTGCGACCGAGCGGCTTCGCGACTGGCT
>JBBQKG010000041.1:0-10458 GCA_038326655.1 Solirubrobacterales bacterium
CCCCCTTCCGCCCGTGGGGGGGGGCGCCACCGCCCCCCCGCGGGCGGCCTACCTGTGCGAGGTGCCGGGCACCACCGGACTTCAGCGCTCGCTCGGCCGTCTCGCTGCGGGCGAGCGCCGCCTCGACCGCGTCGACCGCATGCTCGGGAGTCGTCCTGAGACGGCTCGCGATGCGGCCGAGCGCGGCGTCATGCGCCCGCATCAGCCTGATCGCCTCCGGACCCGTGATCGCCTCGATCCGCCGCACGTTCGCGGCGCTCGAGCTCTCGCTCGTGAGCTTGAAGATCCCGACCTCGGTCGTGGTCGAGACATGGGTGCCGCCGCAAAGCTCGCGGGACACGTCCTCCACCTCGATCACGCGGACCTCGTCACCGTACTTCTCGCCGAAGAGGGCCATCGCGCCCATCTCCTCGGCGTACTTGCGGGTCGTTTGCAGCGCCCGCACCGGATGCCGCTCGGCGATCCACTCGTTCACCTGGTCCTCGACGTCGCGCAGCTCCTCCGGGGAGAGCCCCTTGCCGTGGGTGAAGTCGAAGCGCAGCTTGTCGGGGCGCACCGCCGAGCCGGCCTGCCTCACGTGGGTGCCGAGGCGCTGCCGCAGCGCGGCGTGTAGAAGGTGAGTCGCGGTGTGGTTGCAGGCCGTCGCGTGGCGAAGGCGGCGGTCGACCGCCAGGCGCGCCCGCTCCCCCTCCTTCAACTCTCCCTGCTCGACCGTGACCGCGACCGCCTGGTCGTCCCCGAGCCGGTAGACGTCCTCGACCCGCCCGCGCCCGGAGTCGGTCTCGACCGTGCCGGTGTCGGCCACCTGACCGCCGCCCTCGGGATAGAAGGGGCTCTCCGGGAACTTCGCCAGAACAACTCCATCGCGGCGCTGCAGCGCCGCGATGCTCGTGTTCACTTCGGTTGCCTCGTAGCCCACGAATCTCGAAGGGAAGTCCGCGCTGCGGGCGAAGGCCAGCACCTGCTCGTGCTCTCCGTCGCTCCCGTGTGCGCGCGCGGCGCCGGTGCGCGCGCGTTCGCGCTGCTCGTCCATCAGCTCATGGAATCCCTCGTCGTCGACCGCGAGTCCCTCCTCGTGGAGCAGCTCCTTCGTGAGGTCGTACGGAAACCCGTAGGTGTCGTGCAGCTTGAAGGCGTCCGCGGCCGAGACCCACGACGTGCCCTCGGCCCTGGCCCGATCGACCACCTCGGCGAGCAGGCGCGTGCCCTGCTCCAGCGTCCGGCCGAAGCTCTCCTCCTCGGAGGCGAGCCACTCGTGGATCAGCTCGCGCTCGCGCCGCAGCCCCGGATAGGCGATCCCCATCGTGTCGATCACGGTGTCCGCGAAGCGACCCAGGAACGGCGACTCCAGCCCGATCGAGCGACCCTGCTGGATCGCGCGCCGCATGATCCGCCGCAGGATGTAGCCGCGGTCCTCGTTCGAGGGCACGACGCCGTCCGAGATCAGAAAAGTCATCGCGCGCCCGTGGTCGGCCAGCACGCGCAGCGCGCGCGTCGCCTGCGCGCTGGACCCATACGCGCGGCCCGACAGCTCCTCGCCCAGCGCCACGAGCGGACGGAACTGGTCGTTTTCGAACACCGAGGGAGCGCCCTGGAGGATCGCCGCGAGGCGGTCGAGGCCGAGCCCCGTGTCGATGTTCCGCTTCGGGAGCGGCTCCATCGAGCCGTCTTCCTTCAGGAGGAACTGCATGAAGACCAGGTTCCAGAACTCGAGGAAGCGCTCGTTGTCGCCGCCCGGAAGGTCCTCGGCGGTCCCGAACTCGAGGCCCCGGTCGAAGTAGAGCTCCGAGCAGGGGCCGCACGGGCCGACCGGTCCCAGCTGCCAGAAGTTCTCCGAGCGCGGGAGCCTGACGATCCGCTGGTCCGGCACGCCGGCTGCGCGCCAGCAGGCGATCGCCTCCTCGTCGGCCCCGACGCCGAGCTCGTCGTCACCCTCGAACACGGTGATCCAGATCCGCTCCGGGTCGAGCCCGAAGCCCTGGGTCGACAGCTCCCACGCCATCTGGACCGCGCCCTCCTTGAAGTAGTCGCCGAACGAGAAGTTGCCGAGCATCTCGAAGAAGGTGAGGTGGCGCGTGGTGAGGCCGACCTCGTCGATGTCCGTCGTCCGGAAGCACTTCTGGCAGGACGTGAGGCGCGGGTGAGGCGGCGGGTCCTGGCCCACGAAGTAGGGCCGGAACGGCTGCATGCCCGCGGTCGTCAGCAGCACCGACGGGTCGTACACGGAGGGCACCAGCGACGCCGAGGGCATGCGCCTGTGCCCACGCTCCTCGAAGAAGGACAGGAACGTGCTGCGGATCTCGGCGGAGCTGCGAGGCGGCATGCCGGAGATTTTAGGAAGCGGCGGCGATCGTGCCGTGGCCAACCACGCGGTCGCCCTCCATCAGGCACGCGGTCTGGCCCGGAGCGACGCCGTGGACGTCGTCGGCGAGCTCGACCACGAGGCCCTCGCGCCGGCCCGCGCCTGCTGCGACGCGGCACGCGACCGCCGGCGAGCGGTAGCGAAGCTTCACGCGGTCGACGCGATCGCCGTCGCGGTAGAGCGTCGCCGCCGACAGCGCCACGCGGCGGGTCGCCAGCGCCGCCCGCGGTCCCGCCACGACCCGGTTGCGCTGCGCGTCGGTGGCGAGCACGTAGAGCGGCCGGCCCGCCGCGACGCCGAGCCCCCTGCGCTGACCGACCGTGAAGTGTTGATGGCCCCGGTGGTTGCCGATCACCCGCCCCGCCGTGTCCACGACCTCGCCGGCGTGCTCGTCGAACCCGCCGTGGCGGCCGAGGAAGCGCTCGCGCGTCGTGCCCGCGAGGAAGCAGAGGTCCTGGCTCTCGCGCTTGTCGGCGACCGCCAGACCGCCCTCGCGCGCGAGCGCGCGAACCTCGGGCTTCGTCAGCTCCCCGAGCGGAAAGCGGACGCGGTCGAGCTGCTCCGGGTCGAGGCCGGCAAGCATGTAGGTCTGGTCCTTCGCAGCATCCGCCGCGCGGGCCAGCAGGGGCCCGTAATCGTCGCGGTCGATCGTCGCGTAGTGACCCGTGACGAGCGTCCGCGCACCGACCCGGTCCGCGAGCGCGAGCATCGCATCGAACCGCACGAGACCGTTACAGCGCACGCACGGATTCGGCGTGCGCCCGCGCGCGTGCTCGGCCACGAAGTCGGCGACCACCGCGGCCCTGAAGCTTTCCTGCAGGTCGAGCGTGAGATGGGGGAAGCCCATCGAGTGCGCGAGCGCCCGCGCCCCGATCACGGCTTCGGGAGAGCAACAGCTGCGCGTGCCGTCGATGCCCTGGTCGGCCCAGAGCTTGAGCGTCACCGCGACCACCTCGCCGCCTCCCCGGCGCGAGATCAGCGCGGCGGCCGCACTGTCCACGCCACCGCTCATCGCGACCAGCGCGCGGCCCGCGGCCGGCGCGACGCGCACGGCCGCGTCCGCCCAGGCCTTCGAGAGCGCACGGTGGAGCGCATCCGCCGCGAGGTCGGCGGCGTGGCGCTTTCCGGGCGAGAGCCCACCGAGCTCGGCGATGATGTCGTCGGGCCGGATCCGGGCCGCGTCGAGCAGCGACTGCCCGTCCGCGAGCAGCGCGCAGGCGCTGGCGGCGGCGAGCGTCGCGCCGCAGCCGTCGGCGTCGAAGCTGATCCCGGCAACGCGCGCCTCGCGCGCGCACAGCGAGATGCGCACGAGATCCCCGCAGACGTGGCCGCCGGCGCTGCCGACGAACGCGCCTGCGGACACGGGCCCGCGCGCGTGCGGCTCTCGCAGGTGCTGCTCCAGGCTCATGCGGCCAGTGTAGGCCGCGCGGGAGAGCTAGCGGCGCAGCGCGTTCAGCACGTACTGGCGCAGCGTCTCGTAGTCGAGGTAGCCGGTGACCACCTCGGCCTGGCCCTGCCGGTTCACGATCACGACCGATGGCGTCGTCGAGACGCTCGCGGCCGCGGTGATCCGCGTGTAGCGGGCCAGGTGACGCACGCTGTCCGAGAAGACGGCCAGCCGCTTGCCGCGCGAAAGCCGGTCCACTGAGGACTTGACGCTGCGGTCGTCGACCGCATGCCGGTTCCAGAAGAGGATCGCGACCACCTTGTGAGCGTCGAGCGCATGCTTGATGCGCACCGGCAGGCCCGGTCCGGCCGGTCCCGCCTGAGAGCGGTTCGCCGGCGTGACCTGGTCCTGGCCCCGCTTCGGCTCACTCGCCTGGGCGGAGGGTCCGGCCTTTGCGGTCGGTGACTCGGCCGCCTGCGGCGTCTGCACCGGCGCGGGCGTCGACGATGGCGTCGAGGCCGGCTTGTGCGTCGTGAAGAACAGGCCCGCGGCGAGCACGACGCCGATGATCGCGTAGAGCGCCGGCCGTGGGAGAGCGGTGATGCTGCTCACGAGATCAAAAGGCCCCAGCTTGCCGCTGCCGCCCCCTGGTTGAACCTGCCGAAGCAGGTGGGTGTCCACAGGACCCGCCGGTTGGCCGACGCGCCCGATTCGGACTCCCTTCCCAATTGTGTTGGCTCAAACACTGAGCGACTGGCGTACAAGCTCGGGCCTCCTCCAAGTTAGCAGCCTCGGCTCAAGCATCGGCAACCCCCGTGGAAACATTAGGAGGCGATCGATTTCGTGCGGCTCAGGCGCCCGGCAAGTCGACTCTGATGCCGAGCTCGCGCAGCTGCTTGGCATCGATCGGCGCGGGCGCGCCGGTCATCAGATCGGCTCCCGAGGCGGTCTTCGGGAACGCGATCACCTCCCGGATCGACTCGCGGCGAGCGAGCTGCGCGACGATGCGGTCGAGCCCGAACGCGATGCCGCCATGGGGCGGCGCGCCGCTGCGCAGCGCCTCGATCAGGAACCCGAACTTCTCGTCCGCGTGCTCGCGAGCGATGCCGACCGTCTCGAGCACCGCGTATTGCATGTCGGGACGGTTGATGCGGATGCTCCCGCCGCCGATCTCGCTGCCGTTGACGACGATGTCGTAGGCACGCGCCCGCGCCGAGGCGGGATCCCTCTTCAGCGCCTCGAGCGAGTCCTCGCTGGGAGCCACGAACGGATGGTGAAGCGGATCCCAGCGACCTTCGTCGTCGTTCCACTCGACCAGCGGGAAGTCGGTGATCCAGACCGGCTGCCAGTGCTCGGCGGCGGCGAGGCCGAAGCGGCCGGCGAGCTCGAGCCGCAGCGCGCCGAGCGTCTGCGCCGCGACTCCGGCGTCGTCGGCGACGAGCAGCAGCAGATCGCCGGGCGAGCCTTCGAGCGCCTCCGTCAGGGCGCGCAGCTCACCGGCCGACAGGAACTTCGCCACGGGCGAGCGCCAGCTGGGATGATCGCCTTCCTCGACGTAGGCCCAGACGAGCCCACCCGCCCCCTGGCCCTGAGCGAACTGGATCAGGCCGTCGAGCTCGGCGCGCGAGAGCTCGCGGGGCCCGGCGTTCAACCCGCGCACCACGCCGCCGCCGTCGAGCACGCCGCGGAAGACCTTGAACTCGGTCTGCCGCAGGGCATCGCCGAGGTCGCAAATCTCGAGGCCGAAGCGCAGGTCGGGCCGGTCGGTGCCGAAGCGAGTGATCGCCTCGTCATAGGTGAGGCGCGGGAATGGCGGCCCGAGCTCGACGCCACCCGTCCGGTAGGCGGCATCGAGCACGCGCTCGCTGGCCGCGATCACGTCCTCCTCGGTGACGAACGCAAGCTCCATGTCGAGCTGCGTGAACTCCGGCTGGCGGTCGGCGCGCAGGTCCTCGTCGCGAAAGCACCGCGCGATCTGGAAGTAACGCTCGTAGCCGCCGATCATCAGGAGCTGCTTGAAGAGTTGCGGCGACTGCGGGAGCGCGTAGAAGCTGCCGCGCTGCAGCCGGCTCGGGACCACGAAGTCGCGCGCGCCCTCCGGCGTCGAGCGGGTCAGCACCGGCGTCTCGATCTCGAGGAAGCCCGCGGCGCTCAGCGACTCGCGGATCTCGAGGTTGACCTCGTGGCGCAGCTCGAGGTGGCGCTGCATCGGCTCGCGGCGAAGGTCGAGGTATCGGTAGCGAAGCCGCAGCGCCTCGTCGACGTCACTCTCCTCCTCGAGCGGGAACGGCGGCGTCTCTGCCTCTCCCAGCACCTGCACCTCGGTCACCCGGACCTCGACCTCACCGGTCGGAAGATCCCGGTTGACCGTCTCGCTGGAGCGACGGACCACCTCTCCCGCCGCCGAGATCACCCACTCGGAGCGGAGCACGTGCGAGCGCGCGTGGGCTTCGGGCGCCTCCTGCGGATTGAAGACCACCTGGAGGACCCCCGTGCGATCGCGCAGGTCCACGAACACGAGGCCGCCGTGGTCGCGGCGCCGGTGGACCCAGCCGGCGACCCGCACGCGCTCGCCGACTCGGTTGCCGAGCACCTGGCCGCACCAGGCGTCGCGGTAGATGTTCGGTGCCGGCGCGTCCATCGGTCAGGCCACCCGCGTGCGGCGGGCCCGGTCGACGAGCTCGCGGCGAAGCGCCGAGAGCGGGACCTCTTCCTGGCTGTGAGCGGACATGTCGCGCACCACCGCGGCCTCGCGCGTCCACTCGTCCGGCCCCACGATCACGACCCACGGAGCGCCGCTGCGGGCAGCGTGTCTCATCTGCGCCTTGAGGCTGCGATCGCCGACCTCCATCGTGGCGCTCAGTCCTTCCTCGCGAAGCTCGGACACCGCTCGGAACACGCGCTCGCGCGCGGCCGGCTCGGTCACGGCGAACACGAACCGCGGGCCGCCCGCAGCCGGCTGGCGCTCCTCCGCGCCCGCGCCGTCCGTCAGGCGCATCGCCTCCGCGACGCGCTCGAGGCCGGTGGCCCACCCGACACCGGGCGTCGGATCGCCGCCGATCTGCTCGATCAGGCGGTCGTAGCGCCCGCCGCCGCCGAGCCCGCTCTGCGCGCCTAGCGCGTCGAACCGGAACTCGAACACCGTGCGCGTGTAGTAGTCGAGGCCCCGCACGAGCCGCGGGTCGAGCATGTAGTTGATGCCGGCGCCGTCGAGCAGCCGCAGCACCTGGTCGAAGTGCTGGCAGTCCTCGTCCGAGAGCCGGTCGAGCAGCTTCGGCGCCTTGCCGGTGACCGCGCGGGCCTCGGGCGCATCCCAGTCGAAAGCGCGCAGCGGGTTCAGCTCGATCCGCTGCCGTTGCTCTGCGTCGAAGACGTCGCTGCGAAGCAGGTAGTCGCGCAGCTCGCGCGTGTACTCCGCACGGGCCTCCGGCGTGCCGATGCTGGTCAGGTGCAGCCGCACGCCGGTCAGGCCGAGGCGGGCATACATGTGCCCGAGCAGGTCGATCAGCTCCGCATCGAGCGCCGGGTCGTCGGAGCCGATCGCCTCCAATCCGACCTGGCTGTGCTGGCGGTAGCGCCCCGCCTGCGGCGCCTCGTAGCGGAACATCGGACCCTGGTACCAGAGCTTCACCGGCTGCGGCAGCTTGTGCATGCCGTGCTCCACATATGCACGGCAGACCGGCGCGGTGCCCTCCGGCCGAAGCGTCAGCGAGCGTCCGGAGCGATCCTCGAACGTGTACATCTCCTTGGTGACGATGTCCGTCGCCTCGCCCACGGTCCGCGCGAACAGCTCGGTGTCCTCGAAGACCGGCGTCTCGATCTGTCCGAAGCCGGCGCCTTCCCCGAGCTCTCGCGCAGCGCTCACGATCCGCGTCCGGACGGCCGCGTCCTCGGGCAGCAGGTCATAGGTCCCGCGGGGAACCTGGAAACGAGGAGGCATCGGCTACCGGGTTTCGCCGGTCGCCGTCAGGACCCTCCGGCGGCAAGCTCGGTCAGGAACGGGTTCGTGCGGCGCTCGGCGCCGAGGCTCGTGATCCCCATGTGGCCCGGATGGACCGTCGTGTCCTCGGGCAGCGAGTCGACCAGCGTCCCGATCGACCCGAGCAGCGTGTTCCAGTCACCGCCCGGAAGGTCCACCCGTCCCACCGATCCCTGGAACAGGACGTCGCCTGAGAAGATCGCCCGCTCTTCGGGGATCGAAAAGGTGAGATGGCCGGGGCTGTGACCGGGCGTGAAGAGCACGTCGATCTCGAAGTCCGCGAGCTCGAGCTTCTCCCCTCCCTTGAGGGTGTGCTCGGCTTCCCAGCTCTCGTACGGACCGAAGCCGGGGAACGGCACGTAGCTCATGATGTCCGCCAGCACCGGGCGCTCGATCGCGCTGACGTAGACGGGAGCACCCGTGGCCTCCGCGACAGGTGCGACAGCGCCGATGTGGTCGAAGTGGCAGTGGGTGACGAGGATCGCCTCGACCTCCAGGCCGAGCTCGTCGACCGCGCCGAGGATCGTGGGCGCCTCCTCGCCCGGGTCCACGATCAGCGCGCTCTGGGCGCCGTCCCGGCGCAGCACGAAGCAGTTCTCCTGCACAGGGCCGACCGTGAACATGCGCACGTCCATGGACGGGTGAGTCTAGTCAGCGTCCTGGCCGCGGCCCTGCTCGCGCGCCCGGCGGCGCATGCGGTTGCGGTAGAGCAGCGTGTCCGTGAGGTGGAAGGCAGGCACGTAGAGCAACGCGGCGAGCAGCGCCAGCGGGATCGCCGCGGCGGGGTTGGCCTTGAAGGCGATCACGAGCAGTGCGAAGAGCGCCAGCGCGGCGATCGCGCCGCGCTGGAATGCGGCCTTCCACGTCGGCAGGCGGCTGAGGCGTTCCTGGCGACGCTGCTCCGCGGTCATTTTTGCATCCGTGCGTGACCGCGGCCGCCCGCCGCCGCGCCCGCGCGGCCGGACAGTGCCGGCCTGCGTGCCGCGGTGCTTTCGCCGGCGGGTCTGCCTGGCCCTAGCCACGAAGCGAGGTTATTCGCTTCTCGAGGACGTGTGCTCGCTCGTCGAAGCCCCGCAGCTCGAGGTCGTCGGGAAAGCCCTCGATCGCGGCCGCCGGCGCGAGTCCCACGAGCTCGGCCGCGGCGATCTGCGCGTGGTGGCGCAATGCCGCCGCACGTGCGAGCCTGACGAGATCGGCAAGTGGCACCGTGAACGGATCGTGCACGTTCAGCGAGACCTGCGCGATGCCCGCCCGCTCGAGCAGCACGCCGATCGCGCGCACGCCGGCGGGCCCCCCGCCGGACTCGCGCAGCTCGGCTGCGATCGCCTTTGCCGTCGCAAGGTCGGGCTCGGCAAGCTGGAGGTTGAAGGCGACCAGCGGCGCCCGCGCGCTGACCAGCGTGGCGCCGGCGGTCGGATGGGGCCTGCGCGGCCCGAAGTCGGGCTCCAGCTCGCCGGCCAGCATCCGCTCCTCGAGGCCTCCGATGCCGCCTTCGCGGAAGTTGGCCCGCTCGCGCCGGTCGGGCTCCGTCGCGAGCGCGCCGTAGAGGAAGACCGGCAGGTCGAGCTCTCCCGCCAGGCGATTCGCCACGGCGAGCGCCTCGCTCTCGGCCAGCGCGCGGTCCGCGGACCGCAGGTAGACGACCGGCGCGACGTCCAGCGCACCGATGCAGGGGTGCGCCCCCTCGTGGGTGCGCATGTCGATCTGCGCGATCGCCTGCCGGGCGCCCGCGAGCAGTCCGTCGGCGAGCGCCCGCGGCTCGCCCACGAGCGTGAACACACTGCGGTTGTGGTCGGAGTCCGCGTGGGTGTCGAGCAGCTGCGTGCCCGGCACGGTGAGCGCCCGCGCGAGCGCGGCGACCACCTCCCGGCTTCTTCCCTCGCTGATGTTGGGAACCGACTCCAGCAGAGCCGGCCGATTATCCCTACTCGGCCAGGCCGACCTCGGCGAGCGCCGCACTGCGGTTCGTGAAGACACGGATCCACCGGATGCGGTTGTCGCCGATGCGCATCACCCACTGGGTTGGGGAATCCTGGATGTAACCGCCCTCTCCCCTCCCCCACACACGTCCGAGCACCAGCACGGCGTCCTCGCCCACCGCGCGAAACTCGCGCGGCATTACCTCGAGCTCGATCCACACGCGTGCTACGTCGGCGTAGTACTTCTCCATGCCGGCGTGGCCCCGGTACGGCTGCCCGTCGTTGGCGATCTCAGCGGTCGGAGCGATGAACTCCACCTCTTCGTGGACGAGCGCAAACGCGCTGGCGAGGTCGCGCCGGTTGAACGCGTCGAAAAGCTGGCTCACCAGCTCCGTGTGGCTCAGTTCCAAGATGCCTTCCGCCAGCGCGCTGACGGTCCCGTCTCCCCTGCGACACGGGTCTCGATACGACGATTTTGCTTTGGATTCGGCAATCCCGGCTCAACTCTTATGGCCGGGCAGCTCGGGCCACGTGAACGGATCAGGCGGGTCTCTCGGGCCCGTCAGGATCCTACACCCGGCCCGCGCACAGGAGACCGCGCGGCAGCGTGGCGAAAGACCTGCCCACTGCTAGATTGAGCCTCCCTCGCCGGAGTAGCTCAGTCGGTTAGAGCAGCGGAATCATAATCCGCGTGTCGGGGGTTCGAGTCCCTCCTCCGGCATCCGCGCGGATCCACGTTGAGGCTGCGTTTTCCCGCGCTAAGCCGATTCGGGTCCACGTCCCATTCCGGGCAATCGCGGGTATGTCCTGA
>JBBQKG010000042.1:0-10338 GCA_038326655.1 Solirubrobacterales bacterium
CTCCCCCCGTGCTGGGGGGCGGCGGGGTGGGGGCGGCGCTCCCCCCCCGCGAGCGGGCCGCGCCCGCGTTTAGGGGGGGGGGGGCGGCCATCCTCGCGGCCGGGCCCGCCCGGCTGGTGGCCGATGCCGCCACCCACGACGGGCTGAAGGTGGTCACAGCGCGATGCGAGCTGTCCGACCGCGACCAGCTGCTCGAGCTCTCGGACCGCGTGCGGTCCGCGCTCGGGGACGGCGCGGTGGTGCTCGGCTCGGCGGCCGGCGGGCGGCCGCAGCTGATCGCCAGCTTCACCAGGTCGGCGGTCGATCGTGGCCTGTCCGCGGCCGAGATCGTGAAGCAGGCGGCGGCCGTGATGGGCGGCGGCGGCGGCGGCCGGGACACGATGGCGCAGGCGGGGGGAAAGGACGCCGCGAAGCTGGACGAGGCGCTCGAGACAGCGCACGAGGCGATCCGGGCAAAGCTGTCCTGACGTGCGAATCCTTGCGCTCGACTACGGCCGCGCGACGTGCGGCGCCGCCGTCAGCGATCCCACCGGGGTGCTCGCGACGCCGCTGGAGTCGATCTCGGACCCTGGCTCCGACCGGGGGCTCGACGACATTGCGGGCCTGGTCGGCGAGCGCGACGTCGACGAGGTCGTGGTGGGACTGCCGGTGAGCCTCTCGGGCGAGGAAGGCGCGCAGGCTGCCGAGGCGCGCGGGTTCGCGGCCCGGCTTGCAGAGCGCCTCGACGTGCCGGTGCACACGTTCGACGAGCGTTTCACGACACGGCTGGCCCAGCGCACGCCCGGCCGGCTGCCCGAGGACTCACGCGCCGCGGCGCACCTGCTGGAGAGCTACCTGAGCGCCCACAGATGAGTGGAGAGGGCCTACGCCGGCTGACGGTGCTGGCGCTCGCTGTCGCTGCGGCGGCGTTCCTGTGGGCGCTCTTTCAGCCCTTTGCGGGTGGCGGTGGGGCCGCCGTGCACGTCACGATCCCCAAGCGGGCCGGGGTCGCGCGGATCGGGGACGTCCTCGACCGTGAGGGAGTCGTGCCGAGCAGCGTGCTGTTCGCGCTGCGCGCGCGCCTCGCGGGCGACAGCAGCGACCTGAAGCCCGGCGCCTACACGCTGCGCAAGCAGATGAGCTACGGCGACGTACTCGACCGCCTCGTCGCGGGGCCGGCGAAGAACCTCGTGCAGCTCACGATCCCGGAGGGGCTGAGCAGGCGGGAGATCACGCCGCTCGCCGGGCGCGCCGGCGTGCAGGGCGACTACCTCGCCGCGACCGCGAACGGCGCGCTCGTGCCGTCCCGTCAATACGGGCTTGCGCGACCACCCGCGACGGTCGAGGGCTTCCTGTTCCCGGCGACCTACGAGCTGCGCCGCGGCGCCACCGCGGCCGCGCTCGTGGACAAGCAGCTCGCTGCGTTCGGCCAGAACTTCGCCGGCGTGGACCTCTCCTACGCGAAGCGCAAGAACCTGACGCCCTACGACGTGGTCAAGATCGCCTCGATGGTCGAGCGCGAGACCAGCCAGGCGCGCGAGCGCCCGCTCGTGGCAGCCGTGATCTACAACCGGCTGCACGCTCGCCAGCCGCTCGGGATCGACGCCACGATCCGCTACGCGACCGCGAACTGGACCAGGCCGCTCACGAACAGCGACCTTGCCATCGATTCCCCCTACAACACCCGCACCCGGTCCGGGCTGCCGCCGACTCCGATCGGAAACCCGGGACTTGCCTCGATCGAGGCGGCGGCACGCCCCGCGCACGTCGGCTACCTCTACTACGTGGTGAAGCCGGGAACCTGCGACGAGCACGCATTCTCGAGCACCTTCGCAGCGTTCGAGCGGGACCAGGCGCGCTACAACGCCGCCCGCCAGGCGGCAGGCGGGAAGTCGCCCACCAAATGCTAGGCGGCGACGCTCGGCCGCCGACGACCCTCGTCGGCGTGCTCGGCTGGCCCGTCGAGCACAGCCGCTCTCCGGCGATGCACAACGCCGCCTTCGAGGCGCTCGGCCTCGACTGGAGCTACGAGCTCCTGCCGGTCGCACCGGACGCGTTCGAGCCGTTCGTCCGGGAGCTGCCGGAGCGGGGTTTCGTGGGCGCGAACGTGACGATTCCGCACAAGCTCCGTGCGCTCGCGATCGCCGACCGGCCGAGCGACGTGGCTCGTGCGACCGGGGCGGCGAACACGCTCAGCTTCACCGCGACCGGGATCGAGGCCGAGAACACGGACGTGGTGGGATTCCTAACCGCGTTGCGGGAGCGCGCTCCCGAGGCTCCGAAAGGCATGAGCGCGCTCGTGCTCGGCGCCGGCGGCGCCGCCCGAGCCGTCGTCTACGGATTGCTGGAGGCGGGCGCCGAGCGGATCTCGGTGTGGAACCGCCATGGGGAGCGCGCGCAGGCCCTCGTGCAGGATTTCGCCCGCTTCGCGCGGGACCCGACGCAGTTGGAGGCAGTCGCGGAAAACCGCCTGCCAAGCGCCGAACTGCTTGTGAACGCGACTTCGGTCGGCATGCCCTCGCGCCGCTCCGAACAGGGCTCGCCCGACCCGGCCGAACCCTTCAAGGAGCTGCCCCTATCGGCCGATGTATGGGGTGATCGGCAAATCGTGGTGGACCTCGTCTACCGCCAAGACGGCACACCGCTTGTGCGTTTCGCGCGCTCGCGGGGCGCCGTCTGCGTTGACGGATTCGACGTTCTGGTCCACCAGGGAGCGGCCAGTTTCCGGCTCTGGACGGGCCTGGAGCCGCCGCTCGGGGCTATGCGAAGTGGCGCAAAAGACAGACACACACACTGAGACAGACACCCCGGTCCTGAGACCGGTCCCGAGCGACCCCGTGGGGGGCGACGAGGATGCGCAGCAGGCCGCCTACGGCACTGCCGGTCCCGCCGATCCCGATGTCCACGCGGTCGACCCGGCGCCAGCCGATCCCGAGTCGAGCGAGCACGACGACGATCCGGATCTCGCTGCCGTCAACCGTCCGGGGCTGACGCCGCCCAGTCGTCGTGGTGGGTCCGGCCGGTTCATCACCGATCACATCGTCGAGCTCGGGTTTGCGCCCCGCGATCGTGTCGAGCTGGCGGTGGCCGAGGCACGCAACAGCGGCCGCACTCCCGAGCAGGTGCTGCTCGCCGAGCAGGTGATCACAACCGACCAGCTTGCCCGCTCGACATCAGAGCGCTTTGGCCTCGACCACCTCGACCTGACCGCATTCGACATCGACCTGGGGGCGGTCAACCTGATTCCGACCCAGGCCGCCAAGCGCTACGGCGCGATCCCGGTCGCGTTCATCGGCGAGGACACCCTGATGGTCGCGATGTCGGACCCGACCAACGTTCGGGCGGTCGACGACATCTCGATCATGACCGGCCTCGACGTGCGACCGGCAGTGGCCTCGGCGGAGGACATCGACATCGCGCTGCAGAACGCCAGCAAGCTCGACGCCTCGATCGCCGAGGCGATCGAGGAGGAGGAAGACGGGGCCTTCGACGCCGGCGAGGTCTCCGAGATCCGCGAGTCTGCCGGCGACGCGCCCGTGATCAAGCTCGTGAACGGCGTGATCGCGAAGGGCGTCGAGGAAGGCGCCTCCGACATCCACTTCGAGCCCGAGGGCAAGGACATGCGCGTGCGCTATCGCGTCGACGGCGTGCTCCACGACGCGACCACGGTGCCGCGCCGCATGGTCGCCGGCGTGACCTCCCGACTCAAGATCATGGCGAGCCTCGACATAGCGGAGAAGCGGCTGCCCCAGGATGGTCGCGTCGGCCTCACCGTCGGCGGTCACCCGATCGACATCCGCATGGCCTCGCTCCCGTCGGTCAAGGGCGAGAAGGTCGTGCTCAGGATTCTCGACAAGGAGCAGGCCCGGATCGGGCTCGACAAGCTCGGCATGCAGCCCGACACCCTGGAGCGCTTCCGGGCCGGCTTCACGCGCGCCTACGGGGCCACATTCGTCACGGGCCCGACCGGCTCGGGCAAGACCACGAGCCTCTACTCGGCGCTGAACGTGATCAACAAGCCCGAGGTGAACATCATCACGATCGAGGACCCGGTCGAGTACCAGATCCCGGGCCTCACCCAGGTCCAGGTCAACCTCAAGGCCGGTCTCAACTTCTCGACGGGCCTTCGCTCGATGGTGCGCTCGGACCCCGACGTGATCATGGTCGGAGAGATCCGGGACAAGGAGACCGCGCAGATCGCGATCGAGTCGGCGCTCACCGGCCACCTCGTGCTCTCGACGCTTCACACGAACGACGCTCCCACGACGATCAGCCGCCTCACCGAGATGGGCATCGCGCCGTTCCTCACCGCCTCCGCGCTCGACTGCGTGATCTCGCAGCGACTCGCCCGGCTGCTTTGCACAAACTGCAAGGAGCGCGTCGTGCTGCGGGCAGGCGCGCTGTCGCAGTACAACATCCACACCGACCTCGAGGCCTACACGGCGAAAGGCTGCAAGCGCTGCGGCTACAGCGGCTACAAGGGCCGCATCGGCATGTACGAGGCGATGGTCATGAGCGAGGAGATTCGCGAGCTCACGATCGAGAAGGCCTCGTCCGACCAGATCCGCCAGGTCGCAATCGAGCAGGGCATGCGCACGCTCCAGCAGGACGGGATCGACAAGGTCCGCATGGGCCACACCTCGATCCAGGAGGTCGCACGAATAACGGGTTCGGCGCTTCCTGCCGATTAGACAACCGGACGGCACGGCAACTCACGGACGAAAGCGGACTATGGAAATCGACTTCGCAGAGATTCTCAAGGAGACCATCGCGCTGAAGGCGTCGGACCTTCACATGACGGTTGGCGCGCCGCCGGTCATCCGTGTGCGGGGTGAGCTGCGTCCGCTCAGCGACTACCCGAAGCTCGACTCGAAGGACACGCGCGACACGATCTACTCGATCCTCTCGAACGACCAGCGCAAGCGCCTCGAGCAGGAGTGGCAGGTGGACTTCTCCTACTCCGTGCCTGCCCACGGCCGTTTCAGGGTCAACGCCTACATGCAGCGCGCCTCGATCGGCGCCGCGTTCCGTCTGATCCCGTCGGAGATCAAGTCCGTCGACCAGCTCGGCCTGCCCGCGGTGATCCACGAGTTCGTGAAGAAGCCGCGCGGGTTCGTGCTCGTGACCGGGCCGACCGGCTCGGGCAAGTCGACTTCGCTCGCCGCGATGATCGACGAGATCAACCAGACGCGGAAGGAGCACATCCTCACGATCGAGGACCCGATCGAGTTCCTGCACCGCCACAAGAGCTGCGTCGTCAACCAGCGCGAGATCGGCAACGACGCACAGAGCTTCTCGCTGGGCCTGAAGGCCGCGCTGCGCCAGGACCCCGACGTCATCCTCGTCGGCGAGATGCGCGACCTCGAGACGATCTCGACGGCGCTGACCGCCGCCGAGACCGGCCACCTCGTCTTCGCGACGCTGCACACCCAGGACACTGCGCAAACGATCGACCGCATCATCGACGTGTTCCCGCCGCACCAGCAGCAGCAGGTCCGGGTCCAGCTCTCGGTCGCGCTGCAGGGCATCGTCACCCAGCAGCTGCTGCCGACTGCCGACGGCGCGGGCCGCGTTGCCTGCTGCGAGGTGCTCGGCCTGACTCCTGCCGTCCGGAACCTGATCCGCGAGGGCAAGACCCACCAGATCCACTCGGTGCTCCAGACCTCGGCCGCGCAGGGCATGCAGTCGATGGATGCGGCGCTCGCCCAGCTCGTGCGGGCCGGCAAGATCACCCGCGAGCTCGCCGAGCAGCGCTCGAGCACGCCGGAGGAGCTCCGCCGCCTCATGGGCCTCGTCAAGGCCGCGTAGGCGAACGGCACCGGCACAGGACAAGACACGGAGAACAGGGGAATGGCGACTTACACGTTCAGGGCGATCGACGTAGCGGGCGTGCCCGCTCAAGGCGAGCTCGACGCGGGCTCGAAGCAGGCAGTCACCGACGAGCTGCGCCACCGCGGGCTGATCGTGCTCGACATCGTCGAGCAGAAGACCAGCGTCACGAGCCAGGACCTGTTCGACCGGTTCAAGAAGATCAAGGCGCCCGAGCTGACCGTGATGACACGGCAGCTAGCCACGATGGTCGCCTCCGGCATGTCGATCCTGCGCTCGTTCCACGTGCTCGAGGACTCGACCGAGAACGACAAGCTCAAGGAGATCCTGTCTCAGGTCCGGCAGAACGTCGAGGCCGGCATCTCGCTCTCGGACGCGCTCGAGAAGTACCCAGACGTCTTCAACCACTTGTACATCGCGATGGTCCGCACCGGTGAGACGGCCGGAATGCTCGAGGAGTCGCTGATGCGCGTCGCCGACCAGCTCGAGAAGGCCGACTCGCTGAGGCGGCAGGTCCGCGCCGCGATGGCCTACCCGATCATGATCGGCGCCTTCGCGATGGTCGTGATGCTCGCGCTCGTGGCGTTCCTGATCCCCGTCTTCGAGAACGTCTTCAAGGACTTCAACGGCAAGCTTCCCGCGATCACGCAGGTAAGCGTGACCGCTTCTCACCTCGTCACCGGGCAGTGGTACCTGTTGCTGGCCGTCACGTTCGGCGGGATCTTCGGCTTCAAGAAGTGGAAGAAGACGTCGTGGGGCCACCGGCAGTGGGACACGATCAAGCTGAAGATCCCCGCCAAGATCGGCGACGTGATCCTGAAGATCTCGCTCGCGCGCTGGTCGCGGACCTTCTCCGGGCTCGTGCACTCCGGCGTGCCGATCCTCCAGGCGATCGACATCACCGGCGGCACCGCGGGCAACTACCACATCGAAAAGGCGATGGCCGACGTCAAGGAGTCGGTTCAGCGCGGAGGCTCGATCTCCGAGCCCCTGCGCAAGAGCCAGCACTTCCCGACGATGGTCGCGCACATGGTCGGCGTCGGCGAGGAGACGGGTAACCTCGACGGGATGCTCGCCAAGGTCGCCGACTTCTACGAGGACGAGGTCGCGGCCGTGATCAAGGCGCTCACGTCGATCCTCGAGCCGGTCATGATCATCATCGTCGGCGCGATGGTCGGGTTCATCGTGATCTCGATGTACCTGCCGCTCTTCGAGGTCTACGACAAGATCCGCTAGACCGGCGCTCAGGCGCCGCGATCCGAATGGGGCAGCTCTTCCGACAGCCGGGCGCGCATCAGCTCTCGGCGAATCGCCTGCCCGGAAGCGGTCAGGCGCCGCCACACCGCCGCGGCGATCAGGAACACGGTCGAGAGCGAATCGGTGAAGGCGCGAACGTAGTCGTCGTGGAGCGCCGGCGGTAGCGAGGAGACCTGACCGGGATTCACGTGCCCGGAGGCGAGTCCCGCGGCAGAGGATGATTCGGACGGCAGCCGGGAGGCGAGCTCATGCGATAGACGGTTGGCGAAGATCGCGCCGAGAATCGCGGTTCCGAGCGAGTCAGGCCGCCGAGGTCGCCGACGATCGTCGGTAACGCGGTCGAGACGATCGTCTGGTCGAGCGCCGCCAGCAGCATCGTGAGCATCAGCGCCCCGATGACGATCATCACGCGACGTTTCGGCGCCTCCGAGCTGTCGGCAGAGGCCGCCACTGCCGACCTGCGATCTAGGGTTGCTCGCCCGGCTCCAGGTCGGGCGGCAGCGGCACCTCCTGCGGGGGCGCTCCGTGCTCCTCGGACCATGAAGTGAAGGCCTCGCCGTCGCGGCCCTCGTGCTCTCCCGAGCCGCCGAGCGCCAACAGCGAGAGCACCACGGGCCCCCGGTTCACGAGCTGGCGCCGCAGCTCGGGAGCCACTTTCACTAGCTCACCGCGCTCGAGCACGGTCTCCTCGCCCTCGACCAGCAGGGTGAGCGTGCCCCCCAGCACGAGGTAGACCTCCTCCTGGCGCGCGTGGCGGTGGATGCGGCCGCGCTGGCCAGGCTGCAGCACGATCTGGTTCAGCCCGAACGACGACACGCCGAGGTCCTGGCGCAGCCGCAGGAACCGGTCGTCGGCGTCGCTCGCAAGCCGCGTCCTCGCTGTGCCCGGCTTCACCATGCGATCTTACGGGTGTGAAGCCGGCGCTTGCCGAGCTCGGCTACGCGCTAGGCCGGGACCGGACTCTCGTCCGGCTCGCCGAAGGCGATGTGCAGCACCCAGTTCACGATGCTCACGATGATCGCCGCCAGCACGCCCCACCAGAACGACCGGATCTCGAAGTCGGGCACGATCCAGTCCGTCAGGTAGAGCATCAGGATGTTCAGGAGGAAGTAGAAGAGCCCGAGTGTGACGACGATGAACGGGATCGACAGCACCGTGAGAATCGGCTTGACGAACGCGTTCACGACCGTGAACACGAGCCCCGCGATCAGGAGGGTCCACCACTGGTCGCCGTAGCTCACGCCGTCGAGGACCCACGCCGCGACGAACAGTGCCACCACGTTGAATGCCCAGGTGACCACGAGCCGTGAGCCCATCCCGCGCTGATCCTATGCCCTCCCGCGCCGTGATCCTGAGCTGGAACGTGGCCGGGCGTGTGCGTGCGTCTCAAGAGCGCCAGATCGAGGCGCTCCGGGAATGCCGCTTCGACGTGCTCTGCCTGCAGGAGGTGACGCCCGCGACGCGCTCCCGCTGGGAGGAGGCGCTCTCCGACCAGGGCTTCGAGGTCGCCGTGAGCGAGTGGCCCGTGCCGCCGACGGGATTGCGCCGGCTGGCCGTCCTGACCGCGGCGCGTGATCCGCTCCGGCAGATCGAGGTTCCCGGCCTGCCGTGGCCTGAGCGCCACCTCGCGGGTCTCGTGACGATGGCCGGGACCGAAGTCGAGGTGCACAACCTCCACGCACCGCTCAGCTCCAAGGCGGAGCAGGTCAAGGTACGGACGCTCGAAGCCGTGTTCGCGGCTCTGACCCGTGATGACCGGACCCCCCGTGCGCTCGCGGGAGACATCAACACCCCCCGCTACGAGAGCCGGGAGGGCGAGGTCTCGAGCTTCGCCCGCACGCGCAGCGGGCGCCTGCGCCCGGCGCTCGGCGAGCGCCACGACCGTGCCGAGCTCGCGATCGTGGCCGGGCTACCCGCCCGCGGGTGGCAGGACGCCTTTCGCGCGGTGCACGGATACGCGCGCCGCGACCGTTCGTGGGTGGCCGCGTGGGGAGAGGCCTATCGCCTCGATCACCTGATCGTCTCGCCGTCGCTGCGCCCCGTCGCGTGCGAGTACGTCCACACCTGGCGCGAGGACGGGTTGAGCGACCACGCCGCAATCTGGGCCGAGCTCGAGGCCGATGCGCCGGCGTGAGGCCCCGGTGCTGGTCGTCGCGCTCGCCGGGGCGGTGGTCGTGGCCCGGGTTCTCACCCACGGCGGCGTGCACTCGAGCGCGCTCAGGATCGTCGTGCTCACCTTGATCGTGGCGGCGATCCTGTATACGCGCCTGGGCCCTCCGCCTCGTTGAAGCCGTAACGAGCGGCCGATCGCTACGCTCGGCTGAAGCTTGACCGCAGCTCCCGGACACGCTGTCGCCCAGCACGGGGTTCGGTGCGAACGTCACAGAGGCCTGGCTGTTCCTGTTTCCATCGCTCGTGATGCTCTTCTCGGGCTTGGCCGCCGGGATGCTCGGCACGCGGTTCGGATCGAAGCTGCCGCTGCTGATCGGCACGCTCGTGACCGCGCTCAGCTTCGCCTTCCTGGCAGCCGAGCACGGGCAGCGCTGGGCGATCTACAGCGCGACCGCGCTGATGGGGCTCGGGATCGGCTTCTCGTTCGCCTCGATGGCGAACCTGATCGTGGAGGCGGTCGACCAGTGCGAGACCGGCGTCGCCACGGGGATGAACACGATCATGCGCACGATCGGCGGCTCGCTGGGCGGCCAGGTGTCCGCCGCGGTGCTGGCCGGCCACCTCTCGGCGAGCGGCGAGCCGACGAGCAGCGCGTTCACGATCGCGTTCTCGATCTCGGCCGTCGTGGTGCTGCTCGCATTTGCCGCATCGATCGGGATACCCGGCCGTGCACGCCGCCGCGAACGGTCCGGCACGGCAATTGCCCAGCGCGCCTGACGGGATTCGTCCAACCCTCCGGGGAGCCCTAAAGGAATGGCCTGGAGGGTCGATAGATGACGCGTCAGGCTTAGGTTGTTGGGCGCTGTCTCCCTCTACCAGGAGAGGGCGCGAGCTTCAGGGAGTAGGCCGGGTTGGCCGAAGGAAGGACCTCCACTGGGCGTTAATTGAGCCGCGGCCTGACGGGACATGGCAAAAAGCCCCCAATCAGGAGGAATCCACATGTTGCGGAAGCTCCGCGAGCGCGCCCAGGAGGAGAAGGGTTTCACCCTGATCGAGCTCCTGGTCGTCATTTTGATCATCGGCATCCTTGCCGCGATCGCAATCCCCTCGTTCCTGAACCAGAGGAGCAAGGGCAACGACGCAGAGGCCAAGTCCACCGCC
>JBBQKG010000043.1:0-9610 GCA_038326655.1 Solirubrobacterales bacterium
CCGTTCCCCCCGGCGGGGCCGGTGGAGATCAGCTGGATTCCCTCGTCGGACCACGAGTACAGGTCCCAGCGACTGTCGGTGTCCTCGGCGACCATGCGACTGGTCGTTGAGAAGAAGACGTGAGAGCCGTCGTAGGAGGGACCGTGGTAGCGCACGCTTGCAGTGTTGAACGGGTCGCCTGGAGGCCCGAGCGGAAGTCGCCGCGTCGTGCCGCCGACCCGCTCGTAGATGCCAGACCCGAGCGCGCTGTCGCTCGTCAGCGACTCGTTCATCGTGAAGAACGCCTTGGTCCCGTCCGCGGACGCTCCTCCCCAGTGGCCCTCCACCGGCGAGTTCGAGTTGAACGGCCCCGTTGAGACCAGCCGCGTGGTGCCGTCGAAGCTCTCGTAGAGATCGACGCGAGTGTCGCCGTCCTCCGGCACGAGCGCCACCTCGCTCATGAAGAACACATGCCGGGCATCCTCGGAAACTGGGAATGGATAGAACTGCAGCTCGTACATCTGGAAGCTGAGCGCGGTCTGGGACCCGGCCGAGCGAAGCGGCCCCGTCGACAGGAGCCTGGTGACGCCGTTCGAACGCTCGTAGAGATCCAGGCAGCGAGACAGCGACTGGTTGCAGTCGAAGTCATAGTCCTCGGGTACCAGCCGTTCCTTCGTCTGGAAAACGACCCGGCTGCCATCGGCGGAGACGGCGAAAGCCGTGCAGGGAGACCCGAAGTTCGAGCAAACCTCGTACGGGCCGTTCGTGCCGGCCGGACCCGTCGAAACGAGCGTCGTCGCTCCGCCGAAGCGCTCGAAGAGGTCGTTCACGTTGCCGTCGGTGTCCTCGGGGACGAGCGGCCCGTCGAAGGAAAAGAAGGCGTGCTCGGTGTCGCGTGAGGTCGCGAAGGGACAGGCCGGAAGCGCGACGGATCCGCCGCAGAAGTTGCCCGGCGTCGCGACCGTGCCGGTGCCGATGCTGACCAGCTCCGTCCGGGTCCCCTTTCTGCGGTAGAGGTCGCGCTGGTTGTCGGTGTCTTCGGGGATCAGCGGCTCCGAGGTCGTGAAATAGGCGCTCTGGCCTTCCGCGAGTGGCGTACGGAGAAACCAGTGGTTGGAGCTGAAGACCGCATCGTCCAGCCAGTGGGCGCTGCTGTTGTCCCCCCACGGCCCGACGTACTGCGCAGGCTCTGAACTGTGCCCGCCGACCGAACTGATCGAGACGTGGGAAAGCGTCCCGCCGTCTGCTCCGGCAGTGGCGGGCAGGGCAAGCAGTGCAACGGCCGCCGTCAGCGCTATTCGTCGAGCAAGCATCCATCCCCCCGGATCGATGAATACGACCCTAACGCCGCACGCCGGCTGGTGTGAAGAGGCGCTAGACCTGCGTGTAGAGCGGGCCGTCGCCGCCTTCGGGCGGGGTCAGGCGGCCGCCCTTGGCGGTGATCGCGCCGCACTGCACGCAGTTCGACGGCGTCACATGCACGTCGACCTTGCCGTCGCCGTCGCCGTCGCCGTTCTGGGCCGCCTCGACCTGCTCCTCGGGAATCTCGTAGACCGCCGCCGGGCACATCGACACCCATGTCTGAGCGATCTGGAGCGGCACGTGCTGCTGGATCCGGATGTGGTTCGGGGCGTCGTCGCGGGTCGCGTTGCCCGACGCGAAGACCGACGACAGCTTGTCGAACGTGTACTTGTTGTCGGCCTTCGGGTAGCTCTTCGAAGCCCCGTCGAGCACCATCTCGACCTCGGAGTCGTGCTCCTGCTTGAAGTGGCCGCCAGGGAAGGCGCCCTTCGTGATCGTCATCGCGCGCGCGAGCGCGCCGCCCACGAAGAAGCCTCGCGTGAACGGCTGCCGCATGTTGCGCGACCGGTACATGTCCTTGCCGATCACGCTGGACCGTACGCGCTCGTCGTAGGCCTCGTAGTTGATCGAGTCGCGCTTGAGCGCGTCGACGATCGCCTCCGCCGCGTACATCCCGGCGTGCATCGCGTAGTGGATGCCCTTCAGCTCGGGGATGTTGACCATCCCAACGTTGTCGCCGGCCATCAGCATCCCCGGGACCGAGAAGCGCTTCGGCATCGCGAAGTATCCCCCCGAGGGGATCGTCTTCGCGCCCCACGCGACCCGCTTGCCACCCTCGAGCAGGTCCTTCACGAACGGGTGCAGCTTGAACTCCTGCAGGACGTCGTGGACGGAGAAGGTGGCGTCCGTGTAGTCGAGGCCGGCGACGAAGCCGATGCAGATCTTGTTGTCGCCCATCGGGTAGATGAAGCTGCCGCCGAACTCGTTCCATTGCGGCGCCTTGCGAAGTGGCCAGCCCATCGTGTGGATCACGCGGTCGAGGGGCTTCTCGACTTCCCACACCTCCTTGACCCCGAGCTCCCACCGCTGCTCGTCCTCGCCGCCGAGGTCGAAGTAGTCCATCGCCGCGAAGCTGAGGTGGCCGAGCGTGCCCTCCGCGAGCACGGTCGCCTTCGCGGTCACGTCGGAGCCGGGCTCGAAGTTCGAAAGCGGCGCACCATCCTTGCCGCGGCCCTTGTCGCCCGTGCGCACGCCGCGCACGATCCGGTCCTCGACCAGCAGCTTGGTCGCGGCGGTCTCGGACAGGAGGTAGACACCGGCCTCCTCTGCCTTGCCGGCGAGGAAGCGGCCCAGCTGCGCGACCGACACCACGTAGTTGCCATGGTTGCGGAAGTTCGGCGGCATCGGCTTCAGGGGCAGCGCCTGCTTGGACGTGAGCAGGTAGACCGCGTCCTTCTCGACCTTCCAGAGCACCGGCCACTCCGACTCGGGCATGTCCGGGAACAGCTCCTTCAACGCCGATGGGCGCATGTTGGCGCCGGACAGCAGATGCGCGCCGGGCGTCTTGCCCTTCTCGATCACCGCGACGGGCACCTCGCCGAGCTTTTCCTGAAGCTCCGGCTCGTGCTCGAGCAGCTGCATCAGCCGGTTCGCGCAGGCCAGCCCCGCGGGGCCACCGCCCACGATCGCGACGCCGACCTCGATGCGGTCCTCCTCGGGGTCCGACGGCGGGCCGACGAACTCCTCGGCATCGTTTACCGGCGGCGGATACTCGACCGGAGCGACGCGGTCCTTCGCCAACTCAAGCCCCCTTCTTCGCCTTCACGGCCTCCGTCAGCTTCGGCATGATCTTGTGGAGGTCGCCCACGATCCCGAGGTCGCAGAACTCGAAGATCGGAGCGTTCGGGTCCTTGTTGATCGCGACGATGTTCTCCGAGGCCTGCATGCCGACCTTGTGCTGGATCGCGCCGGAGATGCCGGCCGCGAGGTAGAGCTTGGGCGCGACCGTCTTGCCGGTCTGGCCGATCTGCGCCGAGTACGGGAACCAGCCCGCGTCGACCACCGCGCGGGTCGCCGCGACCGTGCCGCCCAGCGCGCCCGCGAGCTGCTCGCACAGGTCGAAGTTCTCGGCCTTGCCGAGGCCGCGACCGCCGGCCACCAGGAAGTCGGCGTCCTCGATGTTCACGTTTGCGCCGCGCTGCTCGCCGCGCGTCACCATCTTGGCCTTGGTCGACCAGGGCGACAGCTCCACGTCGACGTCGATCACCTCGGCCGAGCCGCCGTCGCCCTGCACCGTGTCGAATGCGTTCAGCCGCCCGATGATGATGCCGGGCTTGCCGACGTACTGGACGTCCACGATCTGGGAGTCCTGGAGGATCGGCCGGACCGACACGAGGCCGCCGTCCTGCACCTTGACGTCGGTCACCTCCATCGTGACGCCGGCGCCGAGCCGCGCGGTCAGGCCCGCGCCGATCTCGAATCCGAGTAGGCCGCCGCCGAACAGGGCGTAGTCGATGTCGTTCTCCTCGATCACCTTGGCCATCGCATCGACGATCGGCTGGGCCAGGCCCTCGGGGACGCTCTTGGCGCGGTAGACCTTCGACGCGCCGAACGCGCCGAGGCTCTGGGCGCCCTCGTCCGAGACGTCGCCGACCACCACCGCGGCCGCCTCGGTGCCGAGCTCGCCCGCCAGCTTCGCGGCCTCGGAGATCGCGCCCTGGGAGTTCTTGTTGAAGTTGCCCTCGTCGTCGTGAAGGGCGTAGACCAGGATGCCCGCCATTAGAGGAGTTTCCTTTCGTCGAGCCAGGCGACGATCTTCGCGACCGTCTCGTTCGTGTCCTCGTCCTCGATGATCGTGCCCTTCTCCTTGGCGGACGGGGGGTTCAGCGCGAGCACCTTCGTGCGCGAGCCCTCCTCGCCCACACGCGAGGCCTCGATCTGCGCGTCGCCGGCCGAGAGCTTGTCGAGCTGCTTCTTCTTCGCGCCCATGATCGCCTTGAGCGACGGGTAACGCGGCTCGTTGATCGCGTCGCCGACGCTGATCACGGCCGGCAGCTCGACCTCGACGGTGTCGTATCCGTACTCGGCCTGGCGCTCGCAGCGGAGCTTGCCGCCGCTGACGTCGATCTTGATCACCTGCGTGAGCGAGGGCATCTGCAGGTGGTCTGCGATCACCGCGCCCATCGTGTAGCACTCGCCGTCGTCCGACTGCTGGCCGAGCAGCACGATGTCCGGCTGTTCACGCTTCAGTACCTGCGCGAGCGCGTATCCGGAGGCGCACACGTCGGATCCCGCGAGCGCGTCGTCGGTGAGCTGGACCGAGCGATCGGCGCCGAGCGACACGGCCTTGTGCAGGGCGCGCACGGACGACTCGGGGCCCATCGTGACGGCCACGATCTCCTCGATCGGGACCGCGCCACCCTCCTTGATCTGCATCGCGGCTTCGATCGCGTGCGTGTCGAAGGGGTTGAGGTTCTTCTCGCCGCTGCGGTCGAGCTGCATGGTGTTCGGATCCATCCGCTTCTCGACGGCGGCGTCGGGGACTTCCTTTACGAGCACACAGATCTTCAAAGCTCAATTGCCTCCTGTCCGGCTCGGCCAGCGGGGGCTGCCGAGACGAGCGAAAGTATACCCATTGATTGACCGGTCAATCGCGTTCCCAAGCCCATCACAATGCCGGTCAACCCGGCCGTACGGCACCTCTGACGAAGTCGATGATCTCCTGCGTCGAGGCTCCGGGGGTGAAGACCTCGGCGATCCCGAGCTGCTTCAGCTCGGGGATGTCGTCGGACGGGATCGTGCCCCCCACGATCACGATCACGTCGCCGGCCTGCTTCTCCTCCAGCAGCTTGACGACGCGGGGCACGAGCGTCATGTGGGCGCCCGAGAGGATCGAGAGCCCGACCGCGTCCGCGTCCTCCTGGATCACGGTCTCGGCGATCTGCTCGGGAGTCTGATGAAGCCCCGTATAGATCACCTCCATGCCGGCATCCCGGAGCGCGCGCGCGATGATCTTGGCGCCCCGATCGTGCCCGTCGAGGCCAGGCTTCGCCACCACCACGCGGATCTTGCGCCTGGATTGAGGCTGGTCGGCGGCCCTGTCGGTCGTCGCTTGCATTGATTCGAGAGCTTGCCCCGCCCCAGGGCCGCGCGGCGGCACCGGCCGAACCGAGGCGCGCGGATTCTACAGGGAGAGCCTGCCTCAGCCCGCTTCGACCGCCGCGCGGCTCGTCAGCTCGCCGTTCGCGAGCTGCTTGCGCAGGATCTTCTTGTCGAACTTTCCGACGCTTGTCTTGGGGACGGCCGCGATGAAGGCGAACTCGTCCGGGATCCACCACTTGGCGACCTTGCCCCCGAGATGGTCACAGAGCTCCTCGGGAGTGCACGAGGCGCCCTCGGCCAGCACCACGCAGGCGAGGGGCCGCTCGGTCCAGCGCTCGTCGGGCTTTGCGATCACGGCCGCCTCCGCCACCGCGGGGTGCGACATCAGGGAGTTTTCCAGCTCCACCGAGGAGATCCACTCGCCGCCCGACTTGATCAGGTCCTTGGCGCGATCGGAGATCCGCATGAAGCCGCGAGGGTCGATCGACGCGACGTCGCCCGTGCGCAGCCAGCCATCGTGGAACTTGTCAGCGCCGGCCGGATCCTCGTAGTAGTCGGAGGCGATCCAGGGACCGCGCACCTCGACCTCGCCGGTCGACTCGCCGTCCCATGGAACCTCGCCCTCGTCGCCCATCAGCCGCGCCTCGAAGAGCGGCACGATCCGCCCGGTCGCGGTGCGGCAGTCCCAGTGGGCCTCGCCCTCTGCGTCCTCGGGAGCGCGCGCGACCGCGCCCACGGGGCTCGTCTCCGTCATGCCCCAGGCCTGGATGATGCGCACGCCGTGACGCTCCTCGAAGGCCCGCATGAGCGACTCGGGCACCGCAGCGCCGCCACACATCACGGTCCGAAGGCTGGAGAGGTCGGGGTGGTGCTCGTCGGCGTAGCGCAGCAGGTCCATCCAGATCGTCGGCACCGCGCCGGCGACGGTCACACGCTCGCTCTCGATCAGCCGTGCGAGCGGCTCGGCCTTAAGGAAGCGGCCCGGCATCACCATGTCGGCGCCCACCAGCCCGCACGCGTAGGGCAGGCCCCAGGCGTTGGCGTGGAACATCGGCACGACCGGAAGCAGCCTGTCCGACCAGCTCACGCCGACCGTGTCCGCGAGGCATGTCGCCATCGAGTGCAGGACGTTGGAGCGGTGCGAGTAGAGCACGCCCTTCGGATTGCCGGTGGTGCCGCTCGTGTAGCACAGGCCTGCGGCCGTGCGCTCGTCGAGGTCCGGGTAGTCGTAGCCCGGCGGCTGGTCGGCGAGCAGTTCCTCGTAGCGGATCACGTTCGGCAGCGAGCTGGCGTCGCCGTCGCCGACGACGACGTAGTGGCGCACGGTCTCGAACGTCGGCGCGACCTTCTCGAGCACCGGCACAAGCGAGTCGTCGACGAGCACCACCTGATCCTGAGCGTGGTTTGCGATGTAGGTGAGCTGCTCGGCGAAGAGCCTGACGTTGAGCGTGTGGAGCACGGCTCCCATGCACGGCACGCCCACATAGGCCTCGAGGTGCTCCTGCGAGTTCCACATGAACGTGGCGACGCGATCGCCCGGGCGGATCCCGAGCGATTCGAGGCCACGGCAGAGCCGGTCGATGCGCTCGCCCACCTCCGCATACGTGGCCGACGTGGTGCCGCCGTCACGCAGCGTGACCACCTGCTTGTCGCCCGAAAGCCCGCGCATGCGCTCGAGCACGTGGCGCAGCGTGAGCTGAAAGTCGTCCTGCATCAAGCCTTGAAGCATGTCTCCTCCACTCTCAACTGCTACTTGCTGGGGTCCAGCACCACCTTCATCGCCTCCTTCGCGTCGAAGAGCCGGTAGCCCTCCGGCGCCTCCGAGAGCGGCAGCCTGTGCGAGATGATCACCTTGGGGTCGATCCGGCCGTCGCGGATCAACTCGAGCACCTCGTCCATGTGGCCCTGGACGTTGGCGACCCCGGCCATGATCGTGATGTTCTTCAGCCACATGTCGCCGATCGGGACGGAGGCGGCGTCCTCGACGTACATGCCCGGCAGTGAGATCGTCCCGCCCATGCGCACGAGCGGGAAGCACGCCTTGAGCGCCCCCTCGGACCCGACCGCATCCACGACGACGTCCGCGCCTCGCCATTCGGTCAGCTCCAGCACGACGTCGTCGGCGTCGGTCTCCGCGGGATTGACGGTCACCGCGCCGAGGCTCTCGGCGAGCCGCAGCCGCTCGGGGACCATGTCGACCGCGACCACCTTGCCCGCGCCGAGCGCGCGGGCCGCCATCACGGTGCAGAGGCCAACCGGCCCGCAGCCGATCACGGCGACCACGTCGCCGGGCCGCATGTCGGTCTTGCGCACGGCGTCATAGCCGGTCGTGAGGATGTCGCCGGCGAAGAGCACGTCCTCGTCGCCGAGCCCATCCTCCTCGGGGATCTTGCGCAGCGTGAGATCCGCGTCGGGCACGCGCAGATACTGCGACTGGGCGCCGGGCAGGTCGCCCATCGCGTAGCCCATCCCGAAGACTCGGATGCCCATGCACTTCATCGGCAGCGCCCGCCGGCAGAACCAGCATTTCCCGCACGCGACGAAGAACGAGCCCACGACGCGGTCGCCCTCCTCGAACTGCGAGACGCCGTCGCCCTTGGCCTCGATCGTGCCGAGGTACTCGTGACCCAGGACGAAGCCCTCCTCGAGCTCCATGCGCCCGTTGTAGGGGTGCAGGTCGGTGCCGCAGATCGCCGCGCGATCGACTCGCAGGAGCACGTCGCCCGCCTCTTCGATCTCCGGCCGGGAGACCTCCTCGACCCGCACGTCGCCGGGGCCGTGGAAGGTCAGCGCCTGCATCGTGGCCATGCACGGACCCTAGCGATATCGGCACCGGCGAGCGGGCCTAATGTGAGCTCTGGCCCTCGCCGGTGGTCGGCGGCTTCACCGTGATCGTGCCGCGCATCCCGGAGAACAACGTGCACACGTAACGGTAGAGACCCGGCTTCGACAACGACCGGCTCCAGTGTCCGTGCGTCTTCGTCCGAGATCCCCTGCGACTGGCTCCCGGCGGAACCTTCGTGAAGCGTACGTTGTGGCGGTTCGACCCCTTCCAGACGAAGGCAACCCAGCCGCCCTGGGTGACGCCCACCGAGCGGGGATCGAAGAAGTTGTCCTGGACCCGGACCTTGACGGTGGCGTCCTGGGCGCTGGTCGCACCCCCGCCCGTGCCCGCGACGCCGGAGGCGCTCACGAGCAGCGCACCGGCGATCGCTGCCAGCACGGCGGTGCCCGCCGCGGCGATCGATTTCGAACGCAGCTTCATCCAGCTAGATAAGCAGAATCATGGGCGATACGCGGCACTTTTCCGGCCGCGGCGGCGTCGGGCCGGCCGTCAGAAGACCGGCGACTCCCTGTAGCTGCCGAAGACCGACTGAAGCGCCCGGACCATCTCGCCCTCGCTGCAGCGCGCGCGGGCGCACTCCACCAGCGGGTACATCAGGTTCCGTCCTGCGCCCGCGGCCTCCTTCAGGTCGGTGAGACGCTGCTCCGCCGCGGAGCCGTCCCGGCTCGCGCGGGTGGCCTGCAGCCGGCCGGCCTGCCGGCGCTCGAGGTCGGGGTCGATCTTGTGGGTCTCGATCGGCTCCTCGTCGGTCACCTCGTAGCGGTTGACTCCCACGACCAGCCGCTGTCCGTCGTCGACCTCGTTCTGGTAGCGCCAGGACGCCTCCGCGATCTCGCGCTGCGGGAAGTTGCACTTGACCGCATCGACCATCCCGCCGAGCTCCTCGATCTTGCGGAAGTACGCGTAGGCGGCTTCCTCCATGCGGTTGGTCAGCGACTCGATGAACCAGCTGCCACCGAGGGGATCGATCGTGTTCGTGACCCCCGTCTCGTGGGCGATGATCTGCTGGGTCCGCAGGGCGACGCGCACGGCCTTCTCGGTCGGCAGCGCCAGGGCCTCGTCGTAGGAGTTCGTGTGGAGGGATTGAGTCCCCCCGAGCACCGCCGCCAGCGCTTCGAGCGCCGTCCGCACGACGTTGTTGAGCGGCTGCTGGGCCGTGAGGGACACGCCGGCGGTCTGGGTGTGGAAGCGCATCCGCCAGGACGCCGGATTTCGTGCGCCCATCGTGTCACGCATCTCGCGCGCCCAGATCCGGCGCGCGGCGCGGTACTTCGCGATCTCCTCGAAGAAGTCGATGTGCGCGTTGAAGAAGAACGAGAGCCGGGGCGCGAAGTCGTCGATGTCGAGGCCCCGGTCGAGCGCCGCCTGCACATATGCGAACCC
>JBBQKG010000044.1:0-9242 GCA_038326655.1 Solirubrobacterales bacterium
GGTGGCCGGGCCGGTCTAGAACGGCGCCTAGAGGCAACTTGCACGCTGCTGCACGCGCGACGCCGGCGGGCCGCCGCCCGGCCCGCTTCTCGCTTTCTTAGAGCAGCCTCTTGGTCTCGATGTTCGACTTCAGGTGCCCGAGCACGGATCCGTCCTTGAAGAAGTTCGTCTGGAGGTACGTGTTCAGGACCGTCGCCGTGACCAGGTTCAGCTTCGCGTCCGCTTCGTAGTGGATCACGCCGGTGGACGGATCCTTGCTGTGCGTGGCGTTGACCAGATCAGCCGTGGGCGCCGGGATCAGCCCGAGCGCGTTGCCGACCAGGCTCGCACCGGCGACGATCTTCACGTCGGTCACGGTCAGCGCAGGCCCGTTGGTCCCGTCGGGGTTGACCTTCTGGAGCGTCATGCCGCCGGAGTGGTTGACCGTCCCGAGCATCGTGCTGCTCTCGACCGCGCCACCCGAGATCGGGAAGCGAAGCGCCGGTCCCTCGTCGAGGGTGAAGGTCAGGTATGCCGGCGATACCGGGGTCACGTAGATGCCGGCGCGAGCCATGTCACCGACCTGCTGGAGTGACACGAACAGGCCGGATTGCCCACCGGTCACGGTGTCGAGCGAGGCCGCGTTCGAAGCGGTCGCCCCGAGGCCCAGCGTCGCCGCGGCGCACACAAGCGTTACGAGCGCGAGCACTCCGCGCCGTCCAATTGCGTTCATCGAGAACTCCTCCTGTAACGCTCTCCGGGCGCACGACGGGGAGGTGTCCGCGCCCCTGTCCTCTCACAAGCGATCGACTTTATCACTTGACCAACTTGTCGTTCTAGAGCAGCGGCCGAAGGCGCTCGAGCAGCATCCCGACGATCCGCGCGGTCGCTCCCCAGATCAGGTTGCCCTCGACCGTGTAGGTGTCGGTCCTGATCGGCACTCCGCGGCGGATCAGGCGCTTGCGCTCGAAGCCGGCCACCAGCGCCGGCAGCGACATCTCGACGACCTGGTCGACCTCGATCGGATTCGGCCGGAACTTGCCCCCGGGCTCGATCAGCCCGACGAAGGGGAAGATCACGTAATTGGTGACGATTGTGCCCGTGGGCGGGAGCGCGCCGACGATCTCGACGTCCTCGCGCGCCAGGCCGATCTCCTCCTCGGCCTCCCGCAGCGCGGTGTCCCGGAGCTCCTCGTGCTCGTCGCGGCGCCCGCCGGGGAACGAGATCTCACCGGCATGGCGGCGCAGGTCGGCGTTGCGCCTCGTGAAAATGGCATGGAGATCGCCTTCGATCGCATAGAGCGGGACCAGGACGGCCGCCGCCACGCCGCCGGGCGCCTTCATCGTCACGGATTCCTCGGGGGGGAGCAGCAGCTCGCCGAGGCGCCGTTCGTACTGGGCCCGGTCGTGAGACATTGGTTCAATATATGACGAGGCTCGTGGACGCCCTGCTGGTTGTCGACTTCCAGAACGACTTCACGCCCGGCGGCGCGCTGCCCGTTGCGCGGGGCGACGAGATCGCTGCGCCGATCAACGCGATCGCCGACCGGTTCGAGCTGGTCGTCGCGACGCGCGACTGGCATCCGCTCGACCACGGGTCATTCGAGGGCGTCGAGGTCGACCCCGAGCGGTGGCAGGGGATCGATCCGCCGGGGATCTGGCCCGTGCACTGCGTCCAGGGCACGCCCGGCGCGGAGCTCCACGGGTCACTCGACCGGTCGAAGGTCGACATCGTGGTCGACAAGGCGCAGGACCCCTTCACGCAGGGCTACTCGAGCTTCCACGGCGCAGACCTCGCCGGGCTCTTGCGCGAGCGGCACGTGGACCACCTCTACGTCGCCGGCCTTGCAACCGACTATTGCGTGAAGCACACGGTGCTCGACGCAGTTCGCGAAGGATTCGGCGTCGCGGTGGTGGCGGATGCGATCCGCGGCATCGAAGTGCAGCCGGGTGATTCGGCGCGCGCGATCGAGGAGATGCGGCGCGCCGGCGCAGACGTCGTCACCTCGGACGAGCTGCTTCGGCGCAACCAGGTTCCCTAGGACTGTGCGACGCGCTCGACGCGGTCCTCGATCTCGACCTCGCCCGTCAGCGTGCGGTGCACCGGGCACTGGTGCGCGATCACGAGCAGCTGCTCGACCTGCTCGTCCGTGATCGCGCCGGACAGCTTCAGCACCACTTCGAAGCGGGCGCGCTGCTCTCGCGGCCGAAGGTCGTGGTCGACTTCCACCTCGACGCTGCCGAGCTCCCAGCCCTTGCGGTCGGCATACATCTCGATCGTGATCGCGGTGCAGCTTGCGAGGCTGAGCGCGAGCAGCTGGACGGGCGTCGGACCGGTGTCGGTCCCGCCCTTGTGCTCGGGCTCGTCGACGATCAGCGTGTGCCGGCCGGCCGTCAGGCTGTGCGCGAAGCCCTTGCGCCGCCGGGCGCTGACGCTCATCCCGCGGTGCCGGTCGAGCGGCCGCGGCCCTCGAAGAGCTCCGGATCTCGCTCGTCCGCAAAGCGCGCCATCGCGAACACGAGGTCGGAGGCGCGGTTCACGTAGCTGACCACGACCGACCCTTCGATCGCGCCCGACCGCTCGAGCGCGACGATCCGCCGCTCGGCCCGGCGGAGCACGGTGCGCGCGACGTCGAGTTGAGCCGAAAGCATCGTGCCACCCGGGATGACGAACTTCGGCGGGAGCTCCACCTCCGCCATGTATGCGTCGATTCGCTCCTCGAGCCAGTCGACCATGTCGACCTCGAGCCGGCTGACCCCGGCTTCGAGCAGCTCGCGTGCCTCGGGCCCGGTCGCCAGCTCGGCGCCCGCCACGAACAGTTCGTTCTGCAGGCGCAGGACGTCGGCGGCAAGGCGCTCGTCTGAGCACTGGGCCCGCGCCATGCCGAGCGCTGAGGTGGCCTCGTCGAGCGTGCCGTAGGCCTCGGTGTGAAGGTCGTCCTTGGCGATCCGGCCGCCGTACCAGAGCGCGGTCGTGCCGTCGTCGCCCTTGCGCGTATAGATCTTGACCATCGCGTGCGGAGCGTACTCGCACGATCCGGTTGAAGGTACGCTGCGGGGAAGTTCGACGAGCGCACGCTGAAAGGGGCGACGCAATGAGATTCGGCATCTTCTACGAGCACCAGATCCCGCGGCCATGGGAGGACGGCGCCGAGGAGAAGCTGTTGCGTGACGCGCTCGAGCAGGTCGAGCTGGCCGACAAGGTCGGGGTCGACTACGTGTGGGAGGTCGAGCACCACTTCCTCGAGGAGTACTCGCACTCGAGCGCGCCGGAGGTCTTCCTGGCGGCGGCGAGCCAGCGCACGAGCAACATCCGGCTCGGTCATGGAATCGTGCAGATCCCGCCGGGCTTCAACCACCCCGCACGCGTGGCCGAGCGGATTGCGACGCTCGACCTGATCTCGGGCGGCCGCGTCGAGTTCGGCACCGGCGAGTCGAGCTCCCAGGTGGAGCTGGGGGCGTTCGGCGTCGACCGCGAGTCCAAGCGCGAGCAGTGGGAGGAGTCGATCGACGTGATCACCCGGATGCTCGTGGAGGAGCCGTTCGCAGGCTACGACGGCCGCTGGACCGCGATGCCGCCACGCAGCGTGCGCCCCAAGCCCAAGCAGAAGCCGCACCCGCCGCTGTGGGTCGCGTGCAGCCGGCGCGAGACGATCCTGATGGCCGCTCGCCGGGGGATCGGTGCCCTCACGTTCGCCTTCATCGAGCCGGAGCAGGCGCGCGAGTGGGTGGACGAGTACCACGCCCTGATCCGGTCCGACGAATGCGTGCCCGCCGGGTTCGCCGTGAACCCGAGCTTCGCGGTCGTGCTTCCGATGATGTTGCACAAGGACGAGGAGACGGCGATCGAGCGCGGCATCGACGGCGCGCATTTCTTCGGCTACTCGCTGGCCCACTACTACGTCTTCGGGGACCACCGCCCCGGCGTCACGAACGTCTGGGAGGAGTTCCAGGCCAAGCGCGCCGACTACGGCTTCGCGCGCGAGATCATCAACGCCGACGACGGCCCGCTCGGGGTGAAGATCCTCCAGCAGGGGCTCGGCTCGCTGCGCGGAGCGATCGGCACGCCCGATCAGGTCGTCGACCTGGTCCAGCGCTACGTCGACGCAGGGGTCGACCAGGTGATCTTCGTCCAGCAGGCGGGGCCGAACAAGCACGAGCACATCTGCGAGTCGCTGGAGCTCTTCGGGAAGAAGGTCCTGCCTCGCTTCACCGACGGCCGCGAGGAGCGCGAGGCCGCCAAGCGCGAGCAGCTCGCGGAGGCGTGCGAGCGTGCCCTCGCCCGGCGCGCGCCGGCGCGGCAGGCCGACCCGAACTACGTGATCACGCCGCGCGGCGAGCCGGCCGCCGCACAGGTGATCTCAGCCGCGCGGCGCGCCCAGGCCAACGGCGCCGCCGCGAATGGGCGCCACGGGCTCAGGGCAGTGCTGGGCCGGCGCCTGCAGGAGGCCGGCGAGTCCGCCTTCGCGGCGTTCGTGCGCAGCCGCAGCGACGCACAGCTCGAGCGCACGCTCGGGTCGAGCCCGGGTCTGCGGATGATGTTCAAGGGCATGGAGCGGGCATTCGTGCCGGAGAAGGCGAAGGGCTTCGAGGGGGAGGCGCAGTACGAGCTGACCGGCGCGCGCAACGGCAACAGCGAGTGGGTCGTGCGGGTCCAGGGCGACCACGCGACGGTTGCGCCGGGGCGGGCCCAGAAGCCGGTGGTCACGTTCCGGATGTCGGTGCCGGTGTTCGCGCGCATCGCCGCGCAGGAGATCCACCCGGCAAAGGCGATGATGGAGGGACAGCTCCAGCTCGACGGCGATTTCGAGGCCGCGGCCAAGCTCGGCGAGATGTTCGGCGCCGACTCGCTGGTCTAGGACAGCGGGTTGAAGAGCAGCCCGCTGAGCAGCTTGGGATAGAAGTAGGTCGACTTCGGCGGCATCGTCTCGCCGGCCGCCGCGATCGCCTCGACCTGCTCGACCGGCGTCGGCCGCAGCAGGAACGCGAGGTCGAACTCGCCGGAGCCGAGCAGCGCGCGGGCCTGGGCGAGGTCGCGGGCGTAGCCGAGCCCACGCTGGTGGGAGATGTCATCCTCGGTGAAGCCGAGCGCGTCCTCCAGCACGAGCTTCTCCAGCACGGCGGTGTCGAGGCGCCGGTAGCTCTCGGAGCGCCCGGCGAGCGCCCGGTCGGCGATCTCCCCGGAAGCGAGCCGCAGCCGCAGCGCCCGGCCGCCGGGGCCCTCCAGGTAGCCGAAGGTCGGGAGGTCGCCGTTGCCACGCTCGGGCAGCAGCTGATTCGGGTCCACATCGGTGAGGTCGAAATCGCTCTGCAGCGCGTCCTCGAGCCGTGCTCGGCGGGTGTCGTTGAGCCCGCCGACCAGGCGATGCGTGGGAAAGATTGCGAGGCCGGGATCGGACATCGACACGAGGTTCATGAGCACGTAGCGATGCTCCCCCTCGCCGCCGGCCTCCTCCGCGTAGGTGCGGGCAGTCTCGTAACGGTGATGGCCGTCGGCGATCAGGAGCTCGACCCCTGCCAGAGCCTCCTGCGCGCGGGCGATTGCGGCCTGGTCGGCGACGCGCCAGAGACGGTGCGTGGTGCCTTCCTCGTCGGTCACCTCGCCCCACGGCGGAGAGGCAGTGGCGGGCTCGAGGGCGGACCAGGCTTCACCGGCCGGATCGCGGTAGAGCGAGAAGATCGGCGAGAGGTTTGCGCGGGTGGCGCGCATCAGCCGGAGCCTGTCCTCCTTCGCGGCGGGGTGTGTGCGCTCGTGCGGGCGCACCAGCCCCGGCCCGTAGTCGGTCAGGCGCACCTTTGCGAAGAACCCGTGCCGCGTGCGCGTCGTGCCGTCGGGGCCCGTGAAGGTCTGCGTCAGCGCCCAGAGCGAAGGCTCGGCGTCCTGCACGACGACTCCCTGCATGCGCCACTGCTCGAGCAGCTCGGCGGCGTGTCGGTAGGGATCGGGCTCGCCCTCGGGCAGATCGATCTCGACCGTGTTGAACGGGCTCTTCGCGGCGAGCGCGCGCCGCTGCGCCGCGTCGATCACGTCGTAGGGCGGCGCCACGAGCCGATCGAGCGGGCCCGCGGCCGCGACGTCGTAGTGGAGCGCGCGGAGCGGTTGGATCTCAGCCATCGCGGTCGTCAAGGTACCCGATCGCCGCCGCGACAACGCGTGGTGGTGGTCGGCTGAGTCGGGGCGCCCGGATTCGAACCGAGGACCTCGTGCTCCCAAAGCACGCGCGCTACCAAGCTGCGCCACGCCCCGCTTCGGCAAGTGTACGCGCGGTGCTGGCGCTAGCCTTCGAGCCACCGGCCCCCGTAGCTCAGTCGGACAGAGCAGCTGCCTTCTAAGCAGCGGGTCGCAGGTTCGAATCCTGCCGGGGGCGTTAGACCGGCGAGTCCGACGGCGGGACAGCCCCGGAGGGGTCGATCAGCGGCAGCACGCCGTCGAGCCCGCTGATCCGCAATACCTCCCTGACCTGCCCGTTGCCGCAAAGCACGGAGAAGTCGAAGCCGTCCTGCCGGGCGAGGGCATCGAGCTGGACCAACATCCGCAGGCCCGTAGAGTCGATGAACTCCAGGCCCCGCAGGTCGAGCACGAAGGTCTGCGTCTCGCTGTCCATCACCCGGCCCAGCTCTTCCTTGAACCGATCCTCGCTGCTCAGGTCGAACTCGCCGGAGAGGTGCACGATCGTCGTGCCGGTGTGGTACTCGTCGCGCATCGAGCAATGCCTGCTGAGGCGGGTGGCGTCGTCGCCGTCGTGATGCACGGAAGCTTGCTTCCTCTCGCTCGGTTCGTTGAAAAACGCCTTTACGGAGTAGCCCCGATCCGGTGCTCCAGCGCCAAGCGGCTCACTGCAAGCCCCCGGTGGCACCGCCGTTAGGCCGTGACCGGGTGCTGTCAACCGAGTCTAGCCGCGATTCGCACAAGCGTTTACCCTCGCGCGGAGGGTCTCGGTCGAGCCGCTACCGGTCGATTTCGAACCACACCGTGGACCGATCCTCGTCCACGCCCCAGCGGTCGGCCAGTTGGTCGATCAGAAAAAGGCCGAACTTGCCCTCCTGGCCGGGTTCTGGAAGTTCGGGCGGGGGCGAGAAGCCACTCCCCGCGTCGGCTACCTCGACGCGCACGCGATCCCGTGCGGCCCTCAGCCGGAGCTCGAATGACGAGTCGTGATCGGTGTCGCCGTGGACGACGGAGTTCGTGACGATCTCCGACACCAAGAGCTCCACGGGAGATCGAAGCTCACCCAGCGATCCGTTGAGAAGCTTGAGCGAGGCCCGTGCCTTGCTGGGCGCTTCCTTGCCGCCGGCCAAACGGAGATTGAGTTTTTCCTCGACCATGGGTGCGCTCCTTCGAGAGGGCAGATACCCGGCGCCCCCCTGAAGCCAAACGGGAGGTATCTCGTCTTTACCCACGGGAGCCGAGGTTCAGCGGGTTCATTTTTCGCAGCCGTGCGGCAATGCCCGGGAAGCCGGAAAGAAGCCGCTACTGTGAGTCACAGGGAAGGTTCGATCCAGCGGAGCCCCTGGGTGGGCCGGCGAAACCGGTACGCGAAGGGAGCCACGATCGTCGAGCCTGCGAACGCTGCGACCGAGGTGACGAGGGACACAGCGAGCGTGGGGCGTCCGTGTCGCTCCCTATCTCCATGGTCCAAATGATGGGGGGCGATACGCCAACACCTGCCGGTGGGCTTCAGGCCCGCGAAGACATACGCAACGTCGCGATCGTGGCGCACGTCGATCACGGCAAGACGACGCTGGTCGACGCGATGCTCTGGCAGTCCGGCGCCTTCCGCGCGAACCAGGAGGTCGCTGAGCGCGTGCTCGACTCGATGGACCTCGAGCGTGAGAAGGGCATCACGATCCTCGCGAAGAACACCGCAGTTCGTCACCGCGGCGTCAAGATCAACATCATCGACACACCCGGTCACGCCGACTTCGGCGGAGAGGTCGAGCGGGGGCTGACGATGGTGGACGGCGTGCTCCTGCTGGTCGACGCCAGCGAGGGCCCGCTGCCCCAGACTCGTTTCGTGCTGCGCAAGGCGCTCGAGGCACGCCTGCCGGTGATCGTCGTGGTGAACAAGGTCGACCGGCCGGATGCGCGCATCGGTGAGGTGGTGGACGAGGTGCTCGATCTGTTCCTCGACCTCGGCGCCGACGAGGAGCAGATCGAGTTTCCGATCGTGTACTGCAACGCCCGGGAGGGCCGTGCCTCGCTCACCGAGGGCGAGGAGGGCGAGTCGCTGTCCCCGCTCCTCGATCTCCTGCTCGAGCGGATTCCAGCTCCCGCGCACGATCCTGAGCACCCGCTCCAGGCGCACGTCACGAATCTCGACGCGTCGGCCTATGTGGGGCGCCTGGCGATCTGCCGCGTGCGTCACGGGACGATCCGGCGCGGGCAGCAGATCGCGTGGTGCCGGTCCAACGGCACGGTGCAGCGCGCCCAGGTCGCCGAGTTGTATGTGACGGACGCACTCGACCGCGTGGAGACCGATGAGGCCGGCCCGGGGGAGATCATCGCGGTCGCGGGCCTTGCCGAGATCACGATCGGCGAGACGCTCGCCGACCCCGAGGACCCGCGCCCGCTGCCCCTGATCACGATCGACGAGCCGTCGCTCAGCGTCACGATCGGCATCAACACCTCTCCGCTCGCGGGTCGGGACGGCGACAAGCTGACCGCGCGCCAGGTCGAGGCGCGGCTCCAGCAGGAGCTCGTCGGAAACGTCTCGCTGCGCGTGCACGACACCGAGCGGCCTGATGCCTGGGAGGTGCAGGGCCGCGGTGAGCTGCAGCTGGCGATCCTGGTGGAGCTGATGCGCCGTGAGGGCTTCGAGCTCACGGTCGGCCAGCCGCAGGTGCTCACGCGTGAGGTCGACGGGAAGCTGAACGAGCCGGTCGAGCGGCTCACGATCGACGTGCCGGAGGCATACGTCGGCGTCCTCACGCAGCTGCTCGCGATGCGCCGCGGACGGCTCGAGCAGATGGTCAACCACGGCACCGGCTGGGTGCGGATGGAGTACCTCGTCCCCGCCCGGGGGCTGATCGGCTTCCGCACCGAATTCCTCACGGAAACGCGCGGCACCGGGCTCCTGCATCACGTGTTCGACCGCTGGGAGCCATGGGCCGGCGAGCTGCGCACGCGGCCCACCGGCGCGCTCGTGTCGGACCGCCGGGGGGTCTCGGCGCAGTTTGCGCTGATGAACCTGCAGGAGCGGGGGACCCTCTTCGTGGGGCCCGGCGAGGACGTCTACGAGGGCATGATCGTGGGCGAGAATGCAC
>JBBQKG010000045.1:0-9068 GCA_038326655.1 Solirubrobacterales bacterium
GCGAACAGGAACTGGCTCATGAACTCGCCCCCGTACGGATAGGGCGGGCGCACCGCGGACACGATCGTCTTGCCGGTCAGGATCATCATGTCGCCGACCTGCTCGAACAGGTTCTTGGCGGGCAGGAAGGCCCGGTCGGCGGCCGTCCGGATCACGCGCCCCTCCCCTCCCCGGATGTCCGCACAGCTATGGGCATCCGGAGGAGACCTTGACCCGCCACCAGCCCATCAACATGCCGACGAGGCCGAGGCGTGGGGTCGCGTGGTAGTGCTTGCAGCCGGCCTCGCCGATGTCGCCGTTCGAGAGCCGCTGCCACTTGTGCGAGCCGGGGTCGGCCGCGATCGCCTCGAGGCGAGCGCGGTTGTCCTGCTCGGCGTCCGTGCGCGCGCTGAGCGCGTGGCGAATCTCCTCGACGCGGCCGGCGAGGTCGTCGCGCAGCTCTTCGAGGTCGCCCACATCGAGCACCCGTGGGCCGCCCGGCGTCCGAACTCGCCAATCGAGCTCGTCGCCCGGGCGGGCTGACGGGAAAAGTGTCGCCAGCTCCCGCTCGAGCTTCGCGATCTGGTCCCGAAGGGTGCGGCGCGCGGCCCCCTCGTCGACCTCGATCTCGAGCGGAGGCGTTCCTGCGAGCCTGCGACGGATCGCCGACCGGGCTCGTCCGAACGCGGCGTCGTCCCGGTAGAGCTGGAACGCCCAGTTGGCCCCCATGCACAGGGAGTGCAGCTCGAATGCGAGCTGCTGCGGATCCGTGTCGGGGGACACGTGGCCGGCTTCGCGCGCGTCCGCGACCGCGGCTTCCAGCGCCATCAGCCATTCGCTCACGAGCCCGGCGATCTCGTCTCGCACGATGCCGGGCCTGCCGTCGAACTCGATCGAGGCGGCGACCAGGAAACAGCCTCCGCGGAAGACCTCGCGCTCCATGTAGTCGAGCCAGGCATCGGTCAGCGAGAGCACCTCGTCGATGCCCCCGTCGGCGCTGGCGGCGCCGAGGACCTCGTCAACGAAGACGTCGCGTGCCGCCCTGACGGTCTCGACCTGAAGATCGAGCTTGGAGCCGAAGTGCGCGAACAGCCCGCTCTTGCTGACGCCAAGCGCGTCGGCGAGGCGTCCGATCGAAAGACCTTCGAGCCCTTCGGCCGAGGCGATCTGAACGGCTTCGTCCAGGATCGCGCGGCGAGTGCGGTCTCCCCTCGCCCGGCGGCCGTCGACAACGTGTGAATCGGTGACCTTCACGGCGGTCGCCATAGTAACACGAACGATCGTGCGAAAACAAGAGGGTCGACAGATTGGCCCTGGGCCCGGGCAGGCCTTTCTGGTTTAGGCATGGCTAAACTAGCGTTTCGTGATGCCAGAGCATGAACGAACGAGTCGGGCGACCGCCGAGCAGATGCCGCCTGCGGGTCCCCCGCTCGACCAGCTTCTCCCGCCCGACGTCGACTCCGTACTGCCCGGCGAGGCGGCGGTCGCCGACGCCGCGCAGCGGTCCCTTCGGGGGGAATCGCGAGGCCTCGCACGCCTCTGGCCGTTCCTCGGCCCGGCGTTCATCGCCGCTGTCGCCTACATCGATCCGGGCAACTTCGCGACCAACATCGCCGGGGGAGCAAAATACGGCTACCTCCTGCTGTGGGTGGTGCTCGCGGCGAACCTGATCGCGATGCTGATCCAGACGCAGTCCGCGAAGCTCGGGATCGCGACCGGCAAGAACCTCGCCGAGCTTTGCCGCGAGAACTTCTCCCGCCGCACGTCGATCGGCCTGTGGCTGCAGGCCGAGGGGATCGCGATGGCCACCGACCTCGCCGAGATCGTCGGCGCCGCACTCGGGCTCAACCTGCTCTTCGGCATCGCCCTCTTCCCCGCCGCCGTGATCGCGGGCGCAGCCGCATTCGGCATCCTGGCGCTCCAGCAGCGCGGCTTCAGACGGCTCGAGGCGGTGATCGCAGGGATGGTCGGGGTGGTCGTGGCGGCGTTCGCGTTCGAGGTCTTCAAGACCGAGCCGTCCGGCTCCCAGGCCGCGCACCACCTGTTCGTGCCGGGCTTCTCCGGGACGGACAGCGTCCTGATCGCGACCGGGATCCTCGGCGCGACCGTGATGCCGCACGTCGTCTATCTCCATTCCGCGCTCACCCAGCGACGGGTCGTGGGCCGCAACCACGACGAGCGGCGACGCATCCTCCGCTTCGAAAAGGTCGACGTGGTGCTCGCGATGACGCTCGCAGGGACCGTCAACATCTCGATGATGCTGATGGCCGCTTCGCTGTTCCACGGCAGCGGCCTCACGAACATCGACGACATCGATCGCGCCTACCAGGGCCTACAGACGCTGATCTCGCACAACGCCGCAACGGTGTTCGGCATCGGTCTCCTGACATCGGGCCTCGCGTCTTCGTCGGTTGGGACGATGGCGGGGCAGGTCGTGATGCAGGGCTTCATCGAGCGGCAAATCTCGATCTTCCTGCGACGCGCGATCACGCTGGCGCCCGCGCTCGTGATCGTCGCGATCGGGGTGAACCCGAGCAAGGCGCTGGTGTTCAGCCAGGTCGTCCTGTCGTTCGGCATCCCGTTCGCGCTCGTGCCGCTGGTGTTGATCGCACGACGACGCGATGTCATGGGGCCGCTGGCGAACCCGAACTGGCTCACGGCGATCGCGTCGGTGCTGGCGGCCATGATCATCTCGCTCAACCTGTTCCTGCTGGAGCAGGCCTTCTTTGGCTAGGCACTGATGGCGGACACGGTCAACCCCCGCATAAGCCGCGCCGTCGACATCGCGGCGACCGAGGCGGTCGAGGACTACGTGAAGGCGATGTACTCGCTCCAGCATGGAGGCGAGCAGGCGGTCTCGACCTCCGCGCTCGCGGAGCGGCTGCGCGTCACCCCAGGATCGGCCTCGGGGATGGTGAAGAAGCTGGCGGGGCTCGGCCTGGTCGACCACGTCCCCTATCGCGGGATGATCCTCACTCCCCTCGGCCGGCGGCTCGCGCTCGAGGTGCTGCGCCATCATCGCCTGCTCGAGCTGTATCTGGCCGAGGCCTTCGGGATGCCGTGGGACCAGGTCCACGCCGAGGCCGAGCGCCTCGAGCACGTGCTCTCCGAGGAGCTGGAGGAGCTGATCGCGGCCAAGCTGGGCGATCCCACCGTCGACCCGCACGGCGACCCCATCCCGGGGCGCGACGGCACGATCGACGAGCCCGAGACCTGCTCGCTGGCGGACCTCGAGCCGGGCGAGGAAGCGCTGTTCCTGCGCGTGAGCGACTCCAGCTCGGACATGCTCCGTTACCTGGCCGAGCGCCAGATCCGCCCCGGCCAGCGGCTGTTCGTGCAGGAGAAGCAGCCCTTCGGCGGCCCGCTGTTCGTGCGCATCGCGGGAGGTGAGCACGCGCTCGGCGGCGCCCTCGCGCGCGCGATGCGCGTGAAGCCCCTGGCAGCCTAGCGCGAGAGCAGGCGGTCGAGCGCTGCGGTGAAGGCGGCCGGCGCCTGCGACCGGACCGGGAACGGCTGCTGCGGCCCGCCCCGCATCGAGAAGTAGAAGGCCGGCGGGACGATCCCTGCGGCTTGGGCCTGCTTGCTGGTGCGAGCGAGCGCCTGCTCGACCGCGCCTGAGCTCGGCGAAACGCCGCGCCTGCCCGACGTCGACGCCGGCCGCCGAGGCCACGTGAGCGGCGTCCGGCCGGGCCGCGGCCCGGAAGAACGCGTCCACGAACTGGTACAGGCGGTCCTGCCGCGCGGCGGCCGCGGCCCAGGCGGCCGGGTCGATCGCGTCCGGCCCGCTGACTGCGATCACCCTGCGCTCGATGCGCAGCTTGCCGGTCCGCACATAGCGGTTCACGAGCGCCGGGAAGACATCGAGCTCGAAGTCGCGGCACCGCGAGCACCGCAGGTCCGTGAACTCCACCAGCGTGCCCTGTGCGCGCCGCCGGCCCAACGACGTGCCGTGCTGTGGAATGCCGGTGAGCTGCAGGCGCTCCGTCGTCCGGTCCGGCTTGTCGGACCCGCCCCCGCACCCGAGTGCGAGCAGCGCGATCAGCAGCGCCGCGCAGGCGCCGCGGCACCGGCTCAGTCGTGCTCCGTGACCGGCACCGGCAGGCCGTCCACCTCGAACGCGACCTCGTCCACATAGCACCACGACCAGTCCTCACCCGGCTCGAACGACAGCACGACCGGGTGGCCGTGCTCGGCGGCGTGCTTGCTCGCGTGGCGGTTCGGCGAGGAGTCACAGCAGCCGACCTCGCCGCAGGTCAGGCAGAGGCGCAGGTGCATCCAGCGATCGTCGTTTGCAAGACACGCGGAGCAGCCCTGGGTGCTGCTCGGGGTGACTTCGTTGATCTGGTCGAGATGGCCGCAGAGCTCCGCCATGGGCGGTGATGATAGCCACGCGCGGGGGCGCCGCCACGGGGTGCGCGGCGGCGCCTCGGAAAGCGAATGCGTCGCTGCCCTAGCTGGGCATCGGCTCCTGTTCGCGCGTACCCGAGATGTAACTCTCCTCGGGCTCGAGAAACTCGCGAATCTGATCGCGGAGCTCGGGCGTGTCTTCGTGGCCGTGCACCGAGGCCGCGTGCTCGGCGGCCGTGCGGATGACCTCGTCCTCCTCGCCGATGATCGTGAGCGAGCAGTTTGACTCGCTCGGCCAGCGGCGGCAGTCAGCGATCTTGCGGGCCATACAGGGCTCCTTTCGGTTGGCTCGGATGCCTTGTACTCCTCCGGCGCCGCGGCGTCAACCGGCTAGATCTCGAGCCGCGTGTCCTCGAGGTCGAGGTCGCGGACGACGCGGTTCATCACCTCGTCGTTGATGACGCCCCGGTTGCGCAGGTCGAAGACGGCATCACGCTCGGCCTCCAGCGCCTCTCGGCGCAGGCGCTGATAGCCCATCGACTGCTCCTCGATCGCGCCGTCGTCCCCGTCGTCGAAGCGGGCGGCGAAGCGGCGCAGGCGGTAGTCGTAGAGGGCGCGCATCCGGTCCGCCGTGTCGTCGCGCACCCAGTCCTCGGCCGCGAGATCGTCGATTCGCGCGATCGCGGCCTTGGCCGCGTGCTTGCGCGCCTTGGTTTCCTCGCGGTCAGCCGCATCGTCGTCCTGCACGTCGAGAAAGCGGATCAAGGCCGGAAGCGAGAGGCCCTGGAGCACAAGCGTCGCAAGGATCACGCAGAAGGTGAGGAAGATGATCAGATTGCGCTCCGGGAACGGCGAGCCGGCGTCCGTGTGGACCGGCAGCGCCAGTGCCGCCGCCAGCGAGACCGCGCCCCGCATGCCGGTCCAAGCGACCAGCATCACCGCCCGCCACGGTGGATACGGATCGCGCTCGCGCACGCGCGTGAAGAGAAAGCGCGGAAGATAGGTGAGCGGGAACACCCACGCGAGCCGGATCACGATCACGGCCGCGCCCACCAACGCGCCCCACCCCACCACCTGCATCGGTGAGTAGCCGTTCAGGCCGTCGACGAGGTGCTGGAACTGGAGACCGAGCAACGCGAACAGGAACGCGTTCACGACGAACACGAGGATCTCCCAGACGGCCTGGGACTGGAGGCGGGTGGCAGGCGATGTCACCAGCACGGGGGCAAGCCATCCCAGGTAGATGCCAACCGTGACGGCGGCGACCACGCCGGACGCGCCGATCGCCTCGGCCGGCAGGTAGGCGAAGTAGGCGGTCAGAAGCGAGAGCGCGATCTCCGTGGGTGCGTCGTCGAGGCGGCGGCGCACCTGCGAGACGAGCCAGCCGACCGCGAGCCCCACCGCGACCCCCCCAGCCACGCTCAGCACGAACTCGAGCCCGGCCTCCCCGAGCGAGAACGTGCCCGACACGACTGCGGCGACCGCGAACTTGTAGGCGATCAGCGCGGTCGCGTCGTTGATCATGCTCTCGCCCTCGACCACCGTGACGGCGCGCCGGGGCACCCGGAGCCGCCGCGCGATCGAGGTCGCCGCGAGCGGGTCGGTGGGCGACACGATCGCCCCCAGCACGATCGCCGCCCGCCAGGACAGATCGTCGATGAACGCATGGGCGATCGCGGCGACACCGAACGTGGTCGCGAGCACGAGGCCGACCGCGAGCAGCGAGATCGGCCTCACGTTCGTGCGGAGGTCGCGCAGCGACGAAAAGAAGGCGGCCGAGTAGAGCAGCGGCGGCAGCACGATCACGAGTACGACGTCCGGATTCAGCTGCACGTTCGGGACCCCGGGAACGAAGCCGAGCGTGAGGCCCCCGAGCACGAACAGGATCGGGTACGGCACATCCGTGAAAGCCGCCGCGACGAACAGCGCGGCAACTGCGGCGAGCACGCCGAGGACGACCAGCTCGGTACCGGACGAGAGCTGCGCGAACGGGAGCTCCATCCTCCAAAGTCTGGCAGCCGGCGCCGGTTAAGCTCGCTCCCGGCAACGGAGCGGAGGAGGTAATCGAGTGAGCGAGCGGTGGTTCTCGGAGAAGGAGCTGGCGGAGCTGTCCCGCCCAACGATGGACCGGGCGCTCGAGGCGCTCGACCGGGGGGACGTCGAGGAGGCGCGGGCGCTGTGCGAGGAGATGAAGCACGAGTGGCGCCTCCTGCACGACATCATGGTCGACGGCATCGCAGGCCTGATCTCCTTCGTGAAGGAGCGGCTGGGCGACGACGGCGTCGAGGATGCCTGGACGTGGAGCCTCGAGCGCGGCTGGCAGGGGCACGTGCGCGCGATCGCGCGCCAGGACCGCAGGGAGATGGTGCGTGCGCTCGCGGCCAACTGGCGCGCCCATTCGGGCAGCGGCACCGGCCCGCAGCCGGGGGCGTTCGAGATCACCGAGGACGACGAGAAGTTCACCTTCGCGATGAACCCGTGCGGTTCCGGGCAGCGCCTGTGGCGCATGGGCCGCTACGGCCCCGACGGATACGGCGTCACCGACGACGCACACGACTGGAGCTACGAGCGCAAGGGCTTCCCCCTCTACTGCACCCACTGCTCCTTCATGAACGAGATCCTGCCGATCCGCTGGATCGGCTATCCGGTCTACCCGAGCGACCCGCCGGAGGACTTCGACCGCGATCCGTGTGTCTGGTACTGGTACAAGGACCCGGCCGACATCCCGGCCCGGCATGCGGAGCGATACGGCCGAAGCGGTTAGGGCTTGGGTGACCCGAGGGACATCGTGTTCAGGCCGAAGCCGCCGGTTACCGCGATCTCCTCGCCCGTGATGTAGCCCGCCTCCTCCGAGGCGAGGAAGGCGACCAGCGCGGCGATCTCTTCAGGGGCCGCCATCCGGCCGGTCGGCAGCTGCGCGGTGACCGCGTCGCGCACCTCGACCGGCATCGCCTGCACCTGCTCGGTGGCGACCATCCCGGGCAGCACCGCGTTGGCCGTGACACCCCTGCCCGCATTCTCGGCAGCGACGGTCCTCACCATCCCGAGCAGGCCGGCCTTCGAGGCGGCATAGGCGACCTGGCCGGGAAGGCCCCCGCGAGCGGCGCCGCTCGAGATCACCACGATCCGCCCATAGCCCCGCTCGCGCATGCCCCCGAGATAGGCCTGCACGGTCCTGAAAGCGCCAGTGAGATTGACGTCGATGTCGCGCTGCCACTGCTCGCCTGTCATCCGGTGAGCCGGCGCGATCGTGGTCGTGATCGCCGCGTTCGCCACGCACACGCCGACCTCGCCGAGGCCGGGGAATGGATCATGCGCGACGTCGACCCGGTGGTCGCAGCCCTCCGCCACGTCGATCGTCACGACGTCGAAGCGATCCGCATCGAGGCGCGCGGCGATCGCGGCGCCGATGCCGCGCGCGGCGCCCGTCACCACGGCCCTCAAAATACCTAGCCGAGGACGGGCTCTTCTTGCGGCTGGTACCGGTGCAGCTCGCGCCGGGCGATCGCCATCTTGTGGACCTCGTCCGGCCCGTCGGCGATCTTCAGGGTGCGGGCTCCCGCGTACATCGCGGCAAGCGGGAAGTCGTTGCTCACGCCGCCGCCCCCGTGGACTTGGATCGCGCGATCGATCACGCGGACCGCCACGTTCGGCGCCGCCACCTTGATCGCGGAGACCTCGATCCGCGCGCCCTTGTTGCCCGCGGTGTCCATCAGCCACGCCGTCTTCAGCGTCAGCAGCCGCGCCTGCTCGATCTCGATCCGCGACTCCGCGATCCAGTTCCGGATCACGCCCTGCTTGGCGAGCGGCTTGCCGAACGGGAAACGCCGCCAGGCCCGGTCGCACATCAGGTCGAAGGCGCGCTCGGCCATCCCGATCGCGCGCATGCAGTGGTGGATCCGGCCGGGGCCGAGCCGTGCCTGGGCGATCGCAAAGCCGGCGCCCTCGGCGCCGAGGATGTTCTCCGCGGGGACGCGCACGTCCTCGAACAGCACCTCGCAGTGGCCGCCGTGGCCGGTGTCGTAGCCGAACACCGGCAGCGTTCGGACGATGTTCACGCCGGGCGTGTCGAGCGGCACGACGATCATGCTGTGCTGGCGGTATGCATCTGCCTCGGGGTCGGTGACCCCCATGAAGATCGCGATCTTGCAGCGCTCGCTGGCGGCGCCGCTGGTCCACCACTTGTGCCCGTTGATGACGTACTCGTCGCCGTCGCGCTCGATCCGGGACTGCATGTTGGTCGCGTCGGAGCTGGCCACCTCGGGCTCGGTCATCGCGAAGCAGGACCGGATCTCGCCGTTCAGCAGCGGCGCGAGCCACGCCTCCTGCTGCGCCGGCGTGCCGTAGCGGGCGAGCACTTCCAGGTTTCCGGTGTCCGGCGCATTGCAGTTGAACACCTCGGGCGCCCAATGGACGCGACCCATGATTTCGCACAACGGCGCGTACTCGAGATTGGTGAGACCGGCGCCCTTGTCCGATTCCGGAAGGAACAGATTCCAGAGTCCGTCGGCGCGCGCCCTGACCTTCAGGTCCTCGATCAGCCGGGTCGGAGTCCAGCGGTCGCCGGTTGCGACCTCCTCGTGGAATCGTGTCTCGTTGGGATACACATGCGCGGCCATGAACGCCCCCACGCGCGCCTGCAGTTCGCGGACCTTGTCCGAATATTCGAAATCCATGTCGCTTCCTTCACATCACTCGCCGCGAATCGTCCGTTCGGCGCGGCTCCAGCCAAGTTCGGCCAT
>JBBQKG010000046.1:0-8399 GCA_038326655.1 Solirubrobacterales bacterium
GCGCTCGTCCACAACTGCTCCGCGTATCTGCGCCTCGCCGCCGGCGTCGCGCCGCTGCGCGGGCTGGTCTCGGCAGTCGTGCGCGTCGCCCTCGGCCTCGACGACATGCTCGCGGCCGACGACGACGACATGTTCGCCGAGGTGCGGATGGCGCACCTGTTGCAACGCGTGCGCGGCGAGGCGGCGCATCCGCGGCTGACGGCCGCCTCCGTCTACGGCCTGATGTGGGAAGGCGGCGCCGGGGTCGTCGGCGCAGCCGGCGCGATCGGCCGGCTCGAGCCCGGCCGGCGCGGCGATCTCGTCATCGTCGACCTCGAGGCGCTGAGCGCCCCCTACGCCGTCGGCGACGTCGACATCTGGGAGCTCCTGCTCGCCCGCGGCAAGGCGGCGCACGTCGACACCGTCGTCGTCGATGGCCGCGTGCTCATGCGGGGCCGCAGGCTCCTGCACCTCGATCGCGACGCGATCATGGCGGAGGTCGCAGCCGCTGCCGCGGCTGCCGTGGCGCGTCGCACGCCTGAGGAGACAGCCTGGGTCGAGCACATGGGGCGCGAGATCGCCGGGCACTACCAGGCTCCGGTCTGGCACCGCCGCTGACCCTTCCCAACGGCGGCGAGCACTGGCTCGCCTCGCGCAGGAATGCACGCTCGACCCAAATCGTTCATTCTCCACAGGTTCTGTCGAAGATCACAGGAAGGAAAACATGGCTCTGCAACTCGGTGACACGGCCCCGGATTTCGAGGCCGAGACCACTGAAGGCCGCATCAAGTTCCACGACTGGCTCGGGGACTCGTGGGCAGTGCTGTTCTCTCACCCACGCGCATTCACGCCCATCTGCACGACCGAGCTCGGCTACATGGCGAGCATCAAGCCCGAGTTCGACCGCCGCGGCGTGAAGGTCGTCGGCCTATCGGTCGACCCGCTCGACAAGCACGAGGACTGGGCCAGCGACATCGAGGAGACGCAGGGCACCGCCCCCAACTACCCGATCATCGGCGACGCCGAGTTCAAGGTCTCGAAGGCGTTCGGCATGCTGCCCGAGGACGTCTCGGGCGACGCCGCCGACCGCACGCCGGCCGACAACCAGACCGTCCGCAACGTCTTCGTGATCGGCCCGGACAAGAAGATCAAGCTGGTGCTCATCTACCCCATGACCACCGGCCGCAACTTCGACGAGGTCCTGCGCGTGATCGACTCGCTCCAGCTGACCGCGAAGCACAAGGTCGCGACCCCCGCCCAGTGGCAGGAGGGCGACGACGTGATCATCGCCGGCTCGGTCTCCGACGACGAGGCGAAGGAGACCTACCCGGACGGCTGGGACTCCCCCAAGCCCTACATCCGGATAGTGCCCCAGCCGGGCTAGGCGGGGGCGTCTCCAGCGGCGATGCGAGCCCCTTCCACCAGCGCCTCGAGCTTGCCGTAGGCGGAGTCGCGCGGGAGGTACTTCATGCCGCAGTCCGGCGCGGCGATCAGCCGCTCGGGCCCGGCATGCGGGAAGGCGCGCTTGATCCGGTCGGCCACGGTCTCGGGCGTCTCGACCTCGTCAGTGGAGAGGTCGAGCACACCCAGGATGATGGTCTTCGACGACAGCCCGTCCAGGACGTCGAGCTCGAGGCCCGACTGCGCGGTCTCGATGCTGATCTGGTCGGCCTCCGTCGCGTCGAGCTCCGGCAGGAACGAGTAGCCGCTGGGCCGCTCGTGGATGATCGCGGCGTAGCCGAAGCAGATGTGGATCGCCGTCGTCCCGTCGATCCCGTCCGTGGCGCGGCGCAGCACGTCGAGGCCGTACTCGCGCGCGGGCTCGGGCCGGGCCTGCATGTAGGGCTCGTCGACCTGCACCACGTCGGCCCCGGCCTCGAACAGGTCGATGATCTCCCCGCGCACCGCGTCCGCGTAGGCCATCCCGAGCTTGTCCGGGGACCCGTAGTAGTCGTCCTGGGCCTGCTGGGACATCGTGAACGGCCCCCGGCACGGTGACCTTGGTCTTCCGGCTCGTGTGCGCTCGCAGGAACTCCACGTCGCGGACCTGCACCGGATGGCGCCGCGCCACCGGCCCGACCACCCGCGGCACCGGGTTGGGATGCCCACTGCGGTCGAGAGCGGTGCCCGGATTGTCGATATCGACGCCCTCGAGCGCTGTGGCAAAGCGATTTGAGTAGCTCTCGCGCCGCATCTCCCCGTCGGTGACGATGTCGAGCCCGGCCCGCTCCTGGTCCTCGATCGCAAGGCGGGTCGCATCGTCTTGAGCCTCCTCGAGAAAGCCCGGGTCGACCCGCCACAGCTCGGTCGCGCGCACCCGCGGCGGAAAGCGCCCCCGCAGCTTGTCGCGGTCGATCAGCCAGTTCGGCTGGGCGTAGGAGCCGACGAGGCTCGTGGGGATGCGCCCGTTGCCGGCCGCCTGCCCGAGTCTGACGGCTAGCCGTGCCTCGCGCTGAACGTCATCGTCACCGGCGCCGACGCCGGCCCCGACGCCATGGTGCACAGGTCGGCGGTCGTGAAGGTGCCGCGTAGCGTCCCGTCGCTTCCGAAGTGCCCCTTCCACGTGGTCGGGACCCCGTTCACGACCTGACGGCCCGGGGGACCGGCGATTCCCCCGCCGGCGTCGATGAACTCGTAGGCGGGGTGGGTGGTGATTCCGCCGCCACCGCCATCCGGGCCGCAGTGGTAGTTGAGCGAGAAGGTGTCCAGCTCACGGCCATGGGCGGCCACGCCCACGGTCACCGTCCCGCTGACCGAGGGGCTGCTCGGCTGAGTCACCGATCCGGTCCAGGTGCCGTCGCGCACGGCGCGCCGCTTCTGCCGGCGGATCTTCCAGCGGTCGGTCTTGCGCGGCCAGCAGCTGGGCGACTTCGGCGAAGCGGACATCGAGACCCTGCCTCGGCTGCGGCTCTTCAGCCTGCCCTGCAGCGTCCCGAAAACATTCGCGCCTAGCAAGTCGATCAGGAAGCCGTTGGCTGGGACCTTGAGGGTCTTGAGGAACGGCGACGGCCGCCCCGGCCCGATGTAGCCGGCGTCGTAGGCGACGGTCTCCGCGTTGGAGCGCTTCGCCGGGCAGCTGAGGCCGAAGCCGATCACGAGGTCCCTGACCCCGACACGCCTGTGGCTTCGGACGAAGCGGAAGCTCAGCGGCAGCCCATGAGGGCCGCGACCCTCCCAGTTGCCGAGCGCCGGCGACCGGATCCGCCGGGCAGAGGCGACCGGCGCAAGCGCAGCCACGACGGCAACGAGGCCGATAACACTGACGACTAGGGCAAGGGCGGTGGGCCGTCGCATCGGACGGGCGCGAGCCTACACCCGGTCCGGAAGATGGGTCAAACGCCTCATGACGCGCATCGTCCCCGCACCTAGCGTGGCGACACACCCAACGAAGGAGGCGACGGAGATGCCGAAGGTTTCGAGGGAGAGCGCGCAGGTCGAGGACCACGGTCCGGTGGAGGACCGCCACGACGACATCGAGGGCTACACGGTCAGCTTCGTGTCCTTCCGCGAGGACATCGACGCAAGCCCGTTGCTCACGGGCCTGCCGGACGACCAGTGCCAATGCCCGCACTGGGGCTACGTGACGAATGGAAGGGTCACGTTCCGCTTCGGCGAGCGCGAGGAGGTCTACGAGGCCGGCGACGCCTTCTACACACCGCCCGGGCACGCTCCCGTGAAGCACCAGCCCGGCAGCGAGATCGTCATGTTCAGCCCCGCCCACGAGCTGCGCGCGACCGAGGAGGTCATGGCGAAGAACATGCAGGCCATGCAGGCCGGCTGAGCGGCCGCGCGAGTAGGGCTCAAGCCGCCGCGGGCGCCGGGAACTGCTCCTCCGGCAGCAGCCCGTGCTGCATCGCGAACAGGCTCGCGGCGGCTCGAGTCGAGGCGTTGATCTTCATGTAGATGTGCTCGACGTGGTTGCCGACCGTCTTGGGGGAGATCACCAGCCGCTCGGCGACCTGCTTGTTGGATAACCCGCGAGCGACCAGCCGGAGGACCTCGACCTCGCGCGGGGTCAGCCCCGCAGGCCCCTCGTGGCGCCGCGATACACGATGGCCCGCGGCGCCGAGAACGGCCTCGACGGCGTCGGAGTCGCGGTTTGCGGCGCGGACGTCGGCTCGCAGGTGCGCGGCGGCCTCGTCGGCCGAGCACGCCGGGCGGTGGGGGCGGGGCTCGCGCATGGCCTGGTAGGCGTCGGCGACCCCGAGGATGTGCGCAGGCCGGGAAATGCCGGTACCCGACAGCCCTCGCGGGTAGCCCGAGCCATCGAGACGCTCGCGGTGCTGGACGACGATCGCGGCGAGCGGCGCCAGCGACTGCGACTGCCGGAGCATGCGGTCGGTCAGGTAGGGATGGAGGCGGACACGCTCCCACTCGCCCGCGCCGAGCGGGCCGGGCTTGTCCCAGATCGCGTTGGAGACCCCAAGGCGCCCCAGGTCGTGCACCAGACCGGCGCGCCGCAGCGTACGAACATCGCCCTCGGCCAGCCCGACCCGGGCCCCGGCCTCGGCAGCCAGGTCGGCCACTGCGTGCGAATGGCCCAGGAAGTACGGCGACTTCAGGTCTACGAAGTTCGCGATGGCCAGCAGCGCAGCGTCGAAGCGGTCGCCGGAGAGCACCACGGCGAGTGCCGGCTCGGCCTGGATCACCGCCTCCCATGCCCCGACCGTGTCCAGGCCGGAGAGGATCACGTCCCCTTCGGCCTCCACGAGATCTGCCAGCGCAGGGTCGAACTGGTCGCCGCGTCGCTTGCGCGCCAGCGCCTTGGCCGCGTCGACTCCGCCCATGCGGTTTGCGACTTCGATGAACTCGGCCACGTGCGCGACCCTGGCCGCTACGGGCGATTCCTCGCCCGCGAGGCCTTCGGGCCACCCGCGCCCGTCCCACCGCTCGTACGCCGCGCTGAGAGCGTCGAGCACCTCCTGGGATAGCTCGAGCTGCTCGCCCAGGCTCCGCGCAAGGGCGGCGTGGTGGGCGATCATGTCGTCCACCTCGCGGTGGCCGGAGATCACGAACTCGAGGCCAAGCCGGAAGCGGTGAAGCGGTGGGTGCCCTGAGCCGAGAAAGCTCATCCCCGTCGCCGCCATTCGTAGGCTTCTGGGCTCGTGGTCGAACTTGATGGACTTCAGCGCGATGTCGTCGCCGAACCACTTGGCCTGCTCGTGGGCGTCCGTGTGACAGCCGACGTTCACGAGCAGGGTCGTGTAGTAGACGACCGCCCGCTGCCGCTCATCTAGCCCGATCCCCTCGGCCAGCCGCAACCCGATCAGGCACTGACGCAGGACGTGCTCCATCGGCTGCCCGAAACCGAGGTCGACGCCGAGGGAAAGCGCGGCCACCAGCTCCGCCAGCCGGACGTGAGCCCGATCGGTCTCGTCGGCTACACCCGCTCCCATGTCACGAAGACCATAGACCTGGAAAGATGCCGCCGTGGGGTTCGACCAGTACCACGAGCCCGCGGCCGAGCTACCGGCCCAGACTCGCACCTTCGCGCGCCTGTGCGCCTCGCTGACCGAGGAGGCGGAGGCGATCGGCTGGTATGAGCAGCGCCTCGCCGTGGAGCCCGATCGCGACGCGAAGGCGATCATGCGGGACGCGCAGGGCGAGGAGTTCAAGCACTTCTGCATGGACCTCGAGTTCCTGCTGCGCCGCACCCCGCTCTGGCGGGAGATCGCCGAGGGGATCCTCTTCCAGGAAGGCGACATCGTGGAGCACGGCGAAGAGGCCGAGGAGGAAGCCGTCGAGGGCGCCGCTGAGCGGGGCGCGCCCGTCGCCGGCAGCGACACGCTCGGCCTCGGGGGCCTGAGGGAAGCGAGCCCGTGAGCCACCTGCTGCGCGAGCACGCGCCGATCACCGAGGCGGGCTGGGGGTTGATCGATGACGAGGCTCGCGAGCGGCTGACGCCGGCGCTCGCGGCGCGCAAGCTCGTCGACTTCACCGGACCGCGCGGCTGGCAGGCGTCGGCCACCAACCTCGGCCGCACGGAGCCCTTGAACCACGCGCCCGGCGACGGCATAGAGGCTGCCCAGCGCCAGGTACTGCCGCTGGTCGAGCTGCGGGCGCCGTTCTCGGTGGCGCGCTCCGAGCTGCGCGACGCGGACCGCGGCGCGGAGGACGTCGACTTCGAGGCCCTCGACGTCGCCGCCCGCCAGCTGGCGCTCGCCGAGAACAGGGCCGTCTTCCACGGCTGGAAGGACGCGGGCATCGTCGGCGTCGCCGAGGCCTCGACGCACGACTCGATCCAGCTCGGGGACGACTGCTCGCGCTATCCGCGGCACGTGGCCAAGGCCGTCGAAGCCCTGCTCAGCGCGGGTGTGGACGGGCCCTACGGCCTCGCGCTTGGACCCGACGCGTACACCAACGTCCTGGAGACCGGCGAGAACGGCGGCTATCCGCTGCTGGAGCATCTCCGCAAGATCGTGGGCGGCCCGCTGGTCTGGGCGCCAGGGTCGGAGGGCGCGATCGTGTTGAGCATGCGAGGAGGCGACTTCCTCTTCGACTGCGGCCAGGACCTGGCCGTCGGCTACGACAGCCACGACGCCGAGGCGGTCCAGCTCTACCTGGAAGAAAGCTTCAGCTTCCGCGTGGTCACGCCGGAGGCAGCCGTAGCGCTCACGGCCTGAGGACGGCCTCGAGCCGGTCGAGCGAGTCCGTCCAGCCCTCGTCGTGGAGCGCGCGGCGCGCCTCGGTGGCGAAGGAACCCTGCGTCACCGACAGCTCGGTGAACTCGGTCAGGTCCATTAACTTCAGGGTGACCACGGTCTCCCGGTCGTCGGGATCCGGATCCTCCCAGCGGAAGCTGTAGGAGAGCTCGGCAGGTGGCTCGACCGTGCGGAACTCGCCCGAGAGATAGAAGAGATCGCCATCGGGCGGCTGCATAGCGATCCGGTAGCTCCCTCCAATACGTAGATCGAGCTCGACGCTCGGAGCGCTGAACCCGCGCGGCCCCCACCACTTGGCCAACTCAGCCGGATCGCTCAGCTCCTGGAACACGCGCGCACGCGGCGCCGGCAGGCCCCGCCGCATGTGGAGAACCAAGCCGCTGGAATCCACGCTCATGGACAACCCGAGCGTAACGCCCCCCGCGAAGCCGCGAACGTCCCGTTTGTAGGCCTATGGCCGTACAAAATGGACGTTCGCGATACCGGCGGCCCGTGCGCGGATCCGCTGGTGAAGTGCGTATCCGGCTCGAGACCAGGTGCGTACGCCACGAGCGAAGCGACGGACGACCGCTACTCGCGCAAGCCACGGCGAAGGGCGAACGTCCGGTTTGTACCCCTATAGCGGTATGAAATGGACGTTCGCGCAGAGTCCTCGCGGTTGGGGTGGCCAGCGCTTTCGCGTAAAGCGATCGCGCCGCCCGAGGGGGTAAGACTCGAGCGCCGCCAGCGCCCCTCTGCGGGTGGCGACGGCCATCGGATGCCGGCGACAGGCCCCGCGGCCACCGACGCCGGGGTCAAAGCGAGGAAAGCTAGACCAGCTCCAAAAAGACCATCTCGGTCGAATCCGACTTGCGCGGACCGAGCTTCAGGATGCGGCAGTAGCCCCCCTGGCGGTCGGCGTACCGCGGGGCGATTTCCTCGAACAGCTTGTAGGTCACGAACTTGTCCTGCCCGAGCCGTGACATCACCGTGCGGCGCGCGTGCGGGTCGCCCCGCTTTGCGAGGGTGATCAGCCGCTCGAGCTCCGGCTTGACCGCCTTGGCCTTCGCCTCGGTGGTCTGGATGCGCTCGTGATCGATCACCTCACGGCAGAGGTTCGAGAAGAGCGCCTTGCGATGCGAAGGGCTCCTCGACAGCTTTCCTCTCTGCTTGCGATGGCGCATGACGGCCCGGAAGGTTAACCGGCGCGCAGCGCCAGCCCGCGCGCGTCGAGGGTCTCCTTGACCTCCTCGATCGACTTGCGGCCGAAGTTCGGGATCGCGTTCAGCTCCGACTCGGACTTCTGGATCAGGTCGCCCACCGTCTGCACGCCCGCCCGCTTGAGGCAGTTGTACGAGCGCACGCCCAGCTCGAGCTCCTCGATCAGGATGTCGTCCATCCCGCCGGCGCCACCGCCGCCGTTCGAGCCGTCGTGGCCCAGGCCGTCGGAGCCGCTCACGAGAGCGGCGCCCGACTCGCGCAGGGCGTCCACGCGGTCGGCGTCGGTGAAAATCGCCAGGTACTTGATGAGGATCTCCGCCGCCTCGCGCAGCGCCGCGTGTGGGTCCAGCGAGCCGTCGGTCTCGATGTCGAGGATCAGCTTGTCGTAGTCGGTCTTCTGCCCCACGCGGGCGGAGTCGACCGAGTAGGCGACGCGCTTCACCGGGGAGAAGATCGAGTCGATCGGAATCACGCCGATCGGCTGGTCGGCGCTCTTGTTCTCCTCCGCCGGCGAGTAGCCGCGGCCGTGGCCAACGGTCAGGTAGATCTCGAGCTTGG
>JBBQKG010000047.1:0-7266 GCA_038326655.1 Solirubrobacterales bacterium
ATCGTCGTCACGTCGAACCGTGACTCGAACGCGGCGACCTTCACCCTGTCGCGGTCCTCGAACGGGACCACTAACCGGAGCTGCTCGACGGGCACGGCAGACAAGGGTGGCTGCTCGGCAACGAGCGGCGGTAGCTGGTAAGCAATTCAGGCAACTCACGCTTGTGAGCGAGGGGCGGGCCGGTGGCCCGCCCCTTTGCCTTTTCTGGAAGACCGGCTCGCTCCGGAAGACCGGCTTGTACGGGATCACGCGAGCGGCACGAAACGCCGATCCCGACCCCCGTACAAGCCGGTCCTCCAGGAACGCAGAGGCCCAAATGGCTCCCTCCCTGCCCTGGGCTCCGCTACCCGGGCGTCAAGCCGGCAGTTCGGCAGGCCGATGACCTACACGATGCTGTCTCTCGGCCTAGAACGCCGCCTAAAACACGCGGCCGGCGCCCTTCAGGGGGAGGACGGGTTCTCGCTGGTCGAGCTGCTCGTCGTCCTGATCGTGATCGGGCTGCTCACCGCGATCTCGATCCCGGCCTTCATCGGCCAGCAGAACAAGGCCCACGACGCCGAGGCCAAGACCGCGGCACGTACGGCACAGATCGCGATGGAGACCTACTTCGTGGACCACAGGTCCTACAGGGGAGCCACGGCTGCCGAGCTCCAGGACGTGCAACCGGCTTTGCGAGACGCGCCGAGCCTGGTCGTCAACCAGGCGCTGTCGAACCAGTTCGAGATCCAGACCTCGTCGAGCTCGACCGACGCGGTCGTATTCAGGGTCGCCCGGTCGGCGAACGGAACGATCACGCGCTCCTGCACGCCGCCGAACTCCGGCGGCTGCAAGGGCGGCGCATGGTGAGGGGGAAGTGACGATGGACTTTGCGTTCCTCGGCGCGTTCGGAGCCGCGATCGGCAGCTTCGTGAACGTGCTCGCATACCGGCTGCCCCGGCGGGAGTCGGTCGTGAAGCCGCGCTCGCGCTGCCCGCAGTGCGGCACGCAGATCGCCGGCTACGACAACATCCCGGTGGTGTCGTGGCTGGCGCTTCGCGGGCGCTGCCGGCACTGCCGGAGTGCGATCTCGGTGCGCTATCCGCTGGTCGAGGCGCTGACCGGCCTGCTGTTCGTCGTGGTCGGCGTGAAGATCGGCCTCGAGGACACGCTGCTGCCGGCGCTCGCCCTCACGATCACGCTGGTGGCGGCGGCGGAGACCGACCTCGAGCACCGGATCATCCCGAACCGCCTGGTCGCGGTGTCGGCAATCGCGGCCGTCGTGCTCTGGGCGATCGCAGACCCCGGGCGGCTCCCCGAGAACCTGATCGCGGGCGCAGCCGCAGGCGGCCTGATGCTGGCGGTTGCGATCGCCTACCCCGCCGGCATGGGGATGGGCGATGTGAAGCTGGCGGGCGTGATGGGCCTGTACCTGGGCGCGTCGGTCGCGCCGGCGCTGTTCTGTGGCTTTGCCGCGGGTGCCGTGGTGGGCATCGGGGTCGTGCTCGTGCGCGGCGCAAGCGCGCGCAAGCAGGGCGTGCCGTTCGGCCCGTTCCTCGCACTCGGGGGCATCGTCGGGCTGCTCTGGGGACCCGAGCTGATCGACTGGTACATGCGGATCTCGGGCTTGTCGGGCTGACGCCCCGTTAAGCCGCCGTTGCGCTCGGATCGCATCTCTAAAGGGGAGCAGCCGGGCGGCCGATAGACGGTTTGGACGGCGGTGTGGGTCAACGCATCACCGCTTCCTCTCACGGAATGGGACTTCTCAAGCAAAAGACGCGCTCGATCGTGGGGCTCGACATCGAGCCCGGCTTCGTCGCCGCGGCCGAGTTCACGAACGGCGGCTCTCCGCAGCTCGTCAAGGCTGCGACCGCGGGACTCGGACCGGGTCTCTTCCACGAGGGCGAGGTCGTCGACGTCGATGGCCTGTCCGAGAAGCTTCGCTCTTTCTTCCGCGAGCACGAGCTGCCGAAGCGCGTGCGACTCGGAGTCGCCAGCCAGAAGATCGCGGTTCGCGTGATCGAACTGCCGGCGATCGACAACGCCGCAGAGCTCGAAGCCGCGGTCCGGTTCCAGGCCCAGGAGGAGCTCCCGATGCCACTCGAGCAGGCGGTGCTCGACCACCGCGTGCTGGAGCGGATCAACGACGGCGAGAACCCGCGCATGCGCGTGCTCGTGGTGGGTGCGCGGCGCGACAGCGTCAACCACCTGCTCGCGGTCGCCCGGCGCGCCGGGCTCCACCCCGAGCTGGTGGACCTCTCCGCGTTCGCGATGATCCGGGCGCTCTACATGCCGCGTCCGGTCGACCTCCCGCGTGACGGGATCGACGGCCCGGTGCCGGCCGAGCAGACCGCGATGTCAGACCAGACGGTCGACGGCGCGGGTCTCGCGGTGGCGGCGGCGGACGGCGGCGGGGTCGCCGTCGCGACGCCGGACCCGCAGTCGCTCGCGACCGTCTACTGCTACATCGGCGGGCTCACGAATCTTGCGATCGCGGTCGGGACCAACTGCGTCTTCAACCGCGTCCTCCACAACGGCATCGAGTCGATGGCCGCGACGCTCGCAGAGCGCAAGGGCCTGACGCTCGACCACTCGCGCGAGTGGCTGCGCTACGTGGGGCTCGAGCGCGACCTCGACAACATCGAGGGCGAGCGGGAGATCCTCACAGAGGCCCGCGAGGTCCTCGAGAATGGCGCCCGCCGGATCGCGGACGAGGTGCGGCTGTCGATGGAGTACTACCACTCGACCGTGCCCGACGCCCCCCGTGTCGAGTTGGCCGTGATGGCCGGGCCCGGCATCGCGATCGCCGGTCTGAACACCCTCTTCGAGCACGAGCTCCGCCTGCCGGTCGAGGCCCGCAGCCTTGGCCACATCGACGTGCAGCCGGGCGCGCTCGACGGCGTCGACGGTGCGCACCTCACGGTCGCGGCCGGCCTGGCGCTTGACGAGGTCGCCTCGTGAGGCCCGTCAACCTCATTCCGCCCGACCAGCGCAAGGGCGCGGCACGGGCTGCCGGTGCCACGAGCGGACCTCCGATTCGCGTGTTCGCCGTGTTGGGCGTGCTCAGTGTCGCGCTGCTCGGCGTGCTGGCGCTCGTGCTCACGAAGAACCAGATCAACAGCAAGACCGAGGAGCTCGCAAAGGTCCAGGTGCAGGAGCAGGGCGTGAAGCAGGTCGCCGACGCGCTCCGGCCCTACGGCCAGTTCGCACAGGTCCAGCAGGCCCGCAGGCTGCAGATCGACACGCTTGTCTCCAGCCGCTTCGACTGGGAGCGCTCGCTGCGTCAGCTTGCGCGCGCGATTCCCGAGAACGTCTGGCTCCTCGACCTCTCCGGGACCGCCTCGCCCGCGATCGACGTCGAAAGCGCCGGTGGTGGCGGCGGCCTCACGAACCTTCGGGAGAAGGCCGCCGCGCCCGCCTTCACGATCACCGGCTGCACCTATTCGCAGCACGCCGTGGCGCGCATGATGACCCGGATGCAGAACCTCGACGACGTCACCGACGTGCAGCTTGCGAAGTCCGCCCGCAAGGACCAGCAGGACACCGGCGGCGGCACGGCCGTCGCGCAGACCGCCAGTGACCAGGCTGCTTCCGCGCAGAGCACGGCGGATTGTGTCGGCTCCGCGCGCATCACCAAGTTCGACCTGCTGATCGTGTTCGGCGGCGCCCCGGGAGCCTCGACGCAGGCCACCGGCGACGCGGGCTCGGCGACCAGCTCGGCGCAGAGCCTCGGCACCGCGCAGAACGCCGCCGCGTCCGCGCAGGGCGCGAGCGCCGGCGCGGCCCCAGCGGCCCCGGGAGGGACTCCGTGACCAAGCGTGACCGCTACATCCTGCTCGCCGTCGCGGCCGTCGGAGCGCTCGCGGCCTTCTGGCTGATGGCGCTCGCGCCGAAGCGCGACCGTGTCGGCTCGCTCGACCAGGACCTGACGTCGGCCAAGCAGACGCTCGCGCAGTCGCAGCAGGAGAAGGTCCAGTTCGCACAGGCCCAGACCCGGTTCCCGACGCTCTACGGGAGCCTCGGGCGGCTCGGCAAGGCCGTGCCTGCGAACGAGGACGTGCCGTCCCTGCTGGTGCAGCTGAACCACGCAGCGGCAACGGCGAACGTGGACTTCCGCTCCGTCGAGCTGAAGCTGGACCTGATCGAGAAGCTGACCGCCGAGGGCGGACCGGCGGCGGCTGCCGCTGCCGCGACACCCGCGGCCGGCGCCACCGGCGCCACCGGCGCGACGGGATCGGCCGGCGGGACGGCGACCGCCAGCGCGACCACCAGTGCCCCTGCGGCAGGCGCGGGTGCCAGCACCGCCACCACCGGCGCCGCCACGGGCACGCTCCAGCCGCTGCCCTTCGAATACAAGTTCACCGGCAACTTCTATTCGCTCGAGAACCTCATCCACAACGTTTCGAGCCTCGTGCGGAAGCGCAACCGCCAGCTGGCAGTCTCGGGCCGCCTGGTCGTGATCGAGGGCTTCGCGATGAATCGCGGCAAGGTCACGATCGTCGCGACCACCTACATGCTTCCCGCCGACCAGGGTCTCTTCGCGGGCGCGACGTCCGCGGGTCCGGCCGGCGCGACCACCGCCACCCCCCAGGCGGCTTCCGCCTCCGCGGGTGGCTCTACGCCCACGCCTCCATCCGCAGCGGTGACCACTCCATGAACGTGAACCTCAGCAGCGTCACGAATTCCCTTCGCAGCGTCTGGGACGAGCTCGTCGAGCGCCGGCTCTGGCCCCTCGCGATCGCGCTCGTCGTGGCAATCGTGGCGGTGCCGGTGGTGCTCGCGAAGCCCGCGAAGCAGCCGCCTCCCGCTCCGCCCGCGCCGGCGGCCACGGGCGGCGACTCGCCGAGCGCTGCATTCCAGCCCGCGGTCAGCACGCAGGGCAAGAAGTCGAGCGAGATCCGCAAGAACCTCGGCCGCTTCTCGCGGAAGAACCCCTTCACCCCCCAGGGGCTGAGCGTCGGAGGCACCGGCTCAGGCACGGCCAGCCCGGTCGCAGCCAGCCCGCTCGACGCGGTCACCGCCGGCGCGACCGGCGGCCAGTCCTTCGCCGGCGGGTCCTCGGGCAGCAGCGGCAGCGGCACCAGCGGCTCCGCCACTCCGACCACCGGCACGACCACCCAGACCAAGACCTTCTACTACACCTACACGGTCGACGTGCGGTTCGGCAAGACCGGCCAGGAGGACGCCAAGACGCTCACCGAGTTCCGCGCCCTCCCGAGCAGCGACAACCCCGTGGTGATCTTCATGGGCGTGCGGGCGGACGGCAAGACCGCGGTCTTCCTGGTATCCGCCACCGCGACCACGACGGGCGACGGCAAGTGCGCCCCGAGCGACACCGAGTGCACCTTCCTCTACATGAAGAAGGGCGACTCGCAGACGATCGAGTCGGTCGACGCGGCCGGCGCGATCACCGACTACACGCTCGAGCTCAAAGACATCAACGTGAAGCGCACCACGACGCCCGCGAAGACCGCAACCTCGACCAGCACCAAGTCGCGGATGCACCTTCGCAAGGTCGTCAACAACCTTCACACGCTCGGGCTCTAGGCTCGAGACCGGCCGGCCCGCGGACCTGACAAGTAGCCTTGGTGGCAGATGGCCACCTTGCGCTTCACGACAGCAGGCGAGTCTCACGGGCCCGGCCTCGTGGCCGTGGTCGAAGGGCTCCCGGCGGGGCTCCCGGTCTCGCCCGAGGACATCGACCGCGATCTCGCGCGCCGCCAGCTCGGCCACGGCCGCGGCGGCCGGATGAAGATCGAGTCCGATCGCGCGACGGTCTGGGCAGGGATCCGCCATGGGCGCACGCTCGGAAGCCCCGTCGCGCTGCTGATCGAGAACCGCGACCACGCCAACTGGTCGGACCGGATGAGCCCCTGGCCGGTGGACGAGCCGATCGACGAGGTCCATCTCCCGCGGCCCGGTCATGCAGACCTCGCGGGCGTGCTCAAGTACGGCCACACCGACGTCCGCAACGTGCTCGAGCGGGCCAGCGCGCGGGAGACCGCTGCGCGGGTTGCCGCGGGAGGGCTCGCGAAGGCGTTCCTCCAGCCGCTCGGGATCACCGTCCACAGCCACGTGCTGCAGATCGGCTCGGTCGAGGCGCCCGCAGTCGCCCCCGCGGCCGGTGAGGATTTCGCGGGCGTCGACGAGTCGCCGGTGCGTTGCCTCGACGCGGGCGCCACCGAGGCGATGGTGACCGAGATCGACACGGCGCGAAAGGCGAACGAGAGCCTCGGCGGGGTTTTCGAGGTGCGCGCGTTCGGCGCCCTTCCGGGTCTCGGCTCCCACACCACCTGGGACGAGCGCATCGATGGCCGGATCGCCCAGGCGATGATGTCGATCCATGCGATGAAGGGCGTTGCGATCGGCGACGGCTTCGCGCTCGCCGGCCGCGTGGGCTCCCGTGCACACGACGAGATCTTCTTCGACGAGCAGCGCGGCTACTTCCGCGAGACCAACCGGGCCGGCGGGATCGAGGGCGGCATGACGACCGGCGACCCGATCGTGGTCCAGGTCGCGATGAAGCCGCTGCCCACGCTCACCAAGCCGCTGCGCTCGGTCGACATCGAGTCCAAGCAGCCCGCGCAGGCGCTGCGCGAGCGGACCGACTCCTGCACGGTGCCGGCCGCCGGCGTGGTCGGCGAGGCGATGCTCGCACTCGAGCTGGCCCGTGCGTGCCGGGACAAGTTCGGCGGCGACGGGATGCAGGACGTGCTCGCCGCGGTCGAGGCCTACCAGGCGCGGATCGGGTGGAGAAGCTAGCCGGCCGCACCGACGTGCGACCGGGCTCCCGCGAGCGCGCGATCGGGCCGGACGCCAAAGTCGTCTTCGTTGGCTTCATGGGTGCCGGCAAGTCACGCGCCGCGCGCAAGCTCTCGCAAAGGCTGGGGCGAGCCGCGCTCGATGTGGACCTGCTGCTCGCAGAGCGCCTCGGCGAGCCGATCGCGGACTTCTTCGAGCGCGAGGGCGAGGCGGCCTTCCGCGAGCGCGAGCGCGAGTTGGTGCTGGAGGTGCTGCACAGGCCCGGCCCGGGCCTGATCGCGCTGGGCGGGGGCGCGGTCGAGACCGAAGCGGTGCGCGAGGCGCTCGCAGGCCACGCGGTCGTCTACGTCGACGCCGACCCGGAGACCGCCTGGGCACGCGCGGAGGGCTCCGACCGGCCGCTCGCGCGCGACCGCGACCGCTTTTTCGAGCTGCACGCCAGGCGAGTGCCGCTGTACGAGTCGGTCGCCGGCGCCCGGCTCGCCTGGGCAGACGTGCGCGAAGGCCACCCGGTCTACGTGGGCCCCG
>JBBQKG010000048.1:0-6113 GCA_038326655.1 Solirubrobacterales bacterium
GCGCGAGAGCAGTTGCTCGACGGGGCGGTAGAGGATCGAGCAGACGAGGAAGATCGACGTCCACAGCAGGCTGATACCGCCGTACTCGCGGCTCGTCAGCTCGTGCGAGGCGAGCGAGAAGTACGCCTGCGTGACGAGCGCAGTGGCGGCGATCCCGACGCCGGCGACACGGGCGCCGCGCGCGTAGGACGAGCCGCTAGCTCTCGTCAACCTTCACTAGCAGCATGGTCCAGGGGAACGGCGAGCGGATCTCGTCCACGGCGCCGTAGTGAGTGAGCAGCGACTTGAAGCTCACCTTCGACCAGTGGTTCACGTGGCCGGGCGTGTTCCCGAAGGATTTCCAGTACGCGCCGCGGGCCATGTTCACCATCCGCCAGATCGGCTCGCGCGGCACCGACACGAGCAGGTAGCGCTCGGCCACGCGCGCCATCTCGTGCAGCGTCTGCTCCGGCTCGGGAACGTGCTCGAGCACCTCGATCGCGGTGGCCATGTCGAACTCCTCGTCCTGGAATGAGAGGCGGGTGGCCTCCTCGGCGCGGTACTCGAGGTTCGCTCGAGTGCGCTTGTCCCACTCGGTGCGCAACTTCGGGTCGTCGAGGTCGATGCCCACGATGCGGCCTGTTTCGAGCCGCTCAGCCCACTCGTGGGTGAGCACGCCCTCGCCGCAGCCCACGTCGAGCACGCTGCGCGGCTGTGCGATCCCCCACAACTCGTCGAGCGACCGGTGGAAGCCGGCCATGAGCTTCTTGACGACCGGGTTCTCCGAGCCGTACTTGTCGTACGTGTTGCCGGTCGGGACCTGCCCGGTGTCGGCGGTGACTGTCGCAGCGCCCCCGGCTTCGGGGCTCGGCGGCAGGCCGGAATGCGGGCGATGCGACGGGTTGGTCAAAGCTTGAGCGCCTCGCGGTCCTCGGTCTTGCCGGTGGCGGGGGCCGCGTCGGCGCCGGTCGTGCGGCGCCGGTCGCTGTCGGCGGAAGCGGGCTCGTAGTGAGAGGGCTCCACGCCGAGCTGGAGCTCGACGCGGCGCACCCGCTCGAGCGTGCGCTGCTGGAGCACGCGGTTCGCGGCGAGGATGTCGCCCACCACACCGAGCGCGGCGAGCTGCACGGCTGCGATGAACAGCACGGCGCCGAGGATCAGCGACTGCACGTGGCCCTTGCCCTCGCCGGCGACGATGTAGAAGTAGGCGAAGCGGCCCCAGATCACGAGCGAGACCAGGCCGACGATCCCGGCCGCCGCCATGAACACCCGCAGCGGCTCGTAGGTCGAGTACACACGGAAGATCGACACGCCGTTGCGGCGCACGTAGGACCACATCGACGGGAACAGGCGCGACTCGCGCGTCTTCGGGTTCGTCCGGATCGGGACGTGGTCCACGGCCACGAGGTTCTTACCGGCCTGGATGATCGTCTCGAGCGTGTAGGTGAAGCGCGACACCACCTGAAGCTGGATGGCGGCCTCGCGGTTGTACGCGCGGAAGCCCGACGTGGTGTCCGGCACGTTGGTCTCGCTCGCGCGCCTTACGATTGCCGAGCCGAACTTCTGAAGCCTGACCTTGAGGCGGCTGAAGTGCTCGATGCCCGCGACCTCGCGGTCGCCGACGACCATGTCCGCGTCGCCCCTGAGAATCGGTGCGAGCAGCTTCGGGATGTCGCGGCCGTCGTACTGGTTGTCGGCGTCGGTGTTCACGATCAGGTCGGCGCCGAGCTTCAGGCACGCGTCGAGGCCGGCCTGGAAGCCCGCCGCGAGACCCTTGTTGTTCGTGAGCCGCACGACGTGGTCGACGCCGTGCTCCCTGGCAACCTCGATCGTGCGGTCGGTCGAGCCGTCGTCGATGATCAGCCACTCGATCGTGTCGATGCCGTCGAGGCGGCGCGGGAGGTCGGCGAGCGTCGCGGGGAGCTGCTCCTCCTCGTTGAAGCAGGGGATCTGGATGATGAGCTTCACGGGTTGTCGGCTGTGAGCTTAGGGGGCAGACCGGGCTCCAGCACGTCCTTGATGTAGCTCTCGCGGACTTGCGCAGGCTGCCGCAGCATCCAGATCTCGGCGAGCCTTTCATCGCCGCCTCTGTCGAGGACCTCTTCGACGTAGCTCTGGCGGGTTGCGGGTGGCTGGCGGAGCATCCACCGCTCGACGGGGTCCTTGGCCTGGGTCGCGGCCATGCGGCGCACGAAGGCGGGCGCCCTGAGGACGTGGCGGGCGAGTCGGTGAGGGGGCGGTGGCATGGCGGTCTCGGTGGCTGTGTGGCGGGCGCCTAGTTCTATCGTTGCCGCGCTGATGGGCCGGATAACCGTTCTGTGTCTGATGGCCGCTCTGTTCGCGGTGGCTGTCGTCGGCTGCGGTCAGAGTGCTTCCGAGAAGCGCTCCATCGCGAAGGCGATCTCCGTTACCAAGCGCTTCTCCGAGTCGTCCGGTCCCGCCGCGTGCGGGTTGTTGACGAACCACGCGGTCCGGGCGCTGTACGGGAAGTTCGACACGCCGGCGCCGCTGTCGCGGTCCCTGTGCCGGCGCGCGGCCTCGCAGTTCCGCGGCGAGCCGGTGACGATCACGCGCTCCGAGGTGTTCGACGCGCACACGATCAAGATCAACGCCCTGGACCAGGACAAGAAGTTCAGCTACCAGGTGAACCTGCGCAAGGGGAAGCACGGGCGCTGGCGGATCGACCTGGTCTCGCAGGCGCGCGTGACGCCGGGGTAGTTCCCCGGGCGTTTGTCCCGGACGGGCTTGCGGTCGGCCTGGTCGAGTGACCCGTCCGGACCTGTCAGCTTCCTGGCGTGCCAAGGCGCCTCGCCTCGGCCTTCAGCTCCTCGGCGGTGATCTCGCCGTCGTCGTAGCGCTTCTTTAGCCGTGCCAGCATCGCAGGGAGCTCTTCGCCGCTGCCCCCGGCCGCCGCTGCCGCCGCGGGGTCCACCGCCTCGCGACTCCGCTTGAGCTTGTCCAAGAACGCTTCGCCCTCCGCGCGCTGGTCCGGCCCGAACGTGACAGGCGCCAGCGTGATCCGTGTGGTCTTGATCATCACGAGCAGGTTGCCGAGCGTCGCGTGTCCGGCATCGCCCTCGCGGAGCTCGATCGAGCGGATGGCGGCGAGGGGCGCAAGCTTGGGCTCGCTGCCGGGCTTTATCACCGCGATGTGAAGTCGATCTCGCGTGGCGGCGCTGCCGGCTCGTACGACTCCGGCGAAACAACCGCCGCCGACCAGTCAATCGCCACAGCCTCCGGGTGATCCGGGTCGACCTTGACGCCCACCACGCTGCCCGGCTGTGCCCGTACCAGGGCGAGCTGCGGCACATATTGGCGGTGTTTGACCTCCTAATGGGCGCGTCCCGGGATGGTCACCTCGAGGGTGAACGTGACCACTGGATCCTTGGCGACACCGGAATACATGGCGCCCTGCTTCGCGTGGGTGATCTTCGCCGAGCCCGCCACCCCCGACTTGAGGAGGTGCCCCCACGGTTCGCCGACGAGCTCGCGCGCCCTGTTGAACAACCCCATCAGCCGCCTCCGTTCGCCGCCCTCCGAGCCCCCCTAACTCACGCGCTCGACCGCTGCATGAACCGGCCTCGGCAATTGCTATCTGTGGGCTGCAGGTAGAGACTCACGTGATGCAGGGGAGAAAACCGTTCCTGGCGCTTGTTGCGGCGATCGTGTTCAGCGGTTTGGTCCCGGGCGACTCGCCGGCGGCCGCGCACCACCGCCCGTCGCGCCCCGATCTCAGCGTCTCGGGCGGCTCGGTGCACGTCTCCGGCAAGCAGCTGTCGGGCTCCTTCGTCGTCCACGACACGGGCCGATCCGTCGGCAAGTCCTCCGCCGTGCTGGTTGTTCGCGTCGCCAAAAAGCGCCGCATGCTCGCGCACTTCGCGCTGCCCGCCCTCGAGAAGGCCACGTCGCACCGGGTGAAGGTCGGGGGCGACCTGCCGCCGGACCTCCCGGTCGGCACGCACGCCATCCGGGCCTGCGCGGACAGCGGCGCGAGCATCCGCGAGCACTCGGAGGCAAACAACTGCCTGACCGTGGGGACGGTCACGGTCACCGCACCGCCCGGCGACATGGGGGCCGGCGGGGACACGCAGACACCGCCGCCCCACCCGCCGCCACCACCACCGCCGCCGCCGCCGCCCTCGACCGTCCCGACTGATCCCGTGTCCTACACCCCGGACACGGTCTTCACACTCGAGAGCTCGCTCACGACGTACTGGGTCGATGTCCCGGCCGGTTATGACAGCTCGGACGCGACTGCGACCAGGCTCCTGGTGTGGCTGCACGGCTGCGGAGGTCAGGCGTCAGGCGACATCTATTCGGTGTCCCCGGGAGGAGCGCGCAACTACATCTCGATCGCGGTGGGCGGTCGCGAAGGCGGCTGCTGGGACGTCAACGCCGACACGCCGATGGTGCTGGCCGCGATCGCCGACATCAAGACGCACTTCAACATCGACCCCCGGCGGGTCGTCCTGGGGGGCTATTCCTCGGGTGGCGATCTCGGCTACCGCACCGCGTTCTACAACGCGAAGTCGTTCGCCGGGGTGCTGGTCGAGAACTCCTCGCCGTTCCGGGACACGGGGTCGTCCCAGTCGGCCTCGCTGGCGGCCGCCGCCTGGAAGTTCAACGTCGTCCACCTCGCACATCTGCAGGACTCGACGTACCCGATCGCGGGCGTCCGCAACGAGACGACCGCCATGAGCGCCGCCGGGTTCCCGATGCACCGCATCGAGGTCGACGGCGGGCACTACGACAGTGCGGGAGATGTCGAGAACGGGCACCCCGTCCCCGGCACGGAGGCCGACCTGCGGACGTACCTGCTCCCCTACATGACCGAGGACTGGCTCGCGCCTGCGGGCTGAGTGTTGCCGCCGAGGGCTCCCGCCGTACCTGTTTCGCGCGAAATCCAGCCGGGCCCGGCGCGCTGTCGCTGCGGCCTAGCGGCCGAGAGTGCGCACGAACTCGCGCGCCCGGACGCGTATGTCGCCCAGGAGCTCACGCACTTCGGCCAACCCTGCGCGCAGCTCGGGATCGCCTACCTCGACCGGCATCATCGAGTCTTGGAGCTCTGCGAGCACGGCATCGGCTTCGGCGACTGAGGCGACGGCGCTGTCGACGAACCCTCTGATGCCGGTCGATGGGCGACCCGGAGTCGCAGGAATGAATGTCCGGCCCGGTAGGCCCTGCCGCTGCGCGAAGCCGGCGTGGGTCCGCTTCGCACGCCCGTAGGCCGCCTGGACCGGGCGGAAGAGCTGCTCCTCGAGCTTGTCCGCGGGGAGCGTCGTGAGCTGTTCGTAGGCCGCGCCAAGGGCCGCGAGCGCGGCAGCGATCTCATCGATCGCCTCGCCGAGGGTGTCGAGCAGTTCCTGCCTGGCTTCCCCGGCGATGTAGGTCACTGAGGCGAGGTTAGCTGCCACCTATGGGGGGTTCGGCAGCGATCGGGGCCCGGTCGAACGGCGTCAGACGTGCTTGAGCCTCTCACGGGCCGCTGCGCGCACGGCGGCGTCGAGCAGCGGGGAGTCCGCCATCAGGCGCGCGAGGCGCTCCGGCTCGAGCACCAGGAGCCGAAGGTCGCGCGTGGCGATGACCGTCGCCGTGCGCACGTATCCGTAGCCACCGCCCCAGTCGAGGGCCGCCACCTCCCCGAAGAAGTCGCCCCGCCCGAGGCTGCGTACCTGGTCGCCGCCGATCCGCACCTCCGCCTCGCCCTCCACGATCACTGCACGGCCAGCGACGGCGCGCGATCGTCCAGCGCCTGGGTCTACAGCACGCTGTAGACCGCGTGCGTGCCCGCGAGGCCCGGCAGCGTGACTTCGCGCTCGTCCCCGAAGCGCACGTCGCCCGCACTCTCGGTCAGCGCTTTCACGACCGACGAGGCCAGGATCTCTCCTCCATGCGCCTGGTCGGTGATGCGCGCCGCCACGACCACGTTCTTGCCGTAGAAGTCGGACTGCTCGCGAATCGCCTCGCCGGTGTGGAGGCCGATGCGCACGCGGATCGGGCCGTCGGGATGCGAGCCGAAATCGCGCTCGATCGCCTCCTGGATCGCCTGCGCGCAGTGGATCGCCCGGCGCGCGCTCGGGAAGGCGATCATGAAGCCGTCGCCCTGCGCCTTGACCTCGAAGCCTCCGCCCGCA
>JBBQKG010000049.1:0-6062 GCA_038326655.1 Solirubrobacterales bacterium
CCGACGGAAAGCAGCAACCTCTCCTCCCTCAGCCGTCGGGCCCCTCACGGGGCCCGTCGGTCTTTGAAAGGGCCGGACGGCTGGCAAGCCAGCCGTCCGGGTTTGTGGCGGGATGCGGATGCTTTTGACGAGGTTTGGGTCTGCGACAATAGGCCGGAATGCCTGCCACACCGCCTACCCGCGACCAGGTGATCGAGAAGCTCCGGGCCGTGATCGACCCAGAGCTTCGCCGGTCGATCGTCGAGCTGGAGATGGTCCGGGCGATCGAGATCGCCGACGGGGTCGTCGACGTGACCGTGTCGCTGACCACGCCTGGATGCCCGATCCGGAGCCACTTCGAGCAGGCCGTCTCGCAGAACGTCTCCCAGCTCGACGGGGTGCAGGCGGTGAACGTCGCCTTCGACGTGCTCAGCCCCGACGAGAAGCAGGGGCTCCAGCAGAAGCTCGGGCGCAACCGCCTTCCGGAGGGCGCGCTGGCGCAGGTCAGCAACATCATCTGCGTCGCCTCGGGCAAGGGGGGCGTGGGAAAGTCCACGGTGACGGCGAACCTCGCCGCGGCGCTTGCGATCCAGGGCTACTCGTCAGGCGCGCTCGACGCGGACGTGTGGGGCTACAGCATCCCCCGCATGCTCGGCGCGAGCGGCCGCCCGCGCGTGTCGGAGCGGCGCAAGATCCTTCCGATCGAGGCCGCCGGTGGCGTGAAGGTGATGTCGATCGGCTTCTTCGTCGAGGACGACGCCGCGGTCGTGTGGCGTGGCCCGATGCTCCACAAGGCGATCCAGCAGTTCCTCGAGGACGTCGACTGGGGCCCGCTCGACTATCTCCTGATCGATCTTCCCCCGGGCACGGGAGACGTCTCGATGACCCTCGCGCAGCTGCTGCCTCAGGCGAAGATGCTGCTCGTCACGACGCCGCAGCCGGCCGCGCAGATCGTCGCCCACCGGGCCGCCGAGATGGCCGGCAAGTTCGACCTCGAGGTGATGGGCGTGGTCGAGAACATGTCGGGCTTCACGACGCCCGACGGCCAGCGGTTCACGATCTTCGGCGAGGGCGGCGGCCAGCTGCTGGCCGACGACATCGACGTGCCGCTGCTGGGCAAGATTCCCCTTCAGGAGGAGCTGCGGGCACACGCCGACTCCGGACGGCCGCTGGTGGCCGAGGACCCCGATGCGCCCGCGGCACAGGCGCTGTTCCATCTCGCTCGCGGGATCGTGGCCGCGACGCCGCGCGAGCTGCCCGTCGTTCAGGCTCCCGCGCTCGCCGCCGCCCCGGGCTTCGGCGGCAAAGAGCTTCCGGTCATCCAGTAGGCGTCTGCTCGCGCCCGCTCGGCCGGTGCAGCGGCGTGATGACCGCCTGCCCGTTGAGCTGCCCCGCGCTCGGCTCCGGCGGGGTGAACCCGAGCGGCAGCACCGAGCGAAGGTAGATCAGGAACGAGAAGACCCAGAACGCGGACCCGAGCGACTCGGACGTCTCCTCCGGAGTGATCGTCCACCGGAGTGCGTCGATCGGGTTGAGGAGCACGTCGCTGAACTGCGAGAACGCCCATGCTGCCGCACCGGCGATGAAAAGCGTTCGCGCGAGGCGGTTCGTCGAGACCTCGGGCAGCACCTTGAGCCACGCGATCACGCCGAAGACCGCGATCGGCAGCAGGATCACCTGGCCCGGGATGCCGGTCGCATCCTGGAAGCGGCTGTGGATCGCGAGGATCTGCTCGGCTCCCAGCGGGATCAGCACGGCTCCCAGCAGGAGCCACCACCGCTTCGCATCGGGCCGGATGACCCGGAGCCGGCTCGCGAGGATCGCGAGGCCGCCGGCGATGAAGAGCAGTGAGCCCTGGAACGTGTCAGCGAGCGTGCGTTCGTTGTTGAGGTCGAGGATCGCGATCTTCTCGGCGTCGTGGTAATTGCCTGTGTGCAGGAGCACGTACTGGATCGCGAGCACACCCATGATCAACGGAAGCAGGTATGCGAGCAGCCGCAGCGGCACCTTCGCGAGCGCCTCGGCGGCGATCTGGTCGACCGAGAGGCGGGTCTCGGCCTCGTTGAGCGGGTAGTACTGCCGGGCCAGGTAGCGAAGCCGCGCGAGCAGCGCGACCGTGAACCCGATCGCGGCAGCCATCTCGAACAGCTCTGCGCCCGTGTTCGAGCCCGCCACGGAGGGGTAGTCGAGCGCGCCGCCGGCAAGCCAGAAAGCGATCGAAAAGCCGAACACGATCTGCACGGGCGGCTCGCGGCGGAAGATCCGAAATACCCGGAGGAGCCCAAAGCTGCCGACCAGGAGGAGGGGAAGGTAGGCGACGCCGTAGGAGACCCCCCCCGACTCGAGCCAGGCGTGCACTCCGAGTAGCTCCTCGAGTCCGAACGCGACGAAGACCCACCCTGCCCAGCGCCAATGCTGCCGGCGCTGCGTGCGGTCGACGCCGCCGAGCGCGAAGGCCATGCCGGCCGAGCACAGCATCAACAGCGCGGTGATGCTCGCGGGCGTGCTGAGGGTGCGGTCGAGGTTCGAGTCGTGAAGGCTGAAGGTCTGGAGGTTGTACGTCCCGGCTCCCGCTGCGATCAGGAGCGCCACGGCCCCGAAGAACAGCCAGATCGCGGCCAGCACCAGGGCGACCCGCCGGGGTCTGATCCTTCTCGCTGCCTGTAGTACGAGCTCGCTCATCTAGCGGGATGGCACGGCTTTTGGCCATGACCGGGAGTGCTTCCACCATAGTGGACTGACCCGGCGTACGCGAGGCTTCGTTTCACCCTGTTTGCGGGCAGAAATCACGGACGCCGCAACGCCTCAGCCCGTGCCCCACGTCGAGCAAAGACGTCGCCGCCCGATGAAACTTGCGCCTTCCCGGCGCCGGCGGGACTAGGACTTGCCGGCGAAGTACTCCGCGTTGCGCTGGATGTAGCTCTCCCACTCGGGAGGAAGCTGGTCCTCCGCAAAGCAGGCGTCCACCGGACAGGCCTCGACACAGGCATCGCAGTCGATGCACTCGTCGGGGTCGATGTGGAGCATCTCGACCGATTCGTAATCGGGCTCGTCAGGCGTCGGGTGGATGCAGTCGACCGGACAGACCTCCACGCAGGAGTTGTCCTTTGTCCCGATGCAGGGTTCTGCGATCACATAGGTCATGTCGTTATCTAGAGCGCCTTTCGTGTCCAGGGGGCACGGTCGATCCCGCCCGCGTTTGACGGGCGGGCGCATATTCTTGCGAATTCGCACCCAAGGGCAAGTATGAGCGCAAATGCACTAACACCCGGCCGACCTTGATCCTGCTCACCGGCGGCACCGGGCAGGTGGGGTCGGCACTGCTCGAGCAACTGCTCGAGGCGGGGCACGAGGTCCGGTGCCTGGTCCGCGACCCGCGCCGCCTCGGGCCCAATCGCGTGCGGGTCCAGATCACGCTCGGCGACCTCGCAAACCCCGTCGCCGTGCGCCAGGCCGTGCGGGGAATCGACACGGTCGCCCACCTCGCCGCGACGATCAGGGACCAGCCGGCCGGCAGCATCGAGGAGCTCAACGCGGTCGCGACGATCAGGCTCCTCCGGGAGGCCCGGGAGGCGGGGGCGACGCGGTTCGTCTTCTTCGGCGCGCTCGGCGCAAGCGAGACGTCGCCGGCGCGCTTCTTCCGCGCGAAGGCGCTCGCAGAGCGGGCCGTGCTCCGCTCGGGGCTCGATCCGCTCGTGCTGGCGCCCTCGATCGTCTACTCGCCGGGCGATCCCTGGCTCACGCTGCTCCGGCGCCTCTCGCTGCTTCCGTGGCTGCCCGTCTCCGGGAGCGGCCAGGCTTCCTACCAGCCGATCTGGGCACGAGACGTGGCCGTGGCCGCGCAGCGGGCGCTCGAGAGCGGCCCCCCGGGAAGCGACCGCCGGCTGCAGCTTGCCGGCCCGGAGACGCTCACGTACGAGGACATCGTGCGCCTCGCGCTCGACGCCTGGGGCCGTCACAGGCCGCTCGTGCACGTCCCGCTGCCGGTCGTGCGCCGGAGCCTCGAGCTGGTCGAGCGACTCGCCGGCGAGTCGGCGTTCGCGACGTGGGAGGAGGCGAAGCTGATGGAGATCCCGATGACCAGCGAGCGCGGCGCGGCCGACGCGCGCGCGCTCGGTGTCGAGCCGAAGCGCATGCGCGAGGTGCTCGGGCTCGAGCCCTAGCCGATCAGCCGCCGCGCTGGTGGAAGTAGAAGTCCGGGAACACCGCGCGCGCGACGTCGGCGGTCATCTGCTGGGCGATCTCGAGGTTTCCCGTCCGCACGGCGATGTCGTCGAGCGTCACGATCCCGACGAGCGCATCACCGTCCATCACGGGGAGGCGCCGAATCCGGTGGCTGACCATCAGCCCCGCGGCCTCCTCGAGCTCCATGTCGGACTCGCCGGTCACGACCGGGGCGGTCGCGCATGCCTCGGCCGGCGTCTCCGGCCCGAGCCCCTCGGCGAGCACGTCGACCGCGAGGTCGCGGTCGGTCACCATCCCGGCCGGCCGCCCACCGGCGTCGACCAGCACGACCGATCCCACGTTTCGATCCCGCATCAGCTCCGCGAGGTGCCGTGCGGTCGCCTCGGACGTGGCGGTCACGACCTCCGTGGTCATGATCTCGTGAAGTCGCATGGGTCACATATACCGGATCGAGGCCGCCACCGAGAGTAAGATCCGAGGCCGTGACCGAGTTGACCGACTCCCAGCAGCGGACCCGGCGCCGTGTCGAGACCCTGATCGGCTTGATGGCGCCCGGACTCAGTCTGGTGCTCGCGGCCGGCGACCGCGTTTCGCGGGTCGTCCAGCCGGAGGACTTCGACTATTACCCGGTCCGTCCGCTTGGTGAGTGGGAGCCGCGTCCGGCCGACATCTCCTCCAAGCCTCGCGAATAGCGGCACCGGCTGGGGAACCCCCGGCGCCGCACCGAAGCAGCCGAAGCAGACTCGATGTCTCCAGAGCAGATCGCCGACGAGCGCAGGCGCGGCCGCCTCGCCGCGGTTGCCGCCGTGCTGTCCGCCGTGCTCTTCGTTGCCGCGGGGATCTGGTCCGGGTCCCTGTCGAGCGACGCGCCATCGCGCAACGGCCCGGCCCTGCTGCGTTTCTTCGACAGGCACTCGGGCGAACTGATCGGTTCGTCGACGCTCCGCGGGCTGGGACTGCTCCTGCTGCTGGGCGTGACGCTGCACCTCTGGCGCGCGACCAAGGCGCGCCGCCCCGAAGAGCCGCAGGTGGTGCTGGTGATGGGCGTCTACGGGCCGCTCGCGGCCGGCATCGGCACGATCGCGGTGGGGCTCGCGCTGGCGCACGCGGCGTCGAGCTTCGTCAACCGTGAGTTCCAGACGATCGCCGCCGCCGACGACGCGTTCCGCACCGTGCAGCTGATCGGCCTCCTGTCGTTCTCGGGCTCGCTCGCACTCGCCTTCTGGTTCGTGAAGGGGTGCCTCGACGCGATGAGAATCGGGCTGCTCGACCGGTTCACGGGAGTCGTCGGGATCGTGATCGGCCCGGGCCTCGTGATCTTCTCGGGTCTGTTCCAGTTCGTGGTGCCGGTGTGGCTCATCGCGGTCGCGGGGCTGTTCATCGGCTTTTCCTACCGCGCGTTGCCGCCGGCCTGGCAGAGCGGTGAGGCGGTGCCGTGGCCGAGCTCTCGCGCTGCGCTCAGCGGGACGCTCGAGGACGGGCTGCGCACGACGCCGAACGGAGAGGTCGAGGCGGTCGGCGCAGGGTTGCAAAAGCCCGACGAAGCCGAGCTTGCCGCCGCCCAGCAGGAGCGCCGCAAGCGGAAGCGGCGCCGGTGATCCGGGCCGCGGCCGCCGCGCTCGCCTGCCTGGCCGTGTTCGCCGGCCTGTTCACGACCGCGTGCGGCAAGTCCAAGCTCGACACCTCGAAGCTCGAGGACCAGATTCAGACCGAGCTCGGGAAGCGCACCGGCATCGCGATCAAGAAGGTCGACTGCCCGGGAAGCGTCGAGGCCAGGAAGGGCGACCGGTTCACGTGCACCGCGACCACGGCCCGCAACGAGCGGGTGGTCGTGCAGGTGACTCAGGACAACAGCAAGGGAGCGGTGACCTGGCGGGTCAGCCGCTCCGGCCGCTAGC
>JBBQKG010000050.1:0-3642 GCA_038326655.1 Solirubrobacterales bacterium
CTCGAGCGCTGGCACGCCGAGGCGTGAGCGACTGGGACGTTCCCGACCGCTTCAACTTCACCCGAGACGTCGTCGAGCGGCTCAGCGGGCCGGCGCTGACCTTCGTCGACGCCGAAGGAAAGCGCTGCCGCATCACCTTCGAGGAGGTCTCCGCACGAGCCGCACAGTGGGCTGCGCGGGTCCGGCGCAGCGGCATCGAGCGCGGCGACCGCGTCCTCGTCCTGGTCGGCAAGACCCCTGAATGGCATCCGATCATGCTCGCCCTGCTGAAGGTCGGGGCGGTGGGGATCCCCTGCTCGGAGATGCTTCGCGCCCGCGATCTCTCGTTTCGCGCGCGCCACTCGGGGGCGAAGCTGCTGATCGCCGATCCGGCCGGCCGTCCGGAGATCGAGGCGATGGAACAACCACCGGCCGTCGTCTACACCGACGAGGCTGCGCTCGGTGAGCCCGACCCGACGACGGCCGACACGGTCGCCTCCGAGCCGGCCTTCATCCTCTACACCTCGGGCACGACCAAGAACCCGAAGGGCGTCGTGCATACGCACGCGTACACCTACGCCAAACGGCTACAGGCAGAGCACTGGCTGGATGCCCAGCCGGGCGACCTCGTGTGGTGCACGGCGGGCACGGGCTGGGCGAAGTCCGTCTGGAACGTGCTGCTCGGGCCGTGGACCAGGGGCGCGGAGATCGTCCTCCACGAGGGCGCCTTCGAGCCGGCCGAGCGCTTCCGGCTGATCGAGGAGCTAGAGGTGAGCGTGCTGTGCCAGGCGCCAACGGAATACCGGCTGATGGCGAAGCTCGACGGACTCGACCGTTACGACCTCTCGAAGCTCCGCCACGCCGTGTCCGCGGGCGAGCCACTCAACCCCGAGGTGATCAAGGCGTTCCGTGACGCCTTCGACGTGACGATCCACGACGGCTACGGCCAGACCGAGAACACGCTGCTGGTGGGCAACTTCCCCGGTATGGAGATCCGCCCCGGATCGATGGGCCGGCCCTCGCCCGGTCACCGCGTCGCCGTGATCGACGAGGACGCCGAGGAGCTTCCGCCGGGCGAGGAGGGTGACATTGCCGTGCACGGTCAGCCGCCGTCTCTCTTCACGGGCTACTACGAGGCGCCGGAGGAGACTGCGGCCGTCTTCCGCGGCGAGTGGTACGTGACCGGTGACCGGGCCGTGCGGGACGAGGACGGCTATCTCTGGTTCACCGGGCGGGCGGATGACGTGATCAATTCGTCGGCGTACCGGATCGGGCCGTTCGAGGTCGAGAGCGCGCTGCTCGAGCATGTGGCCGTCGCCGAGAGCGCGGTGATCGGCAAGCCGCACGCCGAGCGCGGCCAGATCGTGAAGGCGTTCGTCGTCCTGCGCCCCGGGCACGCCGGCTCGGCGGAGCTCGAGCGAGAGCTCCAGGAGCACTGCAAGCGCGTCACCGCTCCGTACAAGTACCCACGCGAGATCGAGTTCGTGGACGAGCTGCCGAAGACACGCAGCGGCAAGATCCGGCGCGTCGAGCTGCGCAAGCTGGAGGAAGAGCGCTCCGAGGCTCCGTCGTGAAGGGGGCTATTGCCGAATGGGTTTCTCGGCCTCGGGCCGACCGCGGCGAACATTTCACGAATTCGTTTCGATTTGTTGTCATTTTAGACAACAAGATCTGATAGTGTTGCCGACGGGAGGAGGTGGGGCGCCGTGCTTTAGAGAAGGCGCTAGCCCGACAGCGCGGCGCGCACGCGCTCGCGGAGCTCCGCCGGTCGGCCGTCCCCGCCCACATGCACCACCGTGTGCCGTCCACGGATGCAGAGCTCGCCGTCGCCGAAGATCTCCCAGGCGTACGTGATCGAGGTCGTACCCAGGTGCTCGACGATAAGGCGGAGCTCGAACTCGTCCTCGAAGCGCAGGACCTTCAGGTACTCGGCCTCGACCTTGCGCCGCGGGTAGTCGCCCCACTCGTCGAGCAGAAGCGACTCCCGCATCAGCGTCGTCTCCGCTGCCTCGGCCCAGCGGAACGCCGCTGTGAAGTGGATCCGGCCGCCGGCGTCCGTGTCGACCCACGCAACACAGCCCGTTGCGGTCTGCTCGACCGGCACTACGCCCCCTCGACCAGAAGCAGGTGGCCGTTCGAGGCCCGCTGCCGCAGCTCGATCAGCGGCCGGTACTCGTCCGAGAAGTACCAGCGCTTTGCCGCATCGACGTCCGGAAACTCGAGAACGACGACTCGGGGCGGCTGCCAGCTGCCTTCGAGGATCTCGCTCGCGCCGCCACGCACGAGGAAACGACCGCCGTACTGCTCGATCGTGGCCGGGACCTGCGCGCGGTACTCGTCGTAGAGCGCCTGATCGGTAACCTCGACCGAAGCGATGATGTAGGCGGCCACCTGCCGAGTCTACGGCGTGACGAGCACCCGACCCGCCGACCCGGCCAGGCTCGCGTCGATCGCCTCGTTCACGCGATCGAGCGGGAAGGACGGGCCGACCATCGAGGCCAGCTCGAGCGCTCCCGAGCGGACGTGGCCGAGCAGTACGGGCAGGGCCACCGCGGGGTCCTCGGAGCCGTACATCGTCCCGGTCAGCCACTTCTCGCGTCGGTTGAACTCGGCCGGGTCGAGGTCGAGCCGCTCGCCCGCGGCCGGTATGCCGACGATTACGCAGGTCCCGGAACTCCGCGTCCAGCGCAGCGCGAGCTTGCTCGTCTCCGGTGCTCCGACGCAGTCGAAGGCGTAGTCGACGCCCTCCTCCAAGCGCAGCTCTCCCGGGTCGAAGGTCACGGTCGCGCCGAGCTCCCGCGCACGCTCGCGCCGCTCCTCGACGGGATCCACGCAGACGATCTCCCGCGCCCCCGCGATCCGCGCGCCCTGGACCGCGAACTGCCCGACCCCGCCCGCACCCACCACGAGCACAGACGCTCCGGCCGGGACGCGCGCGGCGAAGAGCACGGCTCCGACCCCCGTCAGGGCGGCGCAACCGAGCAGAGCTGCCTGCTCCAGCGGGACGCCGTCGTCGAGCGGCAGAGCGACACGCTCGGCGACCACGAGTCGCTCGGTCAACGCGCCCGTCGCCGTGCCCCGGTAGACGACCTCGCCGTCGGCCGACATTCCGGTCGTGCCGTCGACGAGCGTGCCCGCGCCGATCGCGCGATGGAGCGAAATGCAGGAGGCCGGCCTGCCTCGAGCGCAATCGGCGCAGTCGCCGCAGGAGGGCGCCCAGGAGAGCACGACCCGATCGCCCGGCCGGAGGGAGGAAACGCCCTCACCCACCTCCTCGATCACGCCGGCGCCCTCGTGCCCGAGCACCGCCGGCGTCGGGCGTACCCAATCGCCCTTGACAGTGTGCAGGTCGGTGCCGCAGATGCCGACCGCGGCGATCCGGACGACTACCTCGCCCGGACGCGGCTCGTCGAGGTCGATCTCGCGAACCTCCATGGACCGCCCCGCTTCGTGAAATAGGGCGGCCCGCGTCTTCAACGGTGCGCCGTCCGGCAATGCTGCCCCGTTTCTGGGTCGCTAGCACCAAGCCAGGGTAGGACGCAGGGAGCGCCCATATCTTCTGATCTGGACGCGACTGAGGACACCCCCTGGCGCAGCGTGATAGCGGGCCAGAAGCAGGCGTGTATTGCCGGATGGCGCACTAGCCGCCCAGTGCCGAGATCA
>JBBQKG010000051.1:0-3036 GCA_038326655.1 Solirubrobacterales bacterium
GGCTGTGGTCGACGAACAGGTTGACCTCGGGCCCGTAGTTCTTGACGTACCAGCCGAACACCTCCGGGTCGGCGGCCTCGAACATCACCTTCTCCAGACCCAGCTCACGGGCGATCGCGGCGACGACGTCCGTGCGCCAAGCCGTGACCTCCTCGGTGATGCCCTCGGACTCGATCATGATCATGTACGCCCCGGCGTCCAGGCAGCGGCGGGCGAGGTCGATCGCAAAGCCGACATCCCGGGTGCCCTCCTGCGCGAGCTCCTCCGGCGTGGTGGCCCCACCGGCGCCGAACTGGATCCCGACCTCGGGCTTGGCCTTGAGGCCGGCGCGCTGGACGCGCTCGACCAGGCGGAGGATGTCGTCGGTCGGAATGCTGATGAAGCCGGCCGAGATCTCGAGGATGTCGAAGCCCACGCGCGCGACCTCGTCGATGTAGCGCTCGACCGCGTCGGGGCCCTGCGTCAGGACGTGCTCGATGAAGCCGCCGGTAGATACCAGGACGTCGTGCTCGTGCGCGATCTCGATGATCTCGCGCAGCGCTGGCTCGGGCATCAGCGTGAACGAGCCGCCCGCGAACTTCAGCGCGTCGACGTGCTCGCCCATCGTGTCGAGCACGTCCTTGAGATAACGGGGTCCCATCACCGAGTAGTAGGGGCCGCGGATCTCGGTCACCCCGCGCTTGCGCGGCTTCGTTGGACGCTGGTTCGCGCGCAAGAAGGGAAACGCGGGGTCGCCGGTTGGGGTCAGCGTTTGGGGGGTCATCTGTGTCTCCTTGTCTCATCAGTCTCAATCAGGTCGTGCTGCACAGAGCGCAGGTGCGCGATCAGGGTGGGGTCGCCGGACTTCCGGCGCTCCACGAGCTCGCCGGTGCATGCGCAGAGATCGACGACGGCCTGCTCGTCCGAGAGCGCTACGACGCGCCACAGCGCGCCGAAGAGCACCCAGCGCTCAAGGTCATCAAGGGTCAGGGTGGGGACGGTCATGCTTCCGCCGCTCCCTCGTGCTTCGCGAGCAGACTCGTCAGTTCGTCGACTCGAAGCTCGTCGAGGTTCTCGACCGCGTCTTGGATCCGCGCGCGCAGCCCCGGCTCGACGTGGCGGGCGGCGAGCCGGTTGAACTTCGCCGCGACGGCGTCCCAGCCCATCGGCCGCGTGTGAAAGCCCTCGTAGTCGTGCTGCTCGCGCTCGAGCGTGCGTCCGTCGCGCAGGTGCAGCCTCACCCGAGCACCGTGCTCCTCCGGAAAGCGCCGCGAGAGGTCGGCGTCCGGTCGAACCTCGACGCGCCGCAACAGCTCCTGCACGTCGCCGGCGGCGATTCGCTCGGACAGATACTGCTCAGGCAGCAGCTGCCCGTCGAGCAGCGCGACCGCGAGCAGGTAGGGCAGCGAGTGGTCCGCCTCCTCCTTCGAACGTACCCGCTGCTTGTCGCCCTCCTCGCCGCCGCCGATGATGTCGAACGCGACCTGGAAGGTGTCGAGCTCGATCCGCTCAACGTCGTCGGCGCGGACGTTGTGCTCGGCGCGCAGCTCGAGCAGCGCCTCAATCGCGGACTGCGAGTGGATCTCGGCGTTGAACCGCTTGAGGATCGTGCGCCGGACGGACTCGAGATCCTCGCGCGACCAATCGATCTCAAACGGGCCGGCGATCGCATCGATGAAGCCCTTGTTGCCCTCGAACACCTCGGGCGGCCCCGTCACGCCCCGCATCGCCAGAAACGCTGCCTGCGTCGCCCCGAAGGCTGTAGCCGGATACGCCAGCCCCTTCCAGTGCGACAGCTCGCCCGTGCGCGTCACACGCAGAGCGTTCAGCGAGGTGCCTGCGATCGCGATCGCGTTGGCGGTACGCCGTTCATCCAGGCCGAGCGCCCGCGCGACGCCCGCGGCGACCGCGTAGGCACCCTGCGTGGTGTGATCGAACCCCTTCGCCCGCACGGGCGCAACCTCCGACAGACGGTTCTGGACCTGGTAGGCGACCGCCAGCGCGGTCAGCAGGGTGCGCCCGTCGACGTGCGCGTACTCGGCGGCGGCGAGCACCGGCGCGAGGTTGTCGCTCGGATGGCAAGTCTCGCCCGGCGCGAGGTAGGAGTCGTTGAAGTCCAAGTAGCGAACGAGCGCCCCGTTGTAGAGCGCCACGCGATCCGGCGCGCTCTTGCCCGCGCCGATCAGCGTCGCCAGCGGCGCTCCGCCGAACTCCTGCACCTGCTCGCGGACCATCGCCACCGGCTCGCCATCCAGCGCGCCGAACGCCACACCGAGCGAGTCCAGCACCCGCAGCTTGAGCTGCTCGCGTGCCGCGTCGGAGATGTCGTCCCAGGCCGAGCGGCAGACGAACCGCGCGAGCCGTTCGACCCGGGTAGGCCGCCGATCGCGCGCGGTCTTCCGCTCGTTCCGGACGTCGGCGTGAGATCCGCGCGCAGCCATGCCCAGCCTCCTCATACCGCTCGCCCAGCGAGGGAGCGCTCGTCAGCACCCTCGCGAGCGGGCCGTCCGCGGTCGGCTGGAGACATTGCTTGGTCGTGTTCTCGCACGGTCACCGAGCCGACCTCGTAGACCACCTCGGGTGCCGGTGCGCGACCGATGAAGCAGCGGTCGTGCGCATCGTCGGCCGCCACTTCGTACTCCGTCCGGCGCGTAACGTCGCCTCCGAGGATCGTCGGGCTGACCACGATGCGAGCAAAGCGTGCATGACCAGGAAAGCCGGTCACCGTGCCGGTGGCGTTGATCGCCAGCGACTCCACCGGGAGGCGCGAGCGACGGAGCGCCGTGGACAGCGTCGCCGTGTAGCAGGACGAGACCGCGCAGACGAGCAGCTCTTCGGGGTTGGTGCGATGCCGCGGCCACCCATCGATTCCGGCGCGGAGAGCTCAAATGCGAGATCGTCAGTCTCGATCTCTCCCGCGCCCTCACGTCCAGTTCCGGACCATCTCAATGCAACATCGAAGCAGAGGTCGCTCATGGCGTCGTCTCCTGGTTGGCTTCTACCCGCTTAGTGCGTGGCGAGCCCGGCCTTCTTACCTCGCGTGCCCAGCGGGCTCCG
>JBBQKG010000052.1:0-3004 GCA_038326655.1 Solirubrobacterales bacterium
GATCAACCGGCCGTGGTACCACTCCATCGCCCGCAGCACGTGGGGCCCGCTCCCCGCGACGAGGTCGGCGCCGGCGTCGATCACGGCGTGGGTGAAGTCGATCGAGTCGCCGCGGTTCTCGCCCAGGAAGTACTCGGCCGCTGGCATGACGTGGGTGTGGTCGACACCCTCCGCGCCTGCGTGCATGGTCACGATCACGACGTCTGCGAGCGCGTCGGCGCGCCCCACCAGCTGCTTCGCGGCGGTGAGGTTCGTCAGGCTCTGAGCCCAGGGGTATGGAGCAAAGCCCACGAGCGCCACTCGCAGGCCGTGGACGTGCAGCACGGCGATCTCGCCCGGCCGGCCGGTGTGCCGCAGCCCGAGCCGGTCAAGGGTCGCGACCGTATCGGCCTCGCCCAACGAGCCGAAGTCGTACGCGTGGTTGTTGGCCAGGTTCATGACCGTGAATCCGGCCGACCGGAGGAGCTGACCGTAGGACGGGGAGGCGCGGAAGGCGAAGCAGCTGGAGCTGCCCGAACCGCACTTCGACGAGCCGCGGTCGGTCAGCGTCCCCTCGAGGTTCCCCATCACGACGTCGCCCGAGAGATAGTTCGAGACGCCGGAGAAGTAGCTCGAGGACTCGGAGGAGTCGACCATCGCGATGTCGCCGGTCGCCGCAAAGGTGAAGGACTTCGCCGCCACGGTCACCTTCGCGTGGTGAACGCGAGCGTGCGTCGCCGCTCGCCCCACGCTTGGTCTGGAAGCCGCACGATCGGGCGATGCCAGCTTGGTCGCCGCGAGGATGCCGCCGGCCGTGAGCAGGGCGACGAGGAAGAGCGAGGGCCTGCGCATCGGGAAGATCAAATCACGCACCGGGCGAGCAACGCGATTTCGCCGTGGGCCTCGCCCTTCCTTCGCGCTGCCTGGCTGCGGTCTCGCCGGGCCGACCCGCGAGGACTCTGCGTTGACCCGGGCCCTCCCGCACGCGTCTGAGGGATCGTCTCTCGGTCATGGCTCGAAGGGACGCGTCTGAGGGCGTCCCCGGGCGTGTTCGGCGGCGCGAGCGCCCTCCCGCTCGGCGCCGTGCACCCACGCCGATGCATGCCGCCTATTCACTATGCAGCCGGCCGGCTGCTGCGATATCGTCCTCGATGTGGCGATGACGCGCTCGATCGACGTGCGGACCGAGCTTCCCGGCCCGCGCTCGAAGAAGATCCTGGAGCGCAAGGAGCGCGTGATCGCGGACGCCCTCTCGATCTACCTGCCGATCGTCATCGCCGAAGGTCGGGGTGCGATCGTGACGGACGTCGACGGCAACACGTTCCTCGACTTCACCGGCGGGATCGGCTGCCTGAACGTCGGGCATTCGCACCCGAGGGTCGTCGAGGCGGCGCAGGAGCAACTGAATCACTTCGCGCACACCGACTTCACGATCGTCCCCTACGAGAGCTACGTGACGCTCGCCGAGCGCCTTTGCAAGCTCGCGCCGGTGCGCCAGCCGGCGAAGGTGGCCTTTTTCAACGCAGGCACGGAGGCTGTCGAGAACGCGGTCAAGTTCGCTCGCTGCTACACCGGCCGCCCGGCCGTGATCGCCTTCGAGGGCGGCTTCCACGGCCGCACGCTCCTCTCGCTTAGCCTCACCTCGAAGACCCACCCGTACAAGGCGGGTCTCGGCCCGTTCGCGCCCGAGATCTACCGTGTCCCGTTTGCGGAGGACTATCGGGGGCCCGATTCGAAGACGGCGCTGAAGGCGCTCGAGCAGGCATTCGTCACGCAGGTCGCTGCCGAGCAGGTCGCCGCGCTTGTTGTCGAGCCGGTGCAGGGCGAGGGCGGCTTCATCCCCGCCCCGCGGGACTTCCTCGCAGGCATCCGTCGCATCTGCGACGACCACGGCATCGTCCTGGTCCTCGACGAGGTGCAGACCGGCTTCGGGCGTACCGGGAAGATGTTCGCGACGGAGCACTACGGGATCGAGGCCGACCTCGTGACGATGGCGAAGTCGATTGCGGCCGGTCTGCCGCTCTCCGCAGTCGTCGGTCGCCGGGAGATCATGGACGCGGCGCCCGACTCGGCCATCGGCGGCACCTACGTCGGCAACCCCGTCGCGCAGGCGGCTGCGCTTGCGGTGCTGGAGGTGATCGAGGAAGAGGGGCTGATCGAGCGAAGCGCCGCGATCGGCGAGACGATGAGGTCGCGGATGATCGCCTGGCAGGAGCGCTTCGCGGCGATCGGGGACGTCCGGGGCCTCGGTGCGATGCTCGGGATGGAATTCGTCCTCGACCGTGAGACCAAGGCGCCGGCGCCCGAGCTCGCGACCGCGGTCGTCGAGGAAGCGGCGCGGAATGGCCTGCTGCTCCTCAAGTGCGGCCTCTACTCCAACGTGATCCGCGTGCTCGTTCCACTCGTGATCTCCGATGCCGAGCTCGACGAGGCGCTCGCGGTTTGGGAGCAGGCCTTGGAGACCGCACTCGCGTAAGCCGACCCCGCGCGCCGCGCGCGGGCACAATCTCGCAGCAATGCTGGGTGAGCGCATCGCCGAGCGCTACGAGCTCCAGGAGCTCGTTGGCCGTGGCGGGATGTCGAGCGTCTTCCGGGCGCACGACACGCTGCTCGAGCGCAACGTCGCGCTGAAGGTGCTGCACGAGCACTACGGAGAGGACGCCGACCAGATCGAGCGCTTCAGGCGCGAGGCGCGAGCGGTCGCGCAGCTCTCGCACCCGAACATCGTCACCGTCATCGACCGCGGCGAGCGCGACGGGCGCCAGTACATCGTCTTCGAGTACGTCGAGGGCGAGAATCTGAAGCAGCTCGTCCAGCGCGAGGGCCCGCTGCCGCTGCGCCAGGCAATCGAGATCGGGCTCCAGGTCGCGGAGGCGCTTGCGTTCGCGCATCGGCAGGGGCTCGTCCACCGCGACGTCAAACCGCAGAACATCCTGCTCACGCGGGACGGAGAGGCGAAGGTCACGGATTTCGGGATCGCCCGCGCCCTCGGCGGCCAGGGCCTGACCCAGACCGGCGGGATCGT